>WFXC01000022.1 GCA_015490805.1 Candidatus Kapaibacterium sp.
ATCGGGGCTGGATTGAGCAGCGGGGTGTATGTGGTAGTGTTGCGGCAGGGGCAGGCGGAAGCGCGGGTGAAGGTAGAGGTAGTGAGGTAAGGGAGCAGAGCAGGTATGGATAGAGCGAAAGGGGTGCCATTCGGCACCCTTTTTTTGTTTGCAAGAGATGCTATTGAACACGCTGTGGAGCTTCAGAAACCAGCCAGCCTGACGCTAAACATTTCCGGTACTCGTTACCTTGAACTTTAACTCTGTGAGTCTGTTGGATAGTCAAAGGAGCGGTATATCGATGCGGTCGCTACTGGGAGTTCTGATTGTGTTGTTTGTAGCCGGATGCAGCACAGGAAATCCGGAAGTGCAGAATACTGGACAGGAACAATATGATCCTTCGAAGGATACCTTGCGATTCCCTGGCGAGTTGCACCTGCGGAACATTCGCCAGCTTACCTTTGGCGGGAACAATGCGGAAGCGTATTGGAGCTTTGATGATTCTTTGCTGGTTTTTCAGACGGATTGGCAAAAAATCAATCCGCAGGGATGCGATCAAATTTTTGTGATGCGAGCTGATGGAAAGCCATTTTCAGACGGAGTGCGATATCGACTGGTATCAACCGGAAAGGGACGAACAACCTGCTCTTACTTCTTACCGGATGGCAGGATTCTTTATGCCTCCACGCATGCAGCGGATTCTGCTTGTCCTCCGATTCCAGAACGGCGGGGAGGACGATATGTCTGGCCCATTTATGATACGTATGACATCTACGTTGCCAATCCCGATGGATCGGATCCTGAAGTGCTCATTGGCGGTCCTGGATATGACGCTGAAGCAACTGTTTCCCCTGACGGTCGCTACGTTGTCTTTACCTCTGATCGCTCTGGTGATCTGGAATTGTGGCGGTATGATTTGCAGACAGGAGAGCTGCTGCAGCTGACGCACGAGCTGGGATATGATGGAGGAGCCTTTTTCTCACGTGATTCTAAGAAAATCGTCTGGCGTGCGAGCCGACCCAAAACGGAGGAAGAAGTGCGAGTTTACAAAGAGTTGCTGGCGCAGGGATTGGTCCAGCCAACGGAGATGGATGTGTACATAGCAAACATTGATGGGTCAAATGTACAGAAGGTAACAGACCTGCCCGGAGCGCAATGGGCACCTTTTTTCCATCCTGATGGAACCAAGGTGCTGTTCTGTTCCAATCATCACCGTCTGCAGGATAGACCGTGGTTGTTTGACATTTTTATGGTTGACTTGCAGACTGGTGCAATGGAACAGATTACACACTCCGGAACCTTCGATGCTTTTCCGATGTTCTCCTTCGACGGTAAAAAGTTGGTCTTTGCCTCGAACCGGAACAAAGAACGGAAGCCAACAAGGGAAACCAATATTTTTGTTGCAGATTGGGTTGAACATCCAACCGCTATTGATTCGGCTTTTGGAAAGCTTCGGAAGCCATAGCACTATGCAGAAGTCCGGCAATAGTGTTTGTGCCGTTGAGCTAAAGCCAGAGGGTAAGTCAAAGTATTCCGGGACGGGTACAAAAAGAGGCTATTTGTTGTCACGGGTAGAAAAAGCGTTAATGATGCAGTTGTATCAATTAGCACGCCGCTTTTGGGATCGGTGGGACGAGCGTTATCAACAGGTTGCACCAATTATTGAGCAACGAATTGACAGTTTTCTTCGACTTCCGAAAGAACAGTACTTTTACGAAATGTGCTTTTGCCTCTGTACGCCCCAGTCAAAGGCAGAGCATGCTTTGCAAGTACAACGGCAATTGGAGGCGTTGAATTTTCAATTTGCCGATGTCGATCCTCTGTCGTTGTTGCGGGACCCACGCCATTATATTCGCTTTCATCGACAAAAGGCAGAGCGGTTATGCTGGCTCAAAGCGCACTGGCAGGTCATAGCTTCGGGTTTAGCGGCAGCAGAGACAGTAGCTACAAAACGGCAGTTTTTAGTGCGAACGGTGAAGGGCTTAGGCTGGAAAGAAGCTTCTCACTTCCTGCGGAATATTGGACATCTTGACGTTGCGATCATAGATCGCCATATTGTGCGAATGATGATAGAGGTGGGTATTTTATCCCGAATGACTGTCCCGAGGACCAAAAAGCAATATGAGATCATAGAAAAAATTTTCCGTGATTTTGCTCGTGCCGTTGGTCTCACACCTGCTCATCTGGATTTGTTTTTGTGGTCCTTACGGACAGGTGTGGTGATAAAGTAAAGCCTATTCGTTGCATTTGCTACTGTAGATGACTTTACCTTTTGAAGCTTTCCCGAATCGTCGACAAGCATATTAACGACTTTTTTGTATTTTAGTAAATTTAAGAGGTGGGTAGCGGTAAAGTCAAACAAGGGAGTCTTAGCATATCATGAAAAAGTCGAAAGTAAGCCTGTTAAGAAGGTGGAGAATAAGGAGAATTTTTCTTTCAATTTCGCTTTTTGCTGCTTTAAGTGTTGCAATCCCATTGGTAACAACAATCGTAGAGTTTTCCTATTCGATGCAAGGATTGTCGCAGTCTGCTGCCAGCACCCGGCTCTTTGATGAGGTATGGCGAATGGTACGGTTGGTTCAGATTCATCGGGGGCTGGTCTTTGCCTTTCTTCGGGGAGCAGAAGACGTTCAGTCAGGAATTGAGGAAACACGGATATTGCTGGATCGGCAGGAGCATCGTATCGACACTTTAATACAGCAGAAAGCACTGGATCCAGTGTTACAGTACCTCTGGCAATTGGCAGCACGGCAGATCGATACTGCCGTAGCAGAGTGGGAGATGTTGACTGCCAAGCAGTCGTTTGAAAGTCACACTCGAGCAGTTCGCAAGCTGTTCGTTGTAACTGATCAGTTGAAACTCCTGGCAACAGGGGTTGATGATACTGCTGTTCGAGATCTCCTGAATCTTCTTCAAGGACAATTGTTGCCTGTGCTAGAACAGATAGGGCAGTTGCGGGCGTACGGTGCGGCGGCAGCAGCGATAGACACAATTGACTTCCAGTCCCGTCTTGACATTATTCAGCGGCTTGTCTCGCTCCGGATAGCTATGGAGGAAATGGAGCTATTGCTGAAAGAGATTCGTTTACCTGCCGATCATCCGCTGCAGCCAGTAGTGAAAAACCTGAGGGAATACATTCAGCAGTTCGCTGCATTTAGAGATTTTGTACAGGAAACGTTTGTTTACTCTGACTTTATTGAGATTGAAAGCAAGGAGTTTTTCGATAGGGCAACGACAGTGATTGATCAGGGATATCAAATTGTGGAACAAGGGACCCAGGTTTTACAGGAATATATTGCTGATTTGCAGAGTCGCCGTTTCCAAATGGCGGCAGCCATAGGCATTGGAGTGCTCGTTTTGTTAGTTCTTACCATTGTTCTGACAACGGGAGGGATGCGGAATATTCTGCGGGGTATCGTGTCCCTTCAGGATGCTGTGCGAGCTTTTCAGGGAGGAGGAGATGCGGAAACACCACTTCGTGAGATTGTGGAGCAGTATCAAAATGAGTTTCGAGAGATTGCTGAGGGACTCCGGGAGGCAATTCGGTATGCGCAGCAGCAAATTGCAGCGCTCCAGTCTTCGGTACAGATTTCCCGGTTGATAGCAGAAGAGCGTCCGGAGGCAGAAGTTGGGCGGGCAATAGCGGAGAAAGCGCAGGAGATTGTACGGGCACGATATAGTGCATTTGCACTTTTTGATGATAACGGAGCTGTTCGGGAATTTTTCAACACTGGAATGAGTCAGGAGGAGAAGGCACGGATAGCGGAGTGTCCGCAGGGACGGGGATTGGTGCGTGCAGCGTTTGAAGCGCGTCAGGTCATTCGGCTGGAAGATTTAACCCAGCATCCGGCTGCGGGCGGATTTCCACCGGGACATCCAATGATGAAGACATTGCTGGCAGTCCCAATTCAGACGAAAACGCACTTTTTGGGGTATATTTTTGAGACGGAACGTGAAGATGGACAACCATTTGATGAGCGTGATGAAGCAGCATTAGTTGCTTTTGCCAATTTGGTTGCGATTGGATGGCAGTCGCTGGAGCAGCGACGAGAGGTGCATCAACTTTTGCAGCGATTCCGGACGTCTGCTGAGAAAATCGGAGCTATTTTATCGGAAATGGCGTCGGGGAATTTAGGAGTTGTTTCGGAGGTCGATCGGACAGAAGAAGAATCGATCCAGTTGATCCGGGGACATTTGAAGCAGTTGCTGGAGCAGTGGAAAGAAATTATTGGGAAACTGCAGGAAACATCTGCTCATTTAGCATCGGCATCGGAGCAGATGAGTAGTTCCACAGAGCAGATGAGCGCAGCGCTCCAGGAGGTAACGGCACAGACGAACGAAATTGCCACCGGTATCGAGGAACTGGCAGCAACCAGTAGTGAAACAGCACAGAATACGCAGCGATCGGCAGAGGCAGCAACAAAAACTGCCCAGGTTGCGCAGGATGGAAGCCAGGTTCTGCAGCAACTAATTCGCCAAATGGAAATCATTGTAGAGCGAGTTGGGACAGCAATGGGACAGATTGAAAAGTTCCATACAGCTACTGAAACCATCGGAACGATCACGCAGGTAATCAAAGAAATAGCAGATCAAACTAACCTTTTGGCGTTAAATGCAGCCATTGAAGCCGCACGTGCTGGAGAAGCAGGGCGGGGATTCGCTGTTGTTGCAGATGAGGTTCGAAAATTAGCAGAGCGGACAGCAGAATCTGCGCAGGAAATTGCACAGATTATCGAAGGTCTCCAGCAAGCAACAGGTGCTGCAGTGGATTCGATGCAGCAGGTGCAACAAGTTGTACAGGAAGGCAAGAAGCTAACAACTTCTGCACGTAGTTCACTGGAGAATATCTTGGGCGCTGCGGAAGAATCGCAAGCGTTAGCAGAACAGATTGCCAGTGCTATTACGCAGCAATCAGCGACAGTCGATGAAATGGCACGAAGCATTTCCCAATTGTCGCAGGTTATTGAGCAGAGTGCAGCGGGCGTGACACAACTGGCGCAGACGGCTCAGTCCTTAGCCCAATTAGCGGTTGAGCTGGATTCGATCGCCAAGCGATTCGTACTACGAAGCGCCGGGCAGCCAGTGCTGACCGGACAGTCAGAAATCAGAGCACTGGGGGACGGCGCGCGGCAGTAGCTTACAGAGAAGTAAGCGTATTCTGCCACTGGGAATACCAAATTGAAAGTGCTGGCTTGGTCCGGTAACTTTTCTCTTTTGCCAGAAGCAAAGCGTTCTGGAAAGCGTCCTGCTGACAAAGCAGCAGCTCTATCGGTGGAGAATGCACACTGAAGTGTGTGCTCCCGGCGAGAAGTAGATAATACAAAATCGTTACTCGCCACATCCACACGGCGAAGGGCGCATTTCTCGATGTCGAAAACGAATGCGATGGATCGTAATGTCGATTCGGCGAACGTCATCGTATTCAAAAAAGTCTTTTGATCGGATCGCTTTCGGATCACATTGGGAAAGCAGAGCGGTGTTGCGGTATCCGTAGATTTCTGCTTGCTCGGTTGTGTCCACATATCGTCCTTCCACCAGAATCCAGATGCTGCGATCTGCTGCTTTGCGATAGAAATCCTCTGGTGACTGGACGTCGGTTGGCAACAGCACTTTTCCTGCTGCTTCAAAACGCTGGAAAAGAGGGCTCTGCCGGAGTCGATACAGCAATTCCTGGTAGCCATAATATGCCCGCAGCTTGGAAAGCGTGTCATTGTCTGTCCCAACCAGCGAAGCTTTGGGACGGATAATGACGGGCCGCGCTCCTGCAAACCGCACCTGATGTGTGGAGCTATCGAACGCTGCAGCAAAATAACGAACCGTGTCGCCAACGTACCAGCCCCGGCGGATTGGGCGCGGATCACTGAACGCTGTGACCTGAATGATCAGTTTCTCTTCCGGTACTGCCTGATATGGATCACCGTAAAGTTTACGCAGCAACTGTTCGTAAGCTGGCAATAGGGTGTCGTTGATTGCTTTTTGCATAATCCGCAAATTTTTCTCAACGATGCGGGCATAGCATCGGTATTGCCACACTCGCTTTTCCCAGAGTTGTTCAGCGGCTGGTCTACCAGCACGGATGGGATGCTCCGGTCCCCAGTACTGATTTTTGCGGTGGAGCTCGATAAACCCAGCGTCTCGAAAAGCAGCGGTGCGGAACAACGCTAAATGTCGTTCCAGATTTCGAGGAGTGTTGACTTCCCAGAAAGCAGTCTGGAAATACGGAACGTTTCGGATGAAGTGTTCATCCTTTGTAAATTCACGAACGCACGGCGGATAAGAGATGTATGCTGGAGTAACCCAGATGGTGTCGAAGATGAGAACATCTTCCTGATAAGCGAAATGGGGATTACACGAAGGGAAAGCGTTCCGGACTGTCAGAACCGAGGGGGCAAATTCGCGATATGCTGCAACGGTTGTTGTATCCCATACAATGAGCGTGTCTTTCCACCGCAGGGTTGTTGTCACCGTTTTGAATTTTGCTTTGCTGCTGTCGAGTTTACGACGTGTTATTGCCATCGTGACCTTGAGAGAATCGCCATAAAGCTGTACGCCGAGGATTTTCTCGTTAGCTTGCGTCCGAATCTTGCCAAACTGATTGATCGGAATGGCAAAAACGGTGGTGTCAATGATAGTGGTAAAAGCATCTTTTTTGTTTGCAACCACTTGCTGCTGGATTTTTTTCTGACGTTCAATCACCATTGTATCGACCGGTGTCACTTTTTGCCACGTATAGTGACTTAAAGCCTGTGGCGCAGGGATGCATTGCACTGAGTCGTATAGGGAGCCGCCGAAGGCAGCAATGTGATCACCACAGCGCAGGCGGAGAAAGAGCGAATCGGTGTGGTAACGCGTGCGTTTGCCATTGACCACAATTTCGATGATTGGCTGGAGCACGGGTTCCGAGGGGTTCAGGGCATTCCGCAGGACGACGGTGTAGAACAGTTGCGGAGGACGGCACTCTTCTTGCAGCGGAAAACGATAGAGATCGAATTTTCCCACGTTCTTGATGGTAAAACTTCCGCGTTTGCGAAGTGCATAGCGAGCAGTATCCCAATGTCGGGTCGTATCATCACGGTCAGAGGCAAGGTAGATTTCATATTGGCGCTGGTTAAGGTGCGGGAAAGGGATGAACGGAAACATTTCGTTGGCGTCAGCAGTATTGATCCCCGCACTATCCTGAGGCAACATTTCAATGGATTTAACTACAATCATCTGCTGACCAAAATTGATCTGCAAAGTTGCACGGTAAAGATTGAGCTTGCCTGTGTTGCGATCGCTGGCAAAGTACAACTTTGGAGATCGAGGAACGCAGAAAAGGAAAGGGGAGTATTCGTTAGCAACGGTGTTGATTTTTTTGCCGAAGGCGGCATTGAGATTTTGCGGCGGTGTCCATTTCCCATTAACGAAGAAAGCAAAGTACAGATCCGCATTGCCGCTGATGGTGTCGTTCCGGACAACAGATTGCTGGTTCCGGAATGGGACGCTGAAACCAATGGGGTTCCCATCGGATCCCGTGGGAGCAGGGCGATCGGAGGAAAAAATGAGCAGGAGCGTATCGTTCCAGTGTGCAACCGCAGGATGAGCGTCCCAGTAGAAAGAATTCAATATTCGGAGATTGCGAATTTCGTAGCTGCTGTCTGCGTGGAGCATAAAGGAAAAGAGGTCAGTTCCACCTACCAGACCACCAACGGGACTGCCAGATCGGTTGGCATAGAGCTCATCCAGCGGATGGCCAGTTGCGAAGATTCCACTGGTGTCGGTGAGAAAAGCAATGGATCCATCATTGGTCAGTGCCAGCGAGAGCAAACGGCTCAGTATCGTCCGATTCGGACGTGCAGAGTCAAAAGTGTTACCTGCTTGCCGGGCGACCCACAGGTCCTGCTGTCCTTGCCGATCGGTTGTGAAGTAGAGCAAGGGGGTTCGGGGTGGAATAGCAGGATTGATTTCGTCGGCAGCGGAGTTGATGTGCTTGCCCAGATTACCGGGCGGGAGCTGAGTTTGCTGGAGTTCAACTTCTGTTTGGCAGCCAAGGAGCAGGAAAGCCAGCCACCATCCTCCGAGAACTACTCCCAGAAATTTCATTTGCTCTTCCTCCATTTCTTTACAATGTTACACCGATTCGGAGTCGCCACTGTCCCACGCGTCGAGGAACGGGAATTTCCGTTCCCTGATAGCGCAGCAGATCCGCAATACCCCAGGAGCGATAGCCGATATCTGCAGCGATGTCCAGCCAGGAGAAGAGGGGAAACTCCAGACCGATTCCGATACCCCATGTAATTGGAGGAAGTCCAGCATCCAGGAGTAAATTGAGAGAAGGCAGAATGGTTCCATAAGGCAGGTAAGCATTAAGACATGCGGTGTCTAGATCAATTTTATCGACGGCAGCCTCAATGTCGGCGTCGCCGGCGATCCGGAACTTCCATAGCTTACGGGTTGCACGGTCCAGAGCAACTCCCGCCTGGGCATAAATGAAGGGGCGAACGCACGCGAATGTCCGATCAAACTGGTATCGGAGATGCAGCAGCAACGCTGGACGGTTGATGTCCTCCGGCGGTGTGGGACTTAAAGCATTGTAAATGCCCAGTGGACTGGTAAACGCTAAACCAATGCCCCATCGATAGCAGAAATCCTGCGGCGCATCGGAAGAGAATTCTGTGAAAGTTGTTTTTTTGTTACACGGTGATGCTTTTTCTTTGAGAAAAGCGTCGAACGTGTGGATACCGAACCGCCAGCCAATGGCGATTTCGCTGGTGAATTGTTTGCGATATTCCATTGAAAGTCGCGTGGGATAGTCTGCATAGGAAAAGATCGCAGGAATGGCACGGAGTTCAACAAAGAAAGGTAAACAGGTCCGTTGCGGACACTTCCAGCCGATGCGGGGACGAAAGCGGAAAGTAAGACGGAGCGGATCACAATCGCAATCAGTGATCACGCGTACCGGTACTTCTCGAATTTCTGGAATCCCGGTGACATTGTTATAGCTGCGGATTTTGTTGATATTGTTCCACTGGTTTCGTACCATCGGTGAATCCAGAGCAGGGAGGATAACGTCTCGGAGAGGAATATGCTCAACGCATCGCTCAGGATCTGCTACGCCTTTGTTCAGGAAAACGAAAAAAGTGTCTTTGCGAGCAGTGTCCTGAGCGAGAATAACCAGCTCCAGCACCTGCCCGCGCAGCGTTCGTCCATCCCGACGGTTGCCATCCGGGTTCGTCGTATCGATACAGGGCGCAACTTCGTATGCGAACTGGCGCTCCGGTTTGATGTCCAGCGCATCATCGTACACCGCCATTTGCGGTGTTGAACAGTGAAAAAGTAAGAGGGCTGGCAAACCGCAGAGGATTCGCCACCACCATCGTTGTACCTGTTTTTCCATCCGGTTGTTCCTTTACAGTTTGACAAATCCACCAAAGTGTAGTCCGAATCCGGAGAGATGCGGGCGAGTATCACTTCGCCAGATGCCGTTGTATGAATGATAGCGGATCGATACATCCAGAAACCAGTCACAGCAGTGAGAAGAGTAGAAGAGCAGGTAGCCGATTCCAATCCCAAAGCCAATTCCTGAAGGCGATGGTTCATCTTCTGTAGCAGATTGTTGAGAGAAGCGAACGCTGCGTGGTGTATGGCCAACATCACTAAAACTCAGATTTCCAGCAACATAAAATGGGATATCGGTAGGTAGCCAGGGAAACCATCGGAGCTCTCCAGAAAGTATAGCAGCATTCTGATAGCTAACGGTGAGGGAATCCAAATTCGGTTTTCGCTGAAGAAAGCCATAGTCGAACCGGACTCCGTACCACCAATGACAGAACTGTCGGTTCAACAGCGAAAGGGTTGCAGAAGCGTACTCCCTGTTAACCGCCGAAAACCGTTGACCTGAGGGGAGCGTATAGCTACCACTGAGCCCGAAGGTCCATTGCGACCACCCTGGCAAAGCTACCGGCAGCATCAGGATAATCCACAGTGCATACGGCTTTTTCATTGTACGGCTCCTGTTGTTGAACACCGTCGCTTCGATTGCAACAGAAACTAAAAATACCGAAACACAGGGAAATCATTGCGGTGTGCTACCCTTTTGAGAAGGTTCTTGTCAAAGCGATATGGTAGCGTGTGGTAGCAAGAATGTGCAATCCGGAATTGTAGCTTGTATGAGAGCAGACAGCAGGGAATTGGAATACTGTGGCTTTTAGGTGCAGCGCTGTACAAAGAGTGCTGATAGCTGTCGGTGCACCGTTAGTTATGACGAAACCAATAGTACTGTTTTGAGGAGTTTGCAGAATGGCAATTTTTCCAAAACAACGGAGCAGTGGCAACGTCAACATTGCGAAGGGAAGGAGCGATCGAACGAAGGTGAATTCGTGCAGCAGCAACGAAACAGTGGTCTCGAAGCGATTCAGTATCTGAAAGGCGTGGGTCCAGCACGGGCGGAAGCATTAGCGCGTTCCGGCATTCGGAATGTGGAGGACCTGGTGTACTACCTGCCACGAGGATACATCGATCGGACGGCGATGGAATCAATACGACAATTGCGGCAGCGGCTGTCTGCATCCCACCATTCTCCGTTGTTTGAAAATTCAGAAGTCGCGCTCTACACGGAAGTGACAGTAGTTGGTAGGGTCGTCCAGAAAGAACTCCGCTCGTTGCGGAACAACCGTTCATTGCTGGTGGTGACGGTCCGGGATGATTCAGGAGATATGGCGGAGATGCTGTTCTGGAACGGCATTGAGTATTACCGCAAGCGGTTTCACGTCGGAGAGTGGCTTGCTATCAGCGGGCGACCGGAACTGGGACGGTATGGGCAGGTGCAATTCCATCATCCGGAGGTGGAGACGCTGGACGAGGAAGATGCGCAAACGTACCATCAGGGAGGGATCCTGCCCAAATATCCGATGACGCAGGCAATGCACAGGGCTCGGATTACTTCCAAAGTGATGCGAAAAATTATTCGTTCAGCGCTGGATCGTTATTTGCCGGAGCTTCGAGATCCACTACCGAAGAGTCTTCTGGAGAAGTACCGATTTCTGGATCGTGCTACGGCACTACAAGAGATTCATTTTCCCACCTCTCCACAACGGTTGCAGCAGGCACGTAATCGGCTAAAATTTGAGGAAATTTTCTTCTTTGAGCTTCTGCTGGCACTTCGCCATCGCGGGTTAAAGTTACGATCCAGAGCTTTGCCGATGCTGCAAAAAAGTCCGCGGGCGCGCCAGTTGCTGGACAGCCTGCCATTTGAGCTGACCGGAGCACAAAAGCGGGTGCTTCGGGAAATTATCGCTGATCTCCAGCGTTCGGAACCAATGAATCGATTGTTGCAGGGTGATGTTGGCTCCGGCAAGACGATCGTTGCTGCATTGGCAATCGTTTATGCGGTGGATAACGGCTTTCAGGCGGCGATTATGGCACCAACGGAAATTTTAGCAGAGCAGCATTTCCATACGTTCCAGCAGTATCTGGAGCCGCTGGACATTACCGTTGTCCAGTTAGTTGGGGGACAGAAGCAGAAATTGCGGAAGGAACTGCTGGAGCAGATAGCTGCTGGTGAGGCAAACGTCATTGTAGGGACCCACGCCTTATTTCAGCAGACCGTTGAATACCATCGCCTGGGGTTGATTGTCATTGATGAGCAGCACCGATTCGGCGTTATGCAGCGGGCGGCGCTTCGGGAGCGGGCAATGCAATCGTATCAGCAGGCAGGTGTGGCGCCCCATATCTTGGTGATGTCTGCTACGCCGATTCCGCGAACGCTGGCGATGACGCTGTATGGCGATCTGGATGTTTCTATCATTGATGAAATGCCGAAAGGGCGGAAACCGGTGATGACAAAAGTTGTGTTTGAGAGCGATTTGCCGGAGCTGTACCAGTTCGTTCGGGAACAGGTGCAGCAGGGGTATCAGGCGTATTTTGTATATCCATTGGTGGAACAGTCGGAAAAATTGCAGTTGAAATCAGCAGTAGAGCATTACGAATATTTGCAACAGAAGATTTTTCCAGATCTGCGGATTGGATTGTTGCATGGACAGATGTTCTGGTACGAGAAAGAAGATGTGATGCGCGCATTCAAGAACCGGGAGTATGATATTCTGGTTGCTACAACGGTGATTGAAGTAGGCATTGATGTACCGCAGGCAACGATTATGGTGATTGAAAACGCGGAGCGCTTTGGATTGGCACAACTCCATCAACTGCGAGGACGGGTGGGGCGTGGCGCTGTCCAGTCCTACTGCTTCCTGGTCACGAGAGATCATTTCCGGTATCATCTTTCGGCAAAGGATGCCGCTTCGGAGCGAAGCGCAACGATCGTGCGACTGCGGACGATGGAACGCACCACCAATGGATTTGAAATTGCAGAAGTGGATCTTCAATTGCGAGGTCCTGGCGATCTGTTGGGAACACGGCAGTCAGGATTACCAGAATTTCGGTTCATTGACCTGGTTCGGGATGGCAATATTATTTCGGAGGCACGTCGGGAAGCGTTTGCCATTGTAGAACGCGATCCACAGTTGCGAACACCGCCGTATCGACAGCTTCGGGAGGAGTTGCTGTCGCGGTTTCAAGAGGAAATGATGTTGTTGGATGTTGCGTAGGGTGTGATGAAGATTCTGGTCATTAACTGGCAGGACTGGACGAACCCGCTCAGTGGAGGGGCAGAAATTCACCTCAAAGAGATCTTTACGCGGCTGGTTCGGCGTGGGCATCAGGTGACCCTGTTTTGCTCCCATTTTCCCCAGGCAGCACGGCAGGAAGTGCTGGACGGCATCACGATCATTCGCCGGGGATCGCGAGCACTGTTTAATTACGTGGTTCCTCTGTGGTACTACCGGGTTTTTCGCCATCAGCACTTTGACATCGTCGTCGATGACTTAAACAAAATTCCGTTTTATACGCCGCTTTACGTTCGGGAGCCACTGGCGGTTATCGCACATCATTTTTTTGGTCGCAGTATTTTTCTGGAAACCAATCCCATTGCAGGAAGCTATGTTTATCTGGCAGAGAAATTGGTTGATCGGGTATATCGGAACGTTCCCTTTGCTGTTGTAAGCCAGAGCACGCTGGAAGAGTATGTGCAGCGAGGATTTCCGCGGGAGAATTTCACGATTATTCCGAACTGCATTGATCAGGATGCTTTTCCGTTTCGGGTTGGAGAAAAAACTTCCTATCCATCGGTTGCATATTTCGGGCGTTTGAAGCGGTACAAAAGCGTTGACCACGTGCTGCGAGCGTTTGCCAGGCTGGTACCGGCGTTCCCGAAAGCGAAGCTATTTATCTTAGGGCGAGGATCATTCCAGCCCACGCTGGAACGGTTAGCGCAACAACTGAGGATTGCCGATCGCACGATTTTTACCGGTTATGTGTCGGAAGAAGAAAAAGTTCATTACCTGTCGAAAGTATGGGGGGTGGTCAATCCTTCGATGAAAGAGGGATGGGGAATTACGAACATCGAAGCCAATGCCTGCGGAACACCGGTCGTATCTGCTGACGTTCCCGGATTGCGGGATTCGGTGCGACATCAGGAAACGGGATTGTTGTATCCGTATGGCGATATTGAGGCTCTGGCAGCAGCCATACGCGCCATCTGGGAATCCGAGCCATTGCGGCACCGCCTCTCCGAAGGAGCAGTCCGATGGGCACGCCGATTTGATTGGGAAGATTCTGCAGCGAAGATGGAAACTTTTCTCCATCAGGTTGTTGAGCAAGGGAGTGTCCAGGTTCGGTCAACTCCCAAAAAGGAGAAAGCAGAATGCAGCGATTTGTAATATTGAGTTTCGTATATTTGTTTTCTTCCTGCGTGAGCAAAGTAAACGATAGTGCTGAATAGAGGCAAGTAGAGAGCCCCTCAGTGGAGGAAAAGCAAGAAAGCATTTTGCTCCTTCCGTCCGCGTGGATAGTGCAGTGCTGCTATGTCTGCTTTCGCATCTATGCTGAAGAAACGCTCTTTGCCGAAACTTGCCGAGAAACTTTTGTTGAATAAATCAATGGGATGGCAGAATGCGTTTCGGCATTTTTTTGCGAATCAGCATAGTGGGTGTTAGTATCCTGATTAGTGGCAACATTAGCATTCAGGCGCAAGTCCCAACCGTTATAAGCTACCAGGGTATTCTGACCGATGCCAATGGCATTGCGTTGCCTGATGAAGAGTATGATGTAACCTTTCAGCTCTATGCACAACCGACCGGTGGCGTTGCACTGTGGAGCGAGACACAGCGCGTTCGGATGGAAAAGGGAGTGTTTAACGTCATTTTAGGCAGTGTCAATGCCCTGAGCGGGGTAGACTTTTCACAACCGCTCTGGCTGGGCATTACCGTTGCGGGACAAGAGGAATTCCGTCCAAGAGTGCAACTGACGGCTGTTCCGTATAGTTTGATGGCAAAGCACGTGGAGCAGGATGCCATCGGTACTTTTGAGATTGCTGATGGAAGTATTACGCTGTCGAAAATCAATACGGAAGGGGCGAGCAAAGGGCAGGTGATGAAATTCGATGGGGATCAGTTAGTTTGGGATTGGGATTTAGCTGTGGCTTTTACCCTGCCATTTCAGGATACAGTGGATCTCGCCAACGTTCCTGCTTTCTGGATTGTACAAAAGGGAGTGACACCTGTTGCCCGATTCGAAGCTCGCAATGATGGAGCCGGAAGTGTGCTCGAAGTCATCAGTGAAGGTTCGGCACCAGCGATTGAGGTAGAAAATCGTTTCCCGGTCCGTTTCGACGCCAGTGCCATTCGAGCGGTGAGCGAAGGTATCGCACCGACTATTTATGTCAGCAACACCGGAGATCTGGCTGATGGTTCCGCCATTGTTGCTTATAGCGAGAGTGATCCTCAGAACAATGATCCATCAGCAGGTAGTGCAACGATCGTGGCAGCGCATGGAGAGGGATGGGGAGCGGCGATTGAAGCAAGCAGCTTTGGCAAAGGCGGAGCGGCGGAACTGTATGCGGATACCAGCAGTCGCTCAGTAACGCTTAATGTGGAAAGTTTTTCTCGCTATCACAGTACCGTTGCTCGCTTTGCCTACGGTCCGGTAGCGGGCAATTATACGCCGAATCAGCCAGTGGTTGAAATCTGGAAAAGGGGATATGCCTCAGATGCATTGCGGGTGATCGATTCTCTGGGCAGTGGATATACCGCAGCATTTTATAAACCACTGAATGCTCGAACGGGACAGTTGCGGAACAGCGCAGTGTTGTATGCGGAAGGAGCAACCGATCGGTATTTCGACGCGCCGATTGCCCAGTTGAAGCAGACAGGGAGTGGCTATGGTTTGATGGTGGATTTGACAGACTCCGGATCCGTGGCTGCGGGTGTTGTAGTGCGGCATCAGGGGCGGGGAACGGGGATGAAAATCGTCACCGAACGGCTGCGGGAATCGCTCCAAACACCGGACATCGAGGCATCGTTCTATGTGGAGAACCGTTCTCACTCTTCCAGCCCTGTTGTGTTTGTCCACAATAAATCCAACGGCTCGACAGGTGTGGCGTTAGATGTGCTACAGCGAGGAGGTGGCATTGCGTTGCGAGTGGTACGAGCTGATACGAGTCGTTCAACTTCCGCAGCTCTTTTTAAGGGATGGACCAACGGCACGCCGGGTTCTGATCCGTACGCTGATGACGCAGTTGTACGTATCGAATCCGATTACATGGGATTTGTTGCCGGCGTTGCTCTCTCAGTGAAAGGCGGGGTTGTGATGGAAAGTCGTGGGTTTTTCCCGGCGTTGCGCTTGCGCGCTAATCCGCCAATGATCACTGCTCTGGTAGTTGATACCGGAAGCGTTGAATTTGGCGATGATCTGCAGGTTGATGGTTCGATCAATTCCGATACCCGTATAACCGTGGGCGGGGTTGGACTGAACAGTGTTGTTATTCAACGGACTGTTACCCAGTTTCCCGGCGATCTTTCCGTTGGAGGCAACGTGGGGATCAGCGGCAATTTGACGGTCTCTGGCACCATTACAAAAGGCGGTGGAAGCTTCCGAATCGATCATCCGCTGGATCCTGAGAACAAGTATCTCTACCACTTCTTTGTAGAAAGTCCTGAGATGAAGAATGTGTACGATGGTATTGCCATATGCGATCAGCACGGGGAGGCAGTTGTCGAACTACCGGAGTGGTTCGAAGCGTTAAACGAGGACTTCCGGTATCAGCTAACGTGTGTCGGTGGCTATGCGCCGGTGTATATCAAGGAAGAAATTCGAGACAATCGGTTTGTGATTGCTGGAGGAAAACCGGGATTGAAAGTATCCTGGCAGGTGACCGGTGTTCGAAAGGATAAGTGGGCATTGGAGCATCGAATGCCGATCGAGCAGGAAAAACCCAGAAGTCAACGGATGGGGGTGCAACGATGAAACGCTGTAGAACATTTCTGCTGTGGTGGATGCTCCTCACTCCAATGTGGGGACAGAGCATTTTCTGGGGTGGAGGCAGTGTTGGAGCCGGTGCTCAGTGGGCAGCGACAGCGCAGCAGCGGCTGCTATCGCACATAAGCAGTTACGCTACAGGAGTTGCAGTGTCAGGTTCAGTGTTTGAATACGGGGGATTTCTCTACTGGATTGGCCGACCGCTGCCGCTGGCAGTTGCAGATTCTTTATCTTCTGCTACACTGATTGTGCATAGGATACGGTATGATCGAGAAACAATTACCCTGTTGGGAGTTGCCAATGCTACGGGTTTTATCAAGATCGATCTGGCCACAGTGGCGGGGGCGAAGGTAGCACAGTATCGCTTTCGATATACCTCAGGTAAGATCATCTTCTCCCTTCCTATTCCTGATCTCAGCAACGGAGTGTACATCATCCGCTGGCAGACTTCAACCCATACAGGCGCAACAATAGTGCCTGCGGTGCGATAAAGTCCTGCAATTGCAGAGAGCTTGGATGTTTGAGTAAAACAGGATGTGAAGAGACTTCGCGATGGACAGGATTTAGTGTTTGTCTGAGAGGGTAGAGAAAAAAGGAGGATCTCACAGGCTATTTTATCTGTGTAAACCTGAGTGGTAGCGGAGTACCATCACCGGGACATTTTGCCATTGGTGGTCGTCAGAAAAATCCTACAGAGAAGTCGGAATTTTTCTGTTGACTTGGAAGCATTGAAATGCTAAGTTTGCATTTAAGTAAGTGGCAATTATCAATGTCACGCAGCCCATAGAGTGAGTCGAACGACAAGGAGCCACAGTGATGAAAGTACCTGTATTTTTTGGTTTTTTCGTTGCAATGGTTCTTGGAGTATGGCACCACACAGGATACGCACAGGTACGGGATTGTGTCCCGCCACCGGATCAATTGGTTGCCTGGTGGCCTATGGATGATCCTGCCGGAGTACATCAAATTGAGGATATTATCGCTGCTCCGGTGTTTAATAATGGGGTTCTTACTGGACCGTTACCATCGGTTCCGGGGAAGGTGCAGACAGCTTTGCAATTTGATGGCGCCACCTGGGTGAGGGTTTATGATCATCCAAGTTTAGATTTCGGAGATAAAGACGAGTTCACCATTGACTTTTGGCTTCTGCCCAGGGCACAGCAAAATTATCCTCAGTGGTTGTTGCGCAAAGTAGACAGCCTCTCACCGAATATTTATGTGGGATATGAAGTGTATTTGATTCAGAATCGTATTGGTGTTGGTCTTGGTTCCACTACAGGAGCATATGACTACATTACTCCAGCACCAACTCTGTTTAATGGGGAATGGCACCATGTAGCAATTGTTGTGAGGAGGGATACCGCACCTCTGCATCCAGTTGTTACATTTTTTATCGACGGGAACTTGCATACAACGATACCAACGCCGGCTGGACACCCTGGAGTTTCCAGTCTGGAAAACGCGGCAGATCTAAGCATTGGAGAGGGATATATGGGGAGAATTGATGAGTTAGAAATTTTTCGGCGAGGACTTCAGGAGAAGGAGATACGTGATATTGCGGATGCGGGATCTGCTGGCAAGTGTAAATCAGCAGCATGTAAAGTCCAAGGGGAGTTACAGTTTCAGGGCATTGATGGTCTGACAGGCTGTTGTCGATATGAAGTATGGATTACCAATCATCGCTCCGATGTATGGGAGATTACGTGGGGCGTTGGGGGAGCTCAAGTTGTCAGTTATGGTGCTTTAGGACCAACGCAGTATGCTGCTTTGGGTATCTTCAAACGAACTATTACTCCCTATCCGATTGGTACATACCCCATCGGATACTTTTGCCTGCAGCAACCACCTGGCGGTAGTGGGATCTTTACGGTCACAGTTCAGTTCCGCGATAGAGAAAGGCAGGTTGTGTGCAAACAGACACTGAGATCAGATATCCCATGCATTGCTGAGAATCCTGTGGATTCTTGCCATACCAATGAGCTGATTTTGAACACAGGATATGATCCGATGACAGGTACTGCATTACCTGTAGGAGTACCCGATCCGTATTGGATCGTTGTTTCTGATCCGTTGCCGGGGACAATTGAGCCTCGACCGGCAACAACAATTCAAAAACATCCAGCATGGGCGGGTCCCTTGACAAATTCTCGATGGATAGCTGTGTATGGTTCGGCCTCCAACAACGTTAATGGTACATATGTCTACCGGCGTTGTGTCTGTGTCGATAGCGGTGGCATTGGACGATTAAATTTAGAGGTATATGCTGATGATACCGTGGCAGTGTTCTGGAATGGGCAAAAAATTGGTAGCCGTGGAGGAGGAGCTTATCTCTCCCCAGCATTAGTGATTGATACTATCATCGCCATCGTGCAGGGTGAAAACTGTCTTGAAATTGTTGTTGAAAATGCAGGACCACTGTTTGGGAATGCTCATGGGTTAAATGTAGCAGGCAGTTTAACATCGGCACTATACGGTAGCTTACGAGTTGATTCTTGTTGCAATCCCAGAGCGTGGATTCAGGGACAAAAATTCTTCGATTTTAACTGCAATGGACAAGTGGATCCAGGTGATTTTGCATTCCCTGGGTGGACGATCCAGGCACTCAGTTCAACCGGTATTACGTATTCAGGGGTAACGGGTAGTGATGGCTGGTACAATATTTCTGTTCCTCCGGGAACCTATACGGTCTCGGAGATAGTACAGCCTGGATATACTCCCTCGGCAGGGGGACCGTATGTAGTAACGGTTCAGGCAGGTGATGTTGTGCAATATGACTTTCTTAATTGTACCAGTACTCAAGTTTCGTGTGATACGCTTGGACAGGTGACACTGGATAGCAGTTGTTGTGCTTTTACGTTGCCAATATTTTTAGCTGATCCTGCTGATGGAATTTCCCAGATTAATTGGAGCCTCAGTGGAGGGACAATGGAAAGTATCCTGAGTATACCCTGTCCTCCAATGTTAACTCCGAATCCGCCGTTTGGTGCTGTCAGTGGATCCATTGCCTATTCTGCTCCTTGTATAGCATCTCCTGTGGCCCTGACCTTTGAGGTCACCCCAACGCTGGCAAGTGGTATTGTAACACTGGCGCTGGAGATTATCCATGTCAGTGGACAAGTATGCTACGATACAGTACAGCTTCATTGTGCAAGAGCACCAATCACGCGGTGTGATTCTCTGGCGGTGTTCCCATTCGTATACCCGGGGCTGAACAAATCAGGACGAACATTTGTCATTCACAATCAAAAACAACCTCCTTCGCCAATTCAGCAAGTGCTCATCCAACTAATACCAGATCCATTCCCACAGGATCCAAACTTCAAGTGGGATGGAGGGGGATTGCTGGTTGACGGTAATAGTCGAAACTGGACTGTTTTCAACAGCGGATCTCCGTATTATAGCCAGATTGTGATGGATTGCGGCAATAATCCTAATGCGCCGCAGGGACTGGCAGCAAATAATACCGTTCAGTTTAATTTAGGCGTGGATTACACACTGAACTGGGTTGGTAGCGTAGTATTAACGATCATTCATTGCGATGGAGATACGTGTCAGGTAATTTATGATGACTGGTGTGCAAAGAGAAATCCTCAAGAGTGTTGGGAGCTGAGGGATATTCCTCTTATTCGAACCAACATTCTACTTGGAAATCTGATCGGTGGTACCTGGACCATTCAAGATGTAAAGCAAAAAGTGTGTTATGTGGTTATCGCCGTCGATCCAAAGATTCGAGAGGCGAAGGCTGTGGAATTTCTCAGCGGGAGTCTTTTGCTTCCTCAAGCAACCAGTGAGCTGTTGTACGATTCAACTCAGCAGCGTGTTGTGGGCATCCGGCTATGGAAGCCGTGTTATTATCCTACCGATAGCATTCCATTGACGGCAATGGTGAAAGTGGCTGAAGGGGTAAAACAGGTGCCGTTGCAGGTCATACTCTATGACCGCAATGCAAATCCAATCAGCGATACGATTGTGAGTGCTACAATTCCAGTGACCGGGGTGGAAGATCGTGCCTGGAGGGCAGGACGATCAGAGCTCCGGCTCATTCCCAATCCAGCATTGGAAGAGGTTCGATTGGAATTTATGCTGACACAGCCGGGGTGGGTTGTATTAACCCTGGTGGATGCAAAAGGTGCCATCATTGGTCGGTGGCAAGAGTACTATGGGATGAAAGGGAAACAGTATATGGGCATCAGCACGCGCCAATTAAGTGCTGGGAGTTATGTAGTGCAACTCCAGCTTCCGGGAGGAGTAATATTAACGGCACCACTGACTATTGTGCGGTAGGGTATATGGCTGGCCAGAGAGCAAACAGTGAACCCCGATACTTCTGAGTATCGGGGTTTTTTGATAGTGTAGACACTATGTTGTATTGCACATGGGATTTGTATGGGGGAGGCTCAATTTTGAATGGTCGTATCCAGATAATAAGGATAGGCAAGACGAGACACTGCAAAGCTGACAATGAAAATACAGTTTGACGAAGCAACTTTCTGGAACTATCCTTAAGAACAGGATAGCGCCAACGTGTAGCGTAGATTACCCATCAATACGCCATCCCTGTCCCGAACTTTGCGTATTTTTGCCTCCAATTTTGCAAAAGAAGTAGCTGAAGAACTGGAGAAAAATGGATGAAGTACGGTTTTGCAACCAGGGCGATTCACGTAGGGCAGGAGCCGGATCCGCTGACCGGTGCGGTTGTGGTCCCGCTGTATCAGACCTCGACGTATGAGCAGGAAGCGGTGGGAAAGCATCGAGGGTATGAGTATTCCCGGACGCAGAATCCGACGCGGGCAGCGTGGGAAAAGAACCTGACTGCGCTGGAAGAAGGAACGGCAGCTTTTGCTTTTGCCAGCGGTATGGCAGCGATTGATGCCGTGTTGCGACTGCTCCCGCCGGGGTCGCACGTTCTGGCAGCAGAAGATATGTACGGCGGAACGTATCGGCTTTTTCAGCAGGTGCTGGCACAAACGGGACTGGAATTTCAGTATGTGGATATGACCGATCTGGACACAGTACGGATGGCAGTTCGCTCAGATACCCGGATGATTTATGCGGAAACACCAACGAATCCAACGATGCGGCTAACGGATATTGCTGCGGTGAGTGAGATTGCGCACCAGCACCAGCTATTGTTTGTTGTAGACAACACTTTTATGAGTCCGTATTTCCAGCGTCCGTTGACACTTGGAGCCGATATCGTGATCCATTCGGTGACCAAATACCTTGGGGGGCATAGCGATCTGGTTGGAGGGGCAGTCGTTGTCAAAGATTCAGCGATTGCTGAGCAGCTCCAGTTTCTTCAGAATGCCGTTGGAGCAGTTCCGTCGCCTTTTGATTGCTGGTTGTGCCTCCGCTCGGTGAAGACCTTAGCAGTGCGGATGGAACAGCATCAGAAAAATGCTCTTGCTATTGCCCAATTGTGCGAAGAGCATCCGGCAGTTCACATTGTTTATTATCCCGGATTGCCATCGCATCCGCAGCATACGCTGGCGCAGCGCCAGATGACGGGCTTCGGAGGAATGCTTTCCATCGATTTGGGAAGCAAGGAAAAAGCCTTTGCTTTTATTGATCGTTTGCAGATTTTCACGCTGGCTGAATCGCTGGGAGGCGTCGAGTCACTGGTGTGTTATCCAGTGACAATGACGCACGCATCGGTACCGGAATCGCTCCGACGTCGCCTGGGCATTACCGAAGGATTGGTGCGATTATCGTGCGGTATTGAGGATACAGCCGATCTGGTGGCAGATGTGCAGCAAGCTTTAGATGCTGTTGCATAAGTAGGGGACACGAAATGTGGCGCCGACGCTCTTTCTGGCTGGGAATCCTGGTCGTAATGGTGCTATTGTCTGTTGATCTCTGGCACTGGTATCAACCGCCGACATTGGGATGGTTGGGGTTGCCATTCTGGGTGTTCTATATCGCTGCTTTGCACGGTGTTTTGATCGGTATTGTCTGGGCACTGTGGCGGGCAGTTGGACAACAAGAAGAGCAGCAATGATCTACGTTGCTCTGATTGCCTATGTCCTAATTGCGCTTGCCCTGGGGTTGATTGCCCGGCGAATGGAAGTGGCGAAAACACCAGAGGATTACTTCCTGGCGAATCGGGGATTGGGGATTCTGTTGCTGTTCTTTACAATGATCGCTACGAATTTCAGTGCGTTCTTTTTTCTCGGATTTGCCGGAGCTGGATACCGCATTGGACTGAGCTATTATGCGATGATGGCGTATGGTACGGCATTGGTTGTATTTTCCATCTTTTTCGTGGGACTTCCTATATGGCGGCAGGGAAAGCAATTAGGATGCATCACACCGGCAGAATTGATCGAGAAAAAACTCCGATCCAAACCCTTAGCACTGCTCTATATGGCAGTGATGGTTGTGTTTACATTACCCTACATTGCGATTCAGCCAATTGGAGCGGGATATCTGCTGGAGCAGTTGACTGGTGGTGAAATTCCCTATTTCTGGGGTGCTTTCCTGCTGACGGCTGTTATGGTTGCTTACGTATGGTTGGGCGGGATGCGAAGTGTGGCACTGACCGATGCGTTTCAGGGAATTATGATGTTTGTCTTTATGTTCCTTGCGCTGTTTACAATTGCCGAAGCTCTGGGCGGATTTGCACAGGCAAATGTGGCAGTGTGGCGCCAACATCCATCACTATTTTCCCGTGAAGGAGTCGACGGATACTTTACGCCACAGAAGTGGATCAGTTTTATGATTCTGTGGATTGTCAGCATTCCAATGTTTCCGCAGATTTTTATGCGGTACTACACCGCCCGGAGTGCACGGGGACTCTACATCACCGCGCTGCTGTACCCGATCGTTACCGTCACGTTGTTTCTCTGTCCGGTACTGATTGGCATCTGGGGGCATCTGAAATTTCCGGGGTTGGAAGGGAAAGCTTCAGATCAGATTTTGCCAATGATGCTGAGTGCGTATGCGCCGGAATGGATCCCCCCGCTGGTGATGATGGGTGCCCTGGCAGCCTTTATGTCCACGATGGACTCTCAGCTTTTAGCGCTGAGTTCAATGTTGACGCGGGATGTATACACCGATCTTCTGGCACCGACAGCGCCGCTGGAACAACAGACAAGATTGGGCAGATGGCTGGTCGTCATATTGGCAGTCGCTGGATTGGCAATTGCTGTGCAGCCGCCAGCGACGATCTTTGCGATCGCGAAAAATGCGTTTACTGGATTGGCAGTTTTGTTTCCAACTACCATCGCTGCGCTGTACTTTGCGGATCGAGTGCATCCTCTGAGTTGCATTCTGTCCATTCTCTTCGGTGAATTGCTGTTAGCCGGCTTTCTTCTGAAGTTGATTCCCTCAGAGTGGACGTTTGGATTTTTGGAGGTTGTGCCAATCCTGGTTGGTGCAACTGCTGTGTTGCTTGGCAGCAATATGCTTTTGCGCTCCAGAAAATGAGGACGGCGTCAAGGGAAGAGTTTTATGGCGGTATTTCGTAGAAAAAAGGACCACCTCCTCGATGGGTGAGGAGGTGGGGGAGATTGTTAGACTTCTTCTTCTTCGCTGATTACCCAGATTTTCAATGCAGCTATGACCTCAGGGTGGAGGCGAATCTTCACATCGAAGATTCCTAAGGACTTAATCGGCTCGTCAATGATGATCGATCGTCGATCGATAACGTATCCTAACAATTCCAGTTCTTTAGCAATCATCTGCGGCGTAACGCTTCCGAAGAGGCGTCCCCCTTCACCAACTTTCATTGGAATAGTAATTTGCAGGGTACTGAGTTGTTCAGCCAATTCCTGAGCATTCGCAATTTCTTGCTGCTTTCGCTGTTCGTATCGCTTTTTCTCCTGTTCGATCAGCTTCAGTGCTTTCGGAGAAGCATAATAAGCAAGACCGCGCGGGATCAGGTAGTTCCGAGCGTATCCGTCTTTGACATTCACTACGTCACCGATGGAGCCCAGATCAGGAACGTCTTGTCGCAGGACAACTTTCATTGCTGGTTCTCCTCTGTTGTCGGTTCAACTTCTTCGGATGTTGATTCTTCCGCTGGTGAAGAGGCTGTTTCCTCAGCAGGACTTTCGGCCGATACGGCAATTTCTTCCTCTGAGGCAATTGCTTCTTCGATAGCTTCCATCTGGTAATCGCTCTCGGTTGGTGCTGTGAGCCCCTTTGCTGCAATCCACTGATCGCGGTATTCGATTCCCCGTTTGTCGAGGCGAACCGTCAGGAATCGAAGGATGTTTTCTTCCAGGCGGAAGAATCGCTCCAGCAGCGCAGGGAGGAGAGGAGGAGCATCGTAGTAGACGTAGATGTAGTAGCCGTTGACTTTCTTTTCGATGGGGTATGCCAGACGACGGCGTCCCATCTGTTGCCATGCAATGATTTCACCTCCGTTGTTGCGGATGAGGTTCAGCACTTCTTTGGTAAGCTGCTGAACCATAAGTTCTTCTAATCCACCGTTGATAATGAAGGTTGTTTCGTATCGACGTTTTTCAATCATCGTTACTCCTCTGGTTGTGTAACAAAAAACAGCCCTCTTCTCAAACGGGAAGAGGGCAGGAGTTTTTCAAAGACAGGTCTAAGACGACAAACGGGAGAAATTCCTGTGTTTACTTGGATTTACAGCAGTCGGCGGTATTGCATTCGTGTTTTTTCTTGGACTTTGTGGAGGTTTCTGCGTTGTCCGTTGTGGTTTTATCACCTGTTCCTAAGGAAACTGTGTAATCGGTTTTCTGCAAAGCGGCTAAGATTTGCTTTTCGTTCACTTTTTCTGGATCATAACTAACTTTGGCAACACCATCCTTGAGAGAGACATCGCAATCCAGAACGCCGTCGACGGAGAGGGCTGCTTTCTTTACTTTGGAAACACATCCCATACAGGTCATTCCTTTGACGGTAAAGGTTGCGACTTTCTTCGAGGAAGCTGCTGCTTCCGATTGTTGCGCCACTGCTGTAAAAGCAAAAAATGCAAGGGCGAGGAACGCTGAGAGAATGATTGAGCGGTACATACGCTGCTCCGTTTTTTGTTGAACATTTCCAGGAAAGTCGAGCGTTAACACGAACAGGGGGGTGTTTTATTTGTAGCCTACGTGACAGTTTCAGCGTGTGCACCGGTTCCGATCTTTGTGTGCTCTTCGTTCCACAACCAGAGTAGCTGGAAAAATGTTAGCATAGCGAGTGGCATAGGCTTACCTGTCAGAAAGGAGGCAGGATTAGTCGCTTTCGCCCTGGTGATTACTGGCGGCATTCAGAAGCTGTTGCAGGTAGGCAGCATTGTGCGGCGCATACGCATTGACGGTGTTGTTAAAGTAAATCCATCCACTCTGGATGTGGAGCTGACAGAGGCGTTTTGCCAGTGAGCGGAGTTCGGTTTCGGAGAAATTCTGGCGATACCAGGGATCGCCGTGGATGCGCAAATAGAGCTGATCGTTGGTCACGATGAGCCGGACAGGGAAATGTGGAGCAATGACAGAACAAAACACAAGCTGGTGGTGCTCGCACCATTCAATCCACTCTGGAATCCACCATCCTGAATGGCGAAACTCACAGACAATCATCGCATCCGTGCGTTCGCGAAGCTGTGCTAAATGCTGTAGCAATGGTTGCTGGGGATACTGGTACCGGGGAAACTGAAAGAGAAATCCACCAAGATGGGGATGAAGCTGGGAGGCAACGGTCAGGAAGTCATCGATTGACGGCGGTGGAGAGTGCCATTGGCGGTGGTGCGTAAACTTGCGCGGAGCCTTCAGAACATAGTAAAAATCTGGTGGTGCCTGCTTTTTCCATCGCTGGATGACGGTAAGCGACGGGAGGCGATAAAAAGTGGCATTGATTTCAACGGTGCGGAAGTGACGGGTGTAGTAATGAAACCACTGCGAACGTGGCAGGTCCGGTGGATACCAGCGTCTTTTCCACTCCGGGTAGGCATAACCGGAGCAGCCAATCCAGAAAGTTGTATGCATCAGAGTGTGAGAAACTTCGTCTATGCTGCTGCAGTTCAAGGTTAAAAAGGAGGAACGCACAATGTTTATTGATCGTGCAAAGATTTACGTAAAAGCGGGCGACGGAGGGCGTGGTATTGTCAGTTTCCGCCGGGAAAAGCACGTTCCCCGCGGAGGACCGGATGGTGGCAATGGGGGACGTGGCGGCAATGTGCTGCTGCAAGCAGATTCGCACCTGACCACCTTGATGGACTACCATTACAAGCGGCATTATAAGGCAGAAAAGGGACAGCCGGGCGGAAGCTCCAACAAAACAGGAAGGGACGGTGAGGATATTGTGTTGAAGGTGCCCTGTGGCACGGTCGTCTATGATGCTGAAACCGGAAAGATGCTTGGCGAGTTGGTTGAGCCGGGATCGACGCTGGTTGTTGCTCGTGGGGGCAAAGGAGGGCGGGGAAACGCCGCTTTTGTTTCCTCGACGAATCGAGCGCCACGAGTCGCTGAACCCGGAACACCCGGAGAAGAACGGTGGATTGTGCTGGAATTAAAATTGCTGGCGGATGTTGGATTGGTCGGATTTCCGAATGCAGGGAAATCGTCGCTATTGCGCGTCATCACACACGCACAGCCGAAAGTTGCTGATTATCCCTTTACCACCGTGCGCCCCTACCTGGGAACAGTTCGGTATGCACCGTGGCAAAGTTTTGTTGTTGCGGATATTCCCGGACTGATCGAAGGAGCGCACACGGGCAAAGGATTGGGACTGGAATTCCTTCGCCATATTGAGCGAACACGGGTTTTGCTCTTTTTGCTGGATCCTCAGAATCCGTTGCCCATTGAGCGACAGTTTGCAGTGCTGCGGCAGGAATTGGAGGCTTACCATTCGCAACTGCTCGATAAACCTTTCATCATTGCCATTAGCAAAGCAGATTTGTTGTCTGCAGAAGAACGGCAGCAATTTGCCCATCATCTGATCGGGGGACAACTGCCATTACTGATCTCCAGTATCACCCGTGAAGGGCTGGATACCCTGGTTCAGCAATTAGCGCAGCAGCTCCAGCACATGCCAGAGCCAGCGCCAGCGTATGCTGATCGGTTCTCAGAGCCCCTGCACAGGTGACGGTTTTTTACCGCTGGGGCAGCATCTGGAGGCGAAAGGGGAAGGATTCGAAGGTTTCCGATGTTGCGCTGAAGGGGATTTCGATCAGTTGTCCGAAAAGCCAGAACGGCAACTGGTCGCTGTAGTATCGATGGAGTGGATGACCGGATTGTCCACCGGGCAGAATGCACCACCATCTGGATTGACGGAGATCGGTGAGAAAGCGCATAGAGGGTCCAATGACAGGGTGAAACGGGGCAAGGTACGACCATTGTTGATGGTTGATGGTTGTATTGTCGCCGCCAATAGGGTAGGGTCCTAAGTTGACCAGAGAGCGGAAGAATTTGACAATACCCAGCGGATGGTAGAGTTCCAGTTGGTGGAGCATTCCGTATCGCAGTGTGTCTGTTTGATACTGGACAGCCTGTTGCCGGTACTGGTCGACTGCTTTACGAAAAGTCAGGGTGAGTATGTCGGCGACTGTTTCCGGCTGTGGAGTTTCTTTCCGATCGACCCACCACTGGTAGGTGGTATCAGTGAGCAAAAATGGCAGAAGGCGTGTAGGCAGGCTGGCGGTGAAGCAATAGAGATCATAGGTGTCGCCGAGTTCATCCTGAAGCAGTTGCCGGGTAAGTTCAACGCGTAAAATGCTGTAGAAAGCTGCTTCAGGCGATTGAGGATCAAGAATGCCATTCCATTGCTGCAATCGGTGCAGCCATTGCCGCATTGGGGCAGACCACGACGTTGTATCGGCAGCAGCAGCGATCAGGCGGATGAGACGAGCTGCATAGGGTGATTGCACATCGTTCTGCATCAGTTCCATATCAGCGAGCGTGGGATGATCGAGGCTCGAAAGCCATTGCTGGATCCGGCGGGCACGGGAAAGAGGTTCCCACAGAAATCCATTATTGAGCCGGGGAGCTAACGGGTTGTTTGCAGAAAACACAAATCCCGCTGAGGGATTTTTTTGCCGGGGCAGTTGTGGTGTCGTCCAGTATCCCTGCCAGTCTGCGGTAGTGTCCCATCCGGGGCGTGGCAGCACAGTCACCCCATTGCGCTGTGGTAACCATCCAGCGGGAACAATGCCAAGGTTGCCACTGGTATCGGCATAAGTGAGATACAGCGCGGGACTCCCATAAGTGTCGAGAGCCCGGAGGAATTCTTCCCAATGCTGGGCTTTCTGGAGTTTGTAAAAAGCGGTAGCCTCGTCCGTGAGTTCGAACCCTGTCCATTGAATTGCCAGTGCGTACTGGTGTAGAAATCGTTCAGCAGACCGGAGTGTGTCGCCCAGTATGGCAAGCAAAGTGATCAGGTGGTGCGGAGTGATAATGGGTCCGTGGCGGGTAGAAGCAATGCGTACAACCAGGGGATCAGCATTCCGAACCCTGATCGTGTCATAGCGAACGTTCAACGGACGTTTGTGCGAAGGCGTTGCAAAGTAAAATTTTCCGGTGGAATCCAGACGTTCCACAAAGAAGTCACAATCGTCAGCCATCATATTGGTCATTCCCCAGGCAATTGCTTCATTGCGCCCAACGATGACGAAGGGAAGCCCCGGAATCGTCAATCCAGCAACGTGTAGAGAAGGAGCAATCAGTTGCACGGCGTACCAGCGGGGAGGGAGGAAATAGGTCAGATGGGGGTCGCTGGAAAGAAACACTCGATCCTTTGACTTGATTGCCCACGAATTGCTACCAGTGGCGGTCTGGAAAAAGAATGCGGTAGACGGGCGGTGAGGATTCAGGAGGCGGGAAAGTGGAGTAAACAGAGAACGAAACGGTGTAGATTGCAGGGAGTCGTTGGAGTACCAGTTGAGAGGATGATCAATGATGGTAGGGAGTGAGTCGGGAGGAAGGGGAGGGAAGAGTTGCATTGCACGATCAACTCCCAGCGTATCGGCAATGGCACCGAAAGCAAGATCTGTCCAGTACGAAAGGTTCAACTCCCACGCCATCAGGCGAGCCAGGACGAGGCAATCCAGAACGGACCAGGGTTCAGGAGAATAGCGGAGCAGTGAAAATTCCAGTGGCAATGTCGCGCTGCGGATAAATGCATTCACTCCGGATGCGTATGCTTCCAGTGCCCGGCGCGTTGCCGATGGCAACTGCTGCGCCAGTTTGCTGGCAAACGCAGGAAGCTGCAATAGCCGCATTGTGTAGTCAACCGGCACAAAGTCTTTGCCCAAGATTTCCGACAGTGCCCCTTTACCGAATCGGCGGAAGAGATCCATCTGCCACAGTCGATCTTGAGCGTGGAGATAGCCCAGGGCGAAGAAAACATCCGGTTCGGAATTACCAAAAACCGCCGGAATGCCGTATTGGTCGCGAAGCACCAGAACGGTATCAGAGAGATCCGGGAACGAGAGCGTCGTTGCGTACCGGGGAAGCGTCTGGCGGAGCAGGAAATATCCCAGTGTAGCGAATCCTGCCAGGAGAACCAGGAGCACCAGAAGGCAGCCGGTCAAAGAAAAACGTCGCATAAGTTCAGGTGGTAATCCATCCTTGTTCGATGTACCATTGCAGCGTCTCCGGAACGCCCCGGTCGATTTCTACTTCCTGCCGGTAGCCCAGCAAGCGTTTTGCTTTGTCGACAGAGCAGATCCAGTATGGCTGAATGAAGTCTCTGCCCTTATCCAGATTGAACACCGGTGGTTTCGTTGAAAAGCGGCCCAGAAATTCGGAGAAACCGGCAATGGTGAGCACCAGAGCGTGCGGAATCTTGACCTTAAAATATCGTCGTTTCCCGGCAGCGCGGATAACGGTCGTTCCCACTTCTTCCCAGGTGTAGAAACGTTCGGAGGAAATGAAGAAGGTTTCGCCAGCAGCGTTCGGGGATTCGAAGGCTAAGAGTGTTCCTCGGACCAGATCAGCTACGTGAACGAGGCTGACGTATTTTTCTTTGAGCCCGATAAGAGGGACGATGCCCCGCACAATCGTCTGGAAAAGGGCAACCAGTGCTGCATCGCGGGGTCCATACACGGCTGGCGGGCGAATGATTGTTACAGGAAGTCGATCCTGCACTGCAAGCACTTCCCGTTCCGCTGCCGCTTTGCTGCGCCCGTAAGCAGTAATGGGATGTGGAGGGGTGTCCTCGGTGACCGGTTGATCCAGAGAAGGGGCAGGTCCAACGGCTGCTAAGCTGCTCATATGGAGAAAACGCTGGATGGTCGGATTATAGCGCAGCACTGCTTGCAGCAAATTGCGTGTTCCTTTCTGGTTCGCTTCAAAATATCCCCGCTCGGAGCGTGCTGCGATCACCCCTGCAATGTGGAAAACTCCCTCGATTCCCTGAACTGCCTGTTCTAAGCTCTGCACATCCTGCAGCGATCCTTCCACCAATTCCACCGGTTTATTCACTAACCACTGGAGATTGCTGGTTTTCCGAACCAAACAGCGAACGGCATACCCACGTTCCAGAAGCAGATCAACTAAATGGCTGCCGACAAATCCCGTTGCGCCTGTAACCAGAACTTTCATCAGTTTCCATCGCAAGGTTCTACAAAGCCACAAAGATACGACATTTCGTCGGTGCATTGCATTGCAAGCAACCAGATGGGGTAGAAGTAATGGCAATGCCAGCAAGGCACAAAGCGGGAGATAAGCGGACGTTCGGACACTGAGAAGCAGAACGACAGGAGCCAGACGCCAGGCGTTTGTTGTTTCCGGGGAAGTATAGGCTACGTAGAACGGCACAAAGCAAGGAGCTCAAAAAGAGCAAGAAAGCTGAGGTGAGGAGGAGAAGTTACGGAATAGCTATGCCGGCGCTGTAATTTCAACAATTTCGCCTAAAGCGTATTCGGCGCCGTTGATGCGGAGTTGCGCTCCATTTTCTCCAAAACGAACGGCTTCGATGGTTCCTCTGGAGAAAATCGTTGTTTGAATCGGGCTGTCATCTCCAGCTCTGGCTTCAATGTCGACAGTGTAAGTTCCTTGAGGCAGGATATTGCCATTGTCATCCCGTCCATCCCAGGTCAGCCAGTAGGTCCCGGACGGCTGGCTACCCTGGGAGAAGGTGCGGACGACGGTGCCGCTGCTGTCTTTGATACGGACGGTAACGGATTTTGCCGGCAAAGCAAGCTGATAGCCAATGCTGGTCGGTGTGCCATTCCAGCCAATGCGGGCGCTTTCGACCGTAGCGAGTTTGCCGATGAGCGATGCTGCCGAGAGGTTCGTGATGGATTGGCTCAGCACAAGATTCGTCTGGATTTGCTGCTCTAAGAGATTTTTCATCGTGACCAATTGCTCGACCTGTGAAAATTGGGCAAGCTGGGCGACAAACTGCTCATTATTCATTGGCTCTAAGGGGTTCTGGAGGCGCAGTTGAGCGGTCAGGAGTTTTAAAAACTCTTCTTTGCCCAGTTGCCGTTCATTGCGTTGTGGAGGGGTCAGATTCACATTGGGAGCGGTCGTCTGCGTTCGGTTGATTGCTTCTGCCATTGCTCTATACCTGTTGATCCACTTGTTGACTCAGTTCGTACAATGTTGACAACATTTCCAGATATTCGCGCTGGGATTCATACTGCTGATTTCCTGAGTGTGCCATCTGTTGCTGCAAAGAATGTTCCAGAATGGTTCGGTGGCCATCTGTCGCCGCCTGCACCGTGACGTCTTGCAGAGAGAGACGATGGGTTGCCAGCGCTTCCCGCAGCAAAGGAAGACGCTTTTCAAATGTTTCTTTGACACTTGATTTCTCGACAAATATCCGGAGCGTTACTTGATTGCCCGTGATGGTGATAGCGATGTCGACACTGCCAAGATTTTCTGGCTGGAGCGTGAACCGGACGCGAGATGTGGGAATGTTCCGCTGCTTCGCTCCAGCGATAAAAGCAGCCAGTAGAGACGGGAGTTGTGCCATTGGTACGCGAATTGGTAGAGATGAGGCAGGTGTCGGCATTGGAGTGCCCGCTGGCAAAGATTCGCCCGTATGCGTCACCATACGGGCTTGGGCTGTGATATCCGTCGCTGAAAGATCTTCGGTGGGCTGTAAGGATAGATCCTGCAAAGCCGTTTCAGAGGCTTCAGCGAAAGAACCAGTTATCAAAGGTGGTGTGACACCAGCAGTGTTTGGCTGCCGCTGGAAAGAGTGGGAAGCCTGCTGGTGATTGCCTTGCGAGTTAGCATTGTTTCCTCGGTGAGATTGTCGAACCGTACGGAAAGCGGTTGCAGGGAAGTGATTCGGATATGGTGAATTCGGTGTCCGGATCGATGGCGAAGGTGGTGAGGTCACAACGGTCGGAGCTACTGGGATGTCGGCTGGTGAAGATGGCGAAAAATGCAGTTTCCCCTGTTGCATTCCCTCAGCCGGTTTTTCACCCGTGCTTGTGAAGGGATCAGTTATGGTAATGGATGGTGAGCTGATGGAAAGAACGGGGGTAGATGGGGCAATGCGCATTGTACTCTGGGCGGAGGATGCAGTGGTGACGGTCGGTGGACGGTAGGTGATCGTTGCCGCCGGTGGCTGGATTGCAAGCCGATGGATAGAAGAACTGGGTGATGCAGAAGGTGTAGAGCCAGTTAGTGAAGATGGCTCCGGCGAGGGTGAGCGATGTTCCAGCGGCGAAGTGCTAGGCAGTGGCCGCGCTTCGTTTTCTGCTCTGTTCAGTGCTGCAGAAGTCGTTAAATGCGGTGCAGCGGGCTGTGTTTCGGTGATCTGACGGAAAGAACGGTCAGTAATGGAAGGTTGCTGAATTGTGTCACTCCGCCGCGCTGTACGGGATATGATTTGCTTGCCTATATCGATCGCTGCTTGGCGTAGCACTGCCATTGAAGCAGAGCGGCGATGCGAAGATTTTTGAGTGCTGCCAGCTTTGTTTTGAGGTGGTACCGTTTTCGGAATGGAGGATGGGCCCGCAACCTTCGCCTGTTTCGATGCCTGAGCGGCTGAAGAAGTGAGCGATTGCCGGGATTGTTGCAAAGCTTTTCCAGTGTGGACATCCCTGTTGGGACGCAGGCGTTGACCGTTGTTCGGAATGGAGGGAGCGGCGTTCTCACCCGTGTTTACCCTGTTGGGACGCAGGCGTTGTCCATTACCCGGCGCATACGTGGAGACTGTTGGCAATGCCCTTTCGCTGCCGGGAGTTGAATGTAGCCGTGCTTGGAACGCAACACCGGTGGAAAAAGGTGCTTTCTCTGGCAGTATTGGTTGCTGTGGGATAGCGTCGAAGGTAGCTGCGTTCGAATTGCGCTGCGTTCCTGAGAAGAATGTTACAGATGCAGATAGATCGCTCGGATTTTCCCGTCCGCTGGTGCTGGAAGCTGAGGATGTCGGCGTGGAACGAAGGAGCACTTGGTGGTGCAGCCGGAGCGAAGGTGAAGCAGGAAAGCGAATTATCTTTGTGGACAGTATTTGCCCTGGTTGGTACAGCCGGGGAGAAGAGACAGTCAGGGGACGTCGTAGCGTGTGAGAGGAGCGCTGGAGAAGGCTGCTACTCTCAGGGGAAGTTTGGGATAGAGGCACTTGATGGATAGATGGCTTTTCTACTCTGTTTCTGAAAATGTGCAGAGCCCGGCTGTAGTCAGCAGGCAGAGACTGAGATTGTCGGGACTGGACATAGTGTAAAGGTGAAACTGACAGCCCCAGAGAGCCGTTGGGCAGCCGCGGGCGCTTCGATGTGAGTAGGACACTTTGTTGTCGTAAGAGTCGGGCAGGTAATGCTGCCGGGTGATGGTTCAAAACAGGTCGGGGATGGGAGGAAAGACGGCTTATTGCAACAATAGCTGATGCTGATGGAGAGCGAAGATGATGGGAGATTGCTCTATGAAGCACAACAGAAGACTTTTTGACTTTCTTCCCTTGTGTTCGGTGAAATCTCAGAAAATCTGATGCGAAGCTTTTTTGAGTTTTTCGCTGCTCTGTCGTTTCGAGAGATGGGGTGTGGGGGTAAAGGGTACGAGATATCACGTGTTGTTCAGATGAAAAAAGAGGAGCTTGCGCAGTTGTCCGGATAGGTGCAGAGAGGCGGTAGAGAGCAGGTTGAGCAGCGCTATGCAGATCCGGGGACTGTATAGCAGCGGTGTTGGGGTGTGGCATAGAGACAGTGTTCTGGACAGAATTCGCGGAGACACCCCGCGACAATGGCGGGTGTTGTGCGCTATGTAAACGGTCTTGTGCCCGGAGCACCTGACCTGTTTGGAGCAGCGATTGGGTCCGCTTGTGCCCGACTTGCGGACGAATCTTTGAGCCGTTCCAGCGTGGTGGAATACGGTTGGCAACTGGAGATTGCTGAGCGCCATCTGTCTCAGGTTGGGGAGAGCGCACAGATGGTGGAGGTGTATGAGATTGGGTAACATTCTTTAGCGAAATAGTTGGCTGGGAACGTGTGGCGGGGTTGAGGATCTGAGTGGGAAGTGGCTGCATTCGTTCGGAGGTAGCGTGTGAAAGGAGCTTCTTTAATGAGCTTGATACCGGGCGAATAGGGATACGATGTATGGACGATGATTCCGGAGTGTCCGGAGAGGAAGCGTGTGGTTGTTTCTTGAAGCTGGGCAGCAAGTGAGAAAATGATGGTTGCCTGCGCCGGATTGGTGCGGGATGTAATGGAAGCTTGTTGGCGGTTGTTTGAGCACCAGAGAGCGGAAGATTGTCCGGGCGTTTGGAGCCAGCAGTGGTGATTGGTGCACCTGGACGCTCGTGGTGTCTCGATCCTGTTTTGCCCGATTGCTGAGTGGATTGGATCGGGACGGAGCGGTGTTTGAGAGCGAGGGCAAAAGAACGCGCTGCTGGAATTGCTGGTGATCCAATCGCCGCAGATTGCAGAGATGTTAACGGTGAATGTCGGGGTGGTGCTGAAACGGGCGATTCCGTCCAGACTCGGGATACAGGCGTGTTACTGGAAGGTGCTTTACTGTGCTGGATGTCGCCCTGAGGGGGTCGAACAATTAGTGGGTTCGCTCTAAGGGGTGTTGGTTGAGCATCCAGGAGATTTTCCCCATTATGACGGTCGAAACGAACCTGAGTTCGAGAAGGTATGGAAGCTCGAAGTTGTCGCTGGACATTGGCGCTGGGTGGTGGTGGAGTGCGTAATGATGCTGCCGTATGCCGTTGGTTTGACGAAGGTTGCAGACGCTGGATCGGGAGCGTTTCAGCAGAGGAAAAGTAGGTTTGTTGCGCTTTCCCATTGGAAGCATTGGGGCGGTTCTCCATAGCTGCTGGAAGCAGTTCTGGTGATAATCTGACCGCTCGCTGTTGGTGCAGCAGTTGTCGGGAGGAATTGGAAAAGTGACGACGTTCCTGTGGGTGAGTGTGGAGCGGATGAGATCGCCCTTTTGGGATAGCAATCGTAGTTGCCGGTGTGCTGGTATTGGGAGTTGGGGCCGAGGAGCGATCTCCTAGCTGCCCGAAGGTTGGTGACGGAGACGCAGTGCTTTTCGCTGGGGTCTTTGGAGAAGCTGGGAGGAATTGATGGCGTCTGGCAGCGGTTGCTGCTTCTTTGCGACCGGCGAGGATCAGATTTCTGCGATCAGAAAGATTGTTTCGCGTTGTGGTGGTCAAGAAGAGAGATTTTTCAGCTTGCGAGCGGGAAGCAGGTTCTGGTGCCGTTGCTTCGGCTGAAAGCTTTCTCGTAGCGAGAGTTTGTAGCCTAGACCCAGGGGGCAGATGACTGGAACGAAGTTTTTGTCTGGTTTCTGGTGTAAAGTTTGAACGTCTCGATACCTGTAGCCGATGCACAGCGCGGGTTCGGTGATCCTGCTGCTGCGACCGCTGTCGGGTAGTGAAAGCAACGGATGGAACGTGATCTTGCAGAGTCCTTTCGATTCGTTCAATCCGTTGCCGGGTAGCGAAAACAGCAGGTGAAAGAGGCTGTGGAGCTGTCAGCAGATTTTTTGCTCCATAGGGACGTGCTGGACTACCCGTGGATGGAAGCTGTGAGGTTCTCAGGAAGTGGCGGAGAGGAACGTGCTGAGTGCGTGGTTGCTGGTGGGCAGTCCCTAGAAAACCGGGAGAATCCGTGGGAGTCTGAGCTGAGATGATCTCCTGTTGCCCCCGCTGCTGGTGTGCACTGGTAGTCTCTACTATCGACCGGGACGGCTGGATAGTCGAAACGCTGTGGTATGGGTTAGCCAGACTGCGGGAGAAACGAGGATAAATTGAGAGCGTTTCTGGTGAAGAAGGAAGCTGACGACGGCGCTGCCGGTGCATTCCCTGATGCGGTGTGGGCATTGCCCGTCTTGTCGGGATAGCAAAAAACTGTTCGGTGGCACTGGCATCAGAGCGTAGCAAGTGTGCAGCCGGGGACGAAGTAGACTGGATCGGTGGTAGCGGAGCTGGATCCAGATGGGTCCGGTGATGCTGCAACCCGGGGCGTGAAAGGGAGCGCGGGGATCCAGAGATTTTATGGTTAAAGCGCAGGCTGGCACGGGTATGGTTGGGAGACACTTTCGGTGCAGTGGACAAATGGTTGTCAGTGGGTATCGGTGCAGCAGCAATGCGAGTCGTGGATAACCCTGGCTTGTTTCGCTTTTGGGAGAAGGGGTTTGCTGTTGGCAACCTTCGGGATGCCCGAGAAGAGTGAGACGGTAAGGGCTGAGCGATGGAGCGTTGAGAGGGCGCAGGAGGCCGAAATTCCTCTGGCGTCCGGAGGTAGTGCCCGCGGCGGAACTTCAGAGAGGCAGGTGTCCGGAAATGCGGTGTTCGATTGCTGCGTTGTGGCACTATGCTGCCCTTGAAACGCTGCGAAGGATACCATTGGTTTGCGTTTCCACGGTGTGCAGGCTGAGCAACTGGTTGTGGTGGTATAGCGAGGGGAAAGTCTGTTTGCTGCTGCTGGAGAAGCCGGTTTGCCAGGAAAGTCCTTTTCCACGATGTCCCGAAGAGCTCAGGTCGATGCTGTCGCAGGAGGCGTGCCGCGGCTGACTGCAGCAGTGGATGGTTGGCGCGACGGGATGGTACGTCTCGAAGATCGGGTGATGCTGAGTGGGAAGTTGCAGGATGCTGGGAAATAGCGGAAGAGGGGGAAAAAATGGCGATATGGTGTGAATTCACAGCCTGCTGAGAGTGGAGCGCCAGAGGTGCTGGACGTGGTGCTGAGAAAGATGACACTGTGGAAGCACCCGCTGAAAGCGACTTGAGAGTCTGCTCAACCTGCGATACCGATGGCGCTTTCACGAGAATTGTTCGTTGAGACACGGGGTTCACGAATAAAATTTCTACGTCTGTTGCCTGATAGCGCTGAAGCAGATGCAGTAGATCTGTAAGTGGACGCCAGCGCTGCGCAGAGGGGGAATTTGATGATGTGAAGGGTAAAAGGAAGCTCTGTCGCCGGGGTGATGAGTTCGGTGAGGAATGTTGTCCGGGGACCGAATTGGTGGACACCGTTGCCTGAATACCGATCGGGACGGTGCGGGTCAGGGCTATCAACAATGGTTGATCCAGCGGCTTCTGGGTCAGCGTCAGGGTATGATCCGGCGATGTGAAGTGTTTTTGCAGTTCCGATCCGTCGATGGTTGAACGCAAGAGCTCGGTGGGGACAAATAAGGAGGGAACAACAGCAGGTGCTGCGCTGGTAGCAGTAGGTGCTGTTGCGAGTTTTGGAGAATGAGCGGGAATAATGCTAGACGTTGAAGATGAAGGTGAATACAGCAGTGAATCTGGAGAGAAAGACCGAGCGTCTGATGGTTTCTCTATTGCCCGATTCGTGTCTCGTGGCGATAGAAGGGATGGGTTCTGCGGAACTGTTACTGAAGAGGTCTGCGTGTTCTGAGCGGGGTGTTTTGGCACCGCGATGGCGGAATCTTGTGGTGATGGAGAAAGAGGAGTGGCGGCACCGCTGGATTGAATCCTGGGGGAAAGGCGTTGCGATGCATCAGAAGCTATGGTGTGGATTTGACTGCCGGATTGGTTGGTATTCGCTGGAAAAGACGGGGATGTATCGGTGCTTGTTGCGGATGCTGGTGGCGTTGAAGGAGCATTTGCTGAGCGGTCACCTTTTGGGGGGAAGGTCGACGGAGATTGAAGAGGAGGTATGGAAGGAACACTGGTGGCAGAAGGCGTGTGGGATCCGGGAACTACTGGTTGTTGAGAAGAAGCAGCGATAGAACGCTGAAGGAGTTTCTTCTGGAGCAGTGATCGAAAAACAGTCGCAGCAGCGGACAGTTTCCGCCCTTTCGATGCTCCAGATGGCTGGAGTGCACCCCGTACAACGAGCCAGGAATGGAACGTTTTAATGCTCACCCTTCTGCATCCTGCAGATCATACATCCTGTTTGTTGCTATGGAAGCGTCGTGCTGAGCGCCAGAATTCTGGCAGCACGTTCGGGATCCATAGCACCCAGGACCTTGGCTGCCTGTTTTTGATCCATTAGCAGCAAGATCTCTGCAGCATCTTTATCGTCCAAATTCGCTAGAATTTTAGCAACATCTTCAGGATTTGCCTGGTTGTAGATTTGCGCAAATTGCCTTTTGGTTGCTAAGATCAAAGAATCAGCCTGAAACAACTGTTGCAGTTGTCGGAGAGAATCCTGCCGTTGGTAGGTAAGGATGATGGTTTGTAGGCTGTCTTTCTGGGAGCGCAACCGGACAGTGGTATCCTGACAGGCAGCGATCAGGGCTGATAGAGAATCTTGCTGATGCTGGAGTACCTGCTGGAGTGAATCGATTTTTTGCTGCATCAGCACAAGCGTATCCACCACCTGTGTTGAGTCCTGCACAGGGCGGGGAAGTCCAAGATATTCTGGATGGTGCTGCATAACCCAGATCAATCCTCCCAGCAGCGCTACGAAGCTGAAGGAGAAGAAAATGATCAAGCCGATGACCAGCCGCGGACTCATTACTCTGTGGATTTATTGTGCGAGTGTCGGCGCTGGCTGATCTCGTCCATTTGTTTCTCTTCCTGCTGCTGGAGCAGGTGCTGATATTCCTGCTGTTTCCGTTCCTTGAGCTTTTCCAGACTACGCTGCCGCTGGAGTGCTGCCGTGAGTTGCTGTCGGCAGTGTGTTTCCTGATCCACGAGGTACTGATAATGCTGCTCCAGGGTATCCAGCTCAATCTGGAGCCGGCGCAGATAGTGCCATCGTGTTTCCAGTTCGTGGATAGAATGAGGACGCTGTTTTTCAAATTGGCCGGCTTCCGTTTCCAGACGCTGACGGTAGTGCAATAGTTGGTGTTCCACCTCGGCTTTGCGTTGCAAGATAGCAGCCAATTCACGTTGGAGACGATCAACTTCGTGCGTCCGAATCTTTAGCAGGGTTGCCAGCCGAAACTGGAACTTTTTCGCCATTGCGTTTTTCCATAACTATCGGAGCTTTCACTACAAACTTAAGCATTCTGTGCTAATTGGAGAAGGGCCTGGATGGTCTGGTCGAAGGAAAAGCTCTCGTTCATTTGTTGCCGCAGGAACTGTTCAATGGCAGGTTTTTTTTGTACTGCTACATCCAGGTCGGGATTTTGTCCCTGTTTATAGGCACCCACGCTCAGCAGGTCTTCTGCTTCCTGGTAGCGTGACCACCATTCTTTGACACGTTGTGCCGCTTGCAGATGGGGTGGAGAAGCAATGTCTGGCATAATGCGGCTGACACTTTCCAGAATGTCGATAGCGGGATAATGTCCGCGGGTTGCCAATTTTCGCGAGAGCACGATGTGCCCGTCCAGGATACCGCGGGCAGCGTCTGAAATTGGTTCGTTGAGATCGTCGCCTTCTACCAGTACGGTATACAGCCCGGTGATTGTTCCCCGGTCGCTGGTGCCTGCCCGTTCCATCAGCTTGGGAAGCAGGGCAAACACAGACGGCGTGTAGCCTTTGGTCGTTGGGGGTTCTCCAATGGCTAAACCGACTTCCCGTTGCGCCATTGCAAAGCGAGTGACGGAGTCAATCATCAGCAGCACATCCAGTCCCAGGTCGCGGTAGAATTCGGCGATAGTTGTGGCGACGAAAGCCGCTTTAATTCGCAGTAAGGGTGGTTGGTCGCTGGTTGCAACGACCAGCACGGACCGCGCTAATCCCTCAGCACCCAGATCTCGCTCGATGAATTCCCGAACCTCGCGTCCCCGCTCGCCGATCAATCCAATCACGTTGACATCTGCGGCTGCATTGCGAGCGATCATTCCCATCAGCACCGATTTTCCCACCCCCGAACCGGAGAAAATCCCTACCCGTTGCCCTTTACCCAGGGTAAGCAAACCATCGATGGCTTTAATACCCGTGGCAAAAGGATGCCGGATTCGCTGCCGAAGAATGGGGTTGGGGGGAGGAGCATAGATACTGCGGTAGGCTTCTATAGGGGGCATTGGTTTTCCGTCCATTGGCTCTCCCAAGCCATTCAGGATGCGGCCCAACAATCCTTCACCAACACCGACCTGCAGCTTTGTCCCCGTGGCTGCAATTTTGGTCTCCGGCGCAATTTCTGTTGTGTCGCCCAGGACCATCGAGAGAATGCGATTGTCCTGGAACCCAACAACTTCTGCTTTCCCGATTTCTTTTCCGGATTTATCAGTGAGAATGCACACTTCCCCAATGGAAGCAGGAGGTCCTTCGCTTTCAAGGACCAATCCGACAACTTTGGTAACTTTGCCGACGGCGCGAAAAGCCGGTCCCGTTGGCAGGAAAGCGCGGTACTTCTGGACTACTGTTTCGGCGTTGAATTCCGGCGGCGATGATGAAGAACGGTTCATCGCAGCTCCTCTTAAGTTGTTGCCGCCTGTTGCAGTCGCTGCCGGATTTGCGCTAATTGCGTGGAAAGTTGTGCGTCGATGGCGCCCAGCGGGGTTTCGATAATGCAGCCGCCACGTTCAATGCGCTCGTCAGGAATCAGCGTGATGTTCCGCACTTCACCCGGAGCAAAAAGTTGCGACTGTGCCTGCTGCAACGCCTCGATATCCTGAGGATTCAGTCGGATCGTAAGCTCTTCGAAGACAGGAAATTCACGGAAAACTGCCTGGATTTGTCGAATGATGAGTTGAATCTGTTCTTCTTGCAATTTTTCCTGCAAAATGGTTTCCGCAATGGCGATAGCTAAATCTACCACAGCTTTTTCCAGTTCAGATTGGAGTTTCTGGAATTGCTGTTGGATGGAAAGGAGAAGCTGGTCGACGGAACGAATGTGTTCTTCCGCTGCTTGCAACTCTCGCTGAAACGTGCGGCTGGCGACTTCACGCCCATCATTAAATCCTTGGTCGTATGCCGCTTTGAGCTGCGCCTTTAGTTCTTCTTCCGTTAAAGTCACAGTTGCTGGCTCGGCAGGGGTTTCCGAAGAAGCGTCTGCTGGCTCTTCCGGTTCTTGATCGAAGGATTCAAATTCGTAGGGCACTGCTTCTGGGGCTACTTCTTCCCGATAGATCGTGATATTTCGGGTTTTGACCGGTACTCGCACTCGAACTGGCATAGGCTCATTGCTGTTTAGACAAACACTTCTTCAGCACCACCGCGGCCACTGATGGTAATCTCTTCCCGCTCTTCCAATTGTTTGATAATTTCCACGATACGGGCTTGCGCTGCTTCCACGTCTTTCAGGCGCACTGGACCCATAAACTCCAGTTCTTCCTTGATTGTCTGGGCAGCCCGCTCTGACATATTCTTGAAGATTTTCTCCTTGACTTTTTCGCTGGCAACTTTGAGTGCCAGTGCCAGATCCTTCTTGTCCACCTCCCGGAGAATTCGCTGAACACCTCGATCGTCGATGAGTACGATGTCTTCAAACAGGAACATTTTCTTGCTGATTTCATCTGCCAGTTGGGGATTCTTAGAAGCGATGTAATCCATAATCATTTTTGTCTGCGAAGAGCTCATCCGGTTGAGAATGCTGGCAACAACTTCCGAGCCACCCTGGACCGCGGCGCTTTGAGACAATGTGGCTTCAGCAACTCGTTCAACAACCTGCTCAATTTGCTCAATCAAATGCGGGGAAACCTTGCCCATCGTAGCGATTCGCATGATGACATCAGCGCGGAACTCGTCATCGAATTCCTCCAGAATGGCAGCTGTCTGGTCGGCAGGGAGGTGGGAAAGGATGAGCGCAACAATTTGAGGATGTTCTTTGCTTAAGAAGCTGGCGATTTGTACCGGATCTGCTTCTTTCAAAATGTCAAATCCCCGAATAGTGGTCAATGCTCGAATTTTTTCGATGATTTCTCGCGCTCGCTCGGGACCAAAGGTTTTTTCCAGCAGTTGCTGCGCATATTCTAAGCCGCCCTCAATGTAGAATCGCTGGGCAGTCATCAACTGGTAAAATTCCTCAACGACCTGATCGATCACCTCTGCCCGAACCCCTTGTAGGTTGGCAATTTCCACTGCAATAGCCTCAACATCTTGCGGATCCAGATGGTGGAAGATTTTGGCTGCGGTTTCAATGTCTAAGGTCATCAGCAAGATGGCGACTTTTTGTCGTTCGGTCAGTTCCTGATATGTGATGGTTTCGCCAATGGTTGGCATTTACCGTGTCACCTGCTTGTTCACCAGCTTTGTTTAAGTATGACGAAGTTGCCGAATTTGAAATTGAAAATTCCTTACCGATGCGCTGGAGATAGATTGTTACGTTACTTGCCTTTCCGTAACATTGATCGCAACAACCGTGCTGCTTCTTCCGGTTGTTCCGTCAGGAATTTTTGCACCTGTTTGTGCATTTCTTGCCGTAGGAGTTCTTCCGGTGTTTGTTCGATTTGCTCAACCATTTCCAGCAACTCTGGACGCTCTTCCGGTCCCGGCAGCGCCGGAACTTCTAATTCCCGGCTTAAGGTTTCCAGCAATGCCTTTTGCCGCTCCGCCACTGCCTTCATCAATTCCATTCGCTGCTTTTCAATATCTGTTGGCAGCATCAATACCTCCAGCCGTTTTTTCACAATAGGAGAGTGGAGAAAACGCCAGACAGCGATCAGTGCTAACAGCATCATCAGAACAAGGAGCACTTTTTCTGCAATTTCTTCCGGTGCCATCGGTGCTGCCGTCGGCGGAGCTTCTTTCATTGTTTCAAATTCAACACTCACGACGGAGATTCGATCATTCCGATTGGGATCGAAACCAACAGCGTTACGGATGATTTGCTCCAATTGCTGTAATTCTTCTTCTGATCGTGGAACATATTCAACCACTTGAGTTCCATCCTCCAAAGTTTGGGTTTGCGGTTTCCCGTTGATCAATGCTGAAACGGTAAGGCGTTTGATGCGCCCGACTTCTCCAATGATGCGGCGAATTTCTTTTGAGATTTCATAGTTGGTGATCGTGTTGGTCCGGGCTGATTGACTGTTCACCGCAGGATAATTCAATGAATCCTGCGATTGGCTTTGTTCACTGATCGTTTGTTCACTGCGAACCACCTGTCCGGCTGGGTCATAGCGCTCAACCGTTTCTTGGGTTTGTGTAAAGTCCAGCTCAGCATTTACCTGCACCACAGCGTTACCAACGCCCAGAACCTGATCCAGTAGGGATTGCACCTTTCGGGTAAGGTAATTGTCGACTTTTTCTTTGATTTCATACTGAGAGGCAGTGAGCCCGCCAAAACCCTGCTGATCGGCGGTTTCTGATAACACGCGTCCACGGTTGTCGATGACAGTGACGTTGTCAGGACTGAGTCCTTCAACACTACTGGCAACCAGAAACTGGATGGCTTCGACAGAGCGTTGACGGAGTGATCGATTTGGTTTCAGTTTCACTACAACGGAAGCCGTGGGCTCTTCTTGCTGCGCTTCAAAAAGGCGACGTTCGGGGATGACCAGGTGAACCCGCGCTTTTTCTACTTCATCCAGGCTGGCAATAGTGCGCGCCAGTTCTCCTTCCAGTGCCCGTCGGTAGTTCAACTTCTGGACAAACTCCGACATTCCCAAGTTGGTTTTGTCGAAGATTTCATAACCAACTGTGCTGCTTGCCGGGAGTCCTTCTTGTGCCAGTTCCAATCGCAGCTTGTAAAGCTCGTTTCGGGGCACCAGAATAGTCTTGCCATTGTCTTCCAGTTCATAAGGGATTTGGTTCTCATCCAGTTTCTCCGTGATCTTCGCTGCATCAGTAGCAGAAAGATCCGTAAAGAGCACTGCCATCTGCGGTTGAGGAGCAGAGAGGAGTAACCAAAGAAGTCCGCCAATGGTGCCAGCAGCAACGGCAATGAGCAGCGTTTTTTGCAGACCTGTAAGACGGGACCAAAAGTCCCGGAGTTGCTTCCAGATTTGTTGTAGTGTGCTTGGCATCAGGTGCTACAGTGATTACACTTGGATTCGTATGATTTCACGGTACAGGTCAATAGCGCGGTTGCGGATTTCTAACAAAAGCTCCATACTAACTTTTGCTTTTTCAGCAGCAATCATTACGTCGTGGAGCTGGACAGGTTCGCCAGCAATAAATTTTTCGGCTTGCTGTGCGGCTGTTTTCTGAAGCGTATTAACATCGGAAAGGAATTCCTTCAGGGTTGCTGCAAAAGTTTGTCCCTCAGGCGCCGTCGATTGTTGCTGCGTGCGTTGCTGGATGGCCGGTAAATATTGCTGTTGCGCTAAGATCTCAGCGATCGTCATTGCTCTATCCATCTATAGTCGAACATCCACCAGCGTTCCAATGCCAGGATCAATAGGTTTGAGGTTGCCGTTCTGATCGAAAGCGAAATATTCTTGCAGAAACTGCTGCATCGAGGGAAATTGTTGTAGAAAAAATTGTTGTTCTTCAGGACTCAGGAGGCTGCTGGGACGCTCCACCGTAATTGCCCGGGCAACAATAAGTTCGTCAGTGACTGAGGACGAAGAGGTGGAAACTTTGCTGCTGATAGATCCCTCTTCTTGATTCTGCGTCGGAATGTTTGCGGAACGATAAATGTGGAGTTTTTGAATTTCCATCTGGATGCCCCTTAGATTTCTATTGCTTCACGTGCAATGTTTTTCGTTGCCGTTAGTACGGCAGTATTTGCCTGAAACCCGCGCTCAGCCGCAATCATTTCTACCATCTCGGTCACAATGTTCACATTGGGATAAGCAACGTATCCCTCAGCATTGGCGTCCGGATGCGTTGGGTCGTATACCAGTCGGGGTGGAGAGGCGTCTTTTGCGATACGGGAACGGAGTGTTAAATCTGCTTGCTGATCGCGCTGTTGCGTCCAGAAGTCGTTGAAATGCCCGGATCGCGAGGTGACCAGGGCAATCTGGGTTTTGAGATGTTCCATAAATGGCTGAGGTTCAATCGCACGCACGATGACAACTTCTCGCCGATACGGTCCGCCATTTTGTGTTTTCGTTACCTCTGCGTTGGCAATGTTTTTCGCAACCGTTTTGAGCCGCAGCCGCTGAACTGAGAGTCCTTGTCCCGAAATATGAAAGATCGAAAAGATGTTGTCCATTTTCCACTTGCTGTGCTGTTACCGTATTGTTCCACGGATTACAGTGCTGAGTCCTCGAAAGTGTCGCTGTGTTAGCCGCGAAACCAGCCGGAAACGGATCTGGTTTGTGGCTAACTCAGCCATTTCCTTATCAATGTTTACGTGCGCGTCACCAGAGAAGAAAACCTCTGGGCGAGGGATAGGGCGGTCAGCGCGCTCTGGCAAGATCTGTCCCTGCGCTGCACTGCCCACAGGGAAGTGGCGAATGTGGGTGCGTTTTCCGGGAATCAACTCCTTCACCTTGCGAAGTTCTTCTTCAAATCGCACCCGTTGCGGTCGATAGCGAGGCGTTGTGACATTTGCAATGTTGCGAGCGATAGTTGATTGTCGCAGCACATAAGTATCCAGCGCCCGTTGATAGAGCGGAATCCGATGTTTGAACAAAAAGTATTGAATCAGCATCCTGCACGCCCATTCGTTGAACCTGCTGGCAGTAATGCAATTGATATGCCACGGCGCAGGAGAGGCGAAAATGGTGAAAAAGTGCTCAGAAACACATAGGTGGTGGAGAAAATTCGCCGGATCAGGAAGCGTGCATAGATTGAACCCGAAGGTCACAATGGAACAAGGGAGGATTCCGTTGCAGAGAAAAAGTAGGATAGCAATTGCTGTTCGGATGATGCAGAAGCAGCGAGTGCTTTTTCTCTGTACGCACAATTCCGCACGTTCGCAGATGGCAGAGGGACTGCTGCGGGCGCTGTACGGAGATCGCTACGAAGTTTTGAGTGCCGGAACAGAACCCACGTCGGTGCATCCGCTGGCTGTACAGGTGATGGCGGAAATCGGGGTTGATATTTCAAACCATCGGTCGAAAAGTATCGAAGAATTCCATAATCTTTCATTCGATTTTGTCGTAACGGTGTGTGATCGCGCAAAGGAACAATGTCCCTGGTTTCCCGGAGCGCGGCGTTTGCTCCATCACTCCTTTGAAGATCCCGCCAGTGTTCGTGGCAGTGAGCTCGACCGCCTTGCTGCTTTCCGCCGGGTTCGCGACCAGTTGCGCCACTGGATCATCCAGACCTTTGGCGCTTCGGAACAACAGTGATCGGTGCTGTGCCACTAAATCCGGAAAGCTGATTGTTGATTTCTCCAGGCTCCGGGACAACAGCGATCAGCGCTGTGCTGCATCGAGCCAATGCGGTAAGTCGCAAATTTTTTGTAATTTGCAAGGAAAAAAGTTCCGAAACGAGGCAACAGCAATGCAAATCAGGAAAGAGTGAGCTGGAAGTTCCATCAACAGGAGTAGAGTGATGGGATAAAGCTTCTCAGCTTTCTGGGAAACACAAGGTATCACGAGATCCGGTACCAGTACGAAGGCTTTCTCCAGGAGCCAACGCCATTTGTTCAGGAAGCTCTCCTGCGAATTTTTGCCGAGCAATACGGTGACGAAGGCATCACGCTGGTGGTTTTTCTGACCGATGAGGCGCGGAAGCGGAACTGGGTGAGTCAGCACCACTCTGAAGAGGCGAATTTTGAGAAAGGACTTCAGGAGCGGTTGCAGGAGCTTCAGCAGCAGTACGGTGGAAGGATTGCTGTCAAAAGTCGGTGTGTGCCGAAGGGCGAGAGGGAGGAGGAAATCTGGGAAATTTTTGAGGCTATTGAGGCTGCGGTTGAACGCGATGACCGGGTTGTTTTAGATATCACACACAGTTTCCGCTATCTCCCAATGCTGATGGTGGTAGCGCTGCACTACAGCCGGTTTTTGAAAGAGAATGTGCAGATCGAGCGTATTCTCTATGGCGCAATGGAAGCTTTGGGAGCACCGGGAGAAGTTGCCCAAATGCCTGTGGAAAAGCGCATTGTCCCGATTTTTGATTTGACGGTATTGGTCAGCTTGCTAGATTGGACCATCGCGATCGAGCAGTTTTTGCAGACAGGAAACGCTGCAATACTTAGGGATCTGAGCGGAGAACAGTTGAAGCGCTGGTTAGCGCCAACGAAGGGACAACTGGGAGGAAAGATACGGAGATTAGCTGACCGATTGGCAGATTTCTCAGATGTTGTTGTGACGTGCCGCGGTCCACAGATTCGGCCAGTGGTGCAGCAAGTTGCAACAGTACTCCCGCAAGCAAAGCAAGAGCTGGAGCTGCTTCCTCCATTCAAACCGCTGTTTGGCAGAATCCAGGATCGTTTCACGAAGATGGACCTGGGTGACGAGGTGTGCACCCATATTGAAGTGGCGCAATGGTGTGCTGATCGAGGACTGATCCAGCAAGGGCTCACGATTCTGCGAGAAGCAATGGTCAATGCTGTTATTGCGCGAGTGCTCCAGCAGCCGGATAAGCTCAATGACAAAGCCTATCGGGACGATGCAGAATGTATTTTGAATGCTCATAAGTGCGAGCAATCCGATGAGTTGCTTGCCGGGCGCTCTTACGATGTTGATTTAACAACTCTCCGGAAATTATGGTCACAGATCGCTGAATACCGCAACGACATTAACCACGCCGGGTGGGGTCGGCATAATAAGCACGTGGCAGAGCGTTTCAAAAAGGATTTACCGAAATTTGTGTCGAAAATGCGGCAGTTGCTGTGTGAAATTTGATCGAAGAATGTGGAATTTGCAAATTCGAAAAGACCTGCATAGGGTGTCTGGGTAAATCCAAGGAAGGAGACTCCGTTGGGAGCTCTTTTGGTATTTTTGCGATTATGGATCAAATGAGGAGATAGCGGAAATGCAGAGCGAAACAGTGGCAAGAGTAGAACGCTTTCTGCAGGAACTGAAGGAGCGATACAGTAAGAATCTACTTCAGCGATTTGATGAAGCGGCAACTAAGCAGGCGATTATTTTGCCGATTCTGGCAAGCATGGGATGGAGCATCTGGGATATTAAGGAAGTGGTCCCGGAGTATCCGGTGCAGAAGGGCAGAGTTGACTATGCGTTGCAAATCAATGGAGAGCCGAAAGTCTTTCTTGAGGTCAAAAAGATTGGGGAGGATTTGGAGCGACATCAGGAACAGTTGCTGCAATATGCTTTCGCCAGGGGAATACCGCTGGCAGTGTTGACCAATGGAATAGGATGGTGGTTCTATTTGCCGCTACTTCAGGGGAGTTGGGAACAGCGAAAGTTCTATACGATTGACCTGTATGATCAGGCGAGTCAGAGTGTAGCAGCGCGGTTCGAGCAGTTTCTTGGTAAGCAGAGTGTGCTGACGGGAAGAGCCGTAAAGGATGCAGAGGAGATTTATCATAGCCAGCAGCGGCAGCGCAGTATTCAGGAGACATTACCTAAAGCGTGGAGAAAAGTTGTTCAGGAACCAGATCCCCGGTTGGTTGAACTGCTGTCGGAAGTGACGGAGGAGCTTTGTGGGTATCGTCCAGATCATACTACGGTGGAAAAGTTCTTGCGAGGCTTAGCTTTGCCGAAACCATCGCCGGTCGGGAAAACAAACCAACAATCCCAGGATAGTCAGTCGAGCGGAAGAAGAAGGGTAGCGCCTGTTACCAAAACTCTGCTTGTTCCACTGACCCAAGTTGTCGCACTGCCCAATGGAACCGAAGTGCAGGCGTTTTTTTTTCAGGGGAAGACCTATACGGTTCGGTCGTGGAAAGAGTTTCTGGTCAGGCTGTGCGAACTTATCGCCCAACAGCATCGTTCGGAATTTTACCGGGTCCTGGATATTCGGGGAAGAAAACGACCATACTTCGGGGACTTTTCAGAGCTGACAAGACCAGCGCAGATCGAAGGAACAGCGATCTTTGTCGAAACCAATTGGGGTATGAAAGGGGTGCGGAAGGTTGCCCAGAAGGTCTTAGAGACCTTTGGGTATGATCCGGAGAGGGATGTAGAAGTTGAAATACTGGAAGGTACAAGGACATAGGATGTGGATGCCGGTGTGGGAGATATAGTAAGGAGCGTACGGAGGTTTGTAAAAGCGTTTCCGGTCTGGATATACCTTTGATCGGATTCGTGTGAGCGTTTGGAGCGTGTGCTGCTTGCTTATCTGTCATTTCACGCGTGAAGAGCTTGTTGCTGTCCGTAAGAGCGCTGATCTTGGTATGAGAACTCCGGTCTTGCGAACCGAATCGTTTCTTGCGCTGCTGTCCATAAAAGAGCTGATCCTGACGGCTGCTGCCCTGCTTTTCCGGTCGAAAGTCGGGTAGGAGACAGAATGGAGGCAGTGGGTTAATCCCTGAGGTGTGAATGAGACTCTTATAGCCGAGGTTGAGGGTTGCAAGTGGAAAGGATGGTGCAATGGGGCAATGGTTACAATGGCTGCTGTGGAGCCTGACAGTCGTGAGCCTTGCGGCTCAACCGCTGCTGGAAGCCCGGATCCATATTGATGGAAATACCGTACTGCGGCAAATTGACGGTCGACTGTGGGGTACGAATCTTACCAATGAGTCCCGGACGGCCGATCGTACAGTTCATAACGATAACTTCGTTGCGGCTGCACAGCAGATCGGAATCCGGATCCTCCGCTTTCCCGGAGGAAACAATGCCGATGGGTATGATTGGAAACGACACGAGATGATTCTGCCCGGAGGACGGAAATCGTGGACAGGAGCGATTACCCTTGCCGAGATTATCACTTTTTGTCGGAGAATCGGCGCAGAACTGTCGCTGACGGTGAATTTTGGGAGTGGCACTCCAGAGGATGCGGCGGATCTGGTGGAGTACTGCAATGGACCGGCTGACAGTGAATGGGGGCGCAAACGGGTAGAAGATGGATTCCCGGAACCATTGAATGTGCGGTTCTTTGAAATTGGGAATGAGATCAACCAGCCACACCAGTGGTATTACTCGTGGACAGCAGAAGATCCGTACAAATACTTCTTCGGTGGTTCCGAGGAACGGCGGGGGAATTACGAAGCGTCGCCTAACTTAGATCCGATCGGGAAAAAAGGAGATGTTTTTAAAGCTCGCGGTGGTGATTATCAGGTGTATGCATTGCGATTCCCGCCGGTGAAGAATGTGGATGTCTTCTGGGCGCCAACACAGGAAGCGGCTGAGCAGGGGCAGTTTGAAAAATGGCGGCAGGTGGACAGCTTGCAACCGTATGACGGCAATGCAAAGGTGTTTGTGCTGGACTCACTCAATGGGAAATTATTTTTTGGCGATAATCGCCACGGATTTGCGCCGCCGCAGGGTTCGTGGTTTCTGGTGGAGTATACAACCTATAATCGTCCTGGATTTCTGGATTTTGCTCGAGCAATGCGCCAGGCACCTTCCAGCGTCCCGATTCAAATTGGAGCGGTTACTGTTCCTTTTGAAGGGCAAAAACCCATAGCCTCACTCGATAGCTTGCGGATGATCTATCAGGAAATGGACTTTCTGGTCGCTCATCAGTATGGCGCGCCGTTCCCCGTGGATCGGTACGACTATCGGCGTCAGATTCCATACCAGCGGACGCGAGGAACAAGCTATGGACGCATTCGTCGGAATCAGCAGATTCTCGATAGTCTAGGGATCGAGAAACGGCTGGGATTGGCGATTACCGAATGGAATATTTTTCTGGACGAAGCGCACTGGAAGATCAATCGAACCTTAGAAGCAGCCGTGCTGGCTGCGGAATTCTTTGTGCGGATTCTCAATTCCGGAGAAGATTTCCCCGTCTGGTTTGCCGAGCAATTTGCACTGGGTGGTGTCTGGCTGGCATTGTATAACAACTGGACCAGTTTCAGCATTGCGCCGATGGGATACGTGTTTCAGGGATTTCAGCCGTGGAAAGGGAAGTGGCTACTCCAAACGCAGGTGGAATCGCCGGAAGCACAGGCATATGATCGACCGTTGCCCTATATCACGGCAGCCGCTGCGCGATCTACCAGCGGCGACACCGTCGTAGTTGCTATTGTGAACAGCTCAGAAGTTGATTCCATACGGTGTATGCTGGATTGGAACGGACCGCCGTTTGCTCAGATGATCGTTCACCGGCTCGAAGGGGATTCGCTGTGGGCGAACAATGATGGGGGTGATCCGTATAATGTGGCGTTGCAGTCCAGCAGTGGCGCTTTCCGCAGTGCCATTACCGTCGCACCACATTCTGTGATATTCCTGGAGCTGGTACGCTCTGTGCCATCCAGCGTGGGAAAACAACGAGCATCGGATACTCCAGCCTTGAGCATCCTTCCACTGGATGGTGAGCGAACGTATCAGGTTCGCATTGCCTTAGAAAAACCTGCGAGCGTTGCTCTGGAATTGTGGGATCCACTGGGACGACGCATTGAGCAGATCATCCGGAAAGAGCTTTCTGCTGGGGAGCACATCTTTCCGCTTTCTGTTTCACCTGTTGCATCCGGGTCCTATTGGGTGGTGCTTCGGTCTGAGGATGCAATGGTCGTGCAGCCGATCCTGCTTCGGTGAGCAAAGCACTGAAGTGCAAGGATGCCCGTCGAGAGAAGCACGAGAAAAATGGGAGATCGGCAATGTCCCGGCATTTGAAGTACTGGGTCATTTACTATGGAATCTGGCAATTCGTTCACCTTGTTTTAAATCTGATCCATTTTCTGGGTGATCCCGCAACCTCGCCCATTCGGGCACTGGTTGGTGGAACAATGGGGGAAGAGCAGATTCGGATTTTCGAGCTCAGTGGCTACATCGATACGATTGTTGCCATCCCGGCAGCGATGGCGTTTGTCATAGGATATATGTTCCGGAAATCGTGGGCATTGCCCGTTGGACTGGTATCATTAACCATTGCGGTGTATAGCGCATACGTGAATATCTACCTGCACGGCATATTCGGCACTTTTGCTGTGAATGCGTTTTCTGCGTTCATTGGATATCTCAGTTTTCTTCCCAATATGATTTTGTGGGTGCTGGTGATTGTAGAAATAAGTCGGAGGCAGTGATCGGTGATGCAAGCGGTTGCAAAGCAGCGATCGACCATTACTACTCAGGATCCCATCGAATTGCGTTCGCGCGCGGTTAGTTTGACTGTGCTGGAACTGGATGTAAACAAAGAAATTTTGATTCCGGCATATTTCCTTGCCAATCTGTTGTCTCCAGCGCTCTGGCGGTGGCGGCAGCAGCGTCGAGCTTTCGATTTGAAGGGGAATTTGCTCAGCGAAAAGCGGCGGTGTCGGGAATTGGAACGGCATTTCCGCCGTTATGCATTTACTCATTACCCAGAACATCCAGGGGGAGATCCGTGGGGACTGCTTTTTTTCCCGGAGGAAGAAAAGCGCTTAGGCAAGGAGTATATTCAGCAGGTGCGGCAGGAATATGATCAAACGTTACGGCGGCTGTTGGAAACGAATCCTGAGAGTCAGTTTGGACAAATTGTGCTGCAGGATTATTACCAACGAGGGTACTTTCCACGGTTGCGAAATGAAATTATTGATGTGATGGATGCGTATAACCGAGTGACTCCTAAAGGATCTGGCAAATGTGCGGCATTGACGATGCTTTGGGCAGCGGCTCTGTGTGTTTGGGCTCGGTTTCCGTTGGAAAAGATTTACATCATTGGCAATAAAGCCCATATGTTTGGCTTTTTAGATGAAGGTGATGGTCACTTGTTCAATAACACCAAGTGGTTCCACAAAGTTCGTATTCATAATGCTTCGGAGTTGTCGGAGTTTGTGCGTATGATTACAACAGATGCTGAAACAATGTTTTTTTACAATCCTGTGTGGGGAATGTGTCGATGCTATCCAAAAGAGAGTGGTATTCCCCTTGACCATTTACGGTACTTGTTTCGTCGCTTAGAAGAATTTTTGGGTATTCCTTTAAAGCATCCAGATCCGGCGGCGATCCGTTCACTGCCGGGGACGTGTTGTTCGGCTATTCCCGATCCTTTGCGCTTTGATTCAGTAGAAGCGTATCAGCAGCACGTTTTTGCCTTAGCACAGCAGCGTCCGGATTCTGTCTATGACTATGCCCGTTATGCTTTTCGCTCGCTGAATGTACCGCTGCCGCAGGCATACGTGCGGGCAGCGTTGCGAGATTATCATACGGCACAGCGAGCAGCAACAGTTCAGTCTCTGGACGATGCGTTTCGTATACTGGAGTCCGTTCCGGATCGAGAGTCGATTTTCCATTCCCGAAATCGCGTTGCACTGCCCGATGAGGTGCTCTTTTTCCGAACCGGAAGTGACCGGGATCGCGCCCTGTTGCTCTTTACCGTGCTGCGCCAGTCACCGATTGGTGACCTGGATTCAGAAATTGTGCTGACACCGGATCGGAGTTACGTTCGATATCGAAAGCAGTGGATCGATGTAGAAACGTTGATGATCCAGACTCGCGAACCTTCCGATGCGATGGTCGTGTTCAATGAGCAGAATGCTTTCCTGCGATCCGAAGGACGCAGTCACTGATCAGGAAGCAGGCGAAGACGCCGTTTGATGTTGAGGAAGAACAAAGGTGGGGGAGGCAAGGAATTGAAGCGACAGATTTGGATGATGAAGCAGCTTATAGCGTCCTACCAGTCCGATCATAGCAGCATTGTCCGTGCAGTATTCCATTGATGGGATGAATACCTGCAACCCTTCTTTCCGGGCAATCTGTTCGAACCATTCCCGCAGGCGAGAGTTGGCAGATACACCGCCAGCAACGACAATTCTGGCGATGCCGAATTTTCTGGCTGCTTTCAAAGTCTTTGCCACTAACACGTCGACAATTGCTTCCTGTGCCGATGCACAGATGTCACAGATGATCGATTCGGGCAGTGGGTCTTGGTGGCGTTGAATGACACCGCGGACAGCCGTTTTCAGCCCACTGAAACTGAATTCAAAGTTTTTGGCGTGGATTAAAGAGCGGGGAAATTGATAGGCGTGTGGATTTCCTTTGCGTGCGTGGCGGTCGATTTCCGGACCACCGGGATATCCCAGTCCTAACATCTTGGCAATTTTGTCGAAGGCTTCACCAGCCGCATCGTCGCGGGTTGTGCCCAACACTTCGTAGTGCTCGAAGGAGTGAACCAGTGCTAAAAGGGTATGTCCCCCGCTGACGATGAGCGCCAGATATGGGAATTCCAGAGCGTGGTGTTCTAAGAATGGAGAGTAAATGTGTCCTTCGATGTGGTTGACTGGCACGACGGGAATGTTCCAGCGAACCGCCAATCCCTTTGCGAAGTTCGTTCCAACCACCAGTGCCCCAATCAAACCGGGAGCGTTCGTGACCGCAATACCATCGATTTCAGCGGGGTAAACATCTGCTTGCTCCAGCGCTTCGCGGACGATAAAGGTGATCGTCTGCACGTGTGCACGGGAAGCCAGCTCTGGTACAACCCCGCCATACTGGGCGTGGACTACCTGGGAAGAGATCACATTTGCCAGGAGCCGCTCCCCTCGAAAAACCGCTGCTGCGGTTTCATCGCACGAAGTTTCAATTGCCAGCAGGATGCTATCTTCTGTAAATGCCTTCATTGCCGTTGCTGATTGATTGGCATATTCACCACAGTAGAAAACAACGGGGAAGGAGCAACTCCATTGTGAGCATAACGTATCGCCCGGCTTTGAGGGGTATAGCGTATGCTTCCTGTCCATTGACAGACGCAGTGGTGCGCGTGCTGCCTGTGTATCCGGGATGTATAGCCGGATAGGATCTGGTATCCCGCAGCCTATGGAAGTTGCATTGATCGAGTGTATCCGGGATATGCCGTCGGATGGAAGATGCCTGAAGCTTTTGTCAGGTTATCGGTGATCCATCGTAAAACAATGTGATCGCAGGGTCTGCGTGAACTTGTGGGGATGAAAGCAATGAAAGGAGACAGCAATGGAGTGGCACATTGACGGTAGTACGCTGCCAGTGGGGACGATCTATTGCATAGGTCGCAATTATGCCGCGCATATAGCGGAAATGGGTGCTTCGGTGCCAACGGAACCACTGGTTTTTCTCAAACCGGCGTCTGCCGTTGTCCCTTCAGGCACGATGGTGTTTTGTCCACCATTTTCACAGCAACTGGAGTACGAAGGAGAAATCGTTGCCGTTCTTGGTAAGCCATTGTTTTGCGCTACCTTTGCCGAGGCTGAATCGGCAATTGTGGGTTATGCGGCCGGTATTGACCTAACCTTACGGGATGTGCAGGCTGAGGCGAAGCGTTCTGGACAACCGTGGGCTGTGGCGAAAGGATTTTATCGATCTGCACCGGTCTCGCCGGTTGTTGCAGCCTCTGCTGTCCAGTTGCCGCTGGAAATTCACCTGTTGGTCAACGGCGAGAGTCGGCAGAAAGGGAATACCGAACAGATGATCTGGCAAATTCCCCAGCTTGTCGTATATTTGTCAAAAATTTTCCAGCTCCTCCCCGGTGATGCAGTGTTTACTGGCACACCAGCGGGAGTGGAAGCCGTGAAAGTGGGTGATCGGATAACGGCGAAACTACAGCAGGGGACAATGGTGTATACACAGGTAGAAGTGACAGTGGGGGAAAGTCCATGCTCGGTGCCGCTGTTTTGATTGGGCTATTGCTATTAACGGGCTGCATCACCCGTACGGAAGTGGAGAATTACACCATTACGATGGTCGATACTACGGTGCGGATTCTTTCAAAAACGCCGCCGGATCGGAAAGATTGGGGCATTGTTGCTCCTTCCTCCCGACAGATTCACATTGAGCGAAAAGTGGTACAATGGGATAGCGTGGTAGAGCGGTACTATCCTGATTTTATACGGCTGGGCGTGTTTGAAAGTGCTGGACTGGTTGGAACAGCACCGGAAGGGACAGAGCCGCTGTATCCCGGACTATTCGGACTCTTCAGTTTGACGGATCGAGATACCAGCGGGGTTTTTTCTGGAGGATTGTATCGATTTGGCATTGGGGAATGGCGTTTGCGGTGGTTTCGGGATGCGCCCAACTGGACTATTGGTACGTATGCAATGGAAATGTTGATCCCGTACCGCTCATCATCGGGAAGAGAGATTTTGTATGGCGTTTTGCCGTTGTATCTCCGAAAGCGATTCTTTCTCCGAGAGACCATCCCATACGTAGCTCTTACGCCGACGGTCGGAATTAGTGCCATTCCTTCTGCTTATATCCATTTGGGGGGAACGTTCGATGTGGGATCAATTGGGGGATTGAATTTGCGAGTGTATTTGGGATATTGGTACGGAGTGACGGCTGGAGGGGATATAGCCCTCACGTCTCAGCGGTCGGTGACATTCTCCACCTTTGCTGCTGGAATCGGTATCTCTTTTTTGGATTTTCTCAATCGGGTTGAAGAAACAGAGATTGAGTGGAAAGATCATCCGCACTCAGCATGGAATGTAGGCGTCGCACACTTCGGATTATTCTATCGAGAGCCAGACACAGCAGGAAATCCACGGCTGCCGGGAGTGAGTTTTACCTTGTTCCCAAGTTATCTGGCATTGCCGATAGACAAAGAACATTTTCGTTTCTTGATCGGACTTAGTGCTTTTCGGGCTGTGATATTGGATGATACGACCTCTGCCTACTCCTTTGTACCGCTCCGCTTTGGATATTGGTATACGCTTATTCCGGACGAGCTGTCCGTTTCTCCCTTTCTTGAATATGGTTTTTATCCATATGGATTGCTGGACCTTGGAGTGTCCCTGAATTTGTATGTCAATCCGTACGTAAGTCTTCGCCTGGTCGGTGGCTATATGCAGAGTTCTGCTGTTTCAGAGTGGGTCGAAGATCGGAGCATTCGTCGCTGGTATGGAGCTATTGTGGTGGGACTGGGAGATCGAATCTTTTTTGATCACCAACTGCGGTATGCGAAATGAGAAAAACGGTGGGGATTCTGGTTCTTGCTCTGAGTTTGTGGCAATGTGTCCCTGATCAGTTTGCGCTGTATGAGACGCGAGGAATTTTTGCCACTGATCTGGTAGCCAGAGGAATAATTTTGAAACCGCCGTATGATGGTGTTAAAGTTTCCGAGAAACAGGGAGCACTGACGCTGCACGATGATGCATGGGTCGCATTGCGGCGGTATGGAGTTACTCAGTATGTTGCCAATTTTTTCTTGCGAATTCCGAAGGGAGAGGAGGCAACGATTTATGTGCAGCCACAGCTTGTGAACAAGCAGATCATCGATTCGGGATTTGTTCTTCACCTTTCACCCGATGGATGGCAAGTGCGTCGTGGGCAGTCTACCCTGGCTGCTTTTTCAACTCCCTTAGAGCTTCGGCAGTGGCTATGGATTCAACTGTATCGTTTTGGTGAGCAGTTCCACTGTATTGTGCAGTGTGATACCGCGCGTATCCAGACCGGAGTACCAGCAACCGATTGGATTGTGTTCCACGCACCGAGAGAGGGGCAGGTTGAAATTCGCCAGTATCGATGGCATTCCGAAGAACCGGAGCGGCTTTCGGAAGAGTGAAAGTGGTTTTTGTCGCCTCTGTATTGAAGTAGCGGTAGATGGGGTGGATACAGCGCTGTGTCCTTCTGCGGCGGTGGAGCAGGTTGCTACGAATGCTTCGGCAACCACACGGTAAAAGTGCTGCCCTTCTGTGGGGAAGAGTCCACGGTGATCGTCCCTCCCAGCGCCTGCACCAGTTGTTTGACAATTGCCAATCCTAAGCCGGTAGAAGTTTCCTTGCCAGTGGGCCGATCCCCTTTGAAAAAGGGTTCGAAGATGCGATCAATGTTTGCAGGAGTAATGCCAATACCCGTATCTGTAACCGCAATACCGATTTTTTGGTCAGTGTGGTTGGTATGAATGGTGATAACGCCACCTTCAGGTGTGTATTTAATCGCGTTACTGAGCAAGTTGACCAGAATCTGGTGAAGAAAAGAAGGATCTGTTTTGATAGTGCACGGTTCAACTGCCTGCTTAATGGTTTGCCGTTTCTGTTTTGCAGACAAAGCAACGGCATCAATTGCTTCTTTAATGATGGTAGTGCAGTCGCAATCTACCAGTCGTGGAATAAAAGTTCCGGCTTGGAGTTTCAGAAAGGTCAGGGATTGTTCGAGAATCTGCGTGGCTTGCTGGATACTGTTTTGAGCAATGTCCAATAGCTCTCGGTTGGGATTGCTCTGGACGGGAAGCTCAGGATTGAGCAATTGGAGAGAAAGCTGGATCTGGGATAGGGGATTTTTCAAGTCGTGGGAGAGCATTCGTAGAAACATCTCGCGTGTATGGCTCAATTCTTGCAGTTCCCGATTGATCTGTTCCAGTTGTTTGTTTTGTTGCTGGGCTGTTTCCAGCTCAACCTGGTAACGAATCAATTCCAGCCGGTTTTCCCATTGAGCTTGGAGGCTTTGCGTCACTAATTGGTGGTATCGTTGAAACCAGCGCAGAGCTTTTTCCCATTCGCCGAGCTCCTGATAATGGTGTGCCAGTTTTTCAAAAACGAGCCGCTGAGCCCTAAGGGGCGTCTCAGCATCGATGGTTTGCGCTGCTTCTTCCAGTAACCGAAGGGCTGCCTCAGGTTGCTGCTGCCTTTGTGCAATTTGTGCCCGGGTAAGTAAGGCTTCGATGATTAGTTGCGAGTTGGCCACTGCTTTCGCCTGCTGGTAGGCTTGTTCTGCATAGAATGCTGCTTCATCTTCTTTTTCCAGCGCTAAGTAGCCTCCTGCTGCTGTATTGTTGATTTCCGATAGATCCATCGGATTGCGAAAAACGGAGCGTAGTGCTAAGAGTTCCGGGAGAATTTGTTCAATTTCTGGGAGCTTTTGTTGTTGTATCAATGCCCCCATCAGATTGAGCAGAATGTCCCTTCGGTACTTGGAGTGTTCACCGAAAGCCTCAATGCGATCGTACGCCTGACGGAGGAAGTGTTCTGCTGTTTCCGCATTGTAGGTTTCCAGGGATAAAGCGCCAAGGTTGATAAGGATCAGAATTTCCCGTTCCCGGTCTGGATACTCCGATTGTTGAATCAAACTCCACGCCTGCTGGTAATAGGCAAAGGCTTCTTCCAGGGCACCGATGTGTTCCAGATAGACCCCGATGTTCATCCAGAAGGTTGCCTGGGTGTTGGGATCTAAGTTGCTGTTGACGCTGAAGGGAAGCAGGATTCGAATAGCTTCGTGAAGCTTTCCCTGTTCTCCGTAGGCTAAAGCTCGATTCGATGCGATGCGTACCTGCAGCGTTTGCCGTTCATTCTCAGCAAATTGCTGAGCGTAGAGTTTCAGGATTTCCTCCGCAAAATCTAAGGTTTGCAATGCTCTATCAAAACGCTGGACTGCGAAGGTACACGACCGACAGTGAAATGGCTATCCGGACCATTAGCGGTGCATATTCAACCTGTGCGGCGATGCGCAACCCGTGAGCAAGATACTGGAACGCTGTGCCCAGCTTCCCCATCTTTCCTGCGATCATTCCTGCAATGTGCAGAACTTCTGCACGCAATGAGTCCGCAAGATCCGGGAAGTCTTGTTGTAGTGCCTTCTCAATAAGACGGTGTGCAACTGGCAGATTGCGGCGCATTGCTGACTCTGCTGCGGTTGCCAGCATTTCGATTTGTTCTTCTGGCGGGTGATGCTGGAGTTGTAGCTCGTTGAAGAATGTTTGCAACGCTGATTCCAGCAGTGCTGGATCAGTGGTGTGAACGAGCTTGTCCAGTTCTTGAAACACCCCCGCCGAAAGTTTTGCCGACTGCATCGCTAAGTCTTCAGCACTGTTGGCATCACGGAATTACAAACATACAAAACGGCTGTGACAAGGACGAAATGCTTTGGATGGGAGACAACGGGATAAAACGGAGACCGGGTGTTACAGCGAAAAATGTCTCCAGCTTTATGGATGCTTTCGGGGGGGTAGCAATCAGACAGAGAATTGATGAAAGCAGGTGCCGTTATGCTGAAGCTCAGGAGGATTCACCGCGGCTTTCTGGCAGTTCTCCCGTCTGCGGTGATTCGATAACAGCGACGATGTCTACTTCGGTATCTGGTGGCAGTTCAGAGAAGCTGATGACGTGAAGTTCGGGGAAGAAGGGAGAAAGGAGTCGGAACAGCGAACTGCGGATCAGAGCGGATGTCAGGATGACCGGTTTATATCCTCGAAGGTTGAGTTCCTCCAGTGCCCGCTGGACATTCTGTCGAAGCTGCTCGATGAATTCTGGTGAAAATCCTAAGGTCGGACTTGCCGTGCGCTGGTTGTCCTGCAGGGCAGCCGTGATGGCATTTTCCAGTTCGGGGGAAACAGCAGCACCGTGAATAACGCCATTGTCGTCCTGATAGAGCTGTCGAATGGTATCGCTCAGGGCGTGGCGCACGTATTCGGTGAGGACTTCTACATTGGTTGTTGCCTTGGTATAGTCCGAGAGAGCTTCGATGATGAGCGCCAGATCTTTGATGGGAATTTGTTCCCGAAGCAAATTCTGGAGCACTTTTTCCAGGGTCCCAATCGGTACTTTGTCGGGCGCAATTTCTTCTGCCAGCAGCGGGTATTCCTTCCGCAGATTTTCCACCAATTGTTGCACTGCCTGGCGATCGAGAATTTTGTAAGCGTATTTTTTGAAAATTTCCGTCAGATGCGTTGTCAGCACGGCGGCTGGCTCAACGACGGTATACCCCATAATTTCTGCTTGTTGCCGGGCACCGGGTGGGATCCAGATAGCGGGCAAGCCGAAGACAGGCTCTCGAACGCGAATGCCCTGAAGCTCGCCTTCAGCGGTGCCAGGATTCATTGCTAAAAGCATATCGGGGTACAAAGTATTGCGGGCAACGGTATTACCGCGGATTTTTACAACGTACTCTTCTGGCTGTAATCGCAAGTTGTCCCGCACTCGTACTGGGGGAAGAATGAAGCCCAATTCATACGCCAATTGCCGTCGGATGTTTGAAATGCGCTGAAACAGATCGCCGCCCTGCGATTGATCGATGAGTGAGAGTAATCCGTATCCCAATTCCACTTCAACCGGATCGACAAAAAGCAGTTCTTCAACTGGTTTTTCTTCTTCGGTTTTCTTCTTCTGCGCTTCCTGTAATTCTTCCTGCACCTTTTTTCGGGCTTCTTCCAGGAGCATCTGTCGCCGGGCATAGCCGATGGCGCCAGTGGTGAGGGATAACAAAAAGAAGGGGAAAAATGGGAATCCGGGGAGCAGAGAAAAGAGGATGAGAATGGTCGAAGCTACAAAAAGAGCGCGGGGATCCTGGGTGAATTGCGTCCCCATTTCTTCTTCTAATTTCTTCCCGGAGGCGGAGCGGGTCACCACCAATCCGGCGGCAACGCTGATCAAAAGCGCAGGAATTTGCGAGACCAAACCATCCCCAATGGTGAGAACCGTATAGGTCTGGAGTGCTTCGCTGATGCTCATTCCACGTTGTAGTACACCGATCCCGAAGCCACCGAGGATGTTGATACCGGTGATGACCAGCCCGGCGATGGCATCACCACGAACAAACTTAGCAGCACCATCCATTGCTCCATAGAATTCCGACTCGCGGTTCAGTTGCTCTCGCCGCTTCCGTGCTTCTTCCTCGCTGATAAATCCTGCATTGAGGTCAGCATCGATACTCATTTGCTTGCCGGGCAGCGCATCTAAGGTGAAACGGGCGGCGACTTCTGCAATCCGGCTGGATCCTTTGATGATTACGACAAAGTTGATGACCACCAGGATGATGAAAATGATCAAACCGACGATGTAATTGCCCGAAATCACAAAATCTCCAAATGCCTGAATGATCCGCCCCGCCGTTGCTTCGCTGAGAATAAGGCGGGTGGAAGCGACATTCAAACCCAGGCGAAACAAGGTAGCGACTAACAGAATGGTGGGGAAAATCGACATATCCAGCGGGCTGCGGATGTAGAGAGCAACCATCAGAATGAGGACCGAAAACGTAATGTTGGTTGCCAGCATAAAATCCAGCACAGTGGGAGAGATCGGAATGATCAGCAGGGCTAAGATCGCAACAATGCCGGCAGCAATCAGCAGGTCCGATTGATGCTGCAAACGAGTAAACCACCGGGTTAGAGGCGTTCCGACTTCCCCTCCGGTCCCCGAAACCGTTGCAATTCCCGGAAGCGCCTGCGTTTGCTTTGCCATTGCTTATGATGCCCTGCGCTGTGTGTAAACGTATGCTAAGACTTCGGCAACTGCTCGATAAAGAGATTCAGGAATCATCTCATCGATGTCCACCAGTTTATACAAAGTCTGTGCCAGCGGCGGATTGTGGACAATAGGCACCTTTGCCGATCGAGCAAGCTCAATAATTTTGAGTGCCAGGTAGTCAACCCCTTTCGCTACGACAATAGGAGCATCCATTGTGTCGGCTTTGTACTGGAGGGCAACCGCATAGTGCGTCGGGTTGGTAATCACCACATCGGCTTCCTTGACCCGTTGTAAAATCAATTTCCGCAACCGCTCGCGTGCCAGCGCCCGAAGTCGCGCCTTGATTTTGACATCGCCCTCCATTTGCTTCATTTCATCCTTGACTTCCTGCTTTGTCATTTTGAGATCTTCCCGGTACTGGTACTTCTGGAAAGCATAATCTCCGATGGCAATGAGGATGTAGGCGATGGCAACTTTATAGGTCAGTTCAAAGGCAATGTCAAACATAAAAGTGGCAATTTGCGACATCGGCAGTGAGGGTAGCAGAATAAACTGCTCAATCTGTCCCGATAACACCCAGTACATCACTCCCATAATGATCCCCATTTTGAAGAAGCTTTTGAGCAGTTCTACCACGGTTCGTTTGGAAAAGAATAACCGTCGAAGTCCCGGCAACGGGTTGATGAACTTTTTGAAGTCGAGACCAGCAGTAAATTTTTTTGTCGCAATTTTGAGTCCAACCTGTGCAACTTCGCCAGTGAAAGCGACCAGGAAGATGATGAGAAGGATGGGCAAGATGGTTGCAGAGAGGAACACGAGGAGATCACCTCCGAAGCGTAACAATTGGTCGATGGTACTCAGTTGCAGCTCGGTTGCGATGCGAAAGATGGAGCGGAACAAAGTCTTGAGGTTGTCGGTGAGGAAGTCACCGAAGAGGAAGAGCGTTAAAGTGCCCAGCAATAGAACAAGAGCCGAGGTTGTATCGATACTTTTGGCAACTTGTCCTCGCTCACGCGCTTCTTCCAGCCGTTTTGGCGTCGGCTCTTCAGTTTTCTCCTGGCCTTCCGGATTCTCTGCCATCACTTTATCCTGTCGGTTTTAACGTCAGCAGCAGTTCCGTGAGTTGCGATTGGAAGTTCTCCAGTGCGTTGCGGATGATGATAATGAGGAACGGAGCAGTAGCAAAAAGCAGCAGGAGTCCAACGGCAATTTTAAGTTGGAAGCTCAGGATGAAAATATTCGTCTGCGGTGCTACTCGCGCCAGCAGTGCCAGCGCTAAGTTGGTGATAAACAGCGCAATGAGAATTGGAGCGGCGATTTTCAGTGCGATCAGGAAGGTGATCCCCGTAGCGTGGATGAGAAATTGAACCGTTGGAGAGGTGAGTGCGAAGGTGTTGATCGGGAGCACTTTGAGACTGGCAGCAATGGACTCGATGAGATAGAGATGCCCATTGAGCAGAAGGAACAGCATCAATCCAACCAGGAAGTACAGCTCGCCCAGGAGGGTCGGGATGCCAACGTCCAGATTGAACAGTGAGGCGGTCTGGAAACCCATATCAATATCCAGCATTCCGCCAGCGAAACGAAGAGCAAGGAAGAGCAGATTTAGCGTGAAACCGATCAGCAAGCCAATGAGCACTTCCTGGAAAACCGTTCCGACCAGCGCAGCCGCATCAAACTGCAAAGGGGCAGCCGGTGGTGGCAGGATGGGAAGTAGAAAGAAGGCAATTAGCAGAGACAGAAGAATTTTTACTCGAAGGGGTACGGCAGGATTGTTAAAAAAAGGGGCGGCGACCATCATCGAAGAAATGCGAATAAATGCAAGGATAAGCAGGATGAAATGATCCAGTAGCCATTGAAGTGTATACTGATCCAGTTGCCGCATCGCTGTTCTATTTCATCTGCGCAATCAACTGGAACAACTGGATGGTGAACGATTTGAGTGCCTGGATCATAAAGGGGGCAACGACCACCGTCACAATGAAAATCACCACCAGTTTGGGAACAAAAGTTAGCGTCTGCTCTGAAATGGACGTAGCTGCCTGGAAAATGGAGATTGCCAGCCCCACGACCAGCGAGAGCAGAAGCAGTGGTCCAGCGATCAGCAGCGTGTAGTAGAAAGTTTCACGGATCAAGTGGATCACCATCTCTTCAGTCATTGGCTATCTCCCGTTATGGTACATTCAAAATGCTTTCCAGCAAAGAGCCAACGATCAGATGCCAGCCGTCGACCAGGACAAAAAGGAGGATTTTCAGGGGAAGCGAGATCATTTGCGGAGGCAACAGGAACATTCCCAGTGACATCAGGATGCTGGCGATGATCATATCGATGATGAGGAATGGGATGAACAGGAGGAAGCCGATCTGAAATCCAATCCGTAATTCGCTGAGCGCAAAGGCGGGGATAAGCGCAAAAATGCTGACATCTTCTGCTGTTTTCGGCTGTTCTTCCTGCTGCAATCGGACAAAGAGGGCTAAGTCTTCCTCACGCACTCGCTTGAGCATAAATTCCCGGAACGGCTGAATCATCCGCTGAATTGCCTCCTGCTGGGTGATTTCGTCCCGAAGATACGGTTGCAAACCCTCGGCATTCGCTCGATCCAGTACCGGTGCCATAATGAAGAAGGTGAGGAAGAGCGCTAATCCGACCAGAATCTGTGATGGCGGCTGTGTCTGTAGTCCCATTGCCTGCTTGAGAAAATGAAGCACCACAATAATGCGGGTGAACGAAGTCATCATAATCAGAATGGAAGGTGCTAAGGTCAGAACAGTCAGCAGAAGGAGAATCTGGATGCTCAGGACGAACTCTTCGGAATCCTTCGCCGATTTGACTTCCAGCGAAATGGTCGGCAGCGCTGGCGTGCGTGCTGTGTCGATCTGAACAGGTTGGAGTGCCGTACCAGTGCCCTGTCCGTAGGCGGGAGCAGAAAATATGATCCATACAAACAGTAGCACTGGCAGCCATTGCTGTAAATGCTGGTATCGTGTGCCCATTGTTTTGGTTAATTTTTTACTCATTGCCTTGTCAGTGATACTGAAAACACTTAGGGAGCATCTTTGCTGGGAGCGCCGGCTTTAGCCAGCATCCTCTTGCCCACTTAAGACATGCGTTCCTACTGCACGCCGAAGCGTGCGTTTCCAGAGTTCTTAGCAGCCTTGAGTATAGCTGTCACCCCGTCAGGTGCTCGTCGCTCATTTGCGACACAGGCTGTTAAGCCCCATCGGAAATTGCAAGGATTATTCCTCTCCTGATCACAACGGTAGCATAGTAGCAGTGTGGCGAATTTCAGGCACTGTGCGTCCTCGCACTGGCTGTTTATCACCGGCGAGTACAAAGGAATTTGTGGATGATCAGAGGAAGCAGCTATGCTGACTGACTGCCAGGTGAAGTTGTGACAGGGAGTAAACTCCCTGAAGCGGTGCTGCCTGGTGCCATTGCTTCACTTTGTAACTCTGCAGTTGGTATGTCCTGAAAGGAAGTTTGCACAGGTAGCAATTGTTGGAAGGCTTTTTTGTATTATCGAAGTTGGCGAACGAACAATGGGGAAGACAATGTGGCGGCATTGGGGTCAATGGTTTCTGCTGCTGGCAGTTGTGACGGCGAGCGTTGCGCAGTATCCAGCAGATTGCGATCGCAGAAAAGCGTGTATTTACAATGCGCTGCGTCAAACCGTTACTTCGGGGAAGGGGGCGCAGTATGTCGAGGTTGAAACCGGAGCAGCGGTTGATACGATCCGTTCGGCGTTGACCGTGGAGATGTGGGTTCGGATTGAGCCGCAGTCGGGGAAGCGGCAGTTTTTAGCTGGGGTGTGGGGGCCACATCGCAATGCGAACGATGATGTGAACGATGTGTGGGTGTTGTATGTGGATGAGCAGAATCGCCTGGTGTTTGAAGTACATCCGGGATTAGTGCCGGGACCGGCGGATTATACCACCGTATGGACTGAGGCGCAGTCATTGTACGATCAGTGGCATCACATTGCTGCGGTCTTCGATGGCGCAACGCAGGAAGCCCGGCTCTATGTCGACGGAAAGCGAATGGCGATAGGACGAAATGCTCAGTATCCGGCAACGCAGTTGAACGTGCCGCAGCAACGTTTCCCACTCCTGATTGGCAATTCCAATGCGCTATCTGATGACCCGAATTACCGCACCTTTAAAGGCTGGATGGATGAGATTCGCATCTGGGCAGTTGCTCAGGCCGACAGTGCTATTCTGTGTAATAAAGATCGCTCACTCAATGGGAATGAGCCGGGATTGCGCCTGTACTACCGATGCAACGAAGAACCGGAAGTGCTGGAATTGTGCGATGCGACGGGGAATAACCAGGTCGGTCGACTCCGGAGCGGGGCACGCTGCGAGCGTTCCAGCCGCCGCCGCACGGTGGCAAATTGGACGGATCTGCCCAATCCGCTGATCGATACCCTGTTTTGTGAAACAACGAAGCAGTATATTTTTTCCGTCCAGGATACGTCGGTCTGTGGCGGCAGAGCCCGGCTGCGAGTGGTGGGACAGGATCGTAACTACTTTACTGTCCGCCCGACCGGCTGGTTCCCGTTACAGCCGGGTGTGCCTGTTTTGTGTACGTTAACGGTGAATACCAATGTCATTGGGAGCATTCAGGCAGAGCTGCGGATTATACCGGACAATCGGTGTGCTCGCTATATCCGCATTCCTGTGCAACTGGAGCGGGAGACGCAGTTAGCGTATGATACCAACCGTTTGTGGTTTGACACTCTGTACGCCTATTGTCGCGAAGAACGATGGCGGGATCTGGGACTCCAGATTTGTAATCAAACGGATCGGACATCGAATCCGCAGACCATTACCATTCAGCAGTTGACCAATCAATTGCCCCAGGTTTTTGAAATCCTTTCGCCTAAACCACCGGTGGTGCTGGCGCCGGGAGAGTGTGTGGAAGTGCGGGTGCGGTTCTATTCCAGAGATTCCACGATGACGTATTTCGATACATTGCGGGTTTACTCCACCGATGCGTGCGCGCCTATAAGTGTTGTGGTGCTGGAGGGAAGTGTTCAGGAAGTGCTGGAACTGACCAATAGTCGAGGGCGGCTGGATACGTTGAATTTTCAGGCTACCTGCCCGCGGATGGTGAGTCTGCCAATTCTGTACACGTGGCGGAATCTGCTTTCGGAGCCGGTGCAGGTGGATACCATCATTATGCCGCCGTTTATTGTGGGGAAAAAGTTTAAGTTTCCCGTCACGCTGATGCCGAACACCGGATATCGTCCGAATTATTTCCGCTTCCGCCCCTTGCAGCCCGGCTGGGTCTTTGATTCGATCATTTTCCGAATGCACGTTGGAAATTGTACTATCGACCGGGTTGTGTATGTACGCGGGCGAGGATTGGATTCCGACCTGCGCTTTGAAGGGTTGGCAACCGATACGCTGCACTTTGATACAGTTGTCATCGGGCAGCAGAAGCAATTGTTCGTGGATATTCGCAATGCCAGCGTCGATCCACTCAATCTGGCGTTTTACCTGGAACAGGGAGAAGCATTTCGCCTGCCGCAACCGGCAGCGAGTGTTGGTGCTGGCAAAGTGGTCTCTGTTCCGATCGTTTTTCAACCCGTGGCGGCGCAGCCGTATCTGGATCGCTTCTGCTACTTTGAAAAGCGGTGCTATGCCGTCGGCTGTATCTACGTCGATGGAATCGGGATCGAGCAAACATTCTCTTTCCAGCCGGCGCTTCTGCGAATTGAAAATGTGCTGGGATGTTCCAGCGATACGGGAAGTGTCCGGATCCGGAATATCACGGAGAATCCTGTGACGCTCACGCAGATTCAGTTGAACGATCCTGGTGGACGCTTCACTCCTTTGGCGCCTTTGCCGTCGCAGAAAACGCTGCCACCGGGCGGCGAATGGCGCGTTGAAATTCGATATACGCCTAATGATTTGTTGCAGGATCGGGCTGATCGAGCGGAATTATCGTTTCAGGCAGCAGGGGCATTGTGGAGTGTGCAGATTATCGGAACCTCTGTTACGCCGAAGCTCTATGTGACGCCGCTGACGACCTATGGCATTGTGGAGATCGGAGATGAGCAGCGAGCGACGGTAGTGGTGCAAAATATTTCGGCAATTCCGGTACAGGTGGATAGCATCACCGTTGCACCGGGATTTGCTATTACCAGCGTAACGCCAACCCTGCCAGTCGTATTGGCGCCGCGGGATTCTATTCTGGTCGAAATTGCTTTTCGCCCCACGCAACAGCAGCCGTACAATGGAGAAGTCCGGGCATACTCTTCGTCCCCGTGTGTCATTCCACCTGCGATCGGGCAGTTGCAGGGACAGGGGACATTTGTAGAGCTGGAAGCACCGCTATCGGTGATCCACTACAGCTATGTTCGCCCGTGCGAATGTGAAGAACGAATTTTGCCGCTGGTCAACGGATCGCTGGTCAATGACGCCATCGTCGATTCCATCTGGATCGATGCAGCCGGCATTGCGAGCAATGCAGCGCCACAGTATTTTGCGTGGCGGTCGAAGTTCTCTCCTAATGGACAGGTGCCGTATGCGATTCCGCCGCAGCAGAACGATACGTTGTGGGTTACGTATTGTCCCCGCGCACGGTCGATTGATACGTTGCTGGAACATTCCGCCCGCCTCCATATCCGGGCGCACGCTCCGGGCTGGTCGGTCCAGTATGATGTCTACCTTTCTGGTAAGCAGGTGATGATGTTCGCTGCTGACCGGACAGACATTGCATTTGTCGATACGCCGGTGGATACGGTGCTTATTCCCGAAGAAGTCGAAATTGAGATCCCTGATTATGAACTCAATCCGTGGCAGGAACCTTTGCAGATTGATTCGATCCGCTTCATTCCGGACGAGCGCGTCTTCTTTGCCAATTTGCCCACTCCGTGGGTGTTGCAGCCGGGCGAAAAGGTGCGCATCCAGTTCCGATTTCAGCCACGAGCGGCGCGGACATATCGGGCACGGGTGCAGTTGTACTTTAGCAAGCCGTGTACCTTTGTGGACACCTCCATTGCCCTTGAAGGTACGGGCTTTGCGCAGCCGTTTGGATTGCAGATGACGTTTGAGGATCGGGACAATACGCTGGATTCTTCAGCATTCCTGGTGTGTGATACCATCGCACTGCCGCTGTATTTTTCCCGTAATGTGCCCGGAACAGTGGTGGATATTGCCCTGCGGCTGCGCTATGATACCACCTGGCTGGAATTGGTGGGGATTCGTTCACCGTATCTGGCGGACACCAGCGCTGCTTTCCCGCCGTCCGCATCGTGGCAATCCATTGCAACAGGGGCGCAGGTATTGTTGAAAAATTTTGCCTTTGTTGATTCGCTGCAACCATTTGCAGAACTGCGGTTTATCGCGCGGCAATGGCAGCGGTTTGTGCAAACCATCGTTGTTGACTCCATCGCTTTTGATACGGAAGATGTCCTGTACTACAAAATTGTTGCCGGGGTCGATAGCCATCGGGTACGGATCCGGAAGCCGGAGTTTGCCGTTCTCAACGCGATAGACTTTGGGACTCTCCGCATCCTGGAATGTGCAACGGACACGCTGCAAATTGTCAATACCGGTGATACAGTGGTGCGCATTACGGACGTGCTCCAATTGCCTGCTGAAGTTGAAATTGTTGCATTTCAGCCGCCACAATCGCAGTGGTTGCAGCCCGGCGATACAAGTACTATTGTGCTTCGATATTGCCCCCGACAGAATTTAGCAGTAGCTGATACGGTGGTCATCCTCAGTGATCAGCCGTGTTTCTGGCAGGATTTAACGACCATACAGGGCGCGGGATATGCACCGCAGGTGTCCCATCATTTTGGATTAACAGCGGAAAAGGAGCAGATGCTGCAGGTGCAGACGCAAATTGGAGATACGGTCACCATAGCGGTTTACTCGCAGGATTCCTTAGCCGCACGGTACAACAACACTATTTACTGGCTGAATGGCTTGCGTTTTCAGATAGCGGTGTTCTACAATCCCTTTATGTTTCGCTTTTTGTCTGCTCAACCTCTGCGTTCAGGGCAGATGGATGTTGCAAATCAGCCGGGACAAACGACACTGGACTTTGCGGGCGTGGATACGTTGCTGCCGGCAGCCTTAGCGCAGGTGCGCTATCAGGTGCTGGTTCCGGATACAACCATTGCCCCAATAATCCTTGTTGCCCGTTTCCAGAACACCGATTCCCTGTTGTTCCTTCAACCGACCTTTGTTGGAGATTCGGGGCTGGTACAAGTGGATGGGAAGTGTAACATCCGGTTTTTACGCTTTCCGCAGGGAGGGGATGGAGAAGGCATTATCCAGATTGCGCCGCATCCGGTGTCCACACAGCTCCGCTGTGTTGTTGCACATACGGAGCAGCTACCACTTCGACTGGAGATCTGGAATCTCCGGGGAGCAAAACTGCGGACGGTTGTAGAGGATCAGAGTGCGCGATCGATCGGCATCTACCAGTTCGACATTGACGTACGGGATCTTGCAGAGGGAATCTATCTGTTGCGGTATCAGACGCCTAACCAGAGCAGCGTCCGTGTGTTCACAGTGCAGCGATAGCCTTCGCAGAAGTTGCGGATGGCTGCCGACTTGCCGAGCGTCCGTGGTCGGTAAGAGTGTGCGCCGAATCGAACTGGGAGCGCCGACTTTCGTCGGCATTTCATTGCACACTGAAGGGTGCGCTCCCGGTGTGGGGGCAAAGCGGCGCTTCGCCCGGTAGGCTTACCAGGAGCGCCGACTTTCGTCGGCAAAAACACCCATTAGTAAGGCAAGTCGCTATCGTGCCCCGGACAACCCGAAAAGTCATCCTGCTGCGGGTGATGTGTGCAGAAGTGTAGCCCTCGGTAAGTACTCGCTAAAGCACATACCTCTGACGGGAAATGCTCCTGATGAAGTGCCGTCGGTCTTACTCAGAAGCGACGGCTGCCTTTTCCTGAGTAGCCTGAGCAGTTGAGGGCGAGGGAAGGAAGCCGAGGAGGGTTTCGCCTGCCCGCACTTTTTGGCCCTTGCGTATCAGTATCTGGCTCTTTGCGGGCAGGAAAATGTCCATTCGGGAGCCGAATTTCATCATTCCAAAGCGTTCCCCTGCCCGGATCTGCTGCCCCGGCTGGAGATCGCACACAATGCGGCGGGCAAGAATGCCAACGATCTGTTTGAACACGACCGGTCCACTGAGAGTTTCTACCACAATCGTGGTCTGCTCGTTCTTGCGGGAAGCTTCGTCTTTGAAAGCTGCGATGAAGGAGCCGGGCTGGTATTCTACGGACCGGACGGTGCCGGTTACCGGGGATCGGTTGACGTGCACATCGTAAACGGCTAAGAAAATGCTGATCTGGATTGCCTCGCCAATGGGAGGATACTGGGAAAGCGACCGAATCGCAACAATCCGTCCATCTGCTGGCGCCAGAACAGTGGCAGGATTGCCAGCAACTTCCTTCGGGGGATATCGCGGGGGATCGCGGAAAAAGAGAAGCGCGAAGCCGATGAGCAAACACCCGGTCAGTACGAAAGAGAAACCGAGCCAGTAGCCGCGGATCAGACTACCGCTGGCAATAAGCAGAAAAGCAAGAATTAAAAAAACAAAAAAATTGTCCAATCCGTACTTTGTAATCATTTTCACTCTGTTCGTCAGTCGTCACAGAACTTTTTCGTAAATTTGCTGATTCGCTTTTTGTCGTTTTCCTGAGCCGAAAATTGTGTTTGGTGGAACAGTATGGGAAGTAAAGGGATGGAGCTAAGCGTCACCTTATCAGATTTACAGTCAGCGTTGCAGTATGTTGTGCCGGTTGTCCCATCGCGTTCGGCTTTGCCAGTGCTGGAAAATGTTCTGGTGGAGGTACGCGATGGCAAGATGCAGTTGACAGCAACGGATCAGGAACTGTTGATGACAGCAACTATTCCCGTGCAGGCGCAGGGAGAAGGGAAGGTGTTGTTGCCGGCGAAGAAGTTTTTTGAAGTTGTCCGGGCGTTGGGAACAGAGGGTGTGCTGCGGATCATCCACCAGCCGGACACGCATCAGATCGAGGTTAAGGCGCCAACCGGCGAATACTTTTTCGCAGGGCTGGATCCCGAAGAATTTCCAATCATTGCGCCGGAAGAAGAGCAGTTTGTTGTTGAATTTCCACCAGAAGTTGTGCCTACCATTGCGAAGAAAACAACCTTTGCTGTCTCGAAGGACGAATATCAGCCGGCGATGACGGGTGTGCTGTTTGAATTCCAGAAAGATCGATTGATTGCTGTTGCAACCGATGGGTATCGGCTGGTGCGCTTGCTCATCGATCCTGAAGTTCATCAGGTGCAGTTGCCATCGGAAGATCGATCGTTGATTATTCCGGCACGGGCATTGGATCTGGTTAAGAAAGCAGAGAATGAGGTGCAATTGCGCGTCGATCAATCCTATGCAACGTTTGTCTTCGACCACGTGCAGCTTACCACACGCCTGATCGAGGAAAGTTATCCTGCCTACCAGAGTGTGATCCCGAATGATAACGACAAAAGTGTGCGATTCCGTATTGCTGATGCACTGGCAGCGGTGCGTCGTGCTTCCCTCTTTGTCAGTTCGGTTGCAAAACATTTGCGGTTTGTTTTTGATGAAAACGGCTGGACGATTATTGGGGAAGATGTGGATGTGGGCAACAAAGCAATTGAGCACGTCAGCGCAGAGTATCAGGGACCACCGTTTGAAATCGGATTCAATTACCGTTTCATCGAGGATGCGCTGGTCCATTTAAGTGATAGCGTTGAGAACGAAGCAGAGATGAGTTTTTCGACCGCCACACGCCCGGCGCTAATTCATTCCCTGCAGAATGGGGAACCGGATGAAACGGTGCTAATGCTGGTTATGCCGGTACGGCTCTAAGCTGCCAGCAGTGTTTTGTCTCAAGTATCTCAGAACAAACCACAGAACAGAAACTTTCCTTTGCCGGGATCAGCGTTGCATCGTTTAATGAGTTACCGGGGTAAAGGGCAGCGATCGAACTCCCTGTGCGCTACTGGAAACTTCCGATGGAGGGGAAGCATACGGCACTGAGGAGTTCGGAGGCAGGGCATAGGGAGAAACTGTTGAGAAACAGTCCTACTGAAACCGAAGAGTCACCTGCATCCCCATTGTTGTTCGGAGAGTAGATAGGGTAAACGGATAATATGTTGTGTAGAGCGGTTGATGCGGAAGAATAAAATTCCCAACGGTCGTAAATAATTCGACTCGCAGGTTCGCAAGCGGATACAGGGCAGCGCCAGCGTGGACGATAGGGAAGAGGCGAGAGGAGGCTCGGTATGGAGAACTCATCAGGGTAATACCACCACGGATAGCGTACCAGGCGGATGGAGGATCCAGTTCTATCCCGATGCCGGCAGTCCACAAAGCACTCAGCAATTGCTGTGGCAGAAGGTCGGTGTCAGCAGGGGAGTTCAAAAGGATAATAGAAGGTTTTTGTGTGACCGTAATATTGGCAGGATCGCTAAATCGCGCTGCGGCAGCAAGTGTCAGTCCATACCGGGGGAAGTGATAGGAGGCACCCACATGGATACGGTAGCTGAGGTCCTGAATGTATTCATTTGCTGACAGTTGATCGGAAAAGCTCGCTGCTTCCCCATTATCTTTGCGAATGCTGGCACTCAATTGAAGGCGGTTTTTCAATGAAAAGGAGGGACCGCTTTCGATGCCGATACCCAGCCGAAAGGTTGGCGTTGGGCGAAACATCACGCCAAAACTTATAGAGTGTCCCACAGCAGTTTGTACTGTGTTTTCTGTGTACGCGAGTCGGTCAAACGGGATACGCTGTCCAGCAGGTGCTTCGGAATGGTAGATGTTGAGCGTGTCGATCTCGATGTGGGATCGGGAGATCTTATAGCTGCCAATGTACAAATTGATACCGAGGCCGAAGGATATCCGATTGCTGAGATCAATTGCGGCAGCAAGATTGGCACTGTACAAGATGCCGGACTCCGAAAGTGTTGCATTGTAGAAAAGCGAATCGTCTGCAGGAAGGGTGTACAGTGAATCGTCCCGTAGCTCGTCCAAAATGGGAGGTTTTTCGTAAGGCTGGAAATAGGAGTCCAGCAAGGAGAGTTGGGATGAGGCGATGTTCATACCAGAAAGCGAATAGGAAAATTGAGAAGCGGAACGGAGAAACAATCCTGCTCCCAGGATAAGTCGATCTGCAAGGATATTCTGAAAGCTACCAGTAAAGTGCAAGTCGCTGAGCTGAAAAGCACTGTGATGAAAAGTTTCTGCCTGTGGTAGGTCGCTGATTGTGGTGAAAGCATTGGTGATCGTAAAACCGGCAACTGCTTCTCTGGAAGGAATGAGGGCTAGGCCCGCTGGATTGGAGAGCATCGCGCTGCCATCATCCGCAATGCCGGCAAAAGCTATACCAATGCCAGCAGCGCGGGCACTGGCGACCGGATATAACAGTTCGTACCATAATGCCTGTTCAATGGTCTGCGCATAGCCAGTGCTCAGGGGAATCAGCAAAAGCAGAGAGCGAAAAACTAATGTTTTGCTTTGCCAATTTCGCATTGTTATTCCCCTTGTTGCCACCGACTTAGTGACGTCGCTTCTTCAGCTTCCGGGAGAAATGGTGCGAAGTAGGATATTTGGAGTGTTTCCGGTTGTGGATAGATGCCGTTCGGTGCAATGTGGTGGAAGAGTGGGAGAAGATTGACAAAGGAGATAGTCGATAGCTGGAGGAATGTTTGACTGTTGATTGAAGTTGTCGATGTACTGCGCTTCGGGTAGATTTTGCAAAAATTTTTGCCTTCCGAGAATCTACAGATTTGATTGTTTTGTGCGATCGACGTAAAACAGTAGGTTGTGCTGTTTCCCGGTCGATAGTAGCGCTTTGGAGTGCAGCAGAAGACTGGGAAGGATGAGAGGAGCGATGCAGAGATGACCTGGTCGAAGCAGACTGGGAGGTTTTCGGCAGTTTACGCTTTGCTGGCCAATGGTTCGGTGAACTGGGGCGAGATACCGATGGTCTGGATTTGAGGGCAGGTGGCTCAGCACCTACTGCTCCGGGTATTCTGGAAGAACCCGGCACAGTGGATCGTCGGAGTACTGGTTTGTTGTGGATGTTTGGTTTGCTGTCGACTCGTTTCGGCTCTATTGCAGGAGATGGCGGTGTGCCAGAGCGGTGTAGGATAGGCTCCTGTGCTGTTTTGCTTTTCTCCGCTCCCACCATTTTTCTGGAAAGTGTTGAAACAGCAGGTGGCTCGGAGGAGCGTTGCAACACTGCCTTACGTTTGCCGGAGCCTGCTTCGGCATCAGGAATGTCCGAGCGGATTGAGGTTGCAGACTTGACCCCTGGGGTGAACGCCGGAGAGCGTTCGGGAGAGACTGGAACATTGTCAACCTTTCCTTTCGCTGGCGTGAGATGGCCGATCAGGCGGGGAACGGTGGGTACGTCTTTGTCAATTTCTGCATCGTAGCGTACAATGCTGGGGTGGAAAGTTGGAGTAGAGTGTCGCGGTGATGGGTTCAGAGGGGCATAAGGATCGTAGGGATGGGGTGAGAAACAGGGGCGATGATGGTGCCAATATGGATCGTACCACCAATCAGAACAAAACCAGCTAATTGGATGCCACGGATACCAGAAGTAGATGATAACCGTTCGGGATGGGCGCCACCAGTAGCAGTCCCGGACGTACCAGTCGTAGCGGTAATAGTCCCACCAAGGAACGGCTACGGGAACAACGATAACGTCCGGATCATCACTCAGGATGATGGTGGTCTGATTTTGAGGTCGGGAGATGATAACCGTTGTGTCATAGGTGGTACTGGGACTCTCTTCGACAACCGTCACGGCGTCGGCCGAGGATTCTTGTTTGATAATTATGGTATTGTGATAGCCGAAGTACTGGTGTTTGTACGAGAGCGAAGCGTCCGAACAGGCAGTGAGCGACAGTGCGAGAATTCCGATCAAGAGGGCGATCATGGAGCGTGTCATCAGTGTACCCCTGATTGTTACACCACATTCCGTTGTAGGGCGTTCTTTTAGAAACCTCTTGAAGGCAGAAGGTTTAATGGATGGAGGATTGTATTGTGCAGGCTGCGGAGATTGTCGATCGGATGCGCCGCTTTGGTTCGAGCGTTGCACTGGTCAGTCCAGCCGGCGAAGCAATCCGGTATGCTGCACTGGCAGAGCAGGTGCAGCAAGTTGCGGCGCGGCTGTCGGAATTGCTTGAGCCTGGTTCCCCGGTTACGTGTGTTATTGATCGTCCTTCGGTTCCCTGGATCGTTACTCTCTATGCATTGATGTGGCGCCGCTATCAGGTGAGGCTTCTTTCTGCGCAGACTCCATTGATGTTATTGCAAAGCAAAATCATAACAGACCGCCCCTTCCCCAAGGTACCAACTATAGAGTTGTCTGCGCTTTTTACCGCTCCCTCTACTTCTCGACTGATCGGGGAGGAGAAGCAGCAAAACCAGGAGACCTCTGCTCTAACCCTCATTCGAACGTCTGGCAGCAGCGGCGAGCCGAAGGATGTGGCTTTGAGCTTTGCCAATCACTGGTTCAATGCACTGGGATCGCACCAGAATCTACCGTTTGGTGAAGGCGATCGCTGGTTGTTAAGTCTGCCATTATACCACGTTTCGGGGCTGTCGCTACTGTTTCGTGCGCTGGTTGCTGGAGGGACACTGGTATTAGCAGATTCGTGGCGACTGCTCCCGAAGCTGTCAGTTGATTACGTCTCATTTGTGCCGTTGCAATTAGTGCGATTGCTGCAATCGGCAGAGGGGATTCAGGCATTGCAACGACTGAAAGCAGTGCTGCTGGGAGGAGCAATAGCACCCCAGGCAGTGCTGGAAAAAGCCTTTCACATGGGAATTCCGGTGCGGACGACCTATGGGCTAACAGAAACAGCGTCGCAGGTGACGACGCTGCCAGCAACGCGGGATTTTCCAAAGTGGTTATCGGCAGGGAAGCTACTTCCGTACCGGCGACTACGCATTATCGATGGAGAAATCTGCGTCGCGGGAAAGGTGCTGACATCCGGGTATTGGACCTCCAGAGGACTGGAGCCGCTACCGCTCCGGGATGGGTTTTTTCCAACGGGTGACATTGGAGAGCTGGATTCTGATGGATTCCTGTTCGTTCGCGGGCGCCGGGATACAATGTTTCAGTCGGGTGGAGTGAAAATTTTTCCTGAGGAAATTGAAAAAGCGCTGTTCCGCATACCGGGGATCACCGGAGCGTGGGTCGTACCGGTGGCACATCCAGAGTATGGACATCGTCCCATTGCCTTCGTCGAATGGGAAAAGACGATGGTATCTTCACCGTCGGAGTCCGCTCTGCGAGAGCAGCTCCGGGAGTGGCTGGACCGCTACAAAATTCCAGACCGAATTCTTCTACTGCCAGCAGAATTCCGCGGCAAGATGAAAGTGCCCAGAAAGGCACTGCAAGCCTACGCGGAGCAGTGGATGAAGCAGGAAGGAGGCAGGCTTCCTAAAACGTAGGGGGATAGTGGCATTCTACGGGAACGCCGGTGTTGGGGTGCTGAGTGTAGTCGGCAAGGATGCAGGCTTAAGGGCGTGCTCTGCTACCGACAGTGTGTGCTTCCGGTGCAATGTGCAGAGCATCGAAATGGTGTGAAATTTGGTTCTTTTTCCACTGACCAGCACAGCTTTTGATCCTTTTTGATTTTTGATCCTTTTTGATGTTTTTTGTATATTTTCCTATTGCGGAGGTGAAAGAAGTTCGAAGGTATGAGTGAAAAGGTCTTCTCCAAAAGTCGGTTAGAGGTAACGATGGTGCCGCCGAGTGATACATTGCCGTTTGCGTATGGGTATCTGTACGAAGTGGATTTGCAGGGACAGATCATCCGGCAGTTGACGATGACACCGTTGCCATTTAAGTAGTGTTTCACAAAGAGGAGTCTAGAGATGTTGCGATGGTGGATGGTGGTGGTAGTGGCAATAGGCGCCGTTGGTGGAGGAATGATGGGGGGATGTGAGAATGTGACTGGACCACGGGAGACATCGTGGGTGATGCCGTTGGATTCAGGGAATTGGTGGGAATATGAATGGGTGACAGAGAGTTCTGATGTGCCGAAGTTTGCAAAGTGGGTTCGGATAGAGGTAGCAGGATCCCGATGGGTTGATGGTCGTCCGGCGGCGGTGGTGGTGTGGCACTGGCGGTTCGATTATGGAGAGTTTCGGAGGGATACGATGTTTTGGGAGGAGCGGAATGGACAGTTGTGGCAGTACTGGCGATGGTGGGGGCGAGTGTTTGATAAAAGCTCAGGCTATGGATGGAAAGCACAAGTTCGGTGGTTGCCATTGGCAGATTTTGAAAAACCGAGCTGGAGTTATCATTATCCTCTCACTGATCTCGATACGGCAGCGGCACATCTGATCGACGTGGAAAAAGAGAGATCGATACTCATCGTGTTTGTTCCGGACACTGCCGAGTACGGAGCCCGGTATGAAGGGCGGCAGGCTGTAACGTTTATGGATACATCCGTTGTTGCGTTGCGGTATCGCATTGGATTGCGAGTTCAGTATACAGCGTACGTTACAGTATACGGACAACGGGGACGAAGTGACACGGTGTCTCCGGGATGTGATGGGGAATGGCTCTGGATCTGGGTGGTTCCGGGGATTGGGGTCGTGCAGTTCCAACTGGCAAGTGATTGGTCGTTAGGGTTTGAATACGGTTACACTCCCTGCGAACCGAGGCAGCCAGCAATGTGGCGTTTGCGGAGATATTCAATTCGACAGTGAGAGACTACTCCGGTGTGAGTGGTGTTCGGATGATGATTTGCACTGTCCGGGAGTAGCTCCGCCCTTCTGGCAAGTCGTTATCGTACAGGAGCATATCCGAACCAATGGCCGTGTATGAAAGCTGAGAAGGCGAAACGCCACTTCGCTGTAAGGCTTTCATCACTTCTTTACAGCGTGCTTCTGCCAGCTTTTTGTTGTAATCTTTTAGCCCGATACGGTCGGTATAGCCGAGGATTGTGACCTGTGAGTTCGGTTTAATCTGCGAAACGACGTCTTTGAGAATCTTGAGGTTTCGCGGACCCAGATCTGCTTTGTCAAAGGCGAAGAGAATGAGTGAGAATTTTTCGATCAGCGTATCTTTCGATCCAATTTGCCGCTTGAGGTTTACGGTGAGTGAAGTGAAAGGAAGCGCTGTTTCCGTCGCTCGTTGCTGCCGTGCGCTGTCAACCAGCGTGGCAAGGATATGCAGAGAATCGCTCTGGAATCGGGCGAATTGGTGAGGATTCAATGTCCACTGGAGCGTATCGGGAGGGGAATTCCCTTCATATAGGATCGTATCGTAAGAGTTGATCGTTGCTTCAACAGCAAAGCGTCTGACACCTGCTTCTGCTGTCACCGCGGGTAGGATCAGCAGTGCGCTGGGAGTAATGGTTCGGCTGACGTGGCGAATCTGGACCGGTAGGGTGATGGCGTCGATGTCAGCACTAATATCCACTCGTTCTAACTCTTCCCAGAGATCCTGCGTCCATTGATAATTCGGAGGTGGTGGGGAAGCAGTGCGGGTTTTTATGCGAATTCGCCGAGGATCAATGCGCCATACCGTTGTCAGGTATTCTTTGATTGCCGCCGCTCGAGCCTTTGCGGTGCCTTTTGGGATGGAGCGTTCCCGCGAAGGAGGCACCGTAATGGCAGTCAGTGTGAGCGTTGCCTGGGGATGCTGCTGCATTCGGTAACCAACGATGTTGAGCAGATGACGGTAAATAGCCAAAGCATCAGCTGGTAAAGAAGTAGGCGAGAAGTACTGCACCTGTTCAGGTTGGAGCGCTACCTGATGGGTTCGATCTAAGGACGTGCCGTTCTGTTCAAAAAATACACTGGGTAACAGTGGGAAACTTTCCTTTAGTTCCTGTTCTTCTAACACGATTGAAGGATGTGGCTCTACTGTCCCGTCACTGAAAACACCGTAAACCGTAGTGACAAGGTGGATCGCCGGAGGCGGCGGCTTCGGGAGCGATGGGATAATCACCGGTGCTGGAAGAATGTCTGGTGTTCGAATAGGAGGAGATGGCGGAGGGAAATGAGGAACCAGCGGGATTGCAACCGTAAGAGCAAGGTGAAGTGAGTGCATACGCCAGATGCTGTCCTTTAACACGGTGTTCAACTGGTGCGTGTACTGCAACTCTGGCGTGATCCGCAACGTGGTGCTGAGTGGTAAGGTGTACCCGACACCGAGCGTTATTCCATAGAGCCAGGCGGAAAGATCCGGAATTTCCCCGGATTGCTCATTCCGGACAGTGCTGTAATTTTCAAAGGTTGCATTGGGAGGAGATACAAGAATTTCTTTCTCGTCAAAAGTACCGGAGAGGGTATATCCAAGTCGGAAACCAGCACGTATACTGAGGGGGAAGTCGAAGGGGAAAGCCTGAGCCGAGGGTTCCAGATAAGCATAGGAAATTCTGTTATTGAGCCGAAATTCTGTTACTGCTCTTTGAATGCTTCCATCCGGCTGGAGGATAGATGCGTTGTCATCGATCTGGGAGAGTGTGCCAGAGTTCCACGCAATCCCACCGGCGATCTGGAAGGTAAGGTAGGGATTGAGGGGGAGCTGGAAAAATCCTGCCAGCCCAAGTCCGATTCCTTCGCCCGACTGGTAGAAGGGACAACAGTTAGGAAATCCCGGCAATTGTTTGAATCCCGCACGATGGAGGTTAGCACCTCCAGCAATACGGGCACCGACAGAAGGAAAGAGAGTCAATACTTGAGTTTCAGGGGTAACCCGAAAAGGTAGTTGTGCATACCCCAAAAATGCTGTTGCTAGAAATACCAAGGCAAAGGGACACCGTAGCATCACTTAATTACGCGCACTTGTTTTTTGTCAACGCGATTTGGACTTTCCAGGAGGAGGAAATACGATCCAGAAGGAATTTGTTGTACTGGGATACGGATAACTTCGTGGGCATAGCCGTTGGGAGCAACGCGAGAAAGATCCCATTGGCGAACAAAGTATGTTTTTCCAGAGATGCCAACCAGTCGTAGTGTGGCAGTTCCGCGATTCCCGATCAATTCCACAACGACTGTCATTTCAGTGTGAGCAGGATCTGGATGTACGTCCGTAATGCCGAAGTTGTTGTACAGCCGAACCAGCCGACGCCCTCCAGCTTCACAAATACCGGTAAGGGAAAGATACCCAGGTGTGAGAACGGTGTTTTCAACACTACCTAATTCCACGTCCCAGCGGACAGAATCGATGAACAGCGGCGTTCCTGTTGCATCACCGAACAAGGCTTCGCCCACCATAGTGGTCAATGTCATCGGTGGGGTCGGGAGAGTGGGAAGGTCCTGATCGGTAAGTTGAATGGTGACAACACGGTCGTAATTCGGTAGCAGGACAGAGGAGAGAATTCGACCACGCGTGACCGTGTAGGGATAGAAGATGGTACCGCGAAAGCGAAGGGTAAGCGTAACCGATCGGATTTGGCGAATTTCAGAAAGCCGATCTGCAGCGATTAGGGAGATAGGAATCTGAACGTTTCGAGATCCGATTGGTGCTGAGATTGTTGGCAGTGCCAGTCCAACCGTAGCCTCCGGCAGCGGGATTCCCCGGCCCTGAAGTTGGATCGTTGGTGTGCCACCAGTAGTCAGGAACGTTAGTTGCGCATTCTTTGGTCCCACGGTTTGTGGAGCAAAGAAAACTCCGATGGTGATGCTATCGCCGACGTCGAGGGTAATGTCAGGGGTAAAGTCGGTAATCACAAATTCACCCGTTGCAGGCGAAAGTATTGGATTCTGGATTTTGCCCGGCGCTTTCCCAACATTTTTGATGGTAATAGTGCGGATCGGTGATTGCTGCGTAACCATTACGTCGCCGAAATCGATGAGCAAAGAAGCGGGATTGGTAACGATAATGACTGGACGTGGCGCGTTCGTTGCTTCAGCTACTAATTGAGTGGCAAATTCCAGCGAGCAGGGATCAGAGGTTTTGTATTGCAGCGTGTCGCGATACGTTCCAGCAACAGTCGGAGCAAATTCGATCAACACTTGCAGAGAGTCATCCGGAGCGATGATCGCTGGTAGCGGTGGCAGTGTGCCGACAATGCGGAACGGTGGCGACAAGGGTGGTAGGGAGTCAATCTGCAGAGGAACAGTGCCGGTATTGTGGAAATACGTTGCCGTCGTGATGGGAGCATCATCGACGTAGATCGTTGGAAAGAGCAGAATCGGCGGCGCAAATGCCTGTGCTGTTTCCAGCCGTCCTTCCAGTGGAATCTCAATGGTGTAGTCACACGGATCCAAGATGATCTGCAAAGTGCCAGCGTTGTCACCCAGCGTCGCAGCAGAGACATCGAACCATACGCGGAAGTGGAGCGGAGACTGCGAATTGATCGTATCATTGAGCTGCAAATCGGTATAGAAAGGACCGCTTATTTGATAGCTGGCGATGCTACCAGTAAACGCCTGATTGGTGCTTCCGTCAAGTGTAAGCTGCACTACAGGATCTTCAGTGACCTGACAGTCCACAATCGAACCGAATTGCACGGCTGTGGGAGTGACAGTGAACGTAATGCCCGTTTTTTTGCCGGTCAGTCGAAGCGTTCGCATAATGGTGCAACTTTCCGCTTCAAAGAGCAACTGCGCCGTTACTGCGTGAGTTCCAGTGCTGAGCGGACGGTAGCGAATCCGAACCGTTCGACTTTCACCGGGCTCAATGGTAAGCGGGTACGGAGTGAGGAGATCAAAATTCGTGGAGGCGGTAAAATTGACAAGGCGCAGTTGCAAAGTCGACGGATTGGTAATTGTCAGCAAGGTATCGCGGAAGCTATCGCATTCCAGCAGGGTCCCAAAGTCCACAGATTGCGCTGAAAGTTGAACCCGCGGTTCGACATACGATCCGGCAAGAGTAATGCGGAGACTATCGCGACAACTGCCCGCAGCGTATGGAATGAGCATTGTTTGTGTGTACACATTGGGGGTGCTTGCGCTGAACTGGATCGTGAGTGTCAGCGTATCGCCGGGCGGAAGCGTGATGGGGAAAATTCCCGGTGGTGGTGACAGTAACTGGAATGGGGATGAAAGAATGGGGCGGGCTAAGGTTAGGTGATCCGTTCCATTATTGATAACAGTGACAGTCGTGTCGCGCAAAGAATTCCCGCATCCCAGAACGCGTCCGAAGTCTACCTGCGCCGGCATTACACCAGCAACAGCGGAAAGCCGCTCGCCTTTAACGGTTAATTCCACCGCTACGTCGGGACATCGAGTGTTTTCGATGCGGATCGTGCCAATTGCCACTCCGGGAGTGCTGCCCACATACCGGATCCAGACGGTGATGGTAGTGTCCGGTGGCAGGACAGATCCGGCACTGAGGTTGAGAACACTGAAATCAGGATGCGTTGAGGTAACCTGAGCGATGATGACAGGAATATCACTGTTGTTGACCAGTGGGAAACTAAGAACAGTGTCGGACTGGCAGCCGTCCAGTTGCCCAAAATCGAGAACATCATCAGGAATTTGAGCAGAATAGTCGATCTGAATGCTTCGAGCGTGGAGCTGCACGGCTCGGGTGTAATTGCACGGCTCAGCGGCAATGTACATCATTTCAGTGTAGTTGCCCGCGGTTCCCTGCCCATCAAACTCGATGGTAATCGCCTGTCGCTCGCCCGGTGCAACGGAGAAAGGAACCGATGGGCTTACCAGACGGAAGTGGGTGGGATCGGAAAAGGTAATGGCGGTGATCAACAGGGGAGTATCGCCGGTGTTTTCTAAGGTGTCCACAAACTGTGCCGGCGGATCGCATTGCGCAATGGTGTTGAATTCTACCAGTGGAGTAAAGCTCAGGCTAACAGAGTCGCTTCGTGCTTGCAGTGTCACCTGCTGATGTTCATTGCATCGTACCGATCGGAAATCGATCGTTGTTGACGCAAATCCGGCTTTCAGGGATTGGTGTTGTACCTGGATCGTGATACTGGAACGCGCTGGAATGGTGAACCCGTTGGTGACATTCGGAGTGATGATCTGGAATTGAGCTGTGTTACTGACGACCGGCGCTTCCATCGCTAGATCGATTGCTGCAGGATTGAACAATGTGATGGAAGCGATTGCCGTTTCACCCCGGCACTGCAGCGGCGGGAAGTCTTCGACAGCGGTGATTTCAAAGGGGAGAGAAAGGGCAATATGGGCTGGTTGACTCTGCACCACCGGATCACAGGCGCCCGAAATGATGACATCGTACGTTCCTGTGTCTGCAAGAGTTGCCGAGTTAACGACATACACGGGATCGGTTGCGCCAGTAATGGGAATCCCATCTTTCCGCCATTGATAGTGCAGATCTGTCCCTTCTGCGACCACCTGGAGGACCAGTTGATCGCCTAAACAGAGTGTGTCTGATTCCGGATGTTGTACAATGCGAGGCGGCTGGTTGATCGTTAACTCTGCCAGCGCACTGACAGTATCAGGAGGGCATGTCCCCGAAACAATGACATCGTAGAGACCGGCATCGCTGTCCATGACACCTTCCAGTCGCAGGATCGGCTCCGTTGCGCCGGCAATGGGAATCCCATCTTTCCGCCATTGGTATTGGAGGTTGGTACCAGTAGCAGAGACGGCAAAGACGACGGTGTCACCAACGCAGGCGGCTTGTGAGAGCGGAGATTGTGTAATGACCGGGGGCGTTTGCAGCAGAATTTCAACCGTATCCGAGAAAGCGTTCGGGGAGCAGATACCGGAGATTTGGACAAAGTAGCTGCCGGCATCGCTCAGTTGCACGCCGTAAAGCACCAAGACGCTGTCGGTCGCCCCTGATAGCGGCGCATTGTCTTTGTACCACTGGAAGGAAAGCTGATCTCCCTCTGCTGAGACCGAGAGAATAACGGTGTCGCCAACGCAAACCGTTTGGGATTCCGGCTGTTGTGTGATTTTCGGCGGTTCATTGACGGTCAGGAAGACAGCCGCAGAAGTATCCGGCGGAGAACAGACACCAGAGACGATGACCTGATAGCTTGCTTCATCGGAAGCAGAGACAGCCGGCAGGATCAGAACGCTGTCAGTTGCCCCATTGATGGGCGCGCCGTTTTTGTACCACTGGTACGAGAGGCTATCGCCGGTAGCAGCCACCGAGAAGATCGCCTGTTCACCTAAGCAGACTGTGAGGCTATCAGGTTGTTGGGTAATCTGCGGCGGTTCGTTGACGGTCAGAAAAACAGCCACAGAAGTGTCTGGTGGAGAGCAGACACCAGAGACGATGACTTGATAGCTGGCTTCATCGGAAGCAGAGACAGCAGGCAGGATCAAAACACTGTCAGTAGCCCCATTGATAGGCGAACCGTTTTTGTACCACTGGTACGAGAGGCTATCGCCAGTAGCTGCCACGGAGAAAATTGCCTGTTCACCCAGACAGACCGTGAGACTATCAGGTTGTCGGGTAATCAGCGGTGGTTCATACACCGTGAGTTGGGCAATCTGCGAAGTATCCGGCGGGGAACAGACGCCAGAGACGATGACGAAGTAATCGCCAGCATCGGCAGTTGTGATGTTGGCAATGGTCAGGATGCTATCGGTCGCACCTGCAATGGGTGCGTTGTTGTGATAC
>WFXC01000023.1 GCA_015490805.1 Candidatus Kapaibacterium sp.
GCAGCGGTCCCACGATCTTGTAGGTCAACTGGAGTTGTTGTCCCGGTGAGGTGCGGAACTTCAGGTATGGATGCGGATGCTGTGCATCGCTACCGTCGTATACTTCACCAGAGCGCAGAATCCGCCGCGGGTCCACATCATCGGGGAAGGATTCAGTGATGCCGGTCTGGACGAGAAAACGGAAAACTGGACGCCAACTCCAGGTATACCATGCGTGTCCTGTGGTCATATTGCACCAGTTACCAAAATCTCGCCAGCGAAACTTTACCGATGCAATCGCGGGGTTTGTAGTAGTTACCCAGACTTGTGGGCGTAGCGCTGTCCACCCTGAACGATAACTACAAAACTCAATCAGCACATTCGATTGCCCATCCCACTGGATCGGCGTTGAGAACATATGCACATTCCACTGATTTGGCTGCGGCACGAAACTGGGGTTGGAATACACTTCCGTTAATCCAGTTGGAAAAGGAGAATTAAACCCAACAGGCATCTGGGGTAAATCAGTCAACCCGAACTTCACCGTCATCTGCCGTGCGGGCATATTAGAAGGAACATTACCAACTAACACTCCTACTCCCACGATCAGCCCAGGCGGCATACCGGCTGCCTGCATATCCGAAGCCCGAACGAAATACTGGTGTTTTACCGTATAGTAAAGGTCATGGTAAGGGTTGTATAAAAAAGCCGAGTACCACTGCTGAATACTTCCTGCCCCTCCTGCAACATCAAAGACTAACTGGGAAGATACTGGAATGGTAAATAGATTCCACATCACCATCAGAATCGGAAACCATAACAAGCGTCGCATAATTCACTCCTTCTGACTTGTGAAACTTACTCAAATAATTGTAACTCTTATGTTCTGTCTTGTGTTCTATGTGTTTAGTTTTTATCAAACACTCTTTCGCAAATATACAAAGATCTTCGCTAACTTGCAATACCTTTCCCATCTTCTTTCCGTTTTCTGTCGTTTTCCGTGTTTTTCGTATTTTTGCACTGCATCAGAACGCGGGCAATAATGACAGGAGAGTAGTATGCCAGATGCTTCAACATTCCTTCGTGGACTTGGTTTCCAAGAACTTGATCACCGCAGACAGGCTCTGGACAGTGAGCAAATGTTCGAGGTCCTGCAAAATTTCCCTGAGCAAATCCAGCAGGCAATGAGCATAGCAGATTCGGTTCCCACGCGGGATAGAGGAATTCAGTTTGTTGAGACAATTGTTGTTGGCGGAATGGGAGGCTCTGCCATTGGTGGAGCTGTCCTTCGAGACCTTGTTCAAGCCACTGAGGAAATTCGGCGTCTCGACATTAAAGTTCACCAGAGCTACCACTTCCCTCCAGCTCCAAGTGACCGTACCTTAGCTGTTGCTGTGAGCTACTCTGGGAACACAGAGGAAACGCTTTCCTTTGCAGAGGAAGCCAGGCACCATACTCGTCAGGTCATCTGCATTACTTCCGGGGGAAAATTAGCAGAGCTGGCACGGGATTATCATTACGTGCTGGTCTTGATTCCCCCCGGATACCAACCCCGGTGTGCTTTTGGTTTCCTGTTTTTTACTCTCCTGCGCCTCCTGCTTCGCTACAAGGTATTTCCGCATCGAGCTGAGCAGCAGTTGAATCAAAGCATTGAAGAGACTCGACAATTGCTGGAACAGTTGAGCTCTCACTATAGCGCTCTGATACCTGATAACCCGGCTTTACAACTGGCAACGCATTTCTACGGCAAGATCCCTGTTTTTTACTCCTCCGCTGATCACCTTGCAGCGATCAATGCTCGATGGCGAGCACAAATTCAGGAGAATGCAAAACAACTGGCGTTCGGCAATCTTCTCCCTGAAATGAATCACAATGAAATCAATGGCTGGCAATTTCCGGGGCAACTTCGTTCTGCGTTCGTGCCGGTCTTTTTCCACGATCCCCTCGATCATCCACGCATTCAGGCACGTGTAGCCATTTCCGCCGATATTCTGCGGCAATACACCCAGGAAGTTTTTACACTCGAAGGTCAGGGAACAAAATTTCTCACCCGCCTCATATCGCTCATTTACCTTGGCGACTGGGTCAGCTACTGGCTGGCGCTGATGAACAATGTTGATCCATCACCGGTTCCCATTATTCAAGAGCTCAAAAAACGCCTGGCAGTCTTGCCCAATTAGCGATGGTGCGCTTCTTTCTGCTGACGATAGGATGGCTGCTTCCTCCGCTCCTCAGGGCAGACCAGTGGATAATCTGGAACACGCAGAACTCGCAGCTCCCAACTGATACGATCACGGCAGTCTGTGAAAGCGTGACCGGCGTTGTGTGGGTTGGCACTCCACGAGGACTTTTGAGATATGCCGGGCAACTATGGACACGGTTTACGCCTTCGAATTCTGCTCTTCCGGACAGTGTGATTACTGCTCTGGCTACTGATCCGCAAGGACGCCTCTGGGTTGGTACCCGCTCTGGCGTTGCAATGCTGGATCAGTCACGCTGGTATCAGTACACGACGCAGAATTCAGGGCTGGGCAATGACAAAATCCGTGCCATAGCAGTAGCATCCGATGGGAGTGTGTGGTTTGCTACGGCTGGCGGCGTTTTTCGATGGTATCTGCAGCAATGGACCGGCTACACAACGCAAAACTCCGGCATTCCTTCAAATAACATTCAGGCAATTGCCATAGCTCCTTCCGGAGATGTGTGGATTGGAACGGAAAATGCGGGTGTTGCCGTACTCCACCAACAACAGTGGAAACGATACGCAATGGACAATTCTCCTTTGCCTTCCAATATCGTCCTGGCACTCTATGCCGCAACGGATGCTATCTGGATTGCTACCTGGGGCAATGGATTGGTCAAACTGTCTCTGCCCGATTCTTCCTGGTCATTCTACACCGCCGCAACGTCTCCGTTACCACACGACTGGATCAAAACGATCACAGCAGATCCGTGTGGCGCTGTCTGGATTGGAACTCGTGCCGGCGGATTGGCAATGACCGATGGTTTCGGCTGGGAAAGCTGGCAACCAATGAACTCCCCGCTTCCCGACTTTTTCATTCGCTCTCTGTGTACTCCTGCTGCCGACCGCATCTGGATTGGAACCAACCGTGGGCTGGTGCTGTTTCAACCATCAGCGGCGTTGATGCTGACCATCAATCCCACCATCATCGACTGCCATAATCCTGTTTTGCAGGGAACACTCACAACGCGCGGGCAATTTTCGCCCAACAACCAGTTTGTTTTTATTCTGGAACAACCCACTCGCAGCGATACCCTGAATCGTCTCACAGCCCACTGTTCCGTATCTTTCCTCTTTCCCCTGGCAGACCTTCTGGAAAACCCTTTCTTTTTCCTCCGGGTTCTTGCCACCGATCCGGCTGTTGGAACGCTTTCGGACACACTCCGCAACACAATGCCATTGCCAACCATCGAAGGAGACTCTGCTTTTTGTCAGGGAGATACGGTATGGCTTCGCGTGAGAGAACCATTTGCACGCTATCAGTGGTCGACCGGCGACACGACAGCAGCCATTCCAATCACCGACGGAGGAACGTACGCTGTCACCGTCACTGATTCGAGCGGATGTAGTACAACGCGCCGTTTTACGGTAACCGCTTATCCCCGTCCCCAGATTCGTGCTTCGGCGGATACTTCCATCTGTCAGGGCGAACCGGCATTCCTTTCCGTCACTGGTGGAACGCAGTACCTATGGGAACCGGCAGAGAGTTTAAACGATCCAACTTCTCCCACTCCCATTGCCTTCCCTACGGAAACCACAACATACATTGTTCGCGGAATTAATGAGTATGGATGTGCGAATACCGACACGGTGATCGTCACCGTTCGCCCTTCACCACCGCCGCCACAGATTACCCAACGCGGTGATACGCTTATTGCTTCAGCAGCAAACAGTTATCAATGGTATCGCAATAACACTCCCATTGCCGGGGCGACGCAGCAGCGCTACGTTGTGACACAAAACGGACGCTACAAAGTAAGAATTACGGATTCAACCGGATGTTCCGCTTTTTCGGAAGAAGTTGAAGTCATTGTCAACAGCGTGCTCCTCAGCCAACCATCTCTGCCATTTACCGCCACTATCCGGAATTTTACTCTGAAGCTTTCTGCTGTTCCTCCACCATTTACTGTCCATCTGTATACACTCAACGGACAACGATTCCTGCAAGCTACCAGCCTGACGCCAGATTTCCGTCAGCGTCTCTCGCTCACAACTCCCGGTCCGGTGATTCTGATGATCCAAACGGCGCATCGATGGTACCGTTGCCTGCTTTTTGCCCAATAGCCTGCTGACTTTCGGATTGTGCTGATGGGAATCAGCTCCTTTCGGTGGCTGGCAGTACACGCCTCATTGTTTTTATCTCTGGCGGGACAACCCTCCGGGTTGTCCAGGACAAACTGAAGGCTTGTCCTACCATTCGCAACAATGCCGACTAAAGTCGGCACTCCTACCCTGCTGGGAGCGCACACTTCAGCGTGCATCATCTTCTGCCGACGAAAGTTAGCGCTCCCAGTGGAGCGCGGTGCCGCTGCGTTGCTACCATCTTTCTGGGAGCGCACACTTTAGTGTGCATTTACTGGAAACGCACCCTTTAGGGGGCACTTTCGTTGCCGACTAAAGTCGGCGCGCCCAGTCGACGCACACTTTAGCAGGCACATCAACGAAATTACTGCTCTCACCCACATTCAGCGGTGTCTGTGCACACCAACAGGATGTCTTAAGTGTCTTAACACCCTTAGCAAACAAACGGAGAGCGATGAAGGATCTGCAAACCCCTGCGCAGCGGCACATCTACCGATTTCGTGTCCAGGAAGCCGGATGGCTGCTCAACGTCTTAGCGGATCATCTTCCTTTCTCCAAGACCCATATCAAAAAAATTCTCAACCGTGGAGCAGTATGGATCCGGCGTTCCAACCGCCGGCTCCGCCGAATCCGCCGGGCAAAAGCTTGGGTACGCCCCGGTGACTTTCTTGAAGTCTACTACGATCCAGCCTTAGAAAAGCTTCAACTTCCCAATCCAGAGCTTCTGGCAGATCACTGGCGATTTACGGTCTGGTACAAGCCACCGGGGGTGCTTTCGCAGGGAACAAAATTTGGAGATCACACTTCTCTTCTCCGCCACGCTACCCGATCATTGCAGCGACCAGCTTTCCTGATCCACCGATTGGATCGAGCGGCTTCGGGATTACTCCTGCTGGCGCACACTCGTACGGCAGCGGCTGCTCTGTCAGCGCTATTTCGAGAACACCGGGTCCAAAAAGTGTATCGTGCAGAAGTCTCTGGAAATGTTACAGCGCAACTCCCGGCAACTGGCTATTTCGACACTCCCATCGATGGAAAACCTGCCCAAACGTTCTATACCGTGGACCAGTACGATGCCGAACAGGACATTTCTCTGCTGACCTTAACACCGCAAACTGGACGATTGCACCAGATTCGCCGGCACTTAGCTGCTGCCGGATTTCCCATCATCGGCGATCGCACCTACGGAGGAATTCCGTCGCCAACTGGCTGGCTCCACCTCACGGCTGTTCACCTTTCGTTTCGCGATCCTGAAACCGGCAAAGTCCAGGCATTCACTCTACCAGAGGACAAAATTCTATGGAGCTCGCCACCGAACACTTAGAACGATATCGAGCTATCATTCCAGAGTGGGAAGCCTTTCTGGAAAGTCTCCAGCATCCGCTGCCCACAGTTCTCTGGACTAACACCCTGCGCATCACACCGGAGGAGTTAGTGGCAATTCTGCGCGAGGAAGGCATTGCTGTAACGCCGCTGTCCTGGTATCCCGGCGCTTTCCGTGTCCAGTCCGAACATCCCAGTCCCGGAACAACGTGGGCGTACTTTGCAGGACTTTTCCATATCCAGGAAGAAGTCTCCCTGCTTCCCCCTTACCTCTTACAACCGAAACCCAACGAACGGATCCTGGATCTGTGTGCTGCACCGGGCAACAAAACGGCGCAAATAGCAGTGATGATGGAAAATACCGGAACCGTGGTCGCGAACGATCACAACCGTCATCGGGTGGGCGCTATTCGTGCGGTTGTCGATCGACTTGGTCTCATCAACGTTAGCATTCTGGTCAGCGATGGCACTTCTTTCTCACCCCGTAATGGAACGTTCGACCGCGTACTGGTCGATGTTCCGTGCAGTTGCGAAGGAACGTCCCGAAAAACGCCGACGGTCTTAGCCCAATGCTCCCTTCACTTCTCTGAGCGCTTAGCAAAGCGGCAACTGCTTCTGCTCAAGCGAGCAGTGGAAGTATGTCGTCCCGGTGGCATCATTGCCTACTCCACGTGCACGTACGCACCTGAAGAAAATGAAATGGTTGTGGATCAGGTTCTCCGGCTTTTCCCTGAACAACTGGAAATCCTCCCAATTACCATTCCCAATTTCACTTTTTCCCCTGGATTAACTGCGTGGCAGGGACACGAACTGAACCGCAACCTTCGCCATACGATGCGCGTGTATCCCCATCAGAATGACACCGGGGGTTTCTATGTTGCACTACTCCGAAAACGCCAATGAAATTCCGGTCCGAGCAATTTCAACGATGGCAACCGTGTCCTCCGGACATTCTTGCTCCGCTGCTGCAGTATTTGCATCGCCGTTTTGGTCTTCCCCTCGACCTCCTGCAGCAGTATCAGTGGTTGCAACAAAATCTCAAGACGCTTGCACTCACGCACCCTGCGCACCAACCACCACAGAAGCCGGAGCCGATGGCAATCGGCATCCCAGCACTGAAGCTGGGCGGTAAAATTCCCAAGATTACTTCTGCTGCTGCCCGCTTTTTCGGCACAGCGGCAACGAAACACGTGGTAGAGCTTCCGGATCGCTCAGCACTCCAGTCTTACCTTGCGGTCACCCGTTTCCCACTTTCGATGGATGACTGCATTCAGTGCACAGAAGCGGGCGTTGTCATCGTGCGCTATCGCGGCATCCCTATAGGTACAGGATTTCTCAAGCTGGATTCCCCTGATACTCCGATCCTGCAAAGTCAATTCTCAAAATAGTTTCGTGCTGACTGCAGCGTTGCTCCTTTCTCAGATGACTTTTTCTTTCCTCACCAACCTGCTTTCCCCAGCCGTAGGCATCCCGCTCTGCCGGGAGCGCGCACTTCAGTGTGCGTTTTTGCCAAATAAAGTCGGTGTTCCCAGCGGAGCGCTCGCTTTAGCGTGCATTCTTGCCGACTGAAGTCGGCGCCCCCCAGTGGAGCGCACGCTTCAGCGTGCATCACCTTGCTGCCGACCAAAGTTGGCACTCCCAGCTTGCCAGAAGCACACGTTCTCAGGCGTGCATCCCCCAGGAGCGCATCCTCCAGCGTGGATTCTTCCACCTTCCACCGAGTCAGGCAGTGCTACTCTACATACGGACAGGCAACCCAATGTCCCGGCGATTTCTCGATGAGTGGTGGCACTGCTTCGGCACATTCCGGCCGTGCAATGGGACAACGAGTGCGGAAGGGACAACCGCTGGGTTTCGCTAACGGCGTGGGAACATCGCCTTCCAGCACAATGCGTTTCTTCCCTCTGCGTGATGGATCAGGATGCGGCACAGCGGAAAGAAGTGCTCTGGAATACGGATGCTTCGGATGGAAATAAACCTCTTCCGAATCTCCAATCTCCACGATATGCCCCAGATACATCACGGCAATACGGTCACTGATATGCTCCACCACCGACAAATCGTGGGCGATGAAAATATACGCCAGTCCAAACTCCTCCTGCAAATCTTCCATCAAATTGATCACCTGCGCCTGTACGGAAACATCCAGGGCGGAGACTGGCTCATCGCAGACGATGAGATCAGGATTGGTTGCCAACGCGCGGGCAATACCAATCCGTTGCCGTTGTCCACCGGAGAACTCGTGCGGAAACCGCATTGCGTATTCTGGCTGCAACCCAACCTTTTCCAGCAACCAGGCAACTTTTTCCTTAATCTCTTTCTCTCCCATTTCCGGATGGTGCAATTCCATCGGCTCGGCGATAATCTGCTCCACCGTCAGCCGCTGGTTGAGCGACGCATAAGGATCCTGGAAAATCATCTGCACATAGCGGCGATATGGTTTCATTTCTTTTTTGGAAAGTCGCAAGAAGTCAACGGCTTTACCATTCACGTAGAAATGCACGTGTCCATCCAGGTAGACATCAGGAGCGATATGGCGGAGAATATTCACAACGGCTCGCCCCACTGTTGTCTTACCGCACCCTGATTCGCCAACGAGACCCAGTGTTTCTCCCCGGTGAACGGTAAAGCTGACACCATCGACGGCTTTGACCTCTGCGACTTTGCGCTGCAACACACCACCGTAAACGGGGAAATAAACCTTTAACCCTTCAACTTCCAGCAAAATGTCTTTTTGATCACTGTTGGGAGCTGCCATTAGACTTTTGCTCATTTGTGGATATTTCTGGCTGAACCAGGTGGCAGCGAACAAAATGACCGGGACGAACTTCAACCAGATCAGGCTCGACCGTATCGCAAATATCAATTTTCACCGGACACCGGGTACAAAACTTACATCCCTGCGGCAGCTCTAAGATGCTGGGAACGTTACCGGGAATGGCTTTCAGTCGTGCTTTGCGCTGCTGTTTCTCTGGCAACGGAATGGACTCCAGCAACCCCTGTGTATAGGGATGGAGCGGATTGGTAAACAACTCGTGGATCTCCGCAATCTCCTGAACCTTTCCGCCATACATCACCACGACTCGATCGCAGGTTTCAGCAACCACTGCAAGGTCGTGGGTAATGAGCAGAATAGCTGCTTCCTGCCGCTTTTCTTTCAGTTCCAGCATCAGATCCAGGATCTGTGCCTGGATAGTCACATCCAGCGCCGTTGTCGGTTCATCTGCAATTAAAAGGGCGGGATTACAAATCAGTGCCATTGCAATCATAACCCGCTGTCGCATTCCCCCGGAGAACTGGTGCGGGTAATCTTTGAGCCGCTTTGCAGGATCCGGTATACCAACGGCGCGCAGCATTTCAATAGCCCGCTGACGCGCCTCTTCCTCGCTCACGTCTTCGTGTGCCAATACGGTCTCAATAAGCTGCATGCCTATGGTATACACTGGATTGAGCGAGGTCATTGGCTCCTGAAAGATCATTGCGATCTCATAGCCCCGCACCTTGTACATCTCTTCGTAGCTGAGCTTGAGCAAATCCCGCCCTTTATACCAGATTTCGCCGCCCGCAATAAAACCCGGTGGCTGCGGTATCAACTTCATAATGGACAAAGAAGTCACAGACTTCCCGGAACCTGATTCTCCTACCAATCCCAGCACTTCCCCTTTGAGAATATCGAAGCTGACACCGTCCACGGCTTTCGCCGTTGCTCCCTCGATATCGAAGTATGTTCGCAAATCCCGTATTTGAACCAGTGCTTCTGCCACTTGCTCCGTTCCTTTGTTACCGCAACCGTGAAAAGACTTTTGGATCGAAGGCTTCGCGAATCGCTTCGCCAATGAACACGACCAGCAGCAAGGTCAAAAACATTGCAGACAGCGGAACGATCACGAGCCACCACTTGGTCAAATGCTGCAATCCCACACTCATCATCTGTCCCCAACTCGGTGTTGGCGGTGGCAAACCAAATCCCAGAAAATCCAATCCTACCAGTGCAGCGATACCGGCAACGATCGAGAAGGGGAAATACGTAATGATCGGCACCAGAGAGTTCGGCAAAATATGTTTTAGCATAATTTTATGCGTTGGCACACCAATAGAAACCGCAGCAGCAACGTAATCCTTGGCTTTTTCCCGATAAAACTCTGCCCGCATTAAGGTTGTAATGCCCACCCAGCGCACCAGAGAAAGCAAAATAATCAGCAGGATAAAATTCGGGCGAACGATCGAAGCAACAATAATGATCAGAAACAGCGTGGGAAGGGAGGACCAGATTTCAATGAGCCGCTGCATATAAATATCAAACTTTCCGCCAAAGTATCCCAGCATACCGCCCAATGGGACGCCGATTGCGTATTCGAAGAATGCCAGAATCAAGGCAAAGGAGATAGACACAAAAAATCCGTACGCCATTCGGGCAAAAACGTCGCGACCACGATCATCGGTACCAAACAGACGCGGTGCCGAGCCATTTTTAGTCTCGAATGGCGCCATAAACGGCTCATTCCCCTCAACCCCGATATCCTCGATAGGACCGTACGGATACGGGGGCATAATGACAATGTTATCGCTGCCTTCTGCCTCCCACTCTTCCTTCAGCCGTCGGTAATTGCATTCACCGGGATTGTCCTCCTGCCCAAAGAACTTCCCGCTGTAGAAATAATTCATCCCGAAAAGTTTACCGATGAGAAAATTCTCCACCAACATCTGCTTCACAGCGGGGAAATACCACTCCCCATTGTACCGAACCGCAATAGCACGGTTATTCACCAGCAGTGGTAGGAAAAAGGACAGGATATACGCTCCCAGCAGGATAAGGAAAGAGTAGTATCCCCGCTTCAAGCGTTTAAACTTCCGCCACCGCCGCTGCATCACCGTCAGGGACTTCGGCGGCTGTGCTTTTTGTTGTTGTTCCGTCCGATTCATTCACACTCTTCCTACTGGAACCGTATTCTCGGATCGACCATCGCCAGCACCATATCGGAGAAAATCGCTCCGAATAGTTTGATCAACACAGCAATCACTGCAAAGGAAAACACAATGGGGTAATCCCGCGTTAAGATTGCCTCAAACGAGAGTTTGCCAAATCCATCAATGTTGAACACCAGCTCAATAAAGTACGAACCTGTTACAAACACCCCAATGATAAAGCCGATATTTGCAGCAATGGGAATAACAGAGTTCCGCAAGGCGTGGAGCCAGATAACCCGTTTTTCACTCAACCCCTTAGCAAAGGCGGTGCGGATATAGTCCTGGCTCAGATTTTCCAGCAAAGAATTTTTCATCAGCACTGTCAGCGTTGCAAAGCTGGAAATGGTGTAGGACAACGTCGGCAAGATGGCGTGATACGCCCGATCCCAGATTTTTTCAAAAAACGAAAGTGATTCATAGTCCGGCGACTGAAACCCTCCGAGGGGGAAAACATCCCAGAAACTGCCGCCCCCAAACAGAATCAACATCACTGCACCCAGCGCCCAGCCGGGGATGGAGTACCCAATAAACACCAGAATACTGGTCACCAGATCGAACGGTGTACCGTGTTCCAGTGCTTTTTGAATGCCCAGATACGTACAAATCACGTAGCTCAGAATGAGGGCAATCAAGCCAAACTGCAAAGAAATACGAATGCGTTCTTTGATAAGATTCAACACCGGCTCCTGATACACAAACGATTTCCCAAAATTCCCGGTCAGAATACCGCTAAACTCTTTGCGATAGATTTCTACCACCGTCTCTCCAAACCGCTCCCGTTCTTTTCCGATATACCATCCTTCAACCGGCTTCGATGGATCGTCCGCATTGACCAGCTTATACTGCCCATTTTCTTTGACCACCATCAAGCGTACTCCCTCACCGACTGGCTTTGGCTTACCGGGGCGAAGATACTGATAATCGGTTTCTCTGGGATAGACCCCCAGCCAGATGAGATACCGCAGATAGATTGGTTTGTCGAATCCATAAAAACGCTTTAGCTCTTCGATAGCTTCTGGAGGAATCTCTGTCGTTCCAAACACATCACCTCCCCCCCCTTCAGTGGCGGCTGCCTGTTGCAACTGCATTATGCGTTGCTCCAGCGGACCGCCCGGCGCTAACTGCACAATAAAAAACACCACAATGGTCGCTCCTAAAAAAGTCGGAATGGTCAGCAAAAACCGGCGCAAAAAGTATTGGTACAACATCGCCCGTCGCTATTCTGTCTCGCCGAATTTTGTCCCCTGCCGCTGCTGTAATTCCTTCCACCACCGCACGTGCTTTGGACCTGGATCAGGAATTTTCCGATTCTCCCGCATCGCTTTCTCCAGTTCCTGCGCTTTCTGCTCATCGTACCACCATAAACTCATTGCTGAGCTTACCGGTGTCCCAAAGCGAGACAGGACATACTCCGGCATTCCAAATTTGTTCCAATACGCAAATTTCAGCGCTTTGGGATACCATCCCAACGCGTTTTTGCAGGAATCCATTACGATTTTATCAATGCGTCGGATAATCTCAATGCGCTTCGCAGGTGAGAAGGTCGTGTCATAGACCGCAAGCAGCGAATCAACTGTCGGACTTTTGAATCCTTCCAGATTGTTGTTGTTCTTTTTATCTGCCAGCGAGCTATGAAGAGAGGTTTCCGGATTCGGGAAGACCAATCCTGTCCAACTAATGAAATAAAGCTTGAAATTCCGGTTCATCGCATTTTTCCACAGCGTATTGCCATCCTGGAATTTCAGGCGCAGATCAATGCCTGCTTTCCGCAATTCCTGTTTATACGGCGTAACAAATTTCTCAATGATTTTTGGAATGCCAAACTCAATTACAAACGGCTTGCCGTCTTTGACCAGAATCCCATTTTCATTCCGTTCTTTCCATCCCGCTTCTGCCAGCAGTTGCGCCGCTTTGTCCGGATCATAGTCATACCGGGGATTGTCCGGATTCTCGTAAACGGTATTGGCATAGTATGAATGGAGCGGCAAGTATTCGTTGTACAGCAACTTCTCAATGATCTTGGGTCGATTGTGCAGATACGCAAACGCTTTGCGTACCCGGATATCATTGAACGGCTCAACCCGCATATTAAATGCATACCCATTGGTCCCCGCCGGGCGATCATTGTAGACCCATCGCTTCCGAATCCATCCGTTCTGGAGTGCCTTGTAATTGGTATCAGTAACCCACTGCTCAATGGTAAGCGCTCCGAAGGTGAAGATGTCGCCTTCCCCTTTTTTGAACTTCTCATACATCAGCGAAATGTTGTCCTTGACCACGTCGAACACGATGTAGTCAAAGTTGCCGGTGTACTTATTCATCGGATAGTCTTTCGCCCAGTAATCCGGACGGCGTGTCAGCGTCCAGCCCTGCTCCTTGCGAATGTCCTTTGGCAAAATAATGTACTCACCACTGCCAACCGGCATTTCGAATTGATACTTTTCCAGGAACTCTGCCCCCGTAAGGTGTCCAATTTCCTTCGATGACAGAATGGACATCGCCGCTCCGAAATACAGGAGATTGCGCCAGTTTAGCTTTTTACATCGCACTTTCACCAGATACTTACTGATTGCTTCTGGTTCATAAAATTTACCATACACCAGTTGGCTGGAAGGAAAGCGAATCGTTTCGTCCATCAACAACCGCCACGTAGCAACGACATCTTCCGCGGTGACCGGAGTTCCATCGGAAAAATGTGCCTGTGGATCGATGCGGAAGGTAAACTCCATCTTATCATCTGAAATTTTCCAGTGCGATGCCAGCCGCGGGACAAATTCCATCGTTACGGGATGAATATCCAGCAAAGTCTCATAGCACATCCCTTCGATGTAGCTGTTTTCAATGTAATTGGAATTTTCCCCGTAAATCCGCATCGTTGCCGGGAATCGGGATGTCAAAATATGCAATACACCTCCGACCTTCGCTCGTGGATCGCCAAAAAATTTCATTTCTTCCGGGGCGGGAGAGTACGTCACAAAGCCCAGATCCTTTGCAATTTTCTCAAATCCCGGTCCACCCAGCTCTGGCGGTACCGTAGAATCCGGACCTGGGAATGGTTGCTTCACCCACGGATATTTTCCGTTGGGCCACCGCTCTTCAACCGGCTGGTAGCGGGACGTAACTACCTTCGCCTCCCGCTTTCCACAGCCGGAAATACTCCCTCCAATGAGAACGAACACTCCCAGGATAAACCAGATCGCCTTGATCGTATTCCGCATCCTCTTGTCCCGTGTTTTACTTCACACAAACAGCGAAAATACCATTTTTCCCAAAAACACCCAACACGCCGGATATTCGGGAAAACACTACTTCAACAATATCCCACCCATTTCCTTGAAGAAGGGTACGAAGACCAGACTGATAATTGCCATCAGCTTGATTAAGATGTTCAGAGATGGACCAGAAGTATCCTTAAAGGGATCGCCAACGGTATCACCAACGACCGTTGCTTTATGCACATCCGACCCTTTGCCTCCCAGTTCCCCTTTTTCCACGTATTTTTTCGCATTATCCCACGCTGCGCCGGAATTCGCCATTGAAACCGCCATCATCACACCAGAAATCAGCGCTCCAATCAGCACTCCTGCCAGCATTTCCACCCCAAAAAGGAATCCGATCACCAGCGGCGTTCCGATTACCAGTAAGCCCGGCGCAATCATTTCCCGGAGCGATGCTCTGGTGGCAATATCCACACATCGGGCATAATCAGGTTTGGCTTTCCCCTCCAGCAATCCTTTGATTTCCCGAAACTGGCGTCGCACTTCTTCGATCATATCGAACGCTGCTTTCCCAACCGATCGCATTGTCATCGCCGAGAAAGCATAGGGTAGCGCTGCCCCAACCATCAGCCCTGCCAGCACGATCGGCTTCAGCATATCGATGTGCAACAGATGCGCGCGGGTTAAAAATGCTGATGTCAATGCCAGCGATGTGAAAGCAGCCGAACCGATAGCAAATCCTTTGCCAATTGCAGCCGTTGTGTTTCCCGCTGCATCCAGCACATCAGTTCGATGGCGCACTTCCTTGCCCATTCCCGCCATTTCCGCAATACCCCCGGCATTATCTGCCACGGGACCATAGGCATCAATGGCTAACTCAATTGCTAAAAAGCTCAGCATTCCAATGGCTGCCATCGCAATGCCGTACATTCCCGCCAGAGAGTATGCCAGTACGACCGTGATCGCCATCAGCAGCATCGGGATCACCGCGCTGTTATATCCCAATGCCAATCCGTAGATGATATTTGTTGCCGATCCTGTGCGCGCCGATTCTGCGACCGATTTCACCGGCTTGTATCGATTCGAGGTAAAAAATTCTGTCAGCAATCCGATCAGCAGTCCTGAAATCACCCCTGCAGCAATGCTCACATAAACCCCCATCCGGGAATACAGCGGACCATCAGGAGAAAGCTGGAAATGCTCTGGTAACATCGTTTGCACAAAAGGATACGCCAGAACCAGCACTAAAACTGATGCCACTACCAGTGTCCGCTTCAATGCTTTTTCTACATCCGTTTCTTTCTTCACTCGTGCCACAAACAGGGAAACGAAACTGGCAACGATGCCGAGCGCACTGACAAAAATTGGAAAGAGCAATGCGGACATCCGGATATCTTCAGGAGCAAAGGCAAAAGCAGTACCACCGATCACCAGAGCAGCACAGGTACTTTCTGCAATGGATCCAAACAGATCGGCACCCATTCCAGCAGTATCGCCAACGTTATCTCCAACGTTATCAGCGATAACTGCCGGGTTTCGCGGATCATCTTCGGGAATACCCGCTTCAACTTTTCCGACCAGATCGGCACCCACATCGGCTGCTTTTGTATAAATTCCCCCACCAACGCGGGCAAACAGGGCGACCGACGATCCTCCCAGACCGTAGCCAGAGAGAATCTCCATCAGATAATGCTCCTCGATCGGCGGCAAAATGCCGGACAGCACCAAATACATAAAGACCAATCCAACGACTGCCAACCCGGTGAGTGCAAATCCCATCACTGCTCCAGAATGGAAAGCGATGGTAAATGCTCTTGCTAAGGACTGGCGAGCTGCCGCCGCAGTGCGAACATTGCCCTGCGTTGCAATCCACATTCCGATGTATCCCGAAGCGATCGAGGTTGCAGCTCCAACCAGAAAGCTGATCGCTGTATACAGTCCATCCCGCACAGTTGTTGTGGGATCATCGATAACCAGTACGATGACAATGGCGAAAATTATCATAAACAGGATCAGGATCTGGTACTCGCGTCGTAAAAACGCTCGCGAGCCCTCCCGAATAGCATCTGCAATTTGCTGCATCCGTGAAGCTTCCTGCGGATTTGCCGCTCCTTCGGTCGGGGCAATTGCCAATACCTGCCGTGCAAAGGCAAAGGCAACCAGTAATGCAAAGATACCTGCTCCTAAGAGAACCAGTACAATCATTGTCCGTCCCTTTTCGTTTAAACACCCCGTTGAAATTGAAAGCAAATTACAAAACTACTAAAAGTTTTGCATTTTTGATCACGTGGGCACTTAGCTCAGTTGGTCCAGAGCGCTACCTTGACACGGTAGAGGTCAGTGGTTCGAATCCACTAGTGCCCACAGCAAGCGCCGCTTTTGCGGCGCTTTTTTATTTCCCTTTCACAGCTTCCTCTGCCGAAAACTACCGGATAGGTACACTTGCAGTTCTCCGCAACTTGCAAATTCCTCCATTGAAAAGGTAGAATGCTTACCAGAACGTTCCTCCTTCCTGCTATCAGCGTGCTCAAAGGCGTGTTCTCAGGAAGGATAAACGCAGAAGCTGGGAGCACCGGGACCAGGAGCGCCGGTTTCAGCCGGCATCTTGCACGCTGAAGCATACGCTCCACCAGAAGCGCCGCCTTTAGTCGGGATCTTGCACGCTGAAGCGTGCGGTCCAGGCACACCAAGGTGTACGCTTCCAGTGAACCTGGTGTGTCGGCTTTCGCCGGCAAAGGAAATCACACTCGCGGGTGAACCTTTTGAGGCAAAACCTTACCCCCGCTTACCGTGACAGTATTTATACTTCCGCCCACTGCCGCACGGGCAGGGATCATTGGGTCCGATCTTTGGCTGCTGCCGCCGCACTGGCTGCCGCTTCTTGCGGACGACTGCCGCTCCTTCCTCGGCGGAAACCGTTTCATATTCTGGCACTTCGACCGGTGCCTGTAACTGCTGAGCGAAGGAGGTATCCTTTCCGTAGCGGAGTCGCTGTCCTGCCATCCCTCGAACTTTCGGTAGACGCCGCCGTTTACCATCCGCCTCAGTGGTGCGGAACTCCTGCTCAATGACCGGTGGATAGTAGCGATACACAAAGCTGACAATATTGCGATTGATGGTGCGGATCAATTCCACAAACATATGGTAGGCTTCGGTCTTATACTCAACCAGCGGATCTCGCTGTCCATACGCCCGCAAATGAATCCCTTCCTTGAGCTCATCCATTGCTCGCAAATGCTCCCGCCACTGCTCATCAATAGTGATCAGAACGGCTGCTCGTTCCAGTTGCCGCATAAAATCAGAACCCAGCAGCTTTTCTTTCCGCTCATACGCCTCCTGTGCAACCTGCAGAACCCGGCGTACAAATTCTTCACGGTCTATCTGGGCAAACTCTTCAGCGGTCATCTCCAGATCTGCTAAGATCAACGAACGCAATTGCTGCCGCACCGCATTGATATTCGCATCCTGCTGATAGGTGTCGTACAACTCTTCAGCGATTTCGGCGATATACTCAAAAATTTCCCCTTTCAGATTTTCCCCTTCCAGTGCCATTCGGCGGCGTCGATAGATCACTTCCCGCTGCTGATTCATCACATCATCGTACTCCAGCAAGCGCTTGCGAATTGCAAAATTATTTTCTTCGACCCGCTTTTGCGCTCGCTCTACAGACTTAGTGATCATCTTATGCTGAATGGGCTCTCCCTCCGGCACTTTCATCCGCTGCATAATGGAAGCAATCCGTTCGCCGCCAAACAGGCGCATCAAATCATCTTCCAGCGAAATGAAAAACTGCGAAGAGCCGGGATCGCCCTGTCGACCCGACCGTCCGCGCAACTGGCGGTCAATTCGACGGGACTCGTGTCGTTCCGTTCCGATAATAGCCAGACCACCGGCTTCCCGTACTTTCGGATGTAGCTTAATGTCTGTTCCTCGCCCTGCCATATTCGTGGCAATGGTGACCATACCGGGCTGCCCCGCCTGGGCAACGATTTCTGCCTCGCGCTGATGATGCTTGGCGTTCAACACATTGTGCTTGATCCCCGCCCGACGGAGCATTTTGCTGAGCAACTCGGACACCTCCACACTAGTCGTGCCTACCAGAACTGCTCGCCCTTGCTTCAACAAACGCTGAATCTCTTCAATAACCGCCTGATACTTTTCTTTCTTCGTCCGGAAAATCAGGTCGTCCTTATCCTCCCGAATCACCGGTTTGTGCGTCGGGATAACAACCACATCCAATCCATAGATCTCATAAAACTCTGCTGCTTCAGTTTCCGCTGTCCCGGTCATTCCCGCCAGCTTCTTGTACAGCCGGAAGTAATTTTGAATCGTGATCGTCGCCAAGGTTTGCGTATCCTGCTGAACTTTCACGCCCTCCTTGGCTTCAATTGCCTGATGCAACCCTTCCGAATACCGCCGTCCTTCCAGAATACGACCGGTGAACTCATCGACAATTTTGATTTTGCCATCCTGCACCACATATTCCACGTCCCGCTCATAGAGACAGTACGCCTTGAGCAATTGAATCACCGTGTGAATTTTCTCGCTCCGCTCCGAATAAATGCGCAGCAACTCCTCTTTCTGTCGCTGCTTTTCTTCCTCCGAGAGCGAGGCATCTCCCTCAATGCGGCTCATTTCTGTTGGCAAATCAGGGAGCAGAAACATATCTTTTTCGCCGACCAAGCGCTCCAGAAATTCCCGTCCTTTGTCCGTAATGTCAATTTGATGGTTTTTCTCATCAATGGCAAAGTACAGCTCCCGGTCAATCTCCTGCATCCGGATGCCTTTATCCCGCAAATACTCCAGCTCCGTATCCTGCAGCAACTGCTTATTCGCCGGATCCTGGAGTAATTTCATCAGGCGCTTGTTTTTCGGAAAACCGCGGTGCGCCCGCAGCAAAGCCACGCCCGCTTTTTGCAAAGCTTCCTTATCGGTATCCTGCTTTGCCAGCCATTCCTCTGCCTCCCGGACAAAGCCGGCGACTAATTTTTTCTGTGCTTCCACCAGGCGGCGAACATACGGATTAAGTTCGTCAAACTGGTGATCGGTCTGCTCCACCGGACCGGAGATAATCAGTGGCGTGCGGGCTTCATCAATCAACACTGAATCCACCTCATCCACGATCGCATAATAGTGTCCTCGCTGCACCATCTGGTCCAGCGATACTACCATATTGTCCCGCAGGTAATCGAACCCAAACTCGTTGTTGGTACCGTAGGTAATATCCGCCTGATACGCTTTTTTCCGCTCCTCCGGTTTCATATTGGACTGAATACAGCCCACCGTCAAACCCAAGCGCTCAAAGACCGGGCGCATCCATTCACTATCCCGACGCGCCAGGTAATCGTTCACGGTCACCAGATGCACTCCTTTGCCAACCAGGGCATTGAGATACAGCGGCATAACCGCCACTAAGGTCTTCCCCTCCCCAGTTGCCATCTCTGCAATCTTGCCCTGGTGGAGAACGATCGCCCCCATCAACTGGACATCGTACGGGATCATATCCCACTCAACCTCGTGCCCCACCACTGTATAGCGCGTTCCTACCAGGCGTCGACAGACTTCTTTCACCACTGCATAGGCTTCTGGCAAGATTTCATCGAGCACTTCCTGTTCCAGCTCAAATTCTTCTTCTTCCAGCTTCTTCAACTCCTCACCAACCGCTTCGCGTTCTTCGTGACTTAGATCCTCCTTCAGCTTCTGCCGCAACTCCGCAATACGTTCCCGGACCTCAGCAGTCCGTTCTGCGATGCGCTTCCGAAACTCCTCGGTTTTCTGGCGCAACTGTTCATCGGTGAGCTCGTGCAACTGCTCATAGATCTGATTGATCTGCTCCACAATCGGTTTCAATGCGCGAATATCCCGCTCGTGCTTTGTTCCAAAAATTTTTTTCAGGAAATTCAACATTTACCGTCAATCCCCGTTTTCTCCTTGAAATACCTGATTTTCTAAGCAGTTATAAACGGATGTCCAACCAAGCTGTTTTACAAAAAAAGATGGATCGAGCTTCGCAAAAAGAACGCAATACCGATCATAGCGAGGATGTTTTCATCTTCAGCGATGAAAACTTCCAGAAACAACTGGAAACGGCACCCCAGCAGCGAGGGTACTACATCCTTCGCTTCTATGTGGATGACTATGGGAACTTAGCAAAGCACCGGACGAACAAGCTGGCAACGTTCTACTACCTGCCGTCGGGAGGTACGCTGCGCGATGAAAATTTTAACATTGTGCGGTACAGTGCCCGCTACGATCTTTACAAAGATTTTGCCAAGGTCCGCCGGAAATAAGCCCGCTTCCCATCCCTGCACATCCATCGCTTAGCGCTCATCTTCTGCCCGATCTGCTGGCTGCACGAAACGCGCATACAATGCCTGCCGCAGCCGCTGAACCAGCGGATGATCAGGATCCCACCGCTGCTCGACCACAATACGATCGAATTCTGCCACCGCTTCCTTCCAGGTTCGACAGCGATTGATGCGATCCACCACCGTTTGCCACAGATCGGCATCGCCCTGGCACAGTTCTTCGATCATCCGTTCCTGCTCCTGAACATCCAGACAACTCTGGATGGGACACGCATCCTCTGTTGCCTCCGGTGCAACGAAACGCCCCAGAAGTTCAAAGTAAAAATCCCGCACTCGCTGCGCTCTTTCTGAAATCCTGAACGGCTGGAGTTCTACATCCGCAACAGGTGCCGTTTCACTCTTCGCCAGCGCCTCCTCTACATCGTAGTACTCCATCGGAGGTGCTTCCCGATCATCTTCCACGGTGGTACCTGCTTCATCAATCTCCGGCGGCAAATATTCTTCATCCTTCTGCGCAATCTCCCTCATTATCTCCTCTTGCACCGCTACATCGGTGTTTCCATCATCCTCCGGGATGCGTTCTCCCATACCAGATTCTTCGGTGTCCGCCGGTGTAGCTGCACCTTCTGTTGTCTCACTTTGTACTGGCTCTTCCTCCGCTTCGGTCTCCGACGAAAGCTGCTCAGCTCCGATCTCTGCGATTTGCTCTGCATCTGCCATCTCTTCCGGTGGAACCATTGATGTCAGGTCCGCTTCTTCGTCACTCACGGTTTCCAGCACTTCTTCACCTTCTGCCCGTTCCGTTGTCTGCTCTGCCGAAACCGGTTCCGTCACCCATTCCGGTTCTGAAGTTCTCTGCTCCGATACCATTGCTTCCTGCTGCAAAGTGTTTTCCTGCGGTGATTGTTCAGCCTCTGGATGATCCACCGACAGCTCTGCTATCGTTCCCGCTCCCGGTGATGCTGTTTCAACTCCTTCGGATACAGGTGAGGTTTCAGAAGCTTCTAGCGCCTCCTCTACCTCAGCTCCGTCTTTTCTCTCTTCTCGAGAACCATCGTCTTCCTGCTTTACCGATAGTGCTTCTGCTTTCTTCTCAGCAGGCACTGCCTCACTGCTGCTTGCTTCATCAACGCTATCCTGTGGAGGAGCTGGAGCAAATTCCAGCGGCAATGTCTCTTCCTGCTCCTGCTCCACCTGTTCCAGTACCAACTGAATAACATACCGAAATTCTTCCCGCGAAATAAATTCCTTGTGTTGCCGCTCTGCAATTTCCTGCAACTTCTCTGCGATAGGAAAGATCCCTTTGTCGTGCAAAAACACAATCAGTGCAGCAATTGGGATACCGGAAATACCTGTTCGACCGGCGAAACCATAGATTGTCTGGAAAAACTGCTCCATTGGAATGAGCAATTCCAGAAACTGCGTCGGTGTATAGTCGAACAATTCGTCCTGATCCACTCTCTGAACGATCCGCTCAAAGTCCAGTGCTGACAGCAATTGCTCTGGCGAGTGCGTTTGTTCTTCAACCACCTGCCGAACTCCTCGCACCAGATAGGGATAATCGCCAAAGTACTGCAAGCGCAGGAAAATCACTTCTGCCGGCTGTGTCGGTTCGCCTCGAAACACAAACCATCGCAAAGTCGTTTGCGGACGAAGCAGGAAATTGCATCGGACCTTGGCTGCAAGCGCTGCCAGATCCCGGCGGGTCTGCTGATCAAACCGGGCAAACTTTCGACAAAACGCATCATACTGCTCCAGCAACGGCTGAAATGCTGGCTGCTGAAAATCGAAATAAGGAGAGCGCCGCCGCTGCAACTGCTGCTGATAAATCCACCATTCGACTTCAGCAGAGAAAAACTGCCGGTACGGTGGCTCGATTCTTTCATCCTGCTGGAGTACTTCCAGCGGAAGATAGGGCTGTTCGTTCTCCAGCAACCTCAACAGCCGGTCGGTCTCGATGCGAATTTCCGATTCAAACATCTCCGCTTTCGCTTTGTTGCGCTACTGAAAAACGAAAATTACAAAATCCCGGTTGAATAGCCGATAGTCCCCATCGCCTTCTTGAGCAATCCACCCCGGAGCGTACGACGAACTCCAGGCTCTCCGAATACCACTGGCACAGCCTACTTCAACTCCACGATGGTCACGCCTGCTCCCCCTTCCAGCTCATTACCAACGCGGAATGAAGCTACCGAAGGATGTTGCCGCAGAAACTGGTGGATTCGCTCCCGGAGAGCACCGGTTCCCTTGCCGTGGATGATGGTCAACTCTTTCAACGGTGATAGCAGCGCCCGTGCGATAAAGTGATCAACTTCCAGAAGCGCTTCTTCCGGGAAATACCCGCGAACATCCAGGGTAGCATTCGCATCCAGTGCGGAAATCGTTCCCTCTACTGATTCCATTTTCCACCGCCGCTTGTCCTGCTGCTTCTCTGCCTCTTTCTCCGACAGCACCTGTAATTTCTCAAATCCCACTTTCATCCGCACATTGCCAACTTCCACTACTGCCAGTTGCTTTTCTGGATACACTTCCTGCACAACTCCTGGCGTTGTCATATCCTCCACCCGTACCATCGCCCCTTTATGAATAGTCGGTGGCGGCGGTGCCGCAACTGGCTTTGCTTCGATGCCGGGGATGCTTTGCAATTGCTTCTCCAGTCGCTGGATTCGGCGATGCGCTTCTTTTGGCTGAAGTTGATTCTCCCGCAATTCCCGAACCGTTTGCTCAATCAACCGCCGGGCATCAGCAACAACCTGCTGAGCTTCCGCCTGCGCCGCTTCCATCAGGGCACGATACTTCTGGCGAAATTTCTCGAACCGTTCTTCATACTGCTGGCGTTTCCGTTCGGCTGCCTTCCGTTCTTCAGCAATCTGCTGTTTTAACTGTTCCAGTTGTTGTTGCTGATGCTGCACCTGTGCGATAGCTTCCTCCAGCAAATGCTGCTCGGATCCCAGATAGGACCGCGCTTTCTCCAGCACCTGCGGTGGAAGTCCGATTTTTTCTGCCAGCACAAAAGCATAGCTGTTGCCGGGAACGTGGGGCAGCAGCCGGTATGTTGGCTCCATCCGCTGCGAATCGAACTCCATACTGGCATTTGCCATCTGGGGACGCACCATTGCATAGCTTTTGAGCGAGGATTGGTGTGTTGTAACGACCAAAAATGCTCCCTCCTCCAGCAACACCTCCATCACACCCATTGCCAGCGCCGCACCTTCCTGCGGATCCGTTCCCGCGGCAATTTCATCGATGAGCACCAGTGTCTGGTCATCGGCGTACTCCAGAATATGCCGCAGTCGCAGCATCTGGGAACTGAACGTGCTCAGATCCTGTTCCAGCGACTGATGATCGCCAATGGACGCAAACAACTGAACCCCACACAGCCGACAGCGTCCCAGCGGATAAATCCCGCTTAATGCCATTGCAACTGCCAATCCGATGGTTTTCAACGCCACCGTTTTACCGCCGGCATTTGGTCCCGAAATTAAAAACCCCTTATGCTCTTCGGAAAAAGTGATGGTCAACGGCACAACATTTGACTTACCTTTCTGGATGACCAGCAGCGGGTGATACACTTCTGCAAACCGCAACTCAGGATCATCCGTTAGCTCCGGCTGTTCTCCACCGTAGGTTCGTGCAAATCGCACCTTTGCGTGCAAAGCATCCAGATGTCCCAGGATCTCCAGCGATCGCTGCCACCGATCTGCTTCAGCCGCAATTTCTGCCGTCAGCACCCGGAGAATACGTTCAATTTCCCGGCGTTCCCGGTCGTGTAAAAATGCCAGCTCATTATTCAACTCGACAATGGAGGCAGGTTCCATAAACACAGTCATTCCCGACTTGGAGACGCCGTGCATAATGCCCGGCACTTTTCCCTTATGCTCCACCCGAACCGGGATGACATAGCGCCCTTCACGCTGCGTGACAAATTCATCACTCAAGACACCGTCTTCCGCCAGCCGCCGCATAATCCGCTGCACTTTCTGCCGAATCACTGCACCCAGGCGGAGCAGTTCCGTCCGGATCGCTCGCAGCTCTGCCGAAGCCTGATCCCGAACAGCAGCAGTATCATCGATCACTTCCCGAATATGTCTTTCCAGCAAACGATTTGCATAGAGTTCTGAGCAAAGTGCTGCCAGATGCGGCACCGCTTCCCGGTAATGGAGCACTTCCTGCTTGATCAACCGGGAGAGCCGGATCACATCTCGCACTTTAAGAATTTCCGAGGGAGTCAGAAAGGCATCCTGGATACGGGCTTTTGCCAGCAGGGGGCGAATATCTTCCAGGGTATCAACGGCGAGTGGGACCCCCTGTTCCAACAACCACCAGAGCTCCCGCTGCCGCTCGTGTTCTTGCTGCACCCAGTAAATGTGGCGATCCGGGCGCGACTGCAAAATAATTTCTTTCCCCAGCTCTGAAACACACCCCTGGGCAATATGCTGAAGCAATTTCGGAAATTCCAGTTCCCGGAGAGTCTCTTCCTGAAGCTGCTCCCTTGAAAGCTGCTGCTGTGGAATCATTCGCTACTCAGCAACTGGCGCACCACCTGTTGCACTTGCTTTCCTTCTGCTTTTCCTCTCAGCACTTTCATCGCCGCCTGCATCACGCGTCCAAAATCTTTGATGCTGGTTGCCCCCACTTCCTCAATGATTCTGGCAACCTCCTGGCGCAATTCTTCCCTGCTCAACTGCTTCGGTAAAAACTCTTCCAACACCTGTAATTCCGCCTTTTCCTGTTCTACCAGATCCTGCCGACCGGCTTTCTCGTACTGTTCGATTGCCTCCCGCCGCTTTTTGACACTGGTCAGCACCACCTGCAATTCACGATCTTCGGTGACCTCCTGACCACTTTTCTCCAGTTCCAGCAAAGCAGCATTGAGTAATCGCAGGGTACGCACTCGCACCTCATCCTTTGCCTTCATTGCTTCCTTGAGTTTCTCCATCACCGCTTGCCGCAGTCCCATCGCCTCCAACACGCCGTTTGTTCCACTTGTTCAATACTTGCTGTCGGTAATCGTTAAAAAAGCGCTGGCAAAGCGGCTAAACGTTTCCTTGTACGTTGTAGTGTAGAGTAAAACACAACAGAGGCACCGAGAGAGAATGGCTCACACAGCATCAGCGAAAAAGCGTATTCGACAAAATGCGAAGCGTCGTGCTCACAACCGATACTACCGAGTAATGGCACGTCGGGCGATCAAAGCCGTACGGCAATCGACCACGTACGAAGAAGCAGTAGAAAAATTCCGATTTGCGACCAAAATTCTGGATCGTATTGCTGACCGTGGCATCGTCCACAAAAACTACGCAGCAAACAAAAAATCGAAATTAGCAAAGTACATCAACAAGCTGAAAGCTGAACAGGCAGCATCGTAATCAGCACGCGCCCGTAGCTCAACTGGATAGAGCATCTGACTTCGGATCAGAGGGTTGGGGGTTCGAGTCCTCCCGGGCGCGCAAGGGAAAATGCCAAACAACAAAGAAAAATCTGACTTCCACATAGCTCTGTCCTTGCAAGACCATGTTCATTCAATGCAATCATAGTGTATGCTTTATTTCCTCTTCACCATCGCCATAGCAAAGCCACCGTTACATACACTACACCCTCAGCTTCAACGTTGTGCAATTTTTGCAGAATACAACAGCTTACCTGAGACTGAGGGTAGTAACTAAACAGTCAACGATGGAATAAGGGGTAAGTTATTTGTTTGCGGAAAACAGATAAAGGAGTATTGTGATGACAGGATCAATGCAACCATTGATTGATGCGCTGAACGAAGACTTAGCCTTTGAGTATGCCGCAATTATTCAGTACATCACCTTTGCGGCTATGGTCAAAGGGATTCATCGGCGTGAACTGCACGAATTTTTCCTGGCAGAAATTCTGGACGAAGTGGAACACGCAAAGTATCTTGCAGAAAAAATTGTCGCTTTAGGTGGTGAACCTGTCACAACCCCCAAACCTTTCCCGATCGTTACTTCTCCCAAAGAAATGCTGGAAGCCATTTACGAAGCGGAAAGGACAACAGTTGAGCGGTATACCGAACACGCCAGATTAGCAGAGCAATTGGGCGCTAAGGACGTCCAGGTGAAACTGGAAGACATCATTGTCGAAGAAGCGAACCACCGGGACGAAGTGGCGAAAATCCTCTGGATGTATCAAGGAGACTGATCCTGCGACTCTCAATGCGATTACCAAAGGTACTGTTTGTGTGTCTGGGCAACATTTGCCGCTCTCCCTTAGCAGAAGGTATCTTTCGGCATCAGATAGCACGTCGAGTGCCCGATCATCCGATGATAGTGGACTCTGCGGGTTTGGACGACTACCACGTTGGCGAACCGCCCGATGCTCGAACGCTCCTGGTCGCTCATCAGCACGGTATCACCTTGAACCACCGTGCCCGGCTCATTACCCCGGAGGATCTTCAGCGTTTTGATTACATCTTAGCAATGGATCGTTCCAATCTTCGCAAACTTCAGAAACTGGCGCGCCAGTATGGAATCGCTGATCCACCAGAAATTCGACTAATGCGCGATTTCGATCCGCAACCTGATAGCGGTGAAGTACCGGATCCCTACTACGGCACGATGGAAGACTTTGAAGCAGTCTACCAGATTTTAGACCGATCCATCCACCATTTCATTGATTTTCTGCTCAACTCGGTCATCCGATCGGAAAGTCCGCAGCACCGGTAATGCTCCCTGTCGCCACGGATCAACTGGAACGCGCTTTAGCAGAACTTCTCCACACCGACATTCTGCTGCACAGCCACTTTCCCGTTGGCGGTGGGTGCATCCACCACGGAGGCGTTATTAAAACGAATCGTGGAACGTTCTTCTTGAAGTGGAATACCACCGATGCCCGCCCAATGTTCGAGGCGGAGCAGAAAGGACTTCAGGCACTGCGCCATCGATCGTCCCTGCTGGTACCGATGTCCTATGGCATATTTACACTGAATCGCTACGCCTTCCTGCTCTTAGAATACTTCCCTCATCAGCCAGCAACAGCGCTGTACTGGGAGCGTTTCGGGATCGGACTTGCAGAGTTGCATCGGAACTCTGCAGACCGCTACGGTTTTGATGAGGACAATTTCATTGGCTCGCTTCCTCAATCGAATCGCTGGCACGCTACCTTTGTGGACTTCTTCATCCACGAGCGCCTGCTCCCCCAGATCCAGCGGGCGCAGCAGCAGCTTACTGCTTCCCACCGCCGCCAATTCGACCGCCTCTTTGCTCAGCTTCCCCATCTGCTCCCTGAAGAACCTCCCGCTCTGCTGCACGGCGATCTCTGGAGTGGCAACTGCTTTGCGACTACCAACGACGAGGCTGTCATTGTGGATCCTGCCGTGTACTACGGACACCGGGAAGCGGAATTAGCTTTCACCCTGCTGTTTGGCGGCTTTCACGATCGTTTCTACCAGAGCTATCACTCTCATTTTCCTTTGCTGTCCGACTGGCAGCAGCGCGTGGATCTGTACAACCTCTATCCGCTGCTGGTCCATCTCAATTTGTTCGGTTCTTCCTACCTCCCTGACATTGAGCGCATTCTTCGTCGATATACCTGACATCTACTGTTTTGTAACTTTTTCGCCATTGCTGATAACTCTATCCTGAAGCGGTAGAACACAGTATGTGCAAACTTTTTTGTATGTTTGAACACAGTCATCTAAACAATAAAAGCAGCAATAGCAATGCGGTACAGGAATGTTCTTGTCTTCCTTGGATGGCTTCTTTACAGCAGTACTCTTCTTTGGGCACAGAGTCTGGAGATCTTAGAACCTGTACCTGCGGTTATTACTGGGGCAACGGATGCATCTCAGTTAGAGTTCCATCTTTCCGTGCAAAACAAAAGCACACAAACGTTGAATGTCCGAGCAGCGATTGAAATCTTAGAAGCGGAAGAAAATCACCTGATCTACTTCTGCTGGACAAACTGCTACGCTCCAGGAGTGTTGGAATCCCCCGATGTTGAAACCATCGCACCGGGAGAAATCAACAAAAAATTTGTGATATATCTCCGCCCTAACGGTACAGAAGGCACTTCAAAAGTTCGAGCGACTTTTTTTGTCGATGGCAATCCTGATGACAAAGTATCGGCAATTGCAGAGTTCCAGGTAGGAACAATTGCTGGATTTGCGGATCATTTACCGAAAACGGTCCAGGTTCATCCGATCTACTTGAATGAAATGTTCATCCAGTGGAAATACCGCATTCCCTTCCACTTTCAGACAGCCTCACTGAAGATTCTCAACATCTTGGGCAAAACTATCCGGACGTACTCACTCCAATCCAACTCTGGTAATGTTCTGCTCGATCGTTCACTGCTTCCTTCAGGAATGTATTTCTATAGCTTGATCGTTGACGGGAAACCGTACTATACTGGAAGTCTGGTGCTGCCTTGAGCAGGAAAGCGGCTCAGAAAACACAAACGGCAGGGAAAAGCCCCTGCCGTCGTTTCACTTTTGTAGAAGCTCTGTAGGCTTACTCTTCTCCAGACCCAATGGCAACTAATTCAACGGTAAACTCCAGATCCTTTCCTGCCAGAGGATGATTGGCATCCAGGGTAACTGTATCCTCCTCGATCTTCGTAACGCGAACTTCAAAGGTTTGCTGATCCGGCGTCGTGACAATGTAATTCTGTCCTTCCACCAACTCCAGATCCGAAGGCAAATTCGATCGCTCTACGACAACCACATTTTCTTCAAGATGTGGACCAAAGGCTTCTTCGGCAGGAACGATAAAAGTTTTGGTTTCGCCTTCCTGCATTCCAATCACTTCGCGTTCAAAGCCAGGGATAACCTGCTGGGCACCCAGCGTAAAGGTAAACGGAGCTTCGTCGTGAGTGTCGTTCAACAGTTCGCCCCCCACGACGCGGGAAACATAGTGCACCGTGACGGTGTCGCCAAGTTGTGCTGTTTTCATTGAGAAAATCCCGAAATTTTGAAACAAAAGAAACTTCGTACCGCCTACTCTGACGGTATCGGGTGCAGAAACGGTTATGCTGCGAACAAAGTGCTAAAACCGCAAAAGTTTTTGGAGAGTCTGCGCAATTTTCTCCGCCGTCGGCAACAAATGCTCCATCGATCGGCGATTGTAGGGAATGGGGCAATCGGGGACAGCCAGGCGTTCTACGGGAGCATCTAGGAACGTAAAAGCCTGCTGTACAATCGTTGCAGCAATTTCTGCTCCAAACCCTACGGTCCACGTATCCTCGTGTGCGATCAAGCAGCGGTTTGTTTTTCGCACCGATTCCAGCACCAGTGAATGATCCCACGGTACAATCGTTCGCAGGTCGATAACTTCCACATCTGCTCCAACCATTTCAACAGCTTCCAGGGCAGCATACAGCGTATCGCCCCACGAAATAATCGTTGCCTGCGTACCGGATCGTACAATTGCCGCTTTACCAAACGGGATACCGTAATGGGGACCAGGATAGGGGCGGCGGGCTTTTGCAGCATCCAGCAATGCCCGATGTTCCAGGAAAATCACCGGATCATCACCGCGCAGCGCCGACCGAAGTAGTCCGGCTGCGTCTTCTGCATTTGAAGGATAGGCAATTTTCCACCCTACCAGATGCGCAAAAAAGGCTTCACCTGAAACACTATGCCACGGATCTCCTGTTGCTCTGCTATAGCCCACCGGAATTCGGAGAACAACGGGTGCAGCAAAATCCCCATTAGTACGCCATCGAATCGTACCGCAATCATCGATCTGTTCCGTAGCAGGATCGGCATACTTGCGAAATTGAATTTCCGGCACTGGCAACAATCCTGCCAGCGCCATGCCCACTGCTCGCCCGACAATTCCTTCTTCTGAGAGCGAAGTATCGAACACTCGTTCCACCCCATATTTGAGCTGCAAATCCAGCGTGGCACCGTGTACCCCTCCTTTGACGCCCACATCTTCACCAAAGACCAGCATTCGGGGATTCAATTGCAATTCTTCATCCAGCACCTGCCGAATCGCCTCCACCATATTCACCCGGCGGCGAGAGGCTGGCGACGGCTGCTCCACCGTTGGCGGAAGTGAAACGCCCGCAGCTCTTAATCCTCCAACTTTTGGCAATGTGCCGTCAAAAAAGATGCGCTTGCGAATGGCTGCCGGTTCCGGTTCAGGGTCTGCTAACGCCTGCTGCAATGCCGTTTCAACTTCTGCTTCAACCTCACGTTCCAGCGTTTCCCATTTCCGCTTCGATAGAATGCGGCGCTTCTGAAGGAATGTTTGCAGGTGCTGTACTGGATCTCGTTCCTGCTCCCATTGCCGCTCTTCTTCCGACTTGTACGCTGCTGTATCTGCTGCTGAGTGCCCGCACAGTCGCACAACCTGCAAATGGATCAATGCCGGTTTTCGCTGCTGACGAACGTACTGCACAGCCGCTTCCACCAACGCCGCAGTCTGCTGCGGATCGGTACCGTCGCCATCGAAGATTTTCAGGTTGCGAAATGACCGCAAATTCTCGGCTATGTTCCCACCCGGTGTTTGCAGCGTATTGGGAACGCTAATGCCGTATCGATTGTCCTCGATGAAAAACAGGTAGGGCAGTGAAAGGGTTGTCACAATTGTCAACGCTGACCAGAAGCCATTGGTCGCTACGGATCCATCACCGCCCAGCGCCACTGCCAGCGCGCCATCCCATACTGAATCCTGCAACACCGTTCGGTGATATTCAATCGCCTGTGCCCATCCAGCCGCTGGGGTATACTGCGCTCCCACGTCCCCGCTGGTTGGCAACACCGTTGCTCTACCGCGAGAAGGCAAATTGTGTACGACGCCGATGTCCCGTCCCCCGCTTCTCCCCGTTGCCTTTGCCATCGATCCTGCCAGTGCTTCCCGCGCGGTCAATCCCATTCCCAACACAAAGGGGCGCGATCGGTAGTACACCGTCGCTCCATCTTTCGGATGCGTAATGAATTGCGCTAATACTGCCTGCGCTAATTCGTGTCCCTTAGCCGAAAACTGATAGGTTACCAGTTTCTTCGGCAGCAATTCCGTCTCTTCAACCTCATCGATTTTTCGGGACAGCAATACCAGTCGTGCCGTTGCAATCCACTGTTCCCTGGTCATCCCACTCCACCCTTTCCTGATACCTTTGCAACAAAACAGCAAACTACAAATATCCGGAAATTTGGGCAGCTACAGGGTTTGCTCACGATACAGGACCGCAGTGTCACTTTTCAATGCGACCGAACTGGATTCCGCACTTCGATCAGCACCGTTCGGCAGTAGTACCGTCCCTCCGGGATGGAATTGTCGTAGCGCAATTTTGACGGACCAATGCCTCTGACCTCCACCAGATGCCCATCTGGTGTAACTTCTCGCAGAAATGCTGCAACGCTTTCTGCCCGCTTTTGAGACAACTCGATGTTGTACCGCCGTTCTCCCAGGCGATCGGTCGAGCCAATGATGCGGATTTCTGATTCAGGACGGACTGCTTCACCCACAAAGCGCCGCAGAATCACCCGGTTTTCAGGCGTCAACTCATAGCGATCAAAGTCAAACACGATGAGACTGAGCCGACTCAGCTCTACAGTATCCCGCGTTATGCGGACCGTAAGAGCCACCTGAGCAGAATCCTGTTGCTGCCGATCGTCTTGGATTCGTGCGGAAACTGCATTGCCGCTTCTATGACCTCCCAGATACTGGATAGTTTGTCCCCGCAATGGCAACCGCATTGGCGACTGCCGCAATTTTCCGCCACTCCACTGCTGAACCACTGTGTCCCCACTATGCAGTTGCAATCTCCACTGCGTCACTGCTGATAATGCCGGCTGCACCGTCAACGTCACCGTAAGCGCTGAATCCTTTGCGTCATATTCAAAGAAACGCGAATGCACGACCGGAGCCAGCAGCAGCGGGTCATCGCTGTACAGCTCCACCCGGCGATTTTCTTCCCATCCTTCCCGGTACGCTTCACTGGATGCAAATTCGGGCAGGAAGCGCCATTCGATGCGCAAGCGTTTGGGATCGATGTCCCACTCATTGATCAAAAAATCAGCTACCGCCGCTGCTCGCTGACGCGCCAATTCCCGCTGTGCCTTTTCATCAGCCGCTTCATCATTCCGCGCAATTCCCACAATCCGCAAGGTCGCGTGAGGCATCTGCTGCATTCGCTTACCGATAATTGACAGCAGAGCATAGTAAATGGGCAACATCGAGCGCGGTAGTTGCTGCTCAGTAAATTGCTCTTTGTCTTCCGGCACCCACCGGTACCGCTGCAGGAGTTGAGCAGATGCACTGTCAAAGAACAGGTAAGGCAACAACGGAAAAGTTTCGGTAACAACCATTTGCCGAAGCCGGAGTGTATCAACCCAAAGTCGTTGAAGAACCAGCGCTGGCGGCGTTGTCGGAGACTCCGGAGGCGACACTGTCGGTGGAGCTGGAGCCTCTGGCTTTCGCGGTTTCGGAGCTGAGAACATCCGGTACTGGATTCCCAGTCCAAACTGGAAGTGGTGAATCTTCCACTCTGCATCTGCTAATACCGAATTGAGTCCGTATCGATAGCCACCCTCCAGCAGCAGCGAGACAGCGTTGCCAACCGGCACTGCCATACTGATTGCGCCGCTAACGCCATAGCTGGTCGTTGTTTGCGGCACCTCACCGCTGGATAGCAAATGGCGTCGGGTTCCGTCCGGGAATCGGACTCCGTCCGGTGATTGGATCGATTCATAGGTCTCAAATGCTGTTCCCAGCAATGGCATTCCTGCATCCACTCCCAGTCGGAGGGTGAGTGGAAAGGCTGAAAGCACTGGCAACTGATAGGCGATGCCAAGGTCGGCAAAGAGGTATTGCAGCGTAGACTGATACTCATACTGGACAACCAGTGGCTCATACGTGCCGCTCCGGGGATTATAGACTTCAAAATTCGACTGCACTGCCTGCAATTCTGCCAGTTTGCGATGGTAGCTTCCAGCCAGCGATACAAAAAGCGGCAACGAACCGATCCGATACTCCCATCGAATGCTGCCCCATTGCCCCAGCGCAGTGCCATTGCCAAACTGCCCGCACTCAGTACTTCCCGGAAACACCGGCATTGTCGAAATATTCCACAGGCGGGTTAGACCACCAACGACAGCGATCCGACTCTGCTCCATCGGTTGTGCCATTGCTATTACGACACCAAGCATTACCCCTACAGCCAGCAAGAATCTTCCCATTGCGTTCTTCCCCTTTTACTTTCCGAAATCGAAAGATACGAAATCCCCGGCAGCCGTGCTCTGTCCCCGGCATTCTCCGGAGCATAGTTCCTACCTTTGGGCATTTCAAATCTACCCAACCGTTACAAAGAGTGATCTGGAGGAATCCTCCCATTTGCCACTTAGCACAATGCCACTAAGCGTACACACTTTTGCACGCGATCGCTGTACTTCCTTTTACGGCAAGCGTCTGCTGAAGCCTTACTGGCGCAATGTTCTCAAAACGTCGGTTTAGGCGACTCGTTCCGACCAGTGCAACGGTCTTCGGACTTCAGCGTTACGGCAGCAGCAGCAATTGCAACGCTGGCGGTGTCACCGTACGGTCAGGAGCGGGCGCACAACTACCACCCCAGTAATGCCAGGCAACAGCCCAATAGCGGAAGCGGGACAGATCCGATCGGTACAGGGTTGGATTCCACGTTCCACTGGCAATGCGCTGTACAATGCGCCGCTCATCCGCCCGCAATTTCCGGTTCAATGCCCACGGAAAGTGTGCAGGATTCAGTCTCAGAAGTTCCAGCATATGCGTATGAGATCGCCCAGCATAACATCGCACGAGCCACTGTCCCGTAATGGGAGCTCGCTCCTTCCGATTCCGCCGATCCCAGCGGTGCCCTGTTCGCTGCTCAAAGGTTCGGATAAATGCATCTTCCACCAGCAGGCGAGCTGCGCGGGGACGGGCAAAGGCAACATAATCCCACCACGCTATTGCTGGCAAATCCAGACGAACGGTGACAGTCGGAAGCCCGGTATTCAGGCGATAAATGATGCGATACGGATTGGGAAAGTACGCGTCCCGAATCTCCCATTCCTGCAGCGGCGATTTTGGCATCAGTCCCGACACCGAAACACCCGTCATCCGATCCAGCATCAGCGGTGATCTACCGCCTGCAGCGAAGCCAGCAATGCGGTGCACTGGCTGGTACAACCACGGTTCTACGCGCTGTCGCCAATACAGGCTGGTTCGTGGATACTGCGGTTGCACATCCCGCGGATGAATACTCCCCGATAGCCACTGCAAATCATATATGTCGAACCATTCACCAGCGAAATCCGGCTTTCGGTACTCAATGCCCGTTACGAGACCGGATGGCGCCACGACGGCTCGCACCGACCCTCTTTGAAAAATGGCTGAAATCTTTTGCTGCAGGGTTCGATATCGACTCGTGCGGAAATGATACACGTACATTAGCTTCTCACCAGATCGAGTTCGAAGACTTGGCAACCGCCGCTGCCGCAATTCCACCGTTGTTCCCCGTCGCTGGAGAAATTGCACCCATCGCTCCTGCAATCTGGATCGGATACCGTAATCAGTCTCGGCACGCGAGGCGATGAGGTCGCTACGCTCCTGAATCCGCACCTTGAGTACTTGCAGCCCGTAAATCGTTGCTGTCTGCAACTGTGACGGGATGGGGAAACGAATGCGACGTCTGCTATACGTTGCGTTTACTTCCACTGGATCCTGACCACCTGCGGGAATAAATCGCACCTTCAGCCGATACCCTTCTTCAGCCAGCAACGAACGCATTCCTCGCCGCAACTGGATAAACCCATCCGGACACTGATCGATCAAGAAATACCGCTGATTCTTGCGGGGATACATCGACGCAATGTTGGATTCAGGGATACGATCGGGTGCTGGACCAGTCCGAAACCGGTGCTCCATCGTTTGCACTGCCAGCGAACCATTTGCTTTTCGTACATCCTGCCACCGCCCACCGATCCATTCCTGCCCTTTGACTGCCACGCGCACCCGATGCCACGTACTGCCTGCCAGCATTTCATCCGGCTCTAAGGTCGCAACGATACGATCATCGTCCAGCGTCCATCTGCCCAGCAAGGGAGAACTTCCGCGCCGATCCTGGCGAAGCGTAAATTCTGTAATGAGCAGTCGGAACGTACGGATGCGCGGCTCTCCGTCTTCGTCCAGCTCTTCAATCTCAAACGGCTGATTTGCCACAAAGTTAAAAGCTGCCTGTGGACTTACGAAGACACTGACGTTTTGCGCTCCGTCCTGCGGTTGCAGATCGGCAATCATATCCAGCTCGAAGGGAGTCAACCGTGGCGGGGAGCACCGGCTGCCGATGCGAAATTCAAAATTGCAGTACCCCTTAATGGTTCCGCCCAATGCAGAGAACCGTCCACCAACAGCTCCTTCCAGCCACGTGGGATTGGGCATTCCCGCTGTAAGCCGGGCAGCGGTTTCCAGTTCCAGAATCGAAACATTGCCTTTAAAAAACCACACATCGACATACATTCCAATCTCACCAGCAACATAGGCGTACACCTGTCCCGAAGCATACCACCCGTTGAGTCCCGGTTCAGAATATCCTTCGCATCGCAATATGCCTCGATAATCCAGCAACGAGACGTCATACCCCATCAGAAACCGGAGTCGTGCGTAGAACACCAGAAACTGGAGCCGTCCGGAATCAAAACGCAATTCCTGCCCAAAAGCCATTCCCTTCCCCTGAGAAATCAATGCACTATTCCGCAGCATTGGTGGTGGCGCTCCCAGCAACGCAACAACTTCCTCCGGCAGTGGGGGAATCGGATCCAGGCGTGTCCCCATCTGGAAGTACGATCCTACTGATGGCAAGTGCAGATCGCCGATGCCCAGGCTTACGCCTACGCGCGCAGTCGGACGTCCAATCCAGAAATACCAGCTATCCGATGCAACGTGCAGCACCATCTGTCCCCCGCCACGAAGGAGTCCGGCTCCGCGGGGTGCATCGATATTCACATCAAACGTGCCGTCCAGCACAAGGGAGGGTTCAAAATTCAGTTGAAGAACCAGTGTTCCCCAGAGTGGTGCTTTGCGTCGTTGATTCAGTTGACACAACATCCAGTAATCTCCCTGAAGCCGAATAAAGCGGATTCCTCCACCCGTACCGGTTGAGAATTCCGCTTCCAGCGCCACATCGCCATTGAGCACAAACGGATCCGGATGCGTTCCCAGTGCTACCATTGCCCGCAGCCCGAAAGAGCCAGAGCCATCGGGGATAAAGCGAAAACCAGAAGCAGTCGCTCCCGGCACGGCAGGATCGGCGGTTCGAGAATCGGTCGGTGGTGCTGCGACTTCTCCCACCCGCTGCATATTGTACCACGCACCTCCGCCAAAGCCATAGATTCCCACTCCCGCTCCAACCGGGATGCCAGCGGGAAGATAGGCACGCACATCCACGAACCAGTAGCGGTAATCGGAAACGGCGCCAAATTGTACGACTCCGCTCGCTGACACTAACTGGGCAATCTCAGCCGACACTTCACCCCGGAAGCCGTTGCCAAATGTCGGATCTTCACTGTAAAACGACAGGCGCCCTTCGATAGATGCTGCAGCGCCCAGATCCGCCGCCAGACGAATTTCATCCAGCCGGACCTGACAAAAGCCCAGCCGCCACCGCGGTGCCCGCTGCAAAGCGCCCCAGAATGATACGGTTGTTCCCCCGCTAATCCCCGCGCTGGATTCCGCAAAGAGATTGAGATCGACACCAAAGCGGAGCGCCGCTCCGGGTTGTCCCTCGCAATCTCCGGTCACAATGCGTACTTCTCGAATACTCAGCGGAAAGCCTGCCAGCGTATGTTGCGGACTGGCAAATGCCCAGTTTCCAGACTCAAACTGAATGCGATCCCCCACACTGCGCACCCCAAATCCTTCAAAATCAACGCCCCGGAAGTCAATACCTGGAAGGCGTGGCAAATCGCCAGCCAATCGCAGTTGCCCATTCAGCAGAACGGTCGGCAGAAATCGTCCACTTTCAACTCGCAGTTCAAAAGTAGAGCTGGGTAGAATTGCCAGTCTGCCGATTCGGGTCAGCGGAAAATTCAACGTGTCGCGAGCTTGCACCTGGAACACGAAGGAAAGCGAGCCAGTCGTTGAGCGATTGAGCAGCCCTCGATAGTCCAGCGTCGAATCCGACACCGGCACGCTTAACCGACCGTGGATCAACGCTTCACGAAATGCTGATTGCAGAATCCGCAACCGCAGCGTGTCGATACTCCCACCCCAGTTGTTAAAATCGACATTGTCCGCAACATTGGTCGCCTCTATGGTGAGCGTTACGCCGGTGCCATCGATCAGCACCTGCTCCAGCCCGACTCTGGGACCTTCGGTTGCGCCGGTACGGTGGAACTCATCCGGCAACTGGAGGAACAATCCGGACAGATAGAACCCCATCCAGGTGGAGTCTTTCGCTCCACGGTAATCCGATGGGAAGCGGAGCGTTCGGGGATTGCTATGAGCAGAGACATCAAGCGCAAAATGGATCGGGGAACTGCCCCGCAACCGAAAGCCGGGCGCCTGCGTCAGAGCGCATTCCTGAAGTTGCCCTTCCAGTACAAAGCCCCACTGACTGCGCGGAGATCGCTCCAGCCGCGCCGTTGCTCGCCCGCGCACGTGCTGCGTCGGATCGGTAATCACCTGCCCGGCAGCATCGATGGGTAACAGCACGTGACGGGAAAACGCCACTTCCACATCCAGTTGAAACGCCCGGAATCCGGAGCAATCCCACTCCAGGTAAGTTCCTCGATCTTCTGCAGAGCGCCAGCCGCGGAACAGCACCTCCCACGTCGGCACATCATCCCGACCTTCGCGATCGGAAAGGACGATATCCGATGGCAGATACAGAATGCCATCCACAAGATTCAATCCGCCGGGATGGAAGCAGATCGCTCGCGCTCCTATGCCAATCCCATTGCCCGGTCCCATTAGATCCGGCAGTTCGATCCACGCCACCACATTGAGCCGCCCGCCCGGATAGGTCATCGTCGAAGGTCGGAACACGGCACCCACCAGTGCAATAATCACGCGGCGCGATCCAATCACCCGATCCAATCCAACGGGAAGTGTGAGAGGTTCATCACCACTGAGCACGCTCAGCAGTCGGCGACCGGTGCGAAGATAGGCGTCGATGCTCCGTATTTCTTCCTGTCCCAAATCTCGAGCTCCCGCCTCAATGGCATTCGCTATTTCTGCTGACAAAGGAGCATCATCGGCGATCACTGCCCGCGCTTCTCCCTGATATACCTGATTATCCGTGTTCACCTGAAGATCATCGAATTCCACCAGCAGCCGCATTCCGCTTCCAGCGGTCGGCAGTCGGAATGCCGGAATCTCGATTACGCCCCGCCCTCGCAACGCCGTCGGCGATGCATTCTCCAGTTGGGTAATGGTTAGCGTAAAAGCGCCAATGGCAATACGATCGCCAACGGCAAGTGGCTCGCTACGCGGTGTCCTGTTCGTCACAGGCGGCGTTTCACACCGATAGACACACGGTCCTTCGTCAGGCTGATACCGAAAGCGGGCAACGCGACTGGTGATCACTGTTCGCTCACAGCCGACACCATCTTCCCGAACTGTCGCTGCATCAACCTCGAACCCAAACTGCCACAAATACCACTGCCCAACGTCTGCGGTAAAGGTCACCGTTGCGCCGGTAGTGTTAATGGTACGAAACATCACCTGTTCTGCGCCGGCAGCATACGGCGCAAAGCTGGCGAAATCACTCCCTTCAAATGCTCGATGGAACACCGGCGTCCGTACTACGACCGTTGCCGAATCTTCATCTTCTGATTCCATCCGCCAGACTTTTACCCACCCACGGCGTATACCGGCTGGCTGCACTGATGGCTGCACCACGCCCCGGAATACCGGTTGCGCCACTGGTATAGTACCCTCCGGTGTCAGGGGTCGGAGTACCAGACAGGTAGCTGGATCGATCGGCTCACTCTCTTCCCCAACGATCTGGAATCGCCACACCGGACCGGTCAGGTATGGATTCCCGTCATCATCCAGATACTGAACCCGCCAGTAGTACGTTCCCGTCGTTGTCAGTGGTGGTGTCTGAAGCTGCCTGAGCTGGAAGAATTCCGCACATTCATCGCCAATCCGGTAGAGATCCGACGCCGGATGCTGTGTCGTTGCAGTCGTTACAATACTTCGAAATTCTGAATCCCGTGCAACCTCAATCCGCACCTGCTCCTGTGCCCACGGGATGTGAAGAAATGAACGGCGACGAATGATCGACACCATTTCTTCAGGGGTGTAGTTCAGCGCAGCCGGCACCGGAGTCTGCCACCGCAGCCGTACCTGCATCCCCTGCGGAAACCGCGCCATCTCTGGTGGTGCTTCACGGTTCGGCTTCCGAAGTCCAAGCGTAAAAATCCGGGGTTCCGTTTCGACGACCGTCGTACTTCCATCTGCCCATCGGAAGGTTGCCCGAACCCACCAGCGATACGACTGTCCCCGCCGTAAACGACCCGACCAATCCAGACTCTCCCCATCGTCACTGATCGCATTCACAAAGTGATACGTCGCCCGCTCCGGGGACACTCCCTGCGAACGCGCTGGACCTTGGGGCCAACGGACATTCCGTTCATTCGTCAACCGTACGCCCCCGCCTTCCACAACGACCTCAAATCGCGCACCGCGCAAACTATCGCTGTACGGCTCAAAACGAACGATGAGCAGAGGATGTCGCCACGGAATGGTATCGCCGTTTTGGGGCCAATGAGGTATAAGCCGCAACCGCTGGCGTGTTTCTCCCTCCTCTGATGAACGATCGGAAGCAAATCCAAAAACGGCAATCTCACTTTTGCCCTCATTGTCACCACGAACGGCTATGGGGCGACCAAATTGGTCCAGTACCTGAACCTGCCAGGCAAATCGCTCCGCTCCTGTAATCGATCGGAACGATGGATCGCCAAACTGATATTGGTAAGAAACGCCTGTTATCACCTGCTCAAACAGCGGAGCATTCCGGTCAATGGCTTCCCGCGGTGACTGGTCTGCAAAAACGGGAACGATCAGCAGTCGATACTGTGGTGAAATATCTGGCGGTACTGGCGTGACGCCCGTCCACTGGAATAGCGGCGGCGAACGATCCGGATCGGGAAGATCAAATCGATCCTTCGGCGCTAACAGTATCGGAGGCTCCGGTAGCAAGATCTCAAAGGTTGGACAAACAGCATACCGATGCAACACCGTACCGGTAGCGTCCAACAGCCAGACGCAGTACGTATACACTCCTTCAGGTAACTGCTGTGTGCGAAGCGCCTGCCGCTCTACGGTAGGATCCGCAATATCAATGCCGCCGGACTGATACAGTTCGGGTGGCGCGATGTCCGGTCCGGTTAGCACCGTTAGTCCCGGCGGGAAGTGGAAGCGTGGAACGGCTGGATCGCCGGGATCCATTGTCACAATGGGCTTGCCGTCCTTCTGGATCTCGAAAATCACCCGGATGTCCGAGTACACGTCCTTGCTATCGTTCCGGATGAAAATTCGCACAATGTTCGGATTGCGGCTCCACTCTGACAGTGCGGCTGGCGTCGGCCGCTGAATCTGGACACTCTGGATCCGCAGTGTCTGGGAAACGATCACAAGTGGAAACAGGAAGCTCAAAATAAGACATCGGAGCCATAATTTCATCAGAAAACTCCTGTATCGATTGAACCGATTACTTGTTGTCATCTCCGAAACCACTCCCCTCAGTCAGGTAACCGTACTGTACCGGGCAGTGGAGCAAACTACCAATTCACACTGTAGCGCACCGACCCTCGCAGAAACTGCACTTCTGAATTTTCCGATGTTGTGGACTGGAGCAGAAACAGCAGGGATAACTTGCCAAACGGTTTCAGCGAATAATGCCCGGAAAATCGAAGAAAGAAATTTTCCGACTGCTGCGATGCCACTTCCTGTATGCCGTATCCAGCACTGCCCAGCAGTTCCAGCGACTTGAATACCGGCACACGAATCGTCTCGCTGATGTTGAGCATACTGGGCGCTGGATTTTCTCCCGCTTCGTTCTTCGATCCAAAAATGGTGGTGGTAAAAATCCAGTTGTTCGGTAGTTGCAGGGCATAGGCGATGTTGAGAGAATGTCCCTGAAATTGCTGCTGCTGCGCTGTTACCACATTGTGATCCACAACGCTGGAGTAGGAATACCCAACGGCAATGGAATGTCGAAGGGTTCCCGTCAGAAACCGAAAGGAAGGATTGAAGTTGAACATCTGAGAGATGGTAGACACGCGCAGCGTGTCGTTGACGTGATTCGAACGAATGCCGTAATTGGTATAGGAAGCAGCAACACTGACAGCAGAACTGAGTTGCGCTGACAGATTTACAGATCCAATGAGGCGCTGTGTTGTTGCCAGCTTGTCCTGGAGCAAATTGTTCTGCTGAAGCCCAATCGACCCGCTGAGAATGAGTCGGGAATTGAGCAATCGAACTGTTGGTGCAAGCGTAATTCGCCCGATGTCATTGATCAACTGCGTATATCCGAGCGTTACGTAGCCGGGACCTATCCATTCCCCACGGACGCGCACATTCCACCAACTGCGCGGGTTGAGGGTCAGCTCCACTTTTGCCGCTCCATCGACGCTGGTAGAATAGCGGGGAACAAAAATCCATCGGGGGATACTCTCTGCCGCCGACGTTTCGGGAAAGCGGAGGTCACGGGTAAAGGCGGCAACGGCAACCTCTCCACGGAAATGGAGCGAAGAAGTCAGCGGCAGTGCCAGCATTAGGGATCCCGCAAGGTTCTCCATCGCTGGCAACTGGAGCGTATCCGGTAGAGAGGTTGAATCATCAATAGCGTGCATCAACGACAGCAGTACCGTCACCCCATCGAGCGATTGCACCCCTGCTTTCAGTGCCCAGAACCAGCGGTCATACTCTCCCAGGAATGTTCCCTGTGGCAGGCGGGCGTGACGCCCCAGTCCATACAGAAAGCCAATATAGAATGGTCCAGGTGTCAACTCGATGCCGCCGCCTAAGATTCGTTGATCTCCGAACGTCAGCGGCGAGAAAGTCAACGAAAAATATCCGCCATAGAGTCGCAACCAGCGTGCCGCCTGCAAACTGGCGCCAAACTGATTGAACGGCTGTCGATACCCCACCTCCCGATTGGTCAGCCGCAATTGAAATGGCAACTGAATCTGATCGAACAACGTCAGGCGGGCAGAGAGCAGAACACGTCCCACGAAGCGATCCGCAAACGGATACCGATAAAAAGCTCCAGACCCCTGCTGTTGATTATACTCTCCTATCACCTGCACGTTTCCGGACAACCGCACCCACGACGGCGAAGAAGATGGATCACCAGCGACTGCCGACCCTCCATACCATCCGAGGATAACAATGGTGATCACCCAGAGGACTCGACAGCAAGCAACATTTTCCATTCCAACTCCTTTTTCAATCACCACTGCCGGATTTCTCCATCGGTGCAAAGTTACAAAAACAGCACTAGATAACCACTACCTCCCGCAGGGGCGACCTGGCTGGTCGCCATCACCCGCACCCGTAGGGGCGACCGGCCGGTCGCCCCTACACATCTACGCCAGTGCCTCCTTTTATCTTTTTTTGCCGACTGAAGCCGGCGCTCCTTCAGCGCTGGGGGCGCACGCTTCAGCGTGCATCATCTTCTGCCGGCTAAAGCCGGCGCTCCCAGTGCCGGCGCTCCCGGTTCAGCGCTCCCGGCCACACCTCCGCCTTCCGCTACCGCACCACCACCACTGGCACCACAATCACCCGATCCCCTCTCCATAACCGTACGTAGTACGTCCCACTTCTCGAAAGCTCCACCCACGCTTCCCGCTCTCCTGCTCCCTGGTTCCGCTGATACACCACTCGCCCCACCAGATCCCGAATCTCTATCGACCAGCCTTCCTCCGACGGATACCGCACCCGTATCCATCCCCGACTCGGATTCGGACTCACCACCCCTGCTACCCTCTCCAGCCTCACCTGTCCCATCCCCGTCACTACATCCGCACTGCTGCCTTCCAACTGTACCCAGTTGCTCACCTTCCCTCCACCCTCTGCTCGCAGATACACCACGACCAGTTCCTTCTTCGGATCCACCCAGATCCCGATGGTTGTATCCACCACCACCGTATCCATCACTTTCTTCGGCAATCCCTTGGCGTTTGCTAAGTTATCATCGTCCTCATATACCACTACCCGATACCGCTCGGCTCCCGCCACTGGCCGCCACCGAATCAGAAACGGGACCTCTTTCACCCTGAATCTCCGATACGCCCAGTACCACAACGTATCATACTCCGGTGTTACTTTAACTCGATACCGATGCCGATCGTACACAAACGGTCGGCGCAGCAACTCCCCCGGCCGATACACAAAGGCATACTCCGGTCCTCCTATGATGATCC
>WFXC01000024.1 GCA_015490805.1 Candidatus Kapaibacterium sp.
CTGATCTATCTGGCGAGGGTTATCGTTGGGTTTACCGTTGCGCTCTTCCCAAGCAGTAAAGTCATAATCGCCACAGTCCTCTACAAACTCCAGCACTGGCTCTAAGGTATCCAGCTCATCGATCTTATTGACGGCGGTCGCGGCGGGCCATCCATAGGATTCCACCACTGTATAACCGTAGATATAACCTCCAAAGGGAGCATCACCTTCAATATAATGGGGACCCGGTGTCACCTGAAGTACGGAATAATACACATCCGTTCCCGGCACCTGACGCACCAAAAATCCGGGGTCTTGTTGCCATACCGGCTGGCCATCAATTTTGATTGATTTCAGTCCCTGCTTGCTTTCGTCATTTGGATCACTGATAGCTAACAAGTTGAAATAATTTTTGGAATATCGCACCCGCGCGGGTGTTTCAAATACTGTCCCTTTGGTATATTGTTCAACAGGTACAACCCAGAAGTAGAAGGGGTCATATTCATTGGCACCATCCCACGGAGCAGAATAGGAGTACTGAAGCACCATCACCGGTTTGTCAGCTTTCCAAACAGAAAATCCCCGGATCGATCTAATATTCGGCGGATTCCAATCGTTGAGATAATCAAAGAATTCCCCTGCCTTCCGCAACAGTCCAGACAACTGTCCTAAAAGCTCTCCCGTTTGCTTGTCGTACCATTTGACTTCCCACTGGGTGTTATCCTCCGCCGCAATAATGCGGAAGTAATCTCCCCGATTTTCTCGCAGTAATTCCCCGGTGATATATTGTCTTCCCCACGCGTGCACAGGTGGCAACATTGTGGAAAGGTGATCCCGTGGTGCCCAGGGTGCTGCCAGCGGCATCTGGGTTCGCACGTGGAAAGAAATAACACCCACTGGTTTATTCGCAATAATCTCTGTTCCACTGATATCAAATAGCCCGTACTGAAAATCGCCGCGGGTTTGAATCACATACGCATCTCCCTCGTTCAACGTAATAGTGTAAGTTTTCCCCCAGTCCCGCGGAAATTGGATCATTTCTTCCCTGCCATTAGGCGGGGCATAGAGAATACCCGTACCGGTCCCTTTCAGCCGAATTTGCACCACGGTACCATTAAACTTTGAGAGCACAATAAACCCCGATCCTCGCTTCCACTGAACATTGCTGCCCGGAGAGCAACCATCGCAGAAGTCATAATACCCAACATGGATATACTTTTTTCCCCACACTTCTGTGGGCAGCGCCATATATCCTTCGGCCGTCGTGGAAATCGCTGACAAGACGTAAACGGCTATTGGCTGATCTGCTGTAATATGAATGGCTTTGTCCGTCTTCTTGCCACCTTCATCTCGAACTTCCAGTGACCATGGCAATTGAGGAAAGTGTTGTGTCGCTTCTTTGGTACTGGCAATAGCAACTTCCATTGGTTTCAACTGAGCAGTGTAGGGACCCACTCCCGCATTAGGAGCATAGATAGTAACCTTGGTTTCGTAGGCAGAAGCTATGTAGATCTCAATGATATCTCGAGCACTTCCCCAGCGCCTATATTCATTCTGCGGTATCGCAATCCAGAATTCCCGTCCGTTCGTTCCATTACTCAACAATTCGGCGGCACTAGGAACCCTGTACGGTGAAATCTGCGCGTTTAACAGCGATACAACGAAAGACAACACTGAAAAAATCCACACTGTTTTTTTCATTGCTCCACCCTTTGCTTTATTTTACACACTGTTGTGTTCCCATTTTCTATGGCTGCTGTTGTTGCGCTTTTTGAATATCCTCTAAGGGCGTTTGAATGATGATCTGGACAGTTCGGTTATAGAATCGACCTTCTGGCAATAGGTTAGTATAGAGCGGATCGTCTTCTCCCACCCCTCGCACTTTCAATTCCTTGTATTTCCCTTTTGCAAACCGTCGAATGGCCTTCGCTACTGCTTTTGCCCGATTCTCCGAAAGACGCTTATTGTGATCATACAACCCAACAACATCGGTATGCCCGACAATCTCAATTTCCGAGGAAGGAAAGATGCGAGGATAAATGTATTCCTTCAGAATGCGCTCGTTTAAAGGTCCGGGATCATAGCGATCGAAAGGAAAGAGAATAAGGTTATACTTTTCCAAGGTCTTGGTGGCAACTTTCTGTGCCAACATTTCTTCCGTCGTCACTTGCTTAACCTTGATATAAATAGGCAACGATTCACACGTGCTATTGTTTTTGCTAATAACCACTAACTTTGCTTTAAAGGGTACTTCGTCTTCCGGATACGTTCCTTCCCGGCTTTGCCAATCCCACACATACGATTTTTCAGTTGTACCAATATCCGTCAACTCATTCCAGGGTTTATCACCTCGAGTAATGACAATCTTGCGGGCTGCTACCAGTGCATCTTCGATCCCATTGTCCATAAAGAAGGTCATTTCCTCCGGTGACGGGAAGCGCGTCTTGTCTACATCCAGAATCGGTTTGAGAATTTCCCAGTCATTCGACAGAATTTCGACCCGCCGGTTTTCCTTGATTCCAGCAGTATCACGCAAATTCGAGTACACCTTTGGAAGATTACGCACTTTGATCTTCATTCGGTCAGGACTAATGCCCCAAATGTTTTTCAGATAGTTAAACACCGCTTCCGCTCGCGCACGGGACAACTTCTTTCCGCCCTTTTTCTCCTCCGGTGTCGTATTGTCATTACAACCAACAATTTCGATTTTCGCTTTCGGATGTTTCTTCAACCGATACCCGATGATATTGAGAATGTGGTAATACTTTTCCAGTGTCCCACCAGGAATCGTCTCGTCAGTGAAATCCCGCGTCTCCTCTGGCGATTTGAACAAAATGTACCGATCAGGAATTTTTGCAGAGCCCAGATCAAAAAAGACATAATTCAACAGTGGATGGAGTGATCGCACAACGACCTCTTCCATCACCAGCCCTTTAAAGGTTCCGCCTGTCCGCTTAATGTAATCGGCAAAATCCATTTCCGCTTCCAGCCTGGGTCGCTGTCCAAGATACAGAACAGCGGGTGGCAAATCGATCGCCTGCTTTGCTTTCTCCTCATCCTGCACTGCCTTGGGGCGATCGACATAGACAGTATCAACCGTTTTGCCATACCGTGGGTTAAAAGCCGTAATCACCAGCCCAATCCGCTGGATAGAATCCTCTCGAGGACCAAAATCCTGATCCCGGATCACCAGTTCTACCTGTTTTCGCCGCTCTCCATCGACACTATCCTCAACGGTCCGATTCGTTACCGGATTAAAAATGGTTACCTTTGCCGGAATATCTGCGCCCGTACATTCATCTTTGACCTGTACAACTAAATTGACCGTGCGGAAGTACGTCGGAACAAACGCCATAAAGATGTCAAAATCTCCCTGGAACCCTGGCAAATCTTCGCGTTTTGAAGCAAAGTAGATAATATCGCCCGATCCTGGCAAAGAAATAAATGCCTCATCTTCTTCCGTGTTGATCGGTGGTCCCAGATTGACCGGCTTAGACCAATTTCCCTGATCATCGAGGCGAGAATAATAGAAGTCCAGACCACCCAGGTTCGGTTCGTGCCCATTTGAAGAGAAAAATAACGTTCGATCATCAGCGGCGATAAAAGGAGACCAATCCATCCCTGGCGTGTTAATCACCGGTCCCAGATTCTTCGCTGGTTTCCATTCATCGAATTCAAAATCGTAATCCGAGTACCAGATATCAATGCCGCCCTGACCACCGGGGCGATTGGATGCAAAGTACAGTCGGCTCTTGTCGCTGGTGATCGTCGGTTGCGATTCCCAGTGTTCTGTATTCACATTAGGTCCTAAATTCTTCGGTTTCCCCCATTTATCCCCTTGAATTTCCGCAACATAAATATCACAGGAACCCAACCCGTCAGGGCGATCGCAGGCAGTAAAAAAGATCATCTGCTGATCTGCCGTAATCGCCATTACCCCCTCATTACGCCACGTATTTAAACCAAATTCTCCATAAGGTGAGTTAGGATCAATGTTAAAGGGCTTATGGAAAACTGTATCGTACCGGTTTTCTTTGGTCGCTGCCCAGAAATCGTGCGACGGCTCTCCATCAGGATTTGGAATGCTGCCGGGACGATTGGAAACAAAATACAACGTCTTACCATCCACACTAATAGCAGGAGCATACTCCAGGTATGGTGAGTTCACAATTGGTCCCAAATTAATAATGCGAATCTTCTTGCTAATGGGCTGCTGATCCTCATCCCCCAATGCTTCCGGAGGAGCCACAATTTCCGCAGCGTACAAATAGAAAGCGGGAACCTGCGTATCTTCTGACACCTTCTCAGGTTGCCGCTTTTTCGCTCCCACAGCGGTAGGCCCCAGAAGAACGCACAAGATCAGCATACAAAAGAAAAAGATTCGCATCTGCTGCATCATTTCACTCTCCTGTCTTGTTTATTTATTCCTCTCGTTTTGTATTTTTGCATTTGATCAAGCAAACAATGGAACAGTGCATAATGACAACCGGCGGTTTATTACTCTGGTTCATAAGCTGGTCAACCGTCACTGCGCTTGCCATTTTTACTCTGTCTCGCGTTCTGAAAGCAGAAAAGCATAAACGCTCATCCGAACATCCAACCACTTCCTAAAACAGGTAACGACCACCAATCATCCCCAGCACCGACGCCAGGCGCAACTGCTGTGCATCCAACGCCGTGAGAACATAACCAGCTACAACCGCTGCCCGAAAATACCATCGCCGTGTAACCGGCATTTCTATTCCCAGCGTCGCGGTTAGCCCTATGGTTATCGTCGACATCGATTCGAATGGGCCATTTTCCACAACCTGCACTTTTGTTCCATTCTCCCAGGTGACCCATACCTCCTCTCCAGAAGCAGTTCGTGCAAGCGGTGTTTCCAGGGTTTGCTGATGCCGCCGATTCGTTCGCAGCCACCATTGCAACTGTGGCCCAATTTGGAAAAAGACCGGCTTGAAGGGGTAGATAACACCCCGCACAGAGAGAATCATCCCCTGCAAACTTGCCCAGGCATCATTTCGAACCAGCACATTCACAACTTCTGATTGCTGCGTTGCAGGATCCCGAAAGGGAATATACTCGTATTCCCGGTATGCTGCATGCCAACGCCACAAGGTCATCCCGGCTGTAATAGCCGCTCCCCACCAACGACCATACCGAACAACATATCCCATCTGAACTTCATATTGCTCTCCAACACCGTTGTCAAACTGGCAGCGACAAGCTGTCTGAAATACTCCCACTTGCCAAAGTCCCCCGATTCCTATTTCACCAAATACAGAGTGGCTCACATCAGAGCCTGGTACCAACGGTGTAGCCTGTCGGAATTGCCCATAGCACGCCACTACTGCTCCGACGCTGATTGCTACTAGAACCTTAACAATCCACATTCTACTTCTGCTCGTACTTCATCTTTTAAGAATTCCGAAATTTAACAAACAATTCTCGAACAGCGAAAGAAAACATCCAATCAATCTACAGAGCCGTTTTTCTATTCCTTTGAAAGTGCGCAACACAAACTGTGTTTTTTCCTCACACAACAGCATCTGAAAGCACATTACGCCTGATATGGGAATTATATCCGCGCCAGATTCTAACCCTACTATGAACGAGCTGCCCCCTAAGGCTTACGTTCATTGATTCCAAACTTGAACGCAGCGAGATTCTTTTGCTGTGAAATTTTTCGTAGTTTTGAAATTTCGGAAAACAGAGTTAAACAATCGATATCTAACAGCCTATGCCGCAATTCGTACACCTGCACAATCACTCACACTATTCCATTTTAGACGCTGCCTGCACCCCAGCCGATTTGATCGCCGCGGCGGGAGAACACAATCAACCCGCTATTGCCCTGACGGATCACGGCGTAATGTTCGGCATCGTTGAATTCTATCGCAAAGCGCACGCTGCGGGAATCAAACCGATCTTAGGGTGCGAAGTTTATCTAGCAACCGGCAGTCGATTTGAGAAGATTGCAACAAACCGCCAGAAAAACCAGCGCAACTATTATCATCTGCTCCTGCTGGCAAAGAATGAAACTGGATACCACAACCTTGTGAAACTCACTTCTTACGCCCACTTAGAAGGGTTCTACTACAAACCCCGCATCGATAAAGAACTGCTGGAGAAATATCACGAAGGGTTGATTGCAACCTCCGGCTGTTTAGCCAGCGAGATTAACTCCTATTTGCTCAAAGGCGATTTTGAGGGTGCTTACCGGGCTGCCGTTTTCTACAAAGACCTATTCGGCGATGATTTCTATATCGAAATCCAGAACCACGGACTTCCGGAAGACGAAATCATCCTGGAATATGCGCCCAAATTAGCCAGAAAATTAGGTGCAAAGCTGGTAGCAACGAATGATTGCCACTATATCCGCAAAGAGCACGCCCAGGCTCACAACGTGTTTCTGCACATTCGAGACGCCAGCTCCAGCAACAAAGTTGATCTGAAGAAACTGCGCTACCGGGTACCCGAAATGTATGTGAAATCGACCGAGGAAATGGTCGAATTGTTCCGGGACTATCCAGAAGCAATTGAAACCACCTTAGAAATTGCTGAGAAATGCAACGTTACGCTGAACCAAGAACCATTACTCCCCAAATTTGAACTTCCTCCGGAACACGCGGATAAATCTCTGGATGAGTATCTGCAATTCCTTACGTACGAAGGGCTTCGCCGCCGCTATGGGGAAATCACGCCCGAAATTCAAGAGCGTGCAGACTTTGAACTGAGTATTATCCGGCAGATGGGATACGCAGGTTACTTCCTCATCGTTCAGGATTTTATCAACGCGGCTCGCCAAATGGGCATCCGCGTGGGACCGGGACGTGGATCTGCTGCTGGCAGCCTGGTTTCTTATGCAATCGGCATCACGGATATTGATCCGCTCAAATACAACCTGCTTTTCGAACGCTTTCTGAATCCGGAACGGGTCACAATGCCTGACATCGACGTCGATTTCAGCGATGACAAGCGGGATCAGGTGATCGAATACGTGCGACAGCGATATGGAAGCGACGCCGTAGCGCAGATTATTACCTTTGGCACACTCTCCGCTCGCGCCGTGCTCAAAGATGTCGGTCGAGTCCTGGGCATTCCGCATACAACGATCAATAACATTACCAAACACATTCCAGTCGTGTTTGGCAAAGTAACGCCCTTAAAGGAAGCGCTGGAGCTTCCAGAACTCCGGTGGCTCAAAGACACCGATGATCCGAAAATGCAGCAGTTAGTGGAATATTCACTCATTCTGGAAGGTCTGTGCCGCAATGTCTCGCTCCACGCTGCTGGCGTCGTTATCGCGCCGGGGAAGTTGATCGACTACGTTCCCCTTTACAAATCCCCGCAAACGGAAGTGGCAACGCAGTACAATATGAAAGATCTGGAAGCGGTTGGTCTTTTGAAAATGGACTTTCTGGGACTCCGCACCCTGTCCATTATCGACCGCACCTTAGACCTTATCCAGCAGAACTACGATGTTCAGATCGATATCGACCACGTAGACTTAGAAGATGCAAAAACGTACCAGCTCTTAGGCGAAGGGAAAACCACAGCGATTTTCCAATTTGAAGCTCCTGCTATGCAGAAAGCGCTTCGCGAGCTCAAGCCAACTTCGATCTACGATCTCATTGCAATGAATGCTTTGAACCGACCAGGACCGATGGCAAATATTCCTGAATATATCGCCCGCAAACACGGAAAAAGCCCGGTTACTTATCTCCACCCGGTAATGGAAAAAACACTCAAGGAAACATACGGAATCATCATCTACCAGGAACAGGTGATGCAATTGGCGCGTGACATCGCTGGCTTTTCCTTAGCCCAGGCAGATTTGATGCGGCGCGCTATGGGGAAAAAAGATGCTGCGTTGATGGAAAAGCAGCGTTCTGCTTTCATCGAAGGGGCGGTCAAAAATGGCTTTGATCGGAAGCTGGCAGAAGAAATTTTTGAATTGATCGAGCGCTTCGCCCAGTATGGCTTCAACAAATCCCATTCTGCTGCCTACGCGTATCTGGCTTACCAGACTGCCTGGCTGAAAGCCCACTATCCCGCAGAATTCTTAGCCGCGAATATGTCGGCGGAATTTAACAATCTGGACACGGTGGGAATGCTGATTGAAGATGCGCGTTCCTTCGGCATCGAAATTCTTCCACCCGATGTCAACGCCTCTGATGTGTTTTTCACCGCACAGGACAATACGATCCGTTTCGGATTGGCAGGAATCAAAAACACCGGGGTCGCCGCCGCCCAACTGATCGTCCAGGAACGCCACGACCACGGTCCCTATCAATCCTTCTTCGATTTTGTCCGCCGCCTGGACAATCGCTTGATCAACAAGCGGGTACTGGAAGCACTGGTATGTGCTGGAGCTTTTGATAGCATCCATCCCGGTAAACGCGCGCAATTATTCGCTGCTATCGACAATGCACTGGAATATGCTCACGCTTACCAACAAGCACAGGCAAACCAGACCAATACGCTTTTTGGCAATCAGGATCTGCAAGCAATGATCAAAGAACCGTCGCTACCATCCGTAGAGCCGTGGTCACTGCTGGAACAAATGCAGCGGGAGAAAGAGTATCTGAAAATTTTTCTTTCCGCTCACCAACTCCAGCGCTTTTATCCTGTCGTTCAATCTTTCCGTACCTTCTCACCCAAACCAGAAGCGATGCAGCGGCTCAAAGGACAAACAATTAAAGTGTGCGGGGTCATTTCTAACATTCAGGAAAAACGGGATCGCAGAGAAAAGAAAATAGCCTTTTGCACCCTGGATGATTTTCACCACAAATATGAATGCGCTTTCTGGAGTGATGCCTACGAACGCGCAGCGTTTCTGCTACAGGAAAACAACTTTGTCGTGATTCAGGGAACCTTAGAGCTGAACAACGGCACACCTCGAATCCGGGTAGATCAGATCTGGGAATTACAGGACGCTATCCGGCGTTTCATTAAAGGAATCCATATTCGCATCGCTGCCGATCAACTCACCGATCCGCTGGTGGAACAACTTCAAGCCTTAGCCCAGCAGGCGACAGGCAATTGCAAGCTTTACTTCAGCATCCACAAAAATGGAACGGTGGAGCGATACGAAGCGCAGCAGCACCTGCTTTCAGCAGACCTTCAAACAATCGACAAACTTGTTCGACTATTTGGACCGAAAAACATCCGATTGTTAACCCAATAGGAAGTATGTGCAATGTGCGGCATTGTTGGATACATTGGCTACCGCCCGGTTGTTCCGATTCTAATTCAGGGCCTCAAACGCCTGGAATATCGCGGATATGATTCAGCAGGTATTGCCGTACTCGATGACCGGCAACAGCTCCACGTAATCAAGCGAGCAGGAAAAGTCAACGATTTAGCTACGACCGTTGAATCCTTACCAATTCCCAGTACTATCGGCATTGGGCATACGCGATGGGCAACGCATGGTGTTCCCAATGACACCAATGCCCATCCCCATACCGATCAGGATCGTCGATTGGCTTTAGTCCACAACGGCATCATTGAAAATTACCAGGCGATTCGAACGCAGTTGTTGCGGGAAGGCTACCAGCTCAAGACGGAAACCGACACGGAAGTACTGACGGTCTTCATCCGATCTTTCTACGACAAAGTCGGCGACCTGCGGGAAGCTGTTCGTCTGGCACTGGCAGAGGTTGAGGGAACTTTTGGCATTGCTATTGTTTCACCTTTAGAACCTGATCTACTGATTGCTGCTCGCCGGGGAAGTCCCCTGTTGATTGGCTTAGGCAACAATGAAAATTTTGTTGCTTCAGATGCTGCGGCGGTCATTCAATACACCCGCAACGTGATTTTTCTCCAAGATAACGAAATAAGCTTCATTCAGCAGGGCGAATATGAAATCCGCACCATTGACAACCAGCCAAGTGCTCCAGAGATTTTCAAAATCGAGTATGATCTGGAGCAAATCGAAAAAGGTGGGTACGAACACTTTATGCTCAAAGAAATTTTTGAACAACCCACCACCTTCCGTGACGCCTGCCGGGGACGAATCCTTCTGGAAGATGGGAATGTCCGTCTTGGAGGATTACGTCCTGTTGCCGACAAATTACAGCGTGCACAGCGACTGATCTTCACTGCCTGCGGTACCTCGTGGCACGCAGCACTGGTAGGCGAGTACCTCATCGAAGATCTTGCCAGAATCCCGGTAGAAGTAGAATACGCCTCCGAATTTCGATATCGCAATCCGGTGCTGTCCAAGGACGACATTGTCATTGCTATTTCCCAGAGTGGAGAAACGGCTGATACACTGGCAGCTATTCGGGAAGCCAAACTCCGTGGCGCCACAACATTGGGTATTGTTAATGTCGTTGGCAGCACTATCGCTCGTGAAACAGATGCCGGTGTTTATATCCACGCTGGTCCAGAAATTGGAGTGGCTTCCACCAAAGCCTTTACCTCGCAATTAGCTGTACTTTCGCTACTGGCGATCTATCTGGGGCGGATGCGACATCTTTCGCCAGAAGATGGACGTACCCTGCTTCGTGAGCTACAGGCTATTCCAGAGAAGATCCAGCAAATTCTGCAGCAGGCAGAGTTGATCCAGCACGTGGCTCTTCAGTACAAAGATGCGGCAAACTTCCTCTACCTGGGACGCTCTTACAACTTCCCGGTTGCCCTGGAAGGAGCTCTGAAACTGAAGGAAATTTCCTACATCCACGCTGAAGGATACCCTGCGGCTGAGATGAAACATGGACCGATTGCGCTGATCGACGAAAATATGCCAGTGGTGTTCATTGCTCCTCGAGATGAGCTATATGAGAAAATCCTTTCCAACATCGAAGAAGTTCGAGCGCGGGGAGGAAAAATCATTTCAATTGCAACCGAAGGTGATCACAAAATCGCTGACGTTTCAGATCACACCATCTACATTCCCAGAACGCTTCCGTATTTCACCCCGGTGCTGAGTGTTATTCCACTGCAACTCTTGGCGTATTACATTGCTGTTGAACGGGGCTGTAATGTGGATATGCCCCGGAATCTAGCAAAGAGTGTGACGGTGGAATAACGCCGATGCAACTTATTGGGCTGGCAGGTATCGCACTGATCTTACTGGTTGCCTGGAGTTTGTCAGAAAACCGCCGAGCTTTTCCTGTGCGAGTGGTACTCTGGGGCTTTGCTCTCCAGTTTCTCTTTGCCTTCGCGGTTCTGAAAGTTCCCGGTATTGTGGATGGGTTCCAGTGGTTGGGCGATGCAGTGACCAGATTCTTAGGCTTTGCGCAGCAAGGAGCGCAGTTTGTCTTTGGTCGCCTGGTAGACCCTGCTTATCGTGAAACTTTCGGGTTTATCTTTGCCTTCACCATTCTGCCCACGATCATTTTCTTCTCCGCGGTGATGGCAGTGCTCTACCATTTAGGCATTATGCAAAAGATCGTCTACGCAATGGGATGGCTGATGCAGAAGACGCTCCGCACCTCGAACATTGAATCGCTGGCAGCAGCGGCGAACGTGTTTTTTGGACAGACCGAGGCGGTACTCACCGTCCGCCCGTACCTTTCCGTTGCAACGCGCTCGGAGCTTTTTGCAATGATGGTTGGTGGTTTTGTGACCATCGCTGGTGGCGTGCTGGCAGGGTACATTCAGATGGGCATCCCGGCTACCGACCTGATCGCTGCCAGCATCATCTCCGCCCCCGCTGGTTTGATGATTGCCAAAATTCTGGTGCCAGCAACCGGACAGGAGCTGGATCGAGAAGCAGCGATACCGGAAAACATCTATGCACAATCGCAGAACGTGCTGGAAGCAGCGGTCAATGGCACAACAGAAGGGGTCCGTCTGGCAGTCAACATCGCTGCTATGCTGATCGTTTTCTTAGCATTTATCGCACTGGCAGACGCCTTTTTCCACTTTCTCTACATCCACGCTGCCCTACCACTGGGCTGGAACGGGTTTCCAAAATCGCTTCAGGAATTCTTTGGCATACTATTCTCCCCAATTGCTTACATTATCGGCGTTCCCAGTCAAGATGCAGCACTTTTTGGTGGGCTGATAGGAACCAAAATTGCTCTCAACGAATTCGTTGCCTATGCTCAACTCAGTGAATATATCCAGGCAGGCACCTTGTCTGAACGAACTATTCATCTGGCAACCTTTGCGCTTTGTGGCTTTGCAAACTTCGGCAGTATCGCTATCCAGATCGGCGGAATTGGAGGATTGGTTCCAGAACGCAAAGCAGAACTGGCGCAAATCGGAGTGAAAGCAATGTTCGGGGGTGTCTTAGCAAACCTCCTGACCGCTGCCGTTGTTAGCCTACTTCTTCCATAGGTACCAGAGTTTCCTTCTAAGCAACAATCTCCAGAGGAATGCCTCGGAACTCTGCGTACCGCCGAATTTCCTCATTGAGACTGCTGATGACCAACCCGATCACAAAAGCATCATCAACATAACCAATCAAAGGCAGCACATCTGGCACCATATCAAAAGGGTTGATGAAATACACTAAGGCTGCCAAGATCAGCGCTTTTGTTGTCCATCGGAGGGTAAAATCCGGATCCTTCAGCAAGGAGTACAGGAGTTGTACCCGCTGAATCAACACTCGCAACTTCTGGGATACCATCGCGGATCCAGACAACAGCGACTGGATCTTCTTCTCTAATCGCCCATCAACCAATCGTTCATCGTCCGGATGCATGCGATCTGCCCGGTTATACAATGAACGCTCTAATTCCTGCTGCAATTCCGAGGGCAATCCATTTTGTTCTTCAGTCGTACTCATCGCACTCGCTCCTTCTGTGTTCTTGACTCTCGAGGTGAAGAACGGGTAGCGGCAGACGGAATTGCCTTCGGCGACCGAAGCACGAAATACAATCCCACCGCGATGAAAGGAATGCTCAGGATCTGTCCCATATCCAGTGGCAGCGAGGCTTCAAACGGCTCCTGCACTTCTTTGACAAACTCGATCAAAAAGCGGGCAGTAAAAACCAGAACCAGAAACCATCCGAAAAGTTTACCCGGCTGAAGTGAACGGCGGTGTCGGCGATAATACCGCAGGAGGAATACAAAAACCGCCAGATATGCTAGCGCTTCGTAGATCTGCGATGGATGACGTGGAATGGAATCAACCCGCGCAAAAACAAATGCCCACGGCAAATCAGTCGGTTTACCAAGGATTTCAGAATTGAAGAGATTGCCAATACGGATAAAAGCACCACCCAGCGCCGTTGGGATCACCAAACGGTCTAACAACCACAGCATCGATATTTTCCGATATTTCCGGGTAAAGAGCCACAGTGCAATCAGAATGCCAATAGCTCCGCCGTGGCTGGCTAATCCCCCCTTCCAGATCTCCAGAATTTCAACTGGATGTGCAAAATAATAATCCGGAGCGTAGAACAGCACATGTCCCAGCCGGGCGCCAACGACGGTGCCAACGACGACATACACCGTCAGGGCATCCAGATACGCGAGTGGCACCCGCTCCTCCTGGAAGAACTTTTTCATCAAGAAATAGCCGATAAAAAAAGCGGTAGCAAACAGGAGTCCATACCATCGAAGATGAAAAATCCCGATCTGGAGAATTTCCGGATCAACATCCCACACAATGTACAGGAAGGAAGCTGGCAAGGGAGTTACTCCAACTTACGGTACATCCATTGAAAGGGAGCGGAGAGGGTGGGATTCGAACCCACGGTACGGGGATGACCCGTACAACGCCTTAGCAGGGCGCCGCCTTCAGCCACTCGGCCACCTCTCCACCGTCTGCTGTCAAACTACAAATTTACAGGAAACACCTCAAAAGAACAACCGCCAGATGGAGCAAATTGTTGTTCAATGCTTAGTATTGGACGTTTTCCTTTGCTTCTTCTTTTGTCCCCGTCTTCATTTTGTGCTCGTTCTCTCCCATTTTATGCTCGTGCCCTTCGCCCTCGCCCATCTTGTGTTCATGTCCTTCCATATGCCCACCTTCCATATGTCCACCTTCCATCATCCCTTTCATCATCTCCTGGTGTTGCTGCATGTACTTCGCCGGATCACTCATAAACTTCTCGCGATCCTCCGCGGAACAGAACCCATACAGTTTGCCTTCGTACCGTGCAGTGTCCATTACCATATGCTTGGTTAAATCCATTCCACAGACTGGACACTTCGTTGACGCTAACTGCGAAATGTCAACTTGTACACCACCTTGCTGTGTCGTTTGTTCCATCGTTTGCTGTGCTGCTTTCTCTTCTTGTTGCGGTTCCTGTTGCTGTTGGTTCCCACCACAACCAAGCGCAAAGATAACCACAAGACTCATCAAGAACGCGGAAAACTTCATTAGGAAGCCCCTTTTTTGTTAAACAAAATCACTCTGATAAGAATCACCCCGATAACTGGCAAAGACGTATGTTGAAAAAGAGTTATTTTAGATCACCCGCTCACAATTTCTCCTTGTTTTGCTTCTGACATTCGGTCCCTGCATCATATCGTTGTTGCCAGCGCTCCCGCAACCGCTTTGCCACTTCCTTTTCCATTCCCTGATCGGTTGGAATGTAAAATCGCTGTTCGACAACGTTTTCAGGGAAATAGGAAACGTTGACAAAATGATCTGGAAAGTCGTGCGGGTACTGATATTCACGCCCATACCCTACTTGCTGCATCAGAGTTGTTGGGGCATTACGCAGATGCAACGGCACCGGCAGATGCGGATGGGCACGCACAAACGCCTGAGCATCATTGATGGCTTTATACGCCGCATTGGATTTGGGTGCTGCGGCTAAATAGGTAGTGGCGTGAGCTAAAACAATACGTGCCTCCGGCATCCCAATAGCTTGCACCGCTTGCAGCGCAGCCGTTGCTAACAGCAGTGCCTGTGGATCAGCATTCCCAATGTCTTCACTGGCAAAGATCACCAACCGTCGGGCGATAAACAGTGGATCTTCACCCGCTTCCAGCATCTTTGCCAACCATAACAATGCAGCATCAGGATCCGATCCCCGGAGCGACTTAATAAAGGCGGAAATGGTATTGTAATGCTCCTCCCCGCTGCGATCATACGCCGGGAAAACCTGCTGAACAAGCCGCTGAATAACCTGATGGGTGAGACGAATAACGCCCTTTGTTTCCTCCCCACCGGTAGTGATAGCCAGTTCCAGCAGATTTAACGCTTTGCGTGCATCACCACCACTATATCGATACACACTTTCCCAGTCAGGAATTTCAATTGTGTAACGCTGCAATACGGCATCGGTCCGGAGCGCCCGCTCGACAATCTGGCGGATCTGCTCAGGCGTCAACGGATGGAGTTGATAGACCACGCACCGACTGAGCAAAGCGGGAATAACGCTAAACGACGGATTTTCGGTGGTAGCGCCCACAAGAGTAATCAATCCTGTCTCAACAGCTGGCAACAATGCATCCTGCTGTGCTTTAGTAAAGCGGTGAATCTCGTCCAGAAACAACAGGGTACGGCGTTGTCGTTGTTGACGCTGCCGCGCCCGTTCCAGCACCACCCGAACATCCTTGACAGTCGCCGAAACGGCAGACAATGCCTCAAAATGATACGCCCCTTCGCTCGCCAGCAATCGGGCAATCGTCGTCTTCCCACTGCCCGGTGGTCCCCAGAAGATCATCGATGGAAGTTGCTTCTGTTTCAGCAATCGCTGGAGAAGTTGTACTACTGCTTCCTGCCCGACCACTTCAGAGAGAGAGCGAGGGCGCATCCGCTCTGCCAGAGGCTCAGCAATGCCAGATGGAGAGTCAAACAACGTATCCATCATCTGCGACAAAAACTATAGTTTTGCAGGTTCACAAAACGCACCCGGTACAGCAATGTTGTGGAAATTAGCAGAACAAAAAATTCAGGAAGCCATTCAACAGGGAGCTTTTGAGAATCTTCCGGGCTTTGGTAAGCCGCTGAAAATCGAGGACCTGTCCCATTTGCCCGCTGAACTGCGTCTGGCATACCGCATTCTCAAAAACAGTGGCTATTTGCCGCCGGAGCTGGAACTTCGCAAGGAGCTCCTCACAATGGACGATTTGCTCCAATGCTGCCAGAGCGAGGAGCGCCAGCAAACGCTTCGCAAGCAGCGCAATGCAAAACTTTTACAATTTGAGTTGCTGATGGAGCGTCGACGAACCGCTCCGATTCCACCGCACTATTGGACTCGGATCGCTGAACGATTAACTCAGGACCGTCAAACGAGAAAATAGCAAGCAACGATGGAACAGCAACAAGCGACCAGGAGAAAGAAAATTATTTTGAGTGGAATGCAGCCGACCCACCGTCTGATGATCGGGAACTATGTAGGGGCACTGCGACAGTGGGTGCAACTGCAAGAGGAATATGATTGTTTATTTGCCATCGTGGATCTGCACGCTTTAACGGTCCCGCAGGATCCGGCAAAGCTGCGTCAGCGCACGCTGGAGGTTGCCGCTCTCTACTTAGCAGCAGGCATTGATCCTGAAAAAAGCATCATTTTTGTCCAGTCTCACGTTCCAGCGCATACCCAACTGACGTGGGTTTTGAGTTGCTTCACCTATATGGGCGAATGCAGCCGGATGACCCAATTCAAAGAAAAGTCGGCAAAGCAGAAAAACATCAATGTTGGGCTGTTTACGTACCCCATTCTGATGGCTGCCGACATTCTCCTGTACCAGGCGGATCTGGTTCCTGTTGGAGCTGATCAAAAGCAACATCTGGAGTTGACCCGTAATTTAGCTCAGCGATTCAACCATTATTATCCCAACACCTTCACCGTTCCCGAACCCTACATCCCCCCCATCGGAGCAAAGATTATGAGTCTGCAAAACCCACAAAAAAAGATGTCAAAATCAGATCCTGAGGAAAAAGCCACGCTGTTTCTAACAGATCCACCCGACGTCATCCGGAGCAAGATCCGGCGTGCGGTCACGGACTCAGAACGTACCATTGCGTATGATCCCGAAAAACGCCCTGGCATCAGCAATCTGATTACGCTGTACCACGTTGCTACTGGCAAACCCATCGAAACCATCGTAGCTGAGTTTGAAGGCAAAGGATACAAGGAATTTAAAGAAGCACTGGCGGAAGCCCTGATCGAAATGCTTCGCCCACTCCAACAGCGTTTCCACGAACTGATGGCGGAGAAAACCGAACTCAAAAATATCCTGCGTAAAGGAGCGGAAGCAGCCGGACAACGGGCACACCGAACCCTGCGGAAGGTGTATAAAAAAGTTGGTCTCCTTCTGCCCGATACTTAAGTAACAGCTCTCGTCAAGCTGTATGCATAAAGTGCCAGATCGGGACAACGGGATTCCTGTTTTCGCACCTATCATCGGGCATAAGTCGCTTTCGTCCGGAACATCGATCGCTGACTGACATTGTTGTACACACTGACACAAGCTGCTTCTCACCAGCACTTGCTGGAAATTTTCGTATATTTGTACGCTCGTAAAACGACGAAACAGGGTCAATGGCAAAGCGGTCTCGGCGCACACAGGTAAAAAAAACTCGATGGACCTTTACTTTAGGTCCACTCAACTTCCGCTGGTTAGGAATTGGAGTTCTGCTAATGGTGCTCGGTTATGTCCTGATGGCAACGGCGATCACAGATGATCCTCAAAAGATTCCAGAAGTGTGGAACAATTTCTTAGCGGTCACCGTCGCCCCTTTTGTCCTGGTCATTGCCTACTGTGCGGTTGTCCCATACGCCTTATGGCTGCGGAAGCGTAAAGTCCGGGAAGAACAGGCATCGTAGCGCTCCAACATAGAACCATTACTGCAATTTCCAGACAAATGGAATGCCGCCCAGGGTTGTTAAAATTGGTGGATCTATTCTTCAAGCACCAGAAGATTTCCAGACCGTTTACCAATGGTTGCAGCCATTCTCCAGCCCTCACCTTCTGATTATCTCTGCTCTTGGCTCTACCACCCGCAATTTAGAGCAGGCTGCCCGGTTAGCGGAACAATCGAATCTGACCCGCGCACTGGAAATCCTCGATCGCATTTTCACCTTCCACACCCAGCTTACTGTAAAGCTCAACCTCAACGCACACTTATCGTCCATTCACCCAACCTTTGACCAATACTACCAGGAACTCCAGCATCTGCTGACCGGTGTTGCCATTACGCAGGAGCTTACGTCTCGAACGCTCGACCGCATCCTCCACTATGGCGAACACCTTGCAACGCACGTATTTGCTGCTTTCCTCAAATCCAGGGGAGTATCGCCACAGATTGTTCCCGCCACCACCCTGATTGCAACGGATCAGCAGCACTTAGCAGCAACCGTAGATCTGGAAACCACCATTCGCAACGTACAACAGCACCTTATCCCCGTTTTGCGTCAATCCTCGGTGGTGCTCACGCAGGGATTTATCGGCGAATCCTCGACTGGCGAGATCACCACTCTGGGATTTGAAGGATCCAACATTACCGCCGCTGTATTAGCAACAGCGCTCAATGCACCGACACTGTGGATTCTCACGAAGGTAGCAGGTATTCGTACTGCCGATCCTGATCTGGTTCCTGACACCAGAGCTGTTCCCCAGCTCTCCTACCAGGCTGCTTTTTTCCTGGCAACGCTGGGACTGAAAATTCTCCATCCCCGGATGATTCAACTGGCAGAGGCTGCACAAACAACCATCGAAATATTATCACCCTTCCACCCGGAAAGAACTCGCATTAACGCTACTGCTGATTCCCAGTTTCCCATTCTGCTCTGTGTCCCTTACGAACGATGGATTTACGAAGAGCAGCGAGCCTTTCGCCCCATTCGTTGCCTGCTTCCCGATGAATCTTCCACCATCTTCAAACCGGATCCCCAGCACAGCCTGGTCATTGTATGGGGACAATCGCTTCCTCAGGTACTCCCGCATCTGCCACCTTTTCACTTATCCATTACCCATCTCTACGCCACTACCCAGCCCCCCCTGACAGCAGCCCTGATCCAGCGGCAATCCCTTGTCGACTTTTTGATTCATCTCCATCAGCAACTGCTCAAAGAAACTGTTCCACTAAATGCAGGATAACACAATGGCACGTGATCGAAGCAAAGAACAACTGGCCGGTAAGCCGTTAAGGCCCGAAAGTTTGATGATGAGCTATGGCTACAAGCCGGAACTTTCCGAAGGAGCGTTGAAGTGTCCGATATTTCAGACCTCAACGTTCGTGTTCCAGACGGCTGAAGAAGGACAGGCTTTCTTCGAACTTGCGTATGGACTTCGGGAGCAGTCGGAAGGAGAAGAGCTGGGGCTCATTTATAGCCGTTTGAACAATCCTGATCTGGAAATCTTAGAAGACCGTCTCACGCTCTGGGATGATGCGGATGACGCAGCGGTTTTCGAAAGCGGAATGGCTGCCATTACAACCACGCTCTTGCAATTTTTAAACCCTGGCGATGTGCTATTGCATAGCGTTCCCCTCTATGGCGGTACGGAATACTTCATTGCGAACGTTCTTCCTCGATTTGGCATTCATCCTATCAGTTTCTACCCTACCGATCCAGAGCGGTCGCTGGAAAAAGCCCTGGAAGATCCACGAATCCCCGATCATCTGCGAATGATCTACATTGAGACTCCTGCAAATCCTACCAACGTATTGGTGGACATCGAGCAGTGTGCCACTATTGCGCAGCAGTTTTCAACCGAGGAACGTCCAGTTTTGCTGGTTGTCGACAACACTTTTTTAGGTCCCCTGTGGCAACGTCCTCTAAAACACGGGGCGGATCTGGTTGTCTACTCCGCTACCAAATTCCTGGGTGGCCATAGCGATCTCATTGCCGGTGTTGTGCTGGGCAAAGCACCGCTAATGAAACAGGTCAAGCAATTCCGAACATTTGTCGGCAATATGGCATCGCCGTGGACTGGCTGGCTGCTGATGCGCAGTCTGGAGACCTTGAAACTCCGAATGACATCGCAAATGAAAAATGCCCGATACGTCGCTGATTTTCTGGCTGACCATCCAAAAGTTGAAAAAGTCTTCTACCTGGGTCACCTTAGCGAAGAAGATCCGCAATATGCGATCTACCGCAAGCAGTGTCTGGCACCCGGCTCGATGATTTCATTCAACATCCGGGGAGGCAAAAAAGAAGCCTTCCGCTTTTTGAACCATCTCAAACTCATCAAGTTAGCTGTCAGCCTGGGCAGCACGGAATCCTTAGCAGAGCACCCTGCAACAATGACTCATTCTGATGTGCCACCAGAAGAACAGCGCCGAATGGGCATTTCGGAAAAGATGATCCGCCTTTCCATTGGCGTCGAACATCCAGAAGATCTCATCGCAGATATTGAGCAGGCATTACAGGCAGTGTGAGTTCCTCTGCTTTCTGGATCGCAAGCAGTGGCACAAAACACCATTGCTATCTCCAACAAAGAGCAGCCATCCGCCCACCGTTGCTGGAGGGACCTTTAGAGCAATCTTTGCTATATGCACTGCCAGCACACCGGCAAACAGAAACCGGAGCTACCGCCACAGCGGCAGCGCCGGCAGTACACTTACGCGATGGTTACCTCCGGGCACAGGTAGACGTCCTGGATTGCATTGAGCAGCTTGATTCCCTCTTCCATTGGGCGTTGAAACGCTTTCCGCCCGGAAATCAACCCCATTCCCCCGGCGCGTTTGTTAATCACCGCCGTTGTCACTGCTTCCTGAAAGTCGTTTTTGCCCGAAGGACCACCGCTGTTGATCAATCCAACTTTGCCCATATAGGCGTTGGCAACCTGATAGCGGCAAAGATCAATGGGATGATCGGACGTCAGCTTTTCGTAGACCAATTTCGAGGTCTTTCCAAATTTCAACGCGACAAATCCACCGTTACGCTCCGGCAGCTTTTGCTTGATAATATCTGCCTGAATCGTAGCCCCCAAATAATTCGCCTGTCCGGTTAGATCGGCTGCCGTATGAAAATCTCCTTCCTCTGTTTTAAAAGCAGAATTGCGTAAATAGCACCACAAAATAGTGACCATTCCCAGTTCGTGTGCATACGCAAATGCTTCCGAAATTTCCTTGATTTGCCGGCGACTTTCTTTCGACCCAAAGTAAATCGTTGCTCCAATCGCAGCCGCTCCCATATCCCACGCCTGTTTGACCGTGCCAAACAGTGTCTGGTCGTAGAAATTCGGATAGGACAATAGCTCGTTGTGGTTGATCTTGACAATGAACGGAATTTTATGAGCATATTTTCGCGCCACGCTGCCCAAAACCCCGAACGTCGAAGCAACCGCATTACATCCTCCTTCGATGGCTAATTTCACAATGTTCTCCGGATCGAAATAGGCGGGTTCTGGCGCAAAGCTGGCTCCCGCCGAATGTTCCACCCCCTGATCAACCGGCAGGATAGAAAGATAACCGGTTCCTGCCAGACGTCCTGTATTGAAAATTCGCTGCAAATTCTGCAACACTCGGTTATTGCGATCAGAATTCAACCACTCACGGTCAACAAAATCGGGTCCTGGCAAATGAAGCATTTCTTTCGGAATCGTCTTGCATTCGTGCTGAAGCAAATCCTCGGCTCGGTCACCTAAATATGTCACAATCTGATCGATCAACGCCATTTCCTTCACGCCTCGGTCGTTCAACATCGGTCTCCAAAGTGCAAAAATACAGCAAATTTTGCTTGCAAGTGATCTCCGTCCAACCACGCTTCGCCTTGGCTGAACAGACCTGCTGTGAAAGCAACTCTCCTCTGCGCCCGACCCTGCATAATATGATCAGGGTGAAGGAAGAATCAGCAACGCTCCCCGCTGCAATTGTGGCAGAACAATAGCAGTATCGATCCGCTTTCCGTGGAACTCCAAGCGATTATGAGCAATAGCATACTGAACCACAGAATCGCAGTGCCACACAGAATCCCGCACCCTGCGCAGCGGGATACGCCAGGAATCGATGGAATCCACCGCTTGCCAGAAAACTTCGGAGGGAAAAACAAACGTTGGTACCAGAACAGTATCCACGGAGGCAACCGGCACAAAGCGCAGATGTGCCATTGCGATTGGACCACCCGCATAAACCGTTGTGGAATCCGAAAGAAGCGACAGATAACGCGCCAGTCCGAGATCCAGGCGGAATGGCTGCAAGGGTCGCCGATCCTGCAGTAAAAGCCACTGCTGCTGACTATTATGGACGACGATCATCTGGTCCCTGGCGGCAACGATCGTTACAGCTGGTACCCTCAAGGAAAGAGCAAGCAGGATCCCTATTGCTATCAATGCCCCAGCCAGGGTTCGGAATGAAGGGAAGAACAACAATGCAGTGAAAACAAGCACAGCGCCAACAGCGATTTGAAAGGCTGTATCACCCTCAATGGCCACTGGCAACCGGCTGATTCCTGCCAAAAGCGAATGGGACAGAGAAAGGAGCATCGACGCAGTGGCACTATAGAGATGCGCAAGGCTGAGAGAAAGAACAGACATCCCCAGGGCACAAAGAGCAAAAATGATAGCAAGTGACAAAAGCGGCAGCGTGAAAACATTGGCAATCGGCGCAATCCACGAAAATTGATGAAAGTAGTATGCAAGCACTGGAGCAGTAGCAAAGGATGCTGCCAGCGACACTGCCAGCGGGACTGCTATCCTGCGTCCAGATGCCGGAAACCAGCGCCATTGGCGCAATCGATCTAAAAACACTGGATATAGCAGGGCAATGCCGAAGACAGCCGCAAAAGAGAGCTGGAAACTCACACGGAGTAATTCAGCAGGTTCTGCTAACGCGAGCACGATGGCAGCGAACGCTACTACATTAAGCAAGGATGCCGGGCGCTCCAGATACAGCAGCCACACAAACAAACTGGCCATCAACGCTGCTCGCACCGTTGATGGCTGTGCTCCGGTAACAGCCGTAAACATTCCCAGCGCAACAGTGAAAAGAACCGGGAACCACCAGGAACCTCGCAGAAAGCTCAATAGTGCAAAAAGAACAACGGCAATAATTCCAACGTGAAAACCACTGACAGCAAAAACATGGGCCACCCCGGTGGTCTGGTACAGCCGCCGCTGCGCATAGGGCAGCCACGACTTATCACCAGTGAGCAGTGCCACTACTACTGGGGCAGTAGCAGTATCGAAGAGCCGAAATATCCGCTGCTGTATCGCACGACGCCACTGCCACACAATCGGCTGCTGCTCAGCCACAGCAGAAACCCGGTTCCCCTCCGCTTCTGCATACCAGTGGAAACGATAGGCTCGGGCATAGTGAATCTCATCAAAATCTGTAAAGAGCTGAGGTGGTCGGGGCGGGCGGAAGAACCCCGATCCGTATAGCTTTGCACCCGGTGCAATGGTACCAGTAATCGAGTCAACTTTCCAGATAGTCACCAATACACTACCGGAAACTGGTTTGCCCCCTTGTGGGAATAACTGTCCATCAACGATGCATCGAAGCTGCTGCGTACTGGCTCTGAGGATTGTCCGAACAGTTCCTTTGATCGTTGCTGGCACTGACGGATACCATCCAGTCATTGGCGACACAGGTGGCAACTGCAAAGCGACAGCACAGCCGCAGCTCAGCGCACTACACCAGAAAGCGAGACCATAGTGATGTCGCCAGAAGCTCAACGCAGCACTAACAATGCCAATTCCAAGAAAGATCCAAATCCACAACAGGGGGACCAGTCCAGCAACAATGAGACCAACAAGAAACCCCAGCAAGAAACGAAACGCTGGAAGACTACCGGGCTGTATCCGGTGACGTTGCATTGCCGCGAACGTTAAACTGTGGTGATTCTTCAGCAACTGAAAGCATTGCTTCGTAGTGATCCGTCGATCCAGTTACGAAGGTCCATTGATCCGGACTGAGATAATGGGCAAGCTGTTGGGTTAATTGTTCCCGAATGCGCTCTGGATCTTCCAATCCTGCTGGCAAATAGAGTGTCAGGTGGAGCGAACGATAAAACCGCAAAACTTCCACCAATCGAGTATTCTGCATAGGATTGCGAAACTCGGTAATTTGTGGCTCTGCACTGGTATAGTAATCCGGGATCCAGCGCAAAATCACGTTATAAACGGGCACCTGTAACGATTGAGCAATTAGAGATTTCACCAATGCTGCTGTTTCTTCCGATAGTGGCTGATGCCGCAAGTACACAACTTCCAGGACTGTCTGCCGCGTTGCCGGAATAAATCGAGGACCGATTTCCAGAATCTGAATTCCTGAAGCTGTTGGAATAGCTGCCACAGCCGCCTCTAAATCACTGAGCAGGTAATTTAACCGTTCAGGGAAACTCTCCAATTTCGATTCGCCAAGAGATAATGTTTCCGGTGCTGCTCCAATGCTGCCCGGACTCTGAATCAAATGCAACTCTACAGGCATACCCAACGCCATCTCGACGGTTCGCTCAAATTCTGCAATTTCCTTTTGAGTAAAAAACTGCGACGTAGCAATCCGAATGCGAGCAATCACTCTGCCTCCTTGCAGCTCATACTCCACCGCCAGCACACTGGAACGCTCAGGCTGCTCAAAAAACGAACTCGCCGTTTCATTCAGCACCTTCGATACTTTGTAGCGGAGCGTAATTTCATCGACGGTCCGCTGCAACGGAATTGTCAAAATCAATGCAATCACCATCAACACAAAGAGTCGAGCACGCACTGTCCCTGTTGCTCCTAACCACCGGGCAATCCGCGACTCTACAAACAACTTCCGAAGCCAGCGACTACCCAGCTCTTCCTGCTTCCACTCTGCAATATATTCTGAAGCAACGTGATGGGTTACGCCCAGAAGAAGCAGGATCAAAGAAGATCCCAGCAGCAGCCCAGTAAGATTGGTGGTAAAAAAGAGGAAACTGCCGGTAATGGCGCGGAGTAACTGCGACATCTCGCCGGCTGACCCCAGGCTGAAGCCCAGGGTAATCACAGGCACAAAAACCAGGTATGCAGTGAGCGGAGCGATCAACATCTGTTCAGTCGATCGCCCGCGCAAAATGACCAGTGCAAGAAACACTCCTGCCGCCAATGCCAGCGCAAAGTCCAGCAAGGTAGGATTGATTACCTGATTTAAGAGAGCAGGTACACCAATAAATGGCAGCACCAGACTTACAACCAAGCTCAAGAAAAATGCCAGCAGAATCGTAGCAATAAATTTGGTTAATGATTTCAAAAACAGATAGACATCACCTGTCGTCAACGAAAAGCTCAACGTATTCATCAACGGAGCAATAGGTGAAAAAAATAATCCAATGGTGACAACGATGGAAGAATCCAACATTAAGCCAAGTGTGGTGGTCAGTGTAGTCGCCAGCACTTGAAACCAAAACAGTGTATCGCGGAAACGCACTGATTGGATTGCGATATAGTCCAATTCCTTAAACCGGAACCAACTGATTCCAAACCACTGCATCAGAAGTTCGGAAAGTGTCGTGGGATGTGCCTTTTCCTGCTGCTCCAGAGCTGGAAAGATGCTGGGTTCTTCCCGATCCTCAACGGTTGTGTGGACCGCCTCACCGGTTTCAGGTATTTCCCCAGATTGCGGCGACTCAGCAGTAACCAGAGATGTTGCGGTGGCATCAGTTTGCTGGGGAGATTCTACAGATTCAGCAGGGAAGCGTAGCTCGACAAATGCTACCAGTCCACTCATAATAAAGCTGGTGAGCACGATCGTACCAAGAGCATAGAGGATAAAATTTTCCGTCCCCTCAATTCCCAGGGAGATAGGGATAAACGCCATCACCGCTGTTGCCAGTCCCCGGGGAACCATTGCAACTGTGAGCCAACGCTCCCGAGCACTGAAGTGAGGACGGAGTTTAAACAAAAATTGGGCACCCAAAAACCGTCCCAGCAGCAGGAGCGCGGTCAGTCCAACAATCACCAGCACCGCTTCCAAAGAGAAGCGTTTAAAATCAATTAAAAGCCCCAGGAATACAAAAAAGAACGTACGTACAAGAAAAGAGATTTCCACTGTGATATTATGCACAAACTGATCGAGTGCGTACTTTGTCGCATCAATTTTCACTCCTAAAAACCGCCGAATTTTCCCGCTGACCTGGCGTACAATGCCCTCAACATTTGCCAGAATAACACCAAAAAACAAAATTCCGACAGCGCCGTTACCGCCGCTATGCTCAAAAGCAACATAGAGCAGAAAAAGGAATCCCAGTGTCAACATATAGGACACTGCCTCACCTCGGAGAGTTGAAATAAACCGTGCCCACAGCACTCCGGCTAAACCAGCAATCAGAATGGCAATCAGGAAAGACCCCACGACACTTTGCATAATATTCCAGAAACTGGCTGCCTGGGCTTGGTGAATCTGAATTGTGAGCAAAACAGAGACGATAATCAGCGCATCCGCCAACGCTGGTTCAATACTGAGCATTGTCCGCAAATTACTGGAGATCCGCAACTGGGAGACTACCGGCAAAATAATTGCGGGACTGGTTCCCCCCAGCATCCCTGCTAAAATCAGGGCGGCAACCAGGGGGAATTCCAAAATAAAAAAAGCAAAAAGGAACACCAGAATGTAAGAACACATAAAAGTTGCAATTGTCAACAGCAAAGTTGCTCCGGCTTCTTCGATCACTTTGTGAATCTCTAAATCCAATCCCCCTTCGAACAGAATAATCAACAATGCCAGCGTGCCGAAATAGGGAGCAATATCCAGCAAAGGATCCGTTGGCACAATCTGGAAGATGGGTCCCAATAACAACCCCAGTCCGATCAACAGGAAGACTGAAGGAATCTTAAACAACCGAAACACCAGATTCCCGATAAAACCGGCAACAATAATGCCACCAAGCAGAAGCAGAAACTGATCAACATTCATCGCTCACTGCACTATCTCTTGCAAATTCCAGATAGCAATATAACAATTTTTCAAGGATTGAGTGTGAAAGCACTACTCACCCTTTCTTTCCTACACCACTGCGCTTTTGTCTCTGTGACATCTGCTATTTACTCCAACTTTTGTAATTTAGCGAAGGTTTGGCATTAAAATTGCAGCAATCGATGTTGATTATCGAAAACATTCTGGTAGATGACCAGGTTGCATCGGCGCACTTCCAGTGTGATCTCGCCCGATGCAAGGGTGCCTGCTGCACGTTCGCTGGTGGCAGTGGCGCTCCATTAGAACCAGAAGAGGTTGCAGAGGTTGAGGCAGTCCTTCCTATCGTATGGAATCAATTATCCAGTGCTGCCCAAGGAGAAATTCGACAGTATGGCGCTATAGAGTGGGAGGATCGCACACCTGTTATCCGATGCGTTGATGGGCGAGCGTGCGTGTTTGTCGTAGAAGAACAGGGCATTGCTCGCTGTGCCATTGAAAAAGCCTATCACGCAGGCAAAACAACATTTCGCAAACCCATTTCCTGTCACCTATTCCCTATTCGCGAAATCCGGCGTGGCACATTGACAATACTCCTCAGCGAATACATCCTGGAATGCCAGCCAGGATGGGAACGCGGACGCCGAGATCAGGTCCTGCTGACGGAAACGGTGCGAGATGCTTTAATCCGTCGATTTGGACCTCAATGGTATGCTGCTCTGCAAGAGCTTCAACAACAAACAATGACAGTACAACAGGGGCAATAGAAGAATGGCACTCAAAGCTACAACGGCAATATCGCAAAAACCTGAAACGAAGATAACGACCAAACCAAAGCTTCAGCCATTTCTTGTTGTCTTTCTCAGCGTACTCCAGAAGCCGATCCACACTTTGCAACAGTATGTTGAGGAAGTAGTAGAAACCAATCCGTTCATCATCGCATCCGCAGAAGTTGAGGACTATCAATCGCCGGAAGAAGCTGAAACGACCGTTGACGAAGATTTTATGGAATTTGAGGATTTGCCTGAAGACAGTGAAATGACGGGAGAAACCAATTCCTTAGAAGAACCGGATCTTCAAGCTGGCCTCAGCGATCCGGAGATCTGGGGTGACGACGTTGATGAAGAATTCGGAGGAATATCGTACTCTCCTTCTGATGAAGAAGATGACTGGAAAAGCAACATTGCAACACCGCAAAGCTTCATCGATGCGCTAATGGAACAACTGCATCTCCTTCCTCTTCAGCCAGCAGAACGCATAGCCGGAGAAATTATCCTGGAAAACCTGAATTCTCGAGGCTTTCTTGACGAAAAACTTTCCATTATTACAGTTGAAGCAAACCTGACTATTCTGCAAGAAAACCTGCGCCGTCTACAACAGCACATAGCGTCGAGAAATTCTGAATGGAAAATTTACCAACAGGAATTACAACTACTGGCGCAGCGGTTGGAGTCCATCCGAATAGGAGACAACGAATACCTGCCAATTGAGGGATGGTATCAACAGCTTCTGCAGTTAGCTCGCCTGGTGAACTTTTCCGATTTGCTTCCACTATTGCGGGAAACGGATGTTGAACGCGTTCGACAGCAAATCCTCTACCAAATTGATCCACCGGGCGTTGCTGCCACAGGCTTTCAGGAAAATTTTATCGTCCAGCTAAAGCGCAAGCATACGCAAACGCCAGCCACGAAAACTGCCATCCAGATCCTGGAACATGCCTATGAAGACTTCCTCCATAAGCGGTTTGACAAAATCATCGAAACATTGAACATTACCCAGGAGGATCTCCGGCTGGCACTGGCAGAAATTAAACATCTGGAACTTTATCCAGGAGGGGGACCGGAAACGACTGACTCCTCAGTTATTGTTCCTGATTTTATTGTTCAATGGAACGAAGCGATCCAGGATTTTACAATTCGGCTGGCGAACGATTATCTGCCGGAAATCCAGTTGAATCCTGCGTACGTGGAAATGCTCAAGCAGGTAGAGCAGGGAGGGCGCAAAAAGGAAATTCAGTGGCTGCGGAAGCGGTATTATGAAGCCGACTTCCTCATCAAAGCGCTAGAACTTCGCCGCAAAACACTTCTACGTATTATGATGGTCATCGTCAAGCGACAATATGATTTCTTCCGTACCGGCGACGTATATAAGCTCAAAGCGCTGGTTTACAAACACATTGCCCAGGAAACTGGTTATGAAATTTCGACGATCTCTCGAGCTGTTGCAGAGAAGTATGTTCAAACCGACTTTGGCATTTACCCATTGCGATTTTTCTTCTCCGAAGGCGTCAAGACTACAGATGGACATATCGTATCGCAGGCAGCCGTCAAAGCAGCGCTTCAGGAACTTATTAAAAACGAACCCAGGGATAAGCCGTATTCAGATGAGGTTTTAGCACAAAAATTAAAAGAAAAAGGCTACAACGTAGCCCGACGAACCGTGGCAAAATACCGGCAACAACTGGGCATCCCTTCTGCACGGGCAAGGCGACAACTGATATGACTGTTTTTCGCTCCATCTGTCTGATCCTCGTTGTTGGAGGGTGGGGCTTGACCATTGCGACCCTCCAAGCTCAACGGCTACTGGACCGATTTGTACCCTACGTCATACAACAACGTAATGGATCGATTGCCAGTAGCTTGCGCGGATGGGGAAGCTTCGAAGGATATCTTTTTCAAACCGATTCCCTCCACGGTTGGCGGCAGGTGATGGGTGCTATGGTCGATTTCTGGCGCCGCGATTCTACTATATTGCTCAGTTTCGTAGCAACAATCGAATTCCACGCAAACTTTAACAATGACATCTTTTTTAATCCACGAGCCCAGTTCTGGGAAGAAGGAATCATATTGAGTTTTTACACTTCACAGTGGATTTTGCAAACGGGATACCTCCATAGATGCAAACATGACATTGATAATCTTGCACTGGGACAGGAGCGGGTACTCATCTATGGTAGTTTTTTCAGCAACTGTTTCTACGAAGCAGTACCGAAGACCGATTCGACCGGGATTTTGCTAGGACTTAGCTCTCACTTGTTTGTCATCCACGAAGACTACCGGGTACCTGCTGACCTCAGTCGTTTCGACCCTCGAATCTCTACATTGTTTAGCACAAACGCTCTATCATTACAAGCGCGCTTTCCTATTTTCGGAAACATCATTGCGCTTCGTGCGCATATACAGGCTGCCAGCTTCTCCCAGAGTGACCAATTCACCGAGCGGTTACGTTATCCTCTTACCTGGCGATTTTCCTTCTATGGTGCCATAGAACTCTTTCTCAGCTCCATTGCTCGATTACGTCTCAGCATCGAGCGATTGCACGATACGCTGATTCCCGCCATACCGGAAAGCGCTACCCAAATACAATTGGGACTTAATTTTGTACCGAAAGAAATGTGGTAAGCAAGCAATTTACAAATCGTAGCAAAAGATAAGGATTGAACCATTGTCTACCGATCCCTACCTTAGCTTATGTAACGCAGCGTGCATATCCAGAAATTCTTTGATTTCGTACAACAGTTACGCTGGTGCTTGAATCACAGATACTGCAATTGCGGCAATACTTCGCTGCATTCATATCCCTCGATTTTCACCCCCTGCTGGGAGTGAAAAACAGCCACGTTCGATGTGGAAAAGTCGCACAACTTCTCCGATGGTACGATGATAAATGCGTGCTGTATACTGGGAACCTACTCATTCTTTTGCTAACACCCATCGACAATATGCCCAACGGCATAACCGCTTGTGGCTTTCGCCGTTAACTCTTCGTGTCCACTCCGTTTCTGTGACACAAATAGCGCCTTCTACTCCCTCTACACGGGTTGGTACCCCTTCCAGTGGCGGTGCTTGCGCCAGCGCTGCTTCAGCTACAATGATACCTTCCTTGATCACTTCAGGTTTCGAATATCCCTCAGTCCCCGCTGTAACGTTTTGTTGTTTCATCGTTATTGTATCCCCTCTCCGATTGTTTGCTTGCGGACAACGTTGCTGCTGTCCTGGACAGCATAACGGAGCAAATGCTGCACCTCCCCACCGAGAAAAGAGCGACGAGAAGAACCGGCCGGCTGTACCATTTGAGCCCACAACTCGTTGCGCGCCTGGACCACTCCAACTCCCCGTGCATACCAGTCATGCATTTGCAGATCCAGAGTCATCGGGATTCGCTGATCCAGTATTTCCAGGTTACCAAAAAGCTGGAACCGGTAAAGAAAATAGAGCGCACGCACCGAACGCCCAGCGAACGTTACCGCTTCTTCACCCTGCCGCAGAGCAGTGACTGCTACCGAGTCGACGATGAAGTCAGCGTTTTTGCCAAAATCTACCGTATCAACCCAATGCTGGTCCAGAATCTCCACTCGCCAGTTCGGCACCTGAAAATTCGCCACTGGAATCCATTCCGGCAGGCAGTTGATCGCAGAGAACCGGAAGCTGCTGTCGGAGAAAATTCGCCACTGGAATCCATTCCGGCAGTGGCAATTGGAGATCCTGCAATCGATTCAACAAATGGCGACTACTGAGCCAGAACGTCTCATTTTCCAGAGCAACCACGAACGTGTCAACTCGAACCTGTCGTCCACTCGTGTCTGTCCAGAAAGACAACAGCGTAAAAGTAGGTCGTCCATTAACCATAGTGCGAGTTACTGTGACGGTTGAGTCGAAATACTGATAGCCTGAAACCACTATGTTGCCCGTTGAATCAATTTGTCGCGTATCAAAGATCCACCAGTTACCAACGCTGAGCGGGACATATGTTAGGGATGAAGAAGCGGAAGGTGTTGTTGCCTGTTCGCATCCGGCAAAAAGCAATAGCACCACAATGAGCACAACCATTCCTTTGAAGCACTCCTGCAGCCTCATAGCACTCCCCGTGTTTGGTGTACCCCAAATTTAAAAAAGAGATGAGAAACGAAAAAGGTTTTTTGTCTATGTTACCGGGTTGTTTTGAGCAAATGCTGGAACTTTTCCCGAAACTTTTGCACTTTCGGTTGAATCACCAACTGACAATAGGCTTGTTCCGGATGGCGGGCAAAATAATTTCGGTGGTATTCTTCGGCAGGATAGAACTTGTCCAGCGGCTTGATTTCAGTCACAACAGGCTTTTCCCACAGGGGAGCTGCAAACGTTTCTCGCAATCGTTCAGCAATCGCCTGTTGCTGTGGCGTCCGATAGAGAATGATCGACCGATACTGCGATCCTACATCGTTGCCTTGCCGATTCGGTGTTGTCGGATCGTGAACGGTCCAGAAAATCTTCAACAGGGTCTCATAAGAAATCTTCGCTGGATCAAAAACAATACGCACCACCTCGGCATGACCCGTCGTATCGCTGCACACCTGTTCATATGTTGGGTTTTCCACAAAGCCCCCTGCATAGCCGGGCAGTACCTCTTCCACTCCGACCACCTGCTGAAAAATAGCTTCCATACACCAAAAACAGCCACCACCCAAAACGGCAGTATCCAGCGTTGTTTCTCCCATCGTGTCCTTCCCCAACAAACTCACCAATAAAAGAACTGCCAATTGCATTGCAATCTTCCTGGACGGTACCCTCACTGCAAAAACGATATCTATAAGGCTTTCGTGCAGGTTTACCTGCTTCTTCACTCCGTTCTGCCGCTATCTGGAGCAGATATCTCTCCAGCGATCAACGGTGCGCTTCCATTTCCTTGGAAAGCTCGGAGAAATTGAGTAAATTCGTAGTATGCGTTAATGAGCTCAACAAAAACACCGACAGCAATGCAATCATCAGCTTCATTCGATGCTTCGACGGTAACGGTGGAATATCTGCAGAGCTTAACATACGACATTCAGCCTACCGTCAACGGTCCCACCATTGAGGGAATGTATTGGAAGCATCTCCGTCCCATTGTTGACGGACGGGGCGAATTGATCGAGCTCTGGAGCGAGCCCTGGCTTCAAAACGAACCGCTGATCATCCCGCAGCATATCTACCAATCTGCAACGGATTTTGGCGTTGTCAAAAGCTGGCATTTACACCAGCACCACACCGACCAGTTTGTTGTTACCCGAGGGAAACTCCAGGTGCTATGCGTTGACATTCGCCCGTCATCTTCAACGTTCCGGCAGGTCAATTCATTTATTCTGGGAACCAACCAGCCTTCGCTGCTGGTCATTCCACCGGGAATTCTGCACGGCTGGAAAGCCCTTTCTTTCCCGGAAGTGCTGGTGGTCAATCTCCAGTCTCACCCATACGATCCAGATGACGAGTTCCGTTTTCCGTGGGATTGCATTCTCAAAGATTTGTGGGAACCACGATTTGGATAACGATGAGTAATGCCAGAATTCGCATAGCAATTTTTGCTTCCGGCAGTGGAACCAACGCTGAAGCGATCATCCATCGCTCCCTCCAGAGCGATGCGGCTTTCACCGTCGCCTGTGTCATCAGCAACCGCAAAGATGCCGGGGCGCTCAAACGCGCGGCATTGTTTAACATTCCGGCTGAATACTGCAATCCAGCAGATTTTGCGACAGAAACGCAATATGTAGAAGCGCTCCAGCAACTACTGGATCAGTACGGAGTGCAAATGATCGTTTTAGCAGGATATTTGCGCAAAATCCCTCCAGCAATCATCGAACGCTACCGTGGGCGTATTTTCAACATCCATCCAGCACTGCTTCCAAAGTTTGGCGGGAAAGGAATGTATGGACGTCGAGTTCATCAAGCAGTTCTTCAGGCAGGCGAAACAGAAACAGGCATTACGATCCACGAAGTTACTGAAGAATACGACGCTGGGCCCATTCTACTTCAGAAAAGCATTCCCATCGACAAAGAAGATACGCCGGAGCGGCTGGAAATGCGGATCAAAGCAATTGAGCATCAAATTTATCCTGAATTCATCCAGCAAAAAGCGATGGAGTTCCAGAAGCTTCAAACAGTACAATGACAACAGCACGATATACACTGGCTCTGCTTATTCTCGGGATCTGGAGCTGTACATCTCCTGTGGTAAGGCAAACCAGGCTGTCCCCCTTGCCGCCCTCTCCGGCAGATACGGCTATTGCTATAGCATCCCCTACAACAACCGACCTTGCAGCACTGCCGCCTTTAACAGCCGCTTTGCCCTATGCTCCGGTTTTGCAAAAGCTCCAGCAACGTGGCGTTCCGCAGGCGTTCATCCAGCTCCTTGCCACCCATCCTAAGGTACGATTCGACGAGAAATTTACGCGGATTAACGTGCTGGGCACTTCCAGAAAGCCAGACTACTCTCATTTCTATAGTGAACGAGCAGTGCAGCGATGTCTCCGCTTCTTGAAGCAGCACGATTCGCTTTTGCAGGCAGTGGAACAACAGTACCACGTACCGAAGGAGATCATCGTTGCTATCCTGTACGTAGAGACAAAACTGGGCAGCTACACGGGCAAACATCATATACCCAGCGTTTTCCTCTCCGTTGCAATGGCAGATGACTCTATGTACTTAGCCAAGAACCGGGAGCGACTGCGTGCTCAATTTCAGGGATCACCGACTGAATTAGCAGCTTTGGAACAGAAATTAGTCAAGCGATCGCGGCGCAAAGCCCAGTGGGCATTGCAAGAATTAGAAGCTTTATCTCAACTCTACCTCCAGCGTGGTATCGATGTATTTTCCCTCTATGGTTCGTGGGCTGGCGCATTTGGCTATGCTCAGTTTCTCCCATCCAGCTTTTTGCGGTGGGCAGTGGATGGGAACCAGGATGGGCAGGTCGATCTGTTCTCCTTTCCGGATGCTACGCATAGCATCGCGGCATACCTGAAGGCGCACGGATGGGGAAAATCGGCTCGTCAGCAGCGGAAAGCGATTTACGCATACAACCATAGCCAGGACTATGTTACCGCTGTACAAACCTTAGCAAAAAAGTTGAGCGATCGATATCCATAACAATGTAACCGCTCAGTGAAATATTGTGTTTTTGGACAAGAATAGCAATGGAAACGCCGGATCAATATCGGTCGTTATCGGATGAAGAACTGTTTGAATTGCTGCGTGGGAACAATGATCTATCGGCTTTCGCAGTGCTCTATGAGCGGTATTCCCGAAATGTGTATACCTACTGCTTGAAAATGCTGGGCAATAAAATGGAAGCGGAAGATTTGTATCAGGACATCTTCTTGCGAATGTACGACTACCGCCATTCTTTCCGCGGTGGCAGCTTTGCGAACTGGCTCTTTACTATAGCTCGAACGCAGTGTTTGAATCAGATTCGCCAGCGCAAGCACACCGTGGACGAAACGATCTTAGAAGAGATGCGCTTTGCCGTATCACCGACGTGGGAAGAGTCTTTGCTGCTGCGAGAACAGATTGACCAGGCGCTTCAACAACTGCCAGAATCCTTTCGGGAAGTCATTATACTGCGTTTCTATCAGGATCTCAGCTTTGCTGAAATCGCAGAACGGCTGGGAATTAGTGTTTCCTTAGCAAAGGTGCGGAATTTTCGTGCACTTCAGATGTTACGCAAGTTGTTAGCCCCAATCTTAAAGGAGTACCGGTATGACAAGGGCTGAGGAGCTGCTGAACAAATTCCTTGCAGGTGAACTATCGCCAGAAGAGCAGCAGGAATTTGAGCACCTGCGTCAGAACTCTCCCGAATTTGCCCGGGAAGTCGAAGAGTATACACAGGTCATCAACCTGCTCGAGCAGGAAGCAGACGAAGCGAAGCAAGAGGCAGAACGGGCAGCGGTGATTCCTGACACCTATAAAAAATTAGCAGCTATTATCGCGGCTGGCGTTGGTACCACTGCCCTTACCTCTTCGGTTGTAAGCTCTGGTGGATCTTCTATATTTGGCTCGCTAATCACGTGGGTTACCACCAGCATTTTTGCCCTTACCATCGGTGCTCTTGTTGTCTGGAACGCCTTTATCCGCCCCCACACCGTTGTGAAACCCCCATCGATTGCAAAACAGGACACGGTTACCCCGGTATCGGAAGCTACCGCTGCGGATACACTGATCCTCACTGTACCTCCTCCTGTTGATGCAACCAGCAATACTGCGGTCGAAAAAGAGCTGCAGGAACAGGCAAAGCAGCACGCATCGAGCCAGACGAACACTTCTTCAGCGAGGGAAACAGAACGTACGCAGTTATTAGCGCTGGCACCATCTGTGGATGTGACCAGTGAACGAACGATCCAGCAGTATTATCGAACGCAACTGCAGCGCTATCAGCAACAACGCAATGACTCTGCTTATATCCGTACGGCTGTACAGTTGGCAGAATCGTACGTTCTGACCCGAGATTTCGTTCCAGCGTCTCAGTTACTGGATCAGCTCCAACGCCAGTTTGCTACCCAACTAACGCCGGATACCGAGGCGCGCATCGAGTTGCTCCGTAGCCAGATCGCTCGATATCAGAAGAACTTCGCTGTGGCGATGGATCATCTGGAATCAGCCCTTCAGCACGTTCAGGATACGAAGCTCCGCGCCCAGATTCTTGCCGAGCAAGCGTTCGTATTGTATTCCATCGGGAATGACCGGAAAGCAGTAAAAGCAGCACGCCAAGCGCTGCAACTACCGGGATTACCTCAACCAACAGCTCGCCAACTGCGCCAGCTACTTCAGGCGCTTGCAGCACAACCGTAAGAACGCATCAGCAGGGCAAACAGCCACTGCCATCGCTGTGCCATACTCTCTTTCCGGATCATCGCCATCAATAACTTTGTGTCTTTCCTGTGTATTTTGTGGAGAATATTCTCTCCATCGAATTCCGCCAAAAACTCCTATTGTTGAAAAAACTCCATTTTCTCGATTTTTTCTGCGATCACCAAGATACTGGCACCATTGTTGATTCATTACGCTGTACCGCCGGCAGCGCCGCGGTCCTTGCAACAACAAAAGTGCAACAAGTGAAAGGGAAGGGAGCAATGATGTTTCTTCGGGCGCAGGAGTTATTTAAAAACTCCATCGATCGATCATACGCCGTATTATCGCGCATTTCCCGCATCCTCCAAACGGGCAATCAAGTGCATCTCAGCGCCGTTTTCGTCCAGAATGTATTCGCTCTCTGGCGACAGTCTTTTGATCAATCTCAGGAACTTGCGGTTTTCCACAAATTAACACCATTTTTCCAGTATCTATACACTGCTCCGCTGGAGAATCCGCCAAAGTCGCTCCGAATGTTTTTCGAGAACCTGCCACCGGAGTTGCAAATCACAATGCCAACGTATGAGGCTTTTCTGCTGAAGTTCCAGGAAGTTGAGGATACACTGATCGCTGCTTTCCAGTTAGATCGATCAATCCTGCCGCAATTACTGCCGAAGGATACATCGCTGAGCACAGACAAAGCTGCTTAACAAGCTGCCCTCTTGGAACACAGGGAGTGATTCGTGCCCACGGACGGGCAGAGAGGGCATATCTTAGAGGACGCAACAGCAGATCCACAGGAGTACGCTGGCAACAAAGCTTGCTTAAGGCTGCTATCGGCAGGGAAGAAGTTTTCAAGGAAGACGCCGTGCCGCCAGCTTTCACGCCTGGTACTGGTAGGAAAGAAGATGAACCCTTTGCTGCTGTGCTGTTTGCTCTATTCCTTTAGAAGCCCGGTCACACACAACGACCGGGACTGCTTTGATGCCAAAGGCTCGTTGGAGAATTTGGGCACGCTCCGCTGCTCGATGAACATCTTTTTCAAATGCGGTAACGGAAGCTTCTACTGCCAGTACAACCGGTTCCCCACTGTGCCAATCTCGACCTTCTATGACAGCGTCTAATTCCATTACATCGCGATAATCTTGCTCATTGATGGTCCCAGCTTCCACCGCTTCGTCAAGCCGATCTGCCAATTTCTGCGTCGAGAGAATCCTGCTTTTCCGGACTACTCGCCAGACAATCGCTGGATATCGTTCTCGAACCGCTCGTTCATAGTCCTTTCCTCTCAACCCTCCTACCTGATCTTTGAGTGTCTCAACATCGTCCTTAAGCCCTGCAACGTCCTGCTTAAGCCCTGCAACGTCCTGCTTAAGTACCGCGACATCCTGCTTAAGCCCTGCAACGTCCTGCTTGAGCACCGCAACGTCCTGCTTGAGCACCGCAACGTCCTGCTTGAGCACCGCAACGTCCTCTTTGAGCACCGTAACGTCCTCCTTGAGCACCTGGATATCCTGTTCTACCCGAGTCAGACGCCTGTCGTGTTCCTTCAGCAATTCCCCGTGCTGCTTAACCAACCGAATTAACTCATCCACCTTTCGTGGCAACTCTAAAAGTTCAGTCGTGAGAATGAGTTTGCGCAACTCCTCCAGCCACTCTGGGTGCGCTTTCAGGGCTCGCAACAAGTCGCCGAACGTACGAACCCGATATTCGTCCATCTGTTTTTCAAGCGTTTCCATTGCCACCAATTGAGCCTGCGCTAATGAACTTTTCCTTCAAAGGGACGTTCTACCATAACAATTCGTTTCCAGATGTGCCCAATATTAAACACTGGAAGCAGTGCTCTGCTTACCACCACATTTCCATCGATAGCAGTATCAGTTTTCGCATTGCCACTCACATTTTCTTGCCGGACGAAGGAGGAGAAACCGCTTGAGCGCCATTGCCCAGTGGAGATCGTGAAACGCTGCTCTCAGGCACGGTCCTGGAGACCTCGTTGCTTTCTGTCGCCTGTTGAATTTCCTCACTGATCAGGTTGAGATTACGGTGAAACTCCGCCTGTGCCTTGCGAACCTGTGCCAGTCCTTTTGCAATGGTGCGCGAGACATCCGGCAATTTCTTGGGACCAAAGAGTAACAGAATGACCAGTACTATCAGGAGGAGTTCGCCAAACCCAACGTCGAACATTGCTCTACGAAGTACTTGTCTGACTGCTGTGCGACTGGTGCTCCGGGGAAGCTGGTGCACTCTGCGATCCTGAGGATTCCAATGCCTGACGATGCACCGGAGAGGTTTCTTCCGGTTCGTCCATCTGCGCTGCTTTCTTAAACTCTCGAATGCCCGATCCCAGTCCGCGCATGAGTTCCGGAATACGGCGAGCGCCAAAAAGGACGACGATGATCAAAAAGATGATGACTAATTCTGTGATGCCAATGGTTCCCATTGCCGATACTCCTGTTGTTGAACGAAAAAACGTAAGGATTCAAACACCACTTTTCCATCTTCAGATCCCAAAAGGACTTCAACGGCTCGCTCCGGATGGGGCATCATTCCGCACACATTACGACGTCGATTCACGATACCGGCGATATTGCCCAGCGAGCCATTGGGATTTGCTGCCTCGGTAACCTCTCCATCAGGAGTGGCATAGCGGAACAGAATCTGGTCCCCATCTTCCAGCGCTTTGAGCCCATCCGGATCGATGTAATACCGACCATCGGCGTGTGCAATGGGAATACGGAGCACCTGTCCAGCAGTCGCCGCCGCCGTAAACGGAGAGTCTACTGTCTCAACGCGCAGAAAGACAGAGCGGCAGATAAAACGCAGTGATGCATTCTGAAGTAATGCTCCCGGCAGCAATTGCGCCTCGGTCAAAATCTGGAATCCGTTGCAGATACCCAGGACATAGCCACCGCGATCGGCAAACCGTTTGATTTCCTGCATAATGGGAGAAAATCGGGCAATGGCACCGGGACGTAAATAATCGCCATAGGAAAACCCGCCAGGCAGAATGACACAATCCAGATCAGAGGGAAGAGTACGATCCTTATGCCACAACGGCACTACGGCTTCACCCATCACATGCTCAATGGCATACAGCGTATCTCGATCGCAGTTGGAACCGGGAAAGATGACCACCCCGTATTTCATAGCTCACTCACTTCTGCCTCTTCTGGTGTCAGGGAAATAGAAAAGTCTTCGATCACGGGATTTGCCAAAAGTTTAACGCAGGCTTGCTCCACGATCTGCCGGGCTTCTTCTTCAGAAGCCGCCTGCACAGAAAAGTGGAAGAATTTGCCGACGCGCACATTGCGAATCTGCATAAATCCCAGGGAATGCAACCCATCTTCAATGGTTTTCCCCTGTACATCAGCAATATTCTGGCGCAAGGTAACAATGACAGAAGCGGCAAACTGTTGCATACTTTTATCCAGCGATTGCTTTTACAAATCGAAAGGACCGGCAACTGCTTCATCGTCCAGCTCTCTCCACCGTCGCAGCCGGTCAATGGTATGACGAATGACCGAGGCAAGGATATAGAGCACCATTACCGGAAATAGCAACACTCCTTTGGAAACAACGACCACAACCGTACCAAAAACAAGGAAAGCAAAGCGGAAGGGATATTCGCGCACTCCCTGTTTTGAAAGCTTCGGGATACTGAAAAAGCGAATGGTACTTGCCATTAAGGCAGAAAGAATGGCGGTGACGGCAAGGAATGCAGCGGTACGCCAGCGGTCAGGAATAAGCCCTGCCTGATCGTAAAACAGGACATACGACAGCAGTGTCAAAGCAGCAGAAGGAATTGGCATACCAACAAAGTACCGCTTATCTTCAAAATCGGTCAACTGGACGTTAAACCGGGCAAGTCGGAAAACCCCTGCTAAAGCTGGCAGCGCTGAAACCACCACTCCCCAGCCTTGAAACTGAGCAAAGTATGCGTGATAGATCAGGAACGAAGGGGCGACCCCAAACGAAACGGCATCGCAGAGCGAATCCAGTTCCACCCCCAGCTCACTGGTGGCTTTAATCAAACGGGCAACCATTCCGTCCAGCATATCGAACACGGCAGCTAAGACAATAAACCCTGCGGCTGCCCAGTAATGTCCAGCGCTGATTTGCACAATGGCATTGAACCCGCTGAACAGATTCATCAGGGTAAAAACGTTCGGAATGATTGAACGTGTGATTCGAAACCGTCTTTGCACTGGTACTCCTGCTTTGTTCCTGCCTTACCAGGGGTTTTGCTGCAAAATTCAAAGATACGAATTTTGGTGCTCACGCCATAGGCGTCCTGCTATTGCTGCAATCCCAGGAATCGGGATAATCGCTTCCACGTGGCAGCACGGGCAGTTTCATAGCGCTCAAACTGCTTTCGATCAACTTCGCCCTGATCGATAAAGCGCTTCAACTCCCGAATCATTTCCCGTACACCATCGAAAATGAGTTCCATTTCGCCAATGACCAACCGGCTCTGGGCTGAAACTGTAGCGCTGCTGCGCAGTTGCTGGAGCGATTGTTGTACCATCTCCACCAGATTTTCTGTTCCAGTCAACAAAGCAATGGCTATGGAATCCGGCTGTAATCCCGCCATATAGGCATCGCCAACGAGCACAACATTGGTGTACGCTAAAAAAGCATTAGCAGCGCCCATCGTGCCAGCAAACTGGGGCAGAGAAAAGTACAGAGTATCAGGCTGGGACTGCATTTGTAGTCTGGATGTCGACGGTGTTGCCGATGGTACCTGGTGTGACTGCGCACTGCTGATCAACGGCAACCAGCCCAGCAACATCCCGATGAACCACAACTTTCCTTTCATTGTGACTCCTTTCGATCGTTCCATTGCTCAATAACCTGCTTTATTCTATCCACAGCGTCTTCCACATCACTGGCGGCAACATCCAGATGAAAGACCGCCCGAATGGCATCTTCCCGAATTGCATTGAACAACACACCCACTTTCCGACACCGTGCAACAAACGTAGCAGCAGGCTGGAGAAACGGTGCCAGTTGGAACACCACAATGTTCGTATCCACGTGATCTGGATCAACAGAAATTCCCGGCAACTGGCGAATCTGCTCAGCAAAGCGTCTCGCATTGTGGTGATCCTGTTTCAGCCGTTCAATGTGGTGATCCAGCGCATACAAAGCAGCGGCGGCTAAGATCCCCACCTGCCGCATTCCACCGCCCCACACTTTCCGCCATTTATGCGCCCGTTGCACCATCGCTTGTGATCCCAACAGCATCGAGCCAATCGGTGCACCCAACCCTTTGGAGAAGCACACAGAGAGAGAATCACAATAGCGGGCATAACGGGAAACCGGGATACCAGTTGCAACGCTGGCATTCCAGATCCGTGCGCCATCGCAATGGACAAAGAGCTGATGCTCATCTGCCACCGCTCGCACCATCTCAAAGAATTCCAATGGCAACACTGCACCGCCATACCGATTATGCGTCTGTTCCAGACAAATGCCACGGGTTGGCGGTAAATAGTATGCACTGGGTCGAATAGCCCGGCGCAGCATCTCCTCACTCCACACCCCGCGCTGACTGGGCAATGGGTACAACTGCAATCCTGAAAGCACCGCTGGAGCTGCCGTTTCGTAGTGGAAAATATGCGACTCACTGTCAACAATGACCTCATCGCCTGGTTGCGTTTGCGCCTTGAGGCACAGTTGATTTCCCATTACCCCTGTGGGTACAAACAGTGCCGCCTCTTTCTCAAACAGCTCGCACATTCGCTGTTCTAACTGCTGCACCGTTGGATCCTCCCCATAGACATCATCGCCAACCGCAGCCGCTGCAATAGCATTCCGCATCGCAGCAGTTGGCTTCGTCACCGTATCGCTGCGCAAATCCAGAAGCTTCATTCGTCACTGAGTTTTGTTTGTTCCTGTTTGCTTCCAGAACTTTTCAAATTCGCAAATTACAGCACGATCGGGAGATATCCACACAACGATGGGACGGAAAAAGAAGAACACGCAGAGCTGGTGGATTCCAGATGGTAATGGTGGGCTGGGGGCACCATCGGGTGAATACACCCACATTGTCGTCCGGGGCGCACGAGAGCACAACTTAAAAAACATTAGTTTGGAAATCCCTCGAGAAAAACTGGTCGTTATTAGCGGTGTCTCAGGTTCCGGTAAATCCTCACTGGCATTTGACACGCTCTATGTTGAAGGCAAGCGCCGCTATGTGGAGTGTCTATCACCGTACGCGCGACAGTTTCTCGGCATCTTAGAAAAGCCCGATGTGGACTTCATTGAAGGATTATCTCCCGCCATCGCCATTGATCAAAAAACAGCAGGCACCAATCCCCGATCCACGGTGGGAACAATCACCGAAATCTACGACTACTTGCGACTACTGTTTGCGAAAATCGGAACGCAGTTCTGTGTCGATCATCCAGGCGTTGCGGTGGAAGCGCTCAATGAGGAAGAAATGGTGCAGACCGTAATGGCACTCCCGGAAGGTACCAAAGTACAGATTCTGGCACCGCTGGTCCGGGGGCGCAAAGGGCACTACCGCGCTTTGTTTGAACAACTGCGGAAAGCTGGATTTACCAAAGTCCGGGTGGATGGAACGATCGCAGAGCTGGAAGAGGGATATGAGGTCAGTCGATATAAAATCCACAACATCGAGCTGGTCGTCGATCGCCTGGCCATCCGCCCCACCTTGCACCGCCGCATCGTGGATTCTTTACATCTGGCTTTGGATTGGGGCAAAGGTAGCGTCATCGTGCTGTGGTACAATGAACAGCAGCAGCGATGGGAAGAGCAATGGCTGAATCTGCATCTTGCCTGCCCCGTTTGTCAACGCTCGTATGAACCCTTAGCACCGCACCACTTTTCCTTCAACTCCCCACGAGGCGCCTGTCCGGAGTGTGAAGGATTGGGCATTCGGCGGCAGTTTCATCCCGAACTGGTTGTCACAGCACCGGACAAATCTCTGGCGGACGGTGCTATTGAACTTCTGGGGAAAAAGCGGCGCACGTGGCTGTGGCGCTTAATAGACGCTGTGGCAACAGAACATCAGATTGCTCTGTCAATCCCTTATGACCAGCTTGCCGAAGAACATCGGCACATTCTGCTCTACGGGACAAATCGAGAATACGCTGTCAAACTCCCCTTCGATCAACGACCATACGCGGTGCGTTTCCCTGGGTTGCTTCAGATCTTTCTGGAGGAGTACCAGCGGACTGAATCCACTCTCAGGCGGCGACGGTACGAACGCTTTATGGCAACATTGCCGTGTCCCGTTTGTCGCGGGCAGCGCCTCCGCCCTGAAAGCCTGGCAGTCCGCATCGCTGGCAAATCCATCGCAGACATTGCCGCAATGAACATTGAAGCGGCACTCCAGTTTCTGCAACAGGTGCAACTGTCACAGCGGGAACAAAAAATTGCTGGCATTGTGTTGAAAGAAATCGTTGAGCGACTGGGCTTTCTGGTCGACATTGGTCTTGGATACCTTTCACTGGATCGACCCGCAAATACTCTCTCCGGCGGCGAGGCGCAACGGATCCGCTTAGCCGCCCAAATTGGCGCGCAACTGGTCGGCGTGCTTTATGTGCTGGACGAACCCAGCATTGGACTCCACCCTTCGGATAATCGCCGATTGATTCAAGCGCTTAAATCCCTGCGGGATCTGGGCAACACGATCATCGTTGTTGAACACGATCGGGATACGATCGAAGCGGCTGATTACCTGATCGATCTGGGCCCGGGCGCAGGCGTCCAAGGTGGAGACATTCTCTACGCTGGAACACTCCGGCAATCGCTGAACAGGCAAAATGGGAAGTCGCTGACCTTGCAGTACCTGCAGCACAAACGAAAAATTCCGCTGCCCAAACAGCGGCGTGCTGGCAATGGCAAAAAGCTCCGCTTGATCGGCGCAACGGGGAATAACCTTCGGAACATTACGGTGGAATTCCCACTGGGATGTTTCATCTGCGTCACCGGCAAAAGCGGCTCGGGAAAGTCAACGCTGATCAACGATACGCTGCACCCCATCTTAGCACGCCATTTCCACAGAGCGCAGATGCTTCCGCTACCCTACCGGGCGATCGAAGGGCTGGAGCATCTCAACAAAGTTGTGGTCATCGACCAATCCCCCATAGGTCGAACGACTCGATCGAATCCAGCAACGTATACGGGTGTTTTCACCGAGATCCGAAAACTCTTTGCGCAACTTCCTGAGGCGCGGGTCCGGGGATTTACTCCCTCCCGCTTTTCCTTCAATGTTCGTGGCGGACGGTGTGAACCCTGCCAGGGGATGGGCGTGAAAACCATTGAAATGCACTTTCTGCCCAGCGTGACTGTGCCCTGCGAGTTCTGCGATGGTAAGCGGTACAATACTGAAACGTTGCAGGTCCGGTATCAAGGCTACTCCATCGCCGATGTGTTAGAGATGACCATCACGGAAGCACGAACGCTGTTTCAGGACATCCCTGCCATCCGCCGCTACCTACAGGTGCTGGAAGACATCGGTCTTGGATATCTCCGCCTGGGGCAGCCGGCGCCCACGCTTTCAGGGGGCGAAGCGCAGCGGGTCAAGTTAGCTGCTGAGCTTACCAAGGTCGCGACGGGCAAAACCCTTTATATTCTGGACGAACCCACGACCGGCTTGCATTTCGAAGACATTCGGATTCTACTCCATTTCCTCCACCAATTGGTCGATCGCGGCAACACGGTCATCGTCATCGAACACAATCTGGATGTGATCAAGACCGCCGATTGGATCATCGACCTGGGACCGGAAGGTGGTGACAAAGGCGGAGAAGTGGTCGCCGTCGGAACACCAGAGGACATTGCCAGTAATCCCCGCAGCCTGACCGGACAGTATCTCCGAACAGCATTGCAGGAATAGAGCATAGCTGCTCACCTTATGCCTCTTCTTCCGCTAACTTCCAGTGGAGGCAACAATCACAAACACGATTTAGCATACCGAGATCCTATTGGACATCGACTATCCACGGTTGTGCCGTCAACACATACTCTCCTGAGGAGGCACACTGGAACAGATGCCACAAATGCAGCATTGAAGTACGAAGCGCAGGGGGCGCGAATGCCAGCCACTCGGAGAGCATCGCGGGTTCAGAACGAACAGAAACACCCGCCAGCCAGTCCTGAAAGAATAACTCTAAGAGGCGTTCCAGTGGGTCCTTATGCCGGGGATAAAAGCGGAGGCGCACCTGCTCACTATCAGGGATACCCAGCCGGGCTTTCATCAAACGAACGGCTGTATCAAAATTGCCGGTAACGTCCGCCAGCCCCAAGGTCACAGCCGTATCACCGGTCCATACTCGTCCCTTTGCTAACGCCCGCACGGTATCCAGCGGCAGTCGGCGCCCGCTGGCAACACGCTGAAGGAAGGTCTGATAGCTCTCAGTTGCCAGCCGATGGAGAATCTGCTTGTCGCGCTCCTTGAAAGGTAGCACCGTATTCAAATCAACGGCTGTGGGAGATGTTGCGATGGAATCCACGGTAATACCTAGCTTCTGAAACATCTGTGCTAAGGAAGGATAAATGATGATCACACCGATCGAACCAGTCAGGGTCAGGGGATGCGCGATAATCGTATCGCAACCGCTGGCAATGTAGTATCCACCGGAGGCAGCCAGATCGCTCAGCACCGCGTAAATCGGTTTGCGGGCTCGCACTTTCTGAATTGCGCTCCAGATCCCATCCGATGCGGAGGCAGAACCGCCCGGACTATCAATGCGCAAGAGCACACCGGCGATGGTTGTATCTCGCGCAACTCGCTCAAGATACTCCACATAGTCTCGCTCCGCAATGACAGAAGGTTCTCGCAACTCCTTTTGACTTTTCGGAACAATACTCCCGGATGCAACGATCACAGCAATGGTCTTGCGTGCCGACTTCATCCGCTCTTTTGCTTCCAGAAAAGAGGTACTGGAAAGGTATTTCATAACGGAAATTTTTCGGAGCTTGTTCCGAATCTCAATTTTGCTGCCATTGACCGAAACACCAACGTTGACCTTTACCACTCCTTCGGCTTCAAGGGTATCGCCAATGACCCGCTTTCGCAAAAAGTCCACAAACTGGCTATACGTCATCAGACTATCGACCAGCCCATAGCGCCGAAATTCGGTGGGCGAATAAATCCCCGAATGGAGCAAAGCACGAATTGTGTCCGGCGGCAAATGGCGATATCGACTCACCGTTGCCACAAAACGATCCTCAATAGCCTGCAAAACAGCAGCATATTCCTCGCGTGCTGCTGGACTAAAATTGGTTCGTGAAAAACTTTCGCCGGCAGATTTGTATTCCTCCAGCGCTTCAACGTGAAACTGAACACCCAGCTTTGACAGCGCCTTTTTGAAAAACAGCGACACGATCGCAAACCCGTTCCATTCCAGGATACCGTGAGCTGGCATAAAGATGGAATCCGCAACGGAAGCCAGGTAGTAATCTCGTTCATTACCGAATTCCAGAAAGGCATAAACCGGCTTTCCGACGGCACGAAAAGAATCCAGTGCAGCAATGATTTCGGAAGTCTTGACCCACCCTGCCCGCAATTGCGATGCTTCAAAAGCGATGGCGGCAATGTTTGGATCTTCCTTCGCAACTCGAATTGCCTGTAGGATCTCAAAATGGGTTGGAGCTACTGGTTCCGAGAAAATTGCCAGTGGAGACTCTGGCGCACGCTCCCGTACTATTCCCCGGGCATCCAGCCACAGAATCGTATTGGATCGAACGATAACCGGCGATTTTTCAAAAGCAGAAATCGTCAGCGCAATTCCACCAACGAGCACAATGAGAATGACAGCGATAATAATGCCAATGATCAAAATCGGAATCCACCACCGCGAGGAACGTCGCTGCTGCATATACGCAGGTGGTGGTGGCGGCTGATACCCCTTCTGTTCCATCGGGTTTCCCTTCACTATTGAACTATGCGCTCGCAGTTAAACGCTCAAACGGATGAAAAGTTGCGCTCCGGCAATGTTCACAGCGTCAGGACTCCAGCAGAAAACTTTCCAGTTCTTCCATCCCCGCCCCCTCTCGAACAATGGTGAAAGGTTCAGCGGTCAGATCCAGCACGGTGGAAGGTTCGCCCAATGAAAAGTTGGGAACTTTGAGAATAACATCAGCAATCCCTTGCAATTCCCGAATCAAATCTTCAAAGGAATCAAAAACCACATCCTGAGCAAAAGCGGAAATCGATAGCAGCGGCTCCCCCAATTCTCGCAGCAAAGCCAGCGTCACCGGCTCATCAGGGATGCGGATTCCCACCGTGTGCCGTCGCGGATGCATCGCCTGCTTTGGCACTGCTTTCGTCGCTGGCAAAATAAAGGTATACGATCCGGGGATTAGTTGGCGGATGAGCTTAAACGCCGCATTCGATACGTGGGCATACTCAGCGATCGGCGTCAAAGACTCGATCAGGAACGTCATATGTTTTTCTTCACTCATTTTTCGGTACTTCCGAATGCGTTCAATGCCCGCTTTGTTTTGTAAGCGGGTAGCCAGAGCGTAAACCGTATCGGTTGGAATGGCAACAATGCCGCCTGCCTGCAGTGCTTCAACGGCGCGACGTAATTTCGTGGGCTGTGGCGTTTGCGGATTCATCTCTAAAATCACAGCTTTCATCGGGGTGTTCCTCTGATTTTTTCGACAAATCTGCGGTAATTCAAATGTAGCAAATTTTGGCTGAATTTCCAAATGACTACCTCCTTCCTCGAATTTGCCGATAGCCTTATCGATTACTGTTCCCCCAAGATTCCTCCAGCCCTGTGCGCTTTCCGGAAAAGCGCTGCTTTTGGCAAGTATTTGTGGACAAGCTTCACCTGCGTGCGGCACCCAACTTTCCTCTGGGAGAAAGTGCCGCCTTCGTCAAACTACCGATTTCAGCTATCTTCACCCTTGTAGCAGTGTTTTCCGGTAACGCTGGCAAGTCAAAAACCAGTATGGCTCCTTCAGAATGCCCCTTGCCGCAGTGTTGAGGGAGACTTCTCTACGGAAACCTATGTTTCTGCCGATTTCACTTTGTGCGCTTGCCCGTCAACTGAAAGCGCCGGGACATCCGGCATCCGAAGCTGCTGCAAATACGTGTAACTATGGAGTCCGGATCGGTAGATCGCCAGAAACTCCCGACCCTGTGCTTCGGAAATCTTCCCGGCCTGAATCGATTGGTGCACCCATCGTTCCACCTTGCGTGCCAGCGCTTTGGGATTAAACTCCACGTACTCCAGCACGTCCGCGACGGTTTCCCCATCCAGAATTTGTTCCACAACGGGCTGACCATCCTGAATCATAATGTGCACAATGTTCGTATCGCCAAACAAATTGTGCAAATCGCCCAGAATTTCCTGGTAGGCACCGACTAAAAAGATACCCAGAAAGTACGGTTCCCCCCGCCGCAGCGGATGGAGCCGGATGTAAGGTGTATGGCGGAACCCCTGGATAAACTGATCCAATCGCCCATCGGAATCACAGGTAATGTCCTCCAGCGTCGCTGCTACAGTGGGCGGCTCATTCAATCGATGGATTGGCACCACCGGAAAAAGATGGTCGATCGCCCACGCATCGGGCAGCGACTGGAAAATGGAGAAATTGCAAAAATATTTTGCCGTCAACTCCTCTCGCAACTCATCAAATTCTTCCTGCCAGTGCGGCAAGGGATGTTGTTGTGACAGCAGATCCACCTTGCGGGCAATACTCCAGAACAGACTTTCGGCTAAAGCCCGCGTTCGCAGATCCAGCATTCCCAATGTGAACAGGCTGAGCATCTCTCGCTTCAACTGCAATGCATCGTGCCACGATTCCCGGATATTCCGTGGCTCTAAGTGGATGTATGTATCGTAAAGCGAATGGAGCAGCGGATGATCTTCCTGACGCAATGTCATCGATTCCTCCCACACCGGGAAGGTCGTGGACTCCATCACATTCACCACCAACACTGAGTGGTGAGCCGTCATCGCCCGTCCGGATTCGGTGACCACGTTCGGATGAGGAAGCTGGTGTTTTTCGCACAGTTCGTGGAGCGTGTAGATAATGTCATCCGCATATTCCTGCAACGTATAATTCACACTGCTGGGATGGGAGGAATGCGTGCCATCGTAATCGACCCCCAACCCGCCGCCAACATTCACATACTCGATATTGCAGCCATACTGCCGCAACTGGACATAGAAGGAAGCCATCTCACGAAGTGCCGCTTTGATCGTGTGGATATTGGTAATCTGGCTACCCAGATGAAAATGGATCATCCGGATATGCTCCAGCCAGCCGTGCTGTTGCGCAAACTGTAACGCCTGCAAAAGCTCCGTCGCATTTAAGCCGAACTTGCTCTTATCCCCACCGGAGTGCGCCCACCGACCGCTTCCGGCAGTGCTGAGCTTGATACGAATCCCCAGTTGCGGCTTGACCTGATGGTGCTGCGCAATGTCCCGAATCAACTGGAGTTCGTTCAACTTCTCGATCACAATAAACACCTGACGCTCCATCTTGCGCGCCAGCAACGCCAGCTCGATAAAATCGTGATCTTTGTATCCATTGCAAACCACCAGGGCATTGGGATCATCCAGAATGGCTAAAACCGCGTGCAACTCCGGCTTCGATCCAGCTTCCAGTCCAATTTTGCGTTTCGATCCATACCGCAACACTTCCTCCACCACTTCCCGTTGCTGATTCACCTTGATAGGATAAACAGCAAAAAATTCCCCCTGATATCCTGTCTCCGCCGACGCCTGTTCGAACGCTCGCCCCAGTTGCTCAATACGATCACCGATGATATCCGAAAAGCGGAGCAATACCGGCGGATGTACATCCTGTTCCAGAAGCTGGTGCACTAATGCCAGCAAATCAATTTCCACCGTAGCATCCCGCTGTGGTCGTACAACGACATTACCTCGATCATTCACGCTAAAATACCCCTGCCCCCATCCTTCAATGTTATACAGCTCAATGGCTTTCTGGATGGACCACTGTTGTTGTTCCATTCCTACGGTGCGGACTTTCCTTTGGGAGACTCAATATTCGGACCAATCATTTTTTCGGGACGAACGATTCGGTCAAACTCTTCTGCGGTCAAAATTCCCAGCTCAATCGCCGCCTGTTTCAACGACAAATTCTTTTCATACGCATACTTTGCGATCTTCGCAGCATTATCGTAGCCAATGTACGGGTTCAACGCTGTTACCAGCATCAGGCTGTTTTCCACATAAAACTTCAGTCGCTCCACATTGGGACGAATACCGACAGCGCAGTACTTATTAAACGACTGGCAGGCATCGGAGAGAATCCACACACTTTGCAGAAAATTGTAAATGATCACTGGCTTGAACACATTGAGCTCAAAGTTTCCGGAACTCCCAGCAAAGTTGATCGTTGCATCATTGCCAAACACCTGCGCACACACCATCGTCATTGCTTCCGACTGCGTTGGATTGACTTTGCCCGGCATAATAGAGGACCCCGGTTCGTTCGCAGGAATAAAGATTTCCGCCAGCCCACACCGTGGACCGGAAGCCATCCATCGAATATCATTGGCAATTTTCATCAACGATGCTGCTAAGGTTTTCAAAGCGCCGTGGGCAAACACTAAGGCATCGTGGGCAGCTAAGGCTTCAAATTTGTTGGGCGCACTGCGGAATGGATATCCAGTCAATTCAGCAATTTTCGCTGCAACGCGCTCTGCCCATTCCGGATGCGTATTCAGTCCGGTTCCAACCGCTGTCCCGCCAATTGCCAGATCATAAAGCCGCTTCAATCCCTGATCAATGCGTTCCAGCGCCAGAGTAAGCTGCTGTACATATCCAGAGAACTCCTGACCTAAGGTAAGCGGTGTGGCATCCATCAAGTGTGTTCTGCCAATTTTGATAATGTCCTTGAATTCCTCCGACTTCTGCGCCAGCGTATCTCGCAATGCTGTCACTGCCGGCAGTAATTTCTCGTGTATCTGCTGCACGGCTGCAATGTGCATTGCTGTCGGGAAAACGTCGTTAGAACTCTGCGACTTGTTCACATCATCGTTCGGGTGGATCGGATCTTTGCTCCCCAGTTGTCCCCCCGCAATCTCAATCGCCCGATTCGCAATAACCTCATTCACATTCATATTGGTCTGCGTCCCAGATCCCGTCTGCCAGACGTACAGCGGAAAATGCTCATCCAGCTTACCAGCCAGAATTTCATCTGCTACCTGGACAATCAGGTCTCGCTTAAACTCCGGCAACAGCCCCAGATCGGCATTCACGATCGCTGCCGCCTTTTTCACAATGGCTAAAGCATACACCACTTCCAGCGGCATCCGTTCCTTACCGATAGAAAAATGCTGGAGGGATCGGGCAGTCTGCGCTCCGTAATACCGATCTGCCGGCACTTCCACTGCACCCAGCGAATCGTACTCCACACGCACGTTCATCGTTCCAGCCCCTTTCGTTTCAAAGGTTCCAACCAAACTACAAAATTAAGAATCCAGCCGGTGATGGCAACTACGACGTTGCGACAAAAATAGCGTTCCCGGAACAAAGATGCTCCAATCAGAACACCACAGCTTCTCAACTTGAATTACTCCCAATTCTCAGCACGATAGGCTCCTGGGCTGACAAACTCACCTATGCTCAGCAACGCTACCTCCACGACTATCTGGCAGACACGGAAAGTATTCCTGAATTTCCACAGAGAATGCACGCCGAAGGGTGCGAGGAGGGGCGCAGCGCTGCTGCGCCCACAGGCACCTGCCGATGCGATGCAGCGTGAGTGTAAGAGCCGGTTTGGAATCTATTCGTACGAAAAAAGGTACGAACGGAATCTGCTGGTTCGGCAATGCGTGGTGGTAGGAGCATACCGGTGTGTCTGCCCTATGCCCGATGCAAGTCGGCTCTGCAGCTGCGGAAAGCGGGCGACCACACAGGATCGCCCTTACTCCGATGTGATAACAATGTCCAGAGATAGTTCCCACACCTGTTCTGTACTGGGAGCGTCGACTTTAGTCGGCAACGAATGCACGCCTATGAGCATACGCGCCCAGCAAACGGAAACGCTCCACTGGCAGCCCCGGCTTTCGCCGGCAAAGAATTTAAAAACGCACCCTAAAGGGTACGCTCCCAGGCATGCCTATGAGCGTGTGTTCCCAGCAATTGCACACTGAAGCGTACGCTCCCAGACACGCTGAAGCGTATGTCCCGCCGGAAGCGCCGACTTTCGCCAGCACATACTGGGAGCACCGACTTCAGTCGGCATCTTTGCACACGGAAGTGTGCGCTCCCAATGCACGGAGCAAAGCACCGGGTCGCCCCTCCGCAAAATGACTCACACACGCCGCAAAGCGGACCCTCCCAGCAAACGAAAACGCCAACTGCTGTCAGCTAAAAATTCCTACTTCCTCCTCAGGAAAAAGCTCCAAAGAAACCCTCTCCCTTATGGCACCTGCGTCACCCAGAACGTGTTGTTCCGTATCATCGTCCGATCCGACGCATTCACCGCCCCGTCCAGCATTACGTCACTGCTCACGTAGCCAATTCCAAATAACGCGTTCCGACTCTTTACCCGATCCCTCGCATTGATAATCCCATCCCCATCTACATCCCCTCCAACC
>WFXC01000001.1 GCA_015490805.1 Candidatus Kapaibacterium sp.
AAAAACACCTCCACAGCGCTAACAAAAATTTGACCAAAATTTAACCACATCCAAAAATCGAATACTTTCGACCTCCTACAAAACCCCGCAAAAATGCCAAAAAACAGCAATAAAACCACAAAAATCCTACAAAGAGTCCCTACGGATCAGAAGGTTGGAGGTTCGAATCCTCCCGGGCGCGCAAAGGAACATACCAAAAGGCAACGCTGATTACCGCTGATCCTTTTGTCTCTCCCCTACTGAAATGCACCCCTGCTGCAACTGGTGTATCGAATACACGCTCTCTGTTACCCCTCCCTTTCCGGGCGATGGGGTTATTGAACGCAGCAGCAAAGTATCCTTTCTCGCCGGGAGCACACACCCTGGCGTGCAATCTTCATCCTTTGTCGACGGAAGCCAGCGCTCCCTGTTACCGGGGGAGCGCACACTTCAGTGTCCATCTTTTCTTGCCGGCGAAAGCCGGGGTTCTCAGTTCGCTGGAAGCACACCCGGTGGGATGCACTTTACCGGGGGTGTATACTTCAGTATGCTTTACTGACGAAAGTCGGCGTTCCCAATCTTTGCCGGCGAAAGCCGCGCTCCCAGTCTTTGTCGACGAAAGTCAGGGCTCCCAGCAGGTTTCAGCCTCCATCGAAGCGGAACAGGATGAGAGTCAGCAGCTTGCGGATTTTGGATTGAACGGAGGAAACCCCGGACGCCAACGATCAGGAAGCATCTGCTGACGGGGTGAAGTACTGCTCGATCCACTCCAACAGTGTGGGAAAGGAATCGCGGGGAAGGACGTACTGCGCCCCCGCCAGCTTTGCAGCCATTTTCTTCTCCGCTGCCGCAGGATGCACCAGACCAACAATGGTAGCTTTGGGGAAATGCTGACGAATGCGCGCAATCCAGTGGATACTATCAAGCTGATGACTCATCAGATCCACAATGAATCCCAGCTCACCGGCTGCGTCTCCGCTATCGAACAAATCGTGGAGTTCTGCAGGCGATCGAAGCACCGTCACGCCCCGTACTTTGAGTGCTGCCTGCTTTTGAAACCAGGGATCTTCCGTGTACAGTACCAATTTAACGTTCGCCATGCTCCTCGATAGTCTCCAGAATCGTATGGATACACTGCTGTAAGATGGACGATTCCCACATCCGATTCATCCGGTTGTATCCATAGACCAGATTGCGCAACATACGCAACACAATGGAAATTGGCGGGGCTGGCTGTAGCATCGATGGGGTAAAGCCTAATCGGTTACTCTCGATAAAGGACCTGCACTCCTCATAGCTCAAAAACTTCCCCTGCTGGAAAGGATCGATAAAGACATCCAGCTCAGGCGCATAGAGGACAAAATGCAGTGGCATATTGATCCCCTCAACATCAATGCCTATTCTCCGGGCAAGGAGGAGGTACACAATCGAAAGGGATAGCGGTGTTCCTCGCCGGGTTTGCAACACCGTATGGGCATAGCTGGAATCAGGATGGTAATACTCCTCTTCCCAGGCGCCCCGAAATCCTTCCTGCTCAAAAAACAAACGATGCAGACACTGGTATTTCTCCAGCCCCCCAGCTTGCTTTGCTGTGCACTGCGCTGCTAATCGATCCAGATATTGACGCCAGAATGCAACATTGGTCTCAGGATACCCAAATCGGGAAATTTGAAAAAATACCTCTTCCAGCACCAATGGTTGATGCTCACTGATAGCGGCAACTAGCGATCGTTGCAATTGCTCCAGCGCTTCGACCTGATACTCACGGATGAAATTTCCGATCCACGATCGCTGCTCTGGCGTTGCCGTATGGGCAATGCGCCGCAGTTCTGGAATGACAGCAACTCCCCACCGCTGCAACTGCTGCCGAATGCTGTGCTGAACCGCCTGATCAGGATCCTCCATCAACGTTACAATGGCACGTAACTGCCGCTGATCGATGAAGGAATCCTCAGCTCGGTGCAGCACTTTACCCATTGCTACTGCCTCATCTGCTCGTTGAGTCGGGATACGATCTTCTGAAAGGCTTCTTCCGGATCATTGCAAAACACAAAGAGTTCCAGATCAGACTCACTGATCATTTTCGCCTCTACCAGATATTCAAAGTTAACAACTTTTCGCCAAAATTCCTCACCATAAATGACAATCAACAAAGGCTTTTTAATTTTTCGCGTTTGCAGCAGGGTTAAAATTTCAAATAGCTCATCCATCGTTCCAAAGCCACCGGGGAAAACGACCATTGCTTTTGCAAAGTAGACAAACCAGTACTTGCGCATAAAGAAGTAGTGAAACTCGAAGTTCAGGTGAGGTGTAATATATGGGTTTGGATGCTGCTCAAAGGGAATACTGATATTTAGCCCAATGGAATCTCCTCCTGCTTCAAACGCCCCACGATTAGCAGCTTCCATAATACCGGGACCGCCGCCGGAGCAAATGTAATACCGCTGCTTCGGCGGCAACTGCTCACTCCACTGGGTCAGCATCGTTGCCAATCGGCGAGCATCTTCGTAGTATTGCAAAAACGGCTTGTGCCGCTCCAATTCCTGCAACTCACTTTCCAGATGCTGCCGCTGCTCGGCATCCTGCACTTTTTGCAGCGCTGCGGTCAGTGCTGCCAGACGACTTTGATACTGCTCAGGCGACGGAATGCGGGAAGATCCAAAGAAAATAATGGTGTTGTGCACCTGGGCTTTGCGGAAATGCTCCAGTGGATACAGATACTCTGCTAAAATCCGGATTGGGCGCGCTTCAGGGCTGGAAAGAAATTCCACATTGAAATACGCTTTTGCTGCCCGCGGAACGATCAGAGTAGCAGGACGGAGGTTTTCTTCTTCTACCGAAAGCAAAACCGATTCCCGCTCCGGCACTCCGTGCAGCTCCTCCATCTGCTCCGATGTCGGCTGCTTCTTTTCACTCATATCACGCATCCTTTCGCAAAGTGAAACCCACCATCGACTACTAAAAACTGTCCGGTAATGTAAGGAGAACACGTCGAAAAGAAATACACCGCATCCCACACATCGTCGGGTGTTCCGAATCGCTGCACCGGAATTTGTTCTGGATCAATCGCAACACCAACGGCACGAGGATCACCAATCACTCCGGGCGCAACGGCATTAACCACATAGTGTGGGGCTAATTCCACCGCCAGAATCTGGGTCAGCCGGAGTAACGCCTGCTTCGTTAAATTGTAAATGCCTCGCTGTTTCCAGATCTCAATAGCACCCAGCGAAGCAACGTTGACAATATGCCCCCCTTGCGGAGCAAGCGACTGAACAAAGTGCTGAACCATTTGCCAGGCTGCTGTGAGATTCAATCTCCAGAGTCGGTCCCATTCTGCCAGACTCAGACGGAGCAGCGGCTGTGCAGCGGGAAATTCCGCTGCATTGTTAATCAACACCGCCGGTTGCAATGAACTTTGCCGTACCGTCTCTACCATCGCTCTGAGTTCCGCCTCAACCGTTAAATCCGCGGCTACACATTGAACCGCAACCCGATAGCGATGCTCTAATTGCCGTCCATATTGTTCCAGTGCTTCAATCGATCGGAAACCGTGCAGCACCAGATTCCAGCCGTGTGCGGCAAATTTCTCTGCAAAGTATCGTCCCAGGGTACCACTTGCTCCCGTTATGAACACGGTGTTCACTTTCCCTCCATCGGCAATGGAACCAACTGCATATCATCGGTAACCGACAGGACGGACGACGGTGCTTTCCCCCATATCTCCCTCCGAACGACCGCTAATCCTTCCCACCGCCCGGTAAGACTATCCAACACCGCACTGGTAACCGTCCCAACCGACTGGCCATCGACCACCACTGGCTGCCCAGCAGTCAAAGGAGTTGTGCTCCGAACGCCATACAGCGAACGTTGCAATTTCCCATAGCTATCGATCCGCGCAATGACTTCCTGCCCAATGTAACATCCTTTGTCAAAACTCACCATTCCCCGAAGCCCAACCTCCAGAGGATTAAAGGCTGAGATCCACTCCGCTCCATACGTTCCTATCCCCTGCCGAATCCGTCCGCTGTGATATGCTTCCTCTGACAGATATTCCACACCATCCCACGGTTGCACTGTCGAGCGAGGCACAATCCACAACGTTGTTGCCTTCCCATCGAATGGGAAATAGGGAAGAATGACCTGATCATCGCCAACTGCCGCCGCAACCTGTGCGTAGTGTGCAACCAAATCGCTGGTTGAATCGTAGGCTTCAGAAGTGGAATGTACAACCAAAATGACGCTCCACTGATCCGTTTCATCCTTGATCCGCACATCTTCGATAAAGACATTGCGCCGAATCCAGCGGGGAAACGTTTCCCGCTGTGCAGGATCGCCAACGATCAGAAGATTCGTCGGTGTTATGATGACAACCAGTGCAACATTGAGAATTCGGGCTTTCTCATTGACGAAAACCGTCCAGACCGCCGACTGCTCCCCTCCGCTCATAACATCGTTTGTGCTCAACCGCTGCACCAAATCCCGCGCATCTCGCCCCTCCAGCCGCCAGACTGCCCACTGGAGCGGATACACAGCCCTGGCAGTAGCGACCAATTGATCCAGATTCTCTATCTTGCGGTTTTGCATATTGATCCTTAATGGGAACAAACACGACCTGAAATGAAGCCGTATGTGAGACGTTTCGCTGTGCTGAGTATTTATCTGCTGTACGGAGGGATACTTTTCGCACAACTCCAGCCGTACCGCATCTTTTTTACCGATAAGGGCGACTCCGTCTTTGTCCCCGGATCACCGTTGTATGAAGCAACGCTGCAATTGTACACGCCACGCGCATTGAAGCGGCGTGCAAAGGTGCGTCCTGCCGATTCTCTCCTCACCCTGCAGGATGCTCCCGTTGCCCCGCGCTACGTCCAGACAGTAATGGAATTTGCTGATACGCTCCTGATGCACAGCCGGTGGTTCAACTACGTTGTTGTACTGACAGACAGCCTCCGCATTCAGGACATTGCTGCTCTGCCTTTTGTACGAAAGATCCAACCAGTTGCCAGCAAGTTTACGCCGCAATCATCCTACCAGTCAGTGGTATTTTCAACGGCTGCTTATGGACCAGCCTTCCACCAATTAGTCCTGCTCAATATTCCATTTCTCCATACCTTGGGTATCGATGGCTCCGGAGTGCTGATCGGAGTTACTGACACTGGTTTCCGCACCGATCACGTTGCATTCCAGCATCTGCGCCTTGTCGCTGCTTACGATTTTATTCAGCGCGATACCATCGTCGCATGGGAGCCTGGAGACCCCATTGGGCAACCGGATCACGGTAGCATCGTGCTGTCCGTACTGGCAGGCTATTATCCCGACTCTCTGATTGGCGCTGCATACAATGCCCAATACGTTCTGGCAAAAACGGAAGATCTTCGGTGGGAACGCCACATTGAAGAAGACCATTATCTGGAAGCGCTGGAATGGTTCGATCGCCTCGGCGTCGATGTGGTGTCAACGTCCCTGGGATACCGGGGATTCGATGCTCCTGAATACAGCTATTCCGCCCAGGATCTGGATGGTCGCACCACTCTGGTTGCTCAGGCAGTGAATCTGGCAGTTGCTCGCGGAATGATCGTTGTTGCCGCCGCTGGTAACAGTGGCAATGCGCCGCATTCCATTCTTTCTCCTGCTGATGCTGATAGTGTCATTGCCGTTGCTGCTCTGCGTCCCGATGGTACTCCTGCCGGCTTTTCCTCACGCGGTCCACGGATCGATGGCGTGCTCCGACCAACGATAGCAGCACAGGGCGTAGCAGTTCGCTGTATCGATGCTCGAACGACGGATCGATTCTCCTACGGCGGCGGCACTTCCCTGGCAACGCCGCTGATCAGCGGCGGTATCGCTTTAATGCTCTCAGCATTTCCTGAGCTGACTCCCTGGCAAATCCGATCTTTACTCTACACCACTGCTTCGCAGGCAACCCATCCAGATCCGAAGCAGGGATACGGGCTGGCAAATTTTCTCGCCGCACTGAATGCCTACGACATCCTGCTCAGCCCCCACATCTTTATTACCCGCTTGGACTCCGGACTATTCCGCATTGGCACTTTTGCCTACTCACCCTATGCTCCACTTCAACTCGTTGCGGACTGCGCTTCGCTCGACTCTCTCTGGCAGCAGTCATTTGCGATGGAGCAATGGGACAATGCGCCGTTCTTTTACTTCGATCTGGCAACTTCGCAACTCCCTCCGGTAGACTCACTGGTGGTGCAATTCGTGGCAACGGACCCTTTCCGACAGCGGCAATCCCCTCCCCACCGCATTCCTTTACACCCAGCAATGTATCCCTCCACACTCCCGAAGCTACTGCCACAATTTTTTCCCGCACAGTCGATTCAGCTCTCTGCCATCGACAACGCAACACTGTTGGTAGACCTTCCCGCCCTCACAACACCTGTGCATATTGCACTCTACAGCTTCGATGGTCGCCGCCTGCTTTCGACTGTCCTCTCAACCTCCCTGCCAACTTCGCAATTGCTCCGGCTTCCTCCAATGAGCCCCGGCAGTTACGTGCTTCATCTATGGAACGCTGATTTCCAGCAATCCTTTCTCCTGATCGTGCCAAATCACAGCGGGGAAATCGTCATAATACCGCAGAAAACAGAAAATCTTGGAACAAACTGATAAGAGAACCATTCCGGAGACTCTGCCCATAGCGTCATTTCTACCGCTTGCCCAACAGTATCCTGTGATCGATGTCCGCACGCCGGCTGAATACCGACGGGGACATATCCCAGCAGCGCACAACGTTCCGCTTTTTTCGGATGAAGAACGCGCGCTGATTGGAACATTGTACGCGCAGCAGGGCCCCGATGTTGCGCTCAAACGTGGGCTGGAACTGGTAGGACCTCGCTTCAAAGACTTTATCGATGCCGCTGAACGGATTGCTGCCGGCGCCTCCACGCTCTGCGTCTACTGCTGGCGTGGCGGAATGCGCAGCAGAAGTCTGGCTTTTCTCTTTGAATTAGCAGGATTTACAACCTATACGCTCCAGCGCGGCTACAAAGCCTATCGGAATTTTGTCCTCCAGCAATTTGCTACTCCTCGAAGATTCGTGGTCCTGGGTGGATACACCGGATCGCTCAAAACGCAGATCCTGCGGCTGCTGCGCGACCACTATGGTCAACCCGTGCTGGATCTGGAAGCAGCGGCACATCACAAAGGCTCTGTTTTTGGTCATCTGGGCGAACCGGCGCAGCCAACGCAGCAGCAGTTTGAAAACGAGCTGGGATGGCAACTGTGGCAATTGCCCGACCAGCGCTGCTGGATTGAAGATGAAAGTCGATGGATCGGACAATGTATCATCCCCAAACCGCTGTGGGAGCAGATGCGGAGCGCTCCGGTCGTTCTGCTCCAGATTCCGCGAGAAACCCGGATTCAGAACATAGTCCAGCACTATGGACAACATTCTACGACAGAACTTCGAGCAGCGATTGAACGACTGCAAAAGCGATTAGGACCGAATCGCTACCGCGACATCCTGCAATTTCTGGAGTGCGGCGATCTGGAAGCAGCCGTCGACATTCTGCTGGACTATTACGACCGCACGTACCAGTATGCGCTGGAACACAACCATTCACAGGTGTTTCCGTTTACACCCTCGGCTTTTACCCCTGAAGCCATAGCGCAGGAATTAGTGGAATGGCAAAAAGTCTCAGAACACAAATGGCAGACACACCAACTGTCCGATTAACCCAATTGTGTCACAGTGGCGGCTGTGGCTGCAAAATCGCGCCCGGGTTACTCCAGGAGATTCTGTCAAAGATCTCCCTGCCGGCGCAGCACCACTACCAGCAATTAGTGGTTGGCAATGCGCTATCAGATGATGCAGCCGTCATCGATCTCAACAGTGATCACTATTCCCTGCTGACGACCGATTTTTTTCTCCCCATTGTTGATGATCCAGAGGATTTTGGCAAAATCGCAGCAGCAAATGCGCTGAGTGACATCTATGCAATGGGTGGCACGCCGGTTGCCGCCTTAGCGCTGGTCGGTTGGCCCCTAAACCATCCAGCCCTCCAGCTTTCCAGTGAAGAACATGCTGCCATCGTCGCTGCTATCCTTCGAGGAGCGCAGGAAATCTGCCACCGGGCGCACATCCCCATTGCCGGTGGACACAGCATCGACAACGCCGAGCCGCTGTTTGGACTGGTCGCTCTGGGAACAGTCCCGAAATCTCACCTTCGCACCAACGCCGGTGCTCAACCGGGTGATCTGTTCTTTCTCACCAAACCCTTAGGAGCTGGCATCTACGGTGCAGCGATCAAAAAAGGAACGCTCTCAGAAGAAGACTACCAGCAATTTCTGGAAACGACCACCACCCTCAACGCGGTCGGCAGCGCTTTAGCACAACTTCCTGCCGTCCACGCGCTGACGGATGTCACCGGCTTCGGTCTCCTCGGTCACCTGCTGGAACTCTGCACCGCCAGCGGTGTAGCTGCCGAACTCCTCTTCTCCAACATCCCCACCCTGCCGAATCTTTCCCACTACATCGCTACCTCCGGTGTGCCGGGCGGAACAAAACGGAACTGGCAAAGCTACGGGCACCACATCTCGCCACTTTCCGAGGAACAGCGCTTTCTCCTCTGCGATCCCCAGACCAGCGGTGGTCTCCTCATCGCCGCCGACCCAGCCGCAACGTCAGAGGTTATCGACATCCTGCACGCTCACCAGATCCCCTTCACAACCCCCATCGGCAAGCTCCACCCACCTGATGCCTTCCCCCACCGCATCACCGTGCGACCGTGACACCTTCTTCTCTTTTTCGCCCCAAGGATTGCTCTACCATGCAGAATATAAACGCATCCTGAAACCTGTTGATAGCTTCCGCATTAAAGGTATCGAATAGTGGCATCAACTCAGTCCGCAGGAGACGAATACCTAAGAGTGTACGCTTCTGTGAAACATACATTGAATCTGTAGAAAGCGGTTTTCCTACGCCTATTCCATATCCGGCTTTAGAAAATCTTTTTGCTATGGATAGTAGCCACAGAATAGATAGTCACGTGCTTCTCTACAAAACAGTCGTATACTCGAGTATACGCTTCCCGGTAAGGTCGAGCCCTTAGTTGGACTCTCTCTACTTCTCCTAAAGGAGAAGGATACCATAGTAAAATTTCTGGGAGACTCTAAGCGCCATCGAAAAACTTCAGTTGGCACAAATATCTCTTTTTCAACAAGAAGAAAGTCAGGCAAAAAACTTCCCGTAGCAGTTTCATTTACTTGGTATGTAGCTTACTTCCTCTTCAACAACCATCGATGCTACTCAATGGTATGTGCAAACGCATCCGATAACCAAATGGCATTTTCATCTCCTTGATGAACCTCACACCCAGTAAACAAGCAAGTAAACATATTTGGAGACTATAAACCCACGCAACCAATTGAACCTTAGCCAAGGAATCCACACTACACCACCTTCTCCCTCACCTTAGCAATACCATCTTTTTTACCGCATAATACTTACCAGCCCATATAGCACAGTAATACACCCCCGGAACCACCTTCCGTCCGTTGTCATCGGTTGCATCCCACAACACTCTATGAACTCCTCTACCTCTGTGCCCATTGAACAAGGTTTTTACTTTTCGGCCCAGACCGTCATAAATCACGATTTCTACATTCTCAGGTGTGGGTATCACGTAGGTAATTACCGTGGCTGATCTGAAAGGATTAGGATAGTTCTGCTTCAAGTAAAAATCTCTTATCTCTACTGGTATCCTTACACCTCTCTGATTATAAACAGCCACACCACCTGATAAACCTTTGGTTCCAAACCACTTATTACCGTTATTATCGACAGTGACACAAGTAATGCAATTACTGGGTAATCCAGAATTAGCCACATCATAAAAAACCCAATTGCTACCGTCAAACTTTGCCACTCCACCACCATCGTTACACAATAAGTCTGAGTTTGAATCTCCTGTTCCGATCCACACATCATTTCCAGTGTCAATAGCAATGGACGTAACATAATCACTTGGCAATCCGGAATTGGACTTGGTATACACAACCCAACTACTACCGTCGAATCTTGCAAGCCCACGGTTCGTCCCGATCCATACATTGCCACGACCATCTATAGCGATGGCAGTGACAAACTCGCTCGGCAATTCGGATTTATAAATAACCCAATTGCTACCGTCGAATCTTGCAAGCCCACGGTTCGTCCCGATCCATACATTGCCACGACCATCTATAGCGATAGCAGTGACAAACTCACTCGGCAATTCGGATTTATAAATAACCCAATTGCTACCGTCGAATCTTGCAAGCCCACGGTTCGTCCCGATCCATACATTGCCACGATCATCTATAGCGATGGCAGTGACAAACTCGCTCGGCAATTCGGATTTATAAATAACCCAATTGCTACCGTCGAACTTCGCTAGCCCACCAAACTCCGCCCCAATCCATATATTGTTGTCGCCGTCAACTGCAATGGACGTAACATAATCACCTGGCAATCCGGAATTGGAGCTGGTATACACAACCCAATTGCTACCGTCGAACTTCGCTAGCCCACCAAACTCCGCCCCGACCCATACATTGCTCCTACCGTCAACGGCGATAGACGTAATACGGTTAGAGAGCAGGCCAGAATTGGACGTATTATAAACGACCCAATCACTACCATCAAATTTCACCAATCCAAACCCTGTCCCAATCCACACTTTACCACTACCATCAACAGCAACAGCGATAATGACATCGGTTGGCAATTCAGAATTGGACATGTTATACACAACCCACCTGCTACCGTCAAACTTCGCCAACCCACGATCCGTTCCAACCCATACATTGTCACGATCATCTATGGCAATGGCAGTGACAAACTCGCTTGGCAATTCAGACCTGTAAACAACCCAATTGCTACCGTCAAACTTCGCTAGCCCACCAAACTGCGCCCCGACCCATACATTGCCACCGTTATCAAGCACAATAGCCAAAATAACCAATAGTTCTAACCTATCTACATTATACACAACCCAATTGCTACCGTCAAACTTCGCTAGTCTACCAAACGTTCCGACCCATATATTGTCGTCGCCGTCAACTGCAATGGATGTAACATAATCACTCGGCAATCCAGAATTGGACCTGGTATACACAACCCAATTGCTACCGTCAAACTTCGCTAGCCCATCCCGTGTTCCAACCCATACACTACCACGACCATCTATAGCAATGGCAGTGACAAACTCACTCGGCAATTCAGATCTGTAAATAACCCAATTGTTACCGTCGAACTTCGCTAGCCCACGATCCGTCCCAATCCATACACTGCCGCCATCATCAACTGCAATGGACGTAATCCTGTTAGAAGGCAATCTGGAATTGGCTTTATTATAGAATGTTGCCGTACCTGAAACTTTGTCCAGCTTTACCAAACCACCTGCTGTTCCTACCCACAGATCACTCCCATCCTCTGCGATAGCACTAATGACATCCCCATTTGTGTAATTCACCCACTCTGGATCCTCGCAAACCCCACTATAAACGATCAGGGTCAGAACAATAAAAGCAAGATTGAAATATTTTTGATTTATCATTTGCTCCACCCCTAAATTAGTTCACCTTACCTTCCACAACTTTTTCGTAGCCTGTGAGTTTTTATCGACATCTGCAAATGCAAATAGACAAAACTACATAAAATGGTCTACCAAATCCTGTCGCTGAACTATTTTTCTGGTTCGACTGCCATCCCTACTGCACATTCGATCTGTCCCTCATCAGATTCGATAACGATAAGCCTATTTGCTCCCTGCTGAACGAGTGCTACCCTAACATTCCAATCGGGTATTTCCCAGGCCTTGCTTTCACTTTCTCTACGCTGAACTTCCACAATTCTGACCTCACCCCGCATATCCAGCTCATCCACATATACCGACACACTTTCGTGTTGCTCAGGATGTTCTATACGAAATCGTCCCCGCTGTTGCATCCAGACGATTTTAAGAGGACCAAAAACCCATTCTGTGGGCTCTGATCGTGGGGTACCGATATACACAGCAGGATATTCCGGGATTTCTTGGTCACCAAGGTCGAACTGTTCACGAATCTGGCGAGCCTCCTCGTACCATCGTTCTCCTTCCACATTTCTCTTTCCACGGGAGGGTTCCGCGCGACGCCGGTAGTATTCCGCATAGCGCTCCAGATTTTTGGCCAACCGCTCGGCGGCAAATCTTTGTATCTCTTGTGCAGACGCGCTACTGAGGAGATCCTCATAGAACTGGAGAGCGTAGACAATCCTACCAGCACGCTCAATGGCGGCTCCCACTACCTCTGCGGGTAACTCATGCAGATCCAGACTCCCTTCCTTTCCACCGATAAAGTGTCGATACAGAAACTCCGCAACAAGCGTCTGATAGTTGGTTGGCTCCGACGGGAGATCTTCCGAGATCGCCAATGCTTCGATACAGGCACGGAAAACAGCCTTTGTTCCTCCAGAAGCCTCCAAAATCTCCTGGACCTTGTCTAACAAATCCTGACGCAGCCTCAGTTCAGAAAAATCAGCATTTTCAGCAGCAGCTATGACAGCATACCACTTGCGATTACGCACAAATCCACGAGTCGCAAGAACGCACACTTGCGTTATCAAATTGGTACTCCCTGCTCGAACCGCTTCATCCAGCACTTCGACAATCTTTTCCCTGTCATTCAATACATACTCCTCCAACGCTTCGACACAGGCGCGAAACACAGCCTTTATTCCTCCAGAAGTCTCTAAAATCCCTCGGATCTTGTCTGATAAATCCTGATTCAGTTGCAATGCAGAAAAGTCAGCATTTTCAGCAGCAGCCACGGCAGCGTGCCAGTCACGAGTACGCACAAACATCCGGGTTGCAAGAATACAGACTCGCGTGATTAAGCGGCTATCTCCCGTTTCGACCGTTTTAATTAGTACTTCGGTGATCCTTTTCCTGTCAGCAGGCAAATATTCCACCATTTCTACTGCCAGCGGAACCTCGCTCTCCTGAAGTGCTGCATCTACTACAGTAGAGATAATAGGCACACCGAGCTGCGCAATATTGGAAATGTTCGCCCGGTTCTTGCGCCACTGACGCAGAACTTCTCTATATTCCTTAAGCCTAGCGAACCAAATGATGTTCTCTGGAAAGGGTGTGATTTGAGCCTTGGCGTGCAAGTATTCCTCTCTCTTGGTAGACTTTACTTCCTCCCATAGTTCCACAGCTTCAGTTAATTCCCCTGCTCTGTATGCAACCATAGCAAGCTGACCAGGGTCCACGTGTATCCCTATCCTGCGGAAGCGCTTGAACATCTCCCAAAGGGCTATCCACGGAAGTTCGCCTTTTGCTTCTTGGAGTCTTTCCGCTACCCTTTGAATCACCAGATGCCATACAGCATCTCGACGAATCCGATGCAACCAAGCATCGTCTTCAGCAGCTTCTATTAACCTGCTTAGGAACACTTGAGGTAAGGCTGATTTCTGAACCATAAAGTCTGATGCACGGGATTCAAGCCGCGAACTCAGAGCTGGATTCGCCGCTGTCAAATCGATTACCTGCAGCCACGCTTGTCCCTTCCAATAACAACGAAATGCTTCCTCATACAGACCCAACTCACGATACTTATCCCCTGCCCGGATATAGTCCCCTTCAAGCTCTCGAGCCATTGCAAGACATCTACCAGCAGCCTCCTCATCTCCTGCGCTCCGGTACGCAAGAGCTGCCTGCCGCAGCAAGTAAGAATCGCGCTTTGCCCGCCCTTCGCGTTCGTAATCTTCCCCTTGCCGTCGAGGATCGACCTCCTTTCCACCCCACCATTGCTCAGCACCCGGAACGGGATGTGCGATGTAACCTCGCCACTTATCCGGACCACCTGCCTTGTCCATTAGCCGATTTACTACTTCTATATCAGTTGCAAACTGCCAGAACTCTCTCAACGCGCGGTCTGAATCTACGATAACCAGTCGCCCCTTTGCCCGACTTGCTGCTACATAAAGCCTATTGAAAAAATACTCATAAGGAAGTTTCTCCTCCGGTTTCTCCAAACTAATTTCTCCCTTTAGAAGTTTCACAAAGTCCCTGGGAACTGTCTCACCAAATCGATACAGTACAACTGCTGAAAACTCCAAGCCTTTTGCACGCATAGGACTCAGTACATTTCGGTAAACACCCTCCGCTTTCTCCTGAGTAGTCCTGAGAACCTCATCACGATCCACGTAATCATTTTCTTCTCCTGACTCACAGTTGACTAATTTCACCAAATCCGGCCGCTGACGAAGCCCTTTTTTCGCCACCTCACTATCCACTTCGAACCAAACTGTTTGTATCGGCTCATCAACCCACCAGGGTTCTTGGGGACGGATACCTGTAACATCAAGGAGCGCCGCGCGGGCTAATTGAATTAAATTGCAGAATCTCACGATGCCGGGGTTCGAGCGATAATTGAAGCTAAGTTCTTTATACGTTATACCAACATGCGCTCTCCGATGGGGATCGAGAACAGCGCGAAATCGTTCGTAAAAATCAGCTTGCACTGCGTCCCATCGGAAACCCGTCGGGTTGATCGTCTGTAGGGGATCGCCAGCAAAAACGATAGGAACTCTCTTCAACTCTTCCGGTTGCAGCAAACGCCGTCCAAACAATGAAAATTGAAAAATAACATCCAGCTCAAGAGGCGTAAAGTCTTGAGCCTCATCACAAAATATCGCTGCACAATCAACGTGGCGAGCACAATCTAACTCTAACACCCAGGCTGCCAGATCCTGATCATCCCAAAAACCTTTTTCATTACACAGGTTCTTGTACCAACCGCACCACACTTGTTCATAAATTTGCTCATAAGTTGTGTAGGAAACCGACCGGCGTCGCCGGGGAAGTGCGCTGAATTCCTCTGGAGTTAACTCATCGTCAAGACTAGAGCGAATTCCCTTTATGTAAGACCGAATGACATGCCAAGCTATGTCTGGGGATATGCGCCGTGCTTCCAGTCGCCTTGCAAACTCCTTTGCCCACAAGCGTCGGAACTGAGCATAGTCTACATATCGATCGCCCGGCAACTGCTCCTGCACAGTTGGGGGCAAGAGTGAATAAAGAAAATCGTGAAAAACTTTAAAGGATCGCTCAAGCGCCTCATCGACCTCTGCCGGACTGGGTGCTCCTTCCAGCAAACGCCTATGATGTGCAGTGAGCAGACTCTTCACGATTTTACGAGCATGTTCCAACAAATCTCGACTGGATGTCATGTAAAGCAACTGATGGTCTACCCCACGGCGCAGCGCAAATTCCAGATAGTCAGCAGCAAGATATTGCAACATCGTTGACTTGCCACTACCTGCTCGACCATTGATAAAAAGCGGATAGCCAAGTTGATCCATAGATCCCATCCGGCGGATCGAATCGAGCAGTTCCGCTTCTTCAGGTGACAACGCAAGGTTGGCCTCTTCATCCTTCTGGATCGCAAGCCAGGCTTCCTGATCCAGTACCATCAAGAAGGGATAAGAACGCGCGGCTACTCTGTCAAGCTCAGGCTGCCCATTCCCTATCCGTTTGAGCCGCCCAAGATGCTGCTCTAATATGGCATCAATGTTATCGGTGCGACGCAATGGTTCAATCAAAAGAAGACGATTGAGATCTCGCCGATATAGATACACTACCCCAAGGCGATTGTCCTCTCCCCAGAGAACTCGAACATCTGTGTTGCTCTCCGCTATCCAGAGCCTGTCAAGTTCCATTCTCTCAAGTATCTGGTGATACAAAACAAGAAATTCCCGATTTTGAGGTGCCCGCATCTTCTTCACCCAGGCTTCCGTCTCCAGTATAATCAAGTCCTCATCCGACTCCTCCGATGAAAATACCTCATACAACCATGCCCGTTCCGATTCACTTGGTTCGGGTGGCGAAGGTAAAGGAGCGCTCTGGGTCAGGTCATAATGGATCTGTAAAAGTTGCTCGCTGCTATAAGGCTGGAAACGAGCTACCACAGCCTCAGGATCGTGCTCCCAATTTGCAAGGAAATACTTATACTCTCTGCTACTACGTGGGAATACGCGGAGAAAGAGAATCAATTCGTCGCCCCTGACAGGTGCACGGTATCCGATTAGGCGCAAATTTCTCCCCAAATTTCTCTTTAGAAACGTTGGTGGGAAGAACTCAAATCCTGTAAGATTCTGCGTTTTCTGAACTCGATCTCTGATCTTGGACAAAAGTTCCAACCTGCCGTGCTTTCGAGCATCTGACTTACAGTCTTCAGTCATAACAACATAAAGAGCCATATCATCTCCTCTATGTTCAGAATTACATTCCAAAGGGAGCTTAACCGCCTAAACCAGCCGGATAAAACTGAAACGTTTTGTTCCCAACTCTGTGTCCTTGTTACTTTGGCACGTAATCCTATGTTGCTCAGCAGGCCCATAGATGGATAAGGAAAAACCTCTTACGAAACCTGGCATGTTGCTTCCAGACTAACTGATATCAAAGAAATTGTATTCCCAAAAGCTGATGCAGAATTCATGACAGAACCCAAAGTTTTTCCTTGGATATGAGGAAACGCAAAATCAAGAGCACAATCCCAACTCGTTGCTTGAAGACCTTCCGACCTCACAGGTTCCAACTGACTGTCGTCAGATAAAACGTCTCTATACTTATTCCTCCAGATTATCCTCAAACGCCATCAATGTCGACGCTGATCAACCATCGTTCTACCTGAGACACTTGACATACACCACTTCTGGATCACCTTTACCGAGATGACGAATCCCAGCACATAGTACGTAGCCTAACCTTGCCAGGTATGATTGCGTTGGCAAGTTTGATGAGCCGGTTGATGTGAACCTCTTAGGGACCTGGCAAATGGACTCCAAATATTGCATTAACATCATCCCTAATTTTCACCTCACGATTGCGAAGCTACTTTGTGGATGCATCCGAATGCTACATTAGAATCATCTCCAATCCTTGCGGCCAACGTTCAAGGGAAAGAGAAAGCAGAAAAACAAATCTCTATTCGTAGAATATACACCTCACACAACATCACCAACGATTTGCTGGCTCAATAGCAAAGCAACAGCCCACTTCCACAGAGCAATCAACAAAACGCAACGTTGCTCATTTCGTTGAACAACGTAGTCAAACTCGCAGATGGCATCAACATCATTGGTATGTGGCGAGGCGAATCAGAAGCGTTTTCTTCACGATCCTGAATTATTACTCCTCCTGCCGACCACCTCTCTATCCATCTGCTGACAGCAAGATCGTGCACAACCGCTGGCGGTACACCAACCCAACTTTTTGTTCTCCTTACACCCACGGGCGCTATCAGTCAGCGTTGTAGAAAGCAGCTACCACCACCTCACTTCTCAGGATGCGAATGCTCCATCATCGGATGATGTCGGTGATGATGGTATCCTCGCAGTTCGTTGTACTGCTGAATCTGCTGTGGGGTCAGAAGCTGTGTCATCGCCAGATGATACTTCAGGTGCACAAACCGGAGCTTCCCATACAGCTCTGCACTTTCAGCAACCTTCCTACAGCTCTGCACTTTCAGCAACCTTCCGCCGCAGAAAAGACTCGGTGATCGTTCGGCGTGCAAATGCACGATCAATCTCCTTTTCAACCTCCAGAAGCTGCTTCCCCAGCGGAATTGCCTCAGCCCGCATCTTTTCATACAGCTCCCGCGTCTTCCGATACTGCTCCGGCGTGAGTGCCAGCTTCCCCGCCTCATAAAGATCCAGCACATGCCGTGGTCCCGGATACCCATTCAACTCCGCTGCCTTCGCCATTCCTCCAAACGGCATACCGGACCCCGCCAGCAGCCCCCGCACATCCGCCTCCGATAGCGCCTTTATCTCCCGCTCCTCCTGCCCCGCATACGGTGATCGCTCTTCAGCCTGCTGCGCCCGCGCACTACTAACGGTCAGCACCACAACCAGCACCCCCAAAGCACCTATCCATCGCCTCGCGGTCAAATACCAATGCCGCTGCATCAGCCATCTCCATATTTGTTGCACATTCTTTCCCCGCGTTCTACTCTTGCATTCCTGCTATGTCGAAAACTCACGATCCCCACTCTGCAAAGCCTCATCTCGACATTCAAAAACAACTCCCTTGCCGAAAGGGTCGCCCTACTTCTCACGCTCTTTGCTATTTGCTCAGGAAACGACTATCTGTCCCGAATAATGCCAAAGCTACCAAAAGAACTTTTCCATCTTGCAGCATCCCGATATTGTTCAAAGACAGCTACTGCCGAACAAAGACAAACGTTCCGTATGATCCAAATGCGCATGGGTCACAACAATATAATCCACAAGTGCACCACTTATTGGAAGCTCCGCATTGAGCCTACAGGCTCATGTGAGTCGTTCCCTACAATTTCCCTCTCTTTCTGGATAAGAATTTCCACAATCAATAAGTCCCTACTTTAAGCATATGAAGCGATCCGGACACCCGTCCAGCCGCACCATACGAGACCACGGAGACTGCCGGAGGGAGGTACGTCATACTCGCAGGATGACAACACCACTGTTATAGTAACTACACAAACCAATCTTCGAGCACTAAACAGCATTTCGCAATCTCACATCAGCACCCTCACAATTACAGGAACAAATTTACAAAGGCAACCCGAAAACTCAAAGAAACGGTACCATTCGGCTCCGCTTTGCTTTTCTTTCTCATACGTTTATGGAAAGAACATTTGAGGAAGAATTCTTCACAAGCCCTCTGTCCTATTTTCGTTTCTACGGAAGTTGAGCAATTGCGATACACGAAGTATTGGATCTTTCAAAAACGTCAGCACTATAGAAGTTTGTATCCTTCTTAACAGGAACCAAAGTTGTGAAATTGAAAGTTCCTTTGTGAGGAACAAGGAGTTGAACCAATGCAAAAGAGCGCTGGATTAATGAAAAAGAGCCATTGGGTTCTCCTCTATCTCATCAGCCTTTATTCTGTTTTCTCACAGGTTTTGATAAATGCAGGCGCAGAATGGAAATACCTCGACGATGGGAGCGATCAAGGAGCTGCCTGGCGCACTCTGAACTATGACGACAGCCACTGGTCATCAGGGCACGCTCAACTCGGCTACGGAGACGGAGATGAAGCAACGATCATCTCTTATGGTAGCTCGCCGGACAACAAACATATCTGTTATTATTTCCGCAAGATTATCAACGTAACGAACCCATCCGCTGCCAGCGGACTGAAGATTTCGTTGCTAAGAGACGATGGCGCCGTAGTCTATATCAACGGCGTTGAAGTAGTCAGATCGAATATGCCGGATGGGCCTATACATTACAACACGCGGGCAGCGTCAACAGTTGCTGGTACCGATGAGGACATTTTCTTTGAATATAATGTTCCTTCATCGTATTTGCAAGCCGGGCTAAATGTCATAGCTGTGGAGGTTCATCAACGGAGGCCGACCAGTTCAGATGTCAGCTTTGACCTGAAGTTGGAATTTGCTCCGCTGGAATACTTCAAAAAATTGCCCTACCTGCTCTATACTGGCAAAAATGATGAGATGCTCATTATATGGCAACTCAACAGCACCCAGAATTGCGTTCTGGAATACGGAACCGATACGACCTATTCCCTGGGAAGGATTATTACGACGGAATACGGAAATGATCACCAGCATAAAGTTACCCTAACTGGTTTGACACCCGGACAACAGTACTATTACCGTGTGATTGTCAATGGTACTTCCGAGAAAAAAGGGAGTTTCCGAGCCGGATTACCAACAAACGCAACGGATGTAACCTTCTTCGCTTACGGAGATTCCCGTTCATATCCCGATATCCACAATGCAGTTGCTGAAAGCATTAGGTTAGAAATCGAACAAAATCCTTCAGTCCAAACATTCATAATACACACTGGTGATCTCGTTACCGATGGCGATATGGAAAGCATGTGGCAAAGCGAACTTTTCAATCCCCAATTCACGAACATCATCTACTTACTGGCTCACCTTCCCTATATGGCTGCAATAGGAAACCACGAAGGCACCGGAGTACTTTTCGCCAGATATTTTCCATATCCAATGTTCAGAAACAACCGCTACTACTATTCCTTCGATTATGGTCCAGTGCACGTGACGATCATTGATCAGGAAACATCCTATGCACAGGGAAGCACCCAGTACAACTGGATTGTCAATGACCTGGCAACAACAAATAAACCCTGGAAAATTGCTGTTTTCCACAAACCAGGCTGGTCAGCCGGGGCACATTCTAACAACATTACCGTACAGAACTCGCTTCAGCCATTATTCGAGCGGTACGGCGTTCAACTTACGCTCACCGGTCACAATCATTACTACGCTCGCGCGGTCGTCAACGGTGTTCATCACGTCACCACCGGCGGCGGCGGATCACCACTCTATACGCCCGATCCTTCCTATCCACACATTGTCAAAGTAGATAGGTCGTACCATTACTGCAAAATCGAAATTAAAGGCGATACATTACGACTGACCGCTATTCGACGCAACGGTACGGTGATAGAAAGCTTCACCATCGTAAACTCGCCACCTACTTTTGTTCGCGATGATAGTACGTTAAGCACCCAGTGGAATATCGCTTCTTCCGATGCAAGGCTTGTAATAGCGACAAAATCAGAAATACCGGGAAACATTTCGGTATACGATAGCATGGGGAGAAAAATTCTTGAAAAACACATCTTCAAAAGTTGTTCTATCGAACTGGAACACTCAGGCATTTACTTTATCCGATACACTGTCGGCAATAAGCGGGATATTAAAAAAGTTGTTTTCCTGAAATAACCGTGCCACAATCCATCTCAGAATTCCAAAACAAGATCGAGAAGCTGGGGATTCAATTCCGACACGGTGCGATCGAAATTCTTTAGCGCTGGGGAGAGCTGACTACGGACGGCGAGTTTCAATTCCGACACGGTGCGATCAAAACGATTTCAGAACTCCAAAATAAGATCGAGAAGAAGTTGAGTGCATAGTATTATTCGAACGAGGCTTGGTTTCTTCATCGCCCTACAAGCTGCAGCTTCTATCAACACAGTGCCCCCTGATGCTCCCCTGTAGCTAATTGTTGATGTATGCTCTCACAGCCAAATTCCTTTGCTTCACCAATCTTCTCAAACTCAGTATCATCAACAAAACCATCAGTCTTCTTTGGTTTGAGTCATCCAACTATTGCCTACATTATCTGCTCCAGACATCATATCCATAGCAAAGCAAAATAATCTTTTTTTTCAGTGTATCCCAATCCTGCATTAGCAAGACAACTGAACAATCAAAGTCAGAACAAAGATTGAACTTATAAAACTATATCTAAGTTATTGAGAACATTATGATCATTTCGACCTTTCTGTCTTCCTGCATCTCTGTGCATTTATGTCAAACAAACATTCATCTATCTCCAATCCATCCTGAATCACCACCCGGACGGAGAAAGCAAGTATTCAGAAACCAAAAGACCAGTAAAGAGATAATAAACAATAAAAAACTTGATATCCTAACCATTTCAAAAGCAGCACAATAGCTGCAAGTGTAACTGCTCAGCCTTAATAATCAACAAAAAGATTCAAGACCATGGCTATATCTTGAGTTATCTCGATCTCTTTGAGCATATATTTCTTCAACTCTTCTTTGGTATACCTCCATAGTTTCCCACTTCCTCTAACACCCGTTGACCTGAATCTCACACGACCTGTTCGCACTTCCAATTTTTCCAATATGCTAACAGACCGCACATACTCTCTTTGTGTCTTCCTTATTCTTTCATCCTTTATCCTGTGACAAAGCCGATCAAGAGAACTTTTGCCGGGAAACATAGATGCCAACCTGAGCCGTCATCTTTATTGTCTGAGCTCTTCTATCCCAGAAACTGTTGCCTAAACCTTGGTTCAGTACCACCTTTCAGTCACCGTATAGCAATCCTATTTTTGTAAAGCTTAGGCGATTTTTCACCTACTTTTACTGTGCAAACGGTTATTCTTCCGGTTTCTCAACACTGGCTATCTCTGTAACAGCATGACTTCTGGGAATTCTCTCCTCGTGCCCCAAGGTATTCTTCTTAATACTTTCCTATCCTCACAATAACTCCCATTCTCTGGAAAGCCCCCTTAGTTTACCAAGGGGTGGAATTGTCCGATTCCACGGAACTGACTACTTTTATACACTAATGAGTAGATTGATAACAAAACCGAAAAAGTCTTTCAATGGACTCCTTCCTACGAGAGCATTAAAAACTTATTTATCAGCCTCTCTTCTATAGATTTCCGAAAAGTGTTTTGCCCAGCATCCATCGGATATCCGAGGTCCTGGAAGACAATATCTGAACAGAGTATCTCCCAACCATGCGCACCCTTGTCAGGTAGAAACTATCATCATATGTTAACTAAAACTTATATTGAAAAACTATATGCTCCCCGTTTCTTTTGTGTCGGATAGTCCATATCCTTATTTCAGGAACTTTTTGCGATATTATCTTGGTAAGCTTTTCCCCGTAGTTTGATGTTCCGATAATTAAATTTATGCTACGCTCTGAAATTTCTGGGTAAAAACTACTGTGGGGATTCCCCTCGGGGTGCACTTCAGCCATGATTCTTAGTCGTGGTCGCACTGACGCTTTTTCTATAACTTGTGATGCTGCTATTATTGATTGGTCGGTAATATACGAGAGGGCTTCTTCGATCTGATTGAGAGTATCAGAGGGTATTTTGATTTCTTTCTTCTCCAAATGGGTACGCAAAATCTTCAAAAACATCTGATAGATAAGATGGTCTTTGGGAAGGGTTTCAAAAAACGAACCATCTACAAGGGAGATCTTTACCTTTTCATCTTTACCTGCGTGCGTTCTTACGAGATAAAAACATCTTCTTTCGAAAGTGCGATAGCTTCTCTCTGAAGACAGATCACCATCTATAATTGATGCGATTCTTGACACAAGGTTCTTGCCATTAATTACGTCTATTTCTTCAAGAGTTTTGTATTTTGTAGGAAGAGTAGAATTAAAGGAAGCAATACTGCTTCCTTTTGAATCTTTTAACTCCAATAGACTACCGCAGATCAATTTACCGGCATGTTTTCTCACCTTAAATAAGAAATCAGGAAACTGCTCTGATTTCGAATACAGAAGTTTCTTACTTACCTTGATCTCGTCTTTAATCCATTTTACAAATTGTTCTTCATTTTCAAACCGATTTTTGACAATATTCCATAAATCGTAACCGTATTTCTCTTTTGCATCTCTACGATTATCAATGTAAGCGAAACTATCCCTACCGACTTTCAGGCATATCTCTTCCAATGGCGAATGGGGAGTAATTTTCCTTGCTTTCAAAGCATTTATTATTCTAATATAAAAATCCACAGCATCAGTAAATTCATACATTTCAAAACAACTTTCTTTGCTCAACATCGGTCGGAGTCTTTTTCACTGGCCATATCTCCTCTATTCTTCGCGTATGTCTGTAATAATTATAGTATCTCAGAATATTATCTGACGGTCTTAGATGAGTTAAACGCTTTTTAATAAGCTCAGCATATGTGGGGTCTATTTCTACACCTATCGAATTTCGCTTTAGCTGATAAGCGACCACTAATGTGGTTCCTGATCCAGCAAATGGATCCAATATAATATCCCCAGGAGAAGTAGAACTTAAGATAATTCTCAAAAGCAAAGCTACAGGAGATTGCTGTATATGAACTCTGTTTCCCTTACTATCCCTTATTGCCTCATTGCCGGCAAAATATCCGGATGTCAACTCCCTAATATCATCCCATACATCTGTAACATAGATCCCATTGCGCCTTGCGTATTTGTACTCTGGAGGTGTAGGCAAATCTATACGTAATTTGTTAAATACTCGCGGCTTCCTACCTTTAGTAGCAAACACAATAATTTGGTACTGTTTAGAATACCTGATTTCAGAAGGAATTGCTGATGTTTTCTTTTTCCATATAATTAGGTTCTGAAATACCCATCCTGTTTCTCTGAGTGTCCTTAATACGTGTTCTGCGTTTTTTTCTCTGTGCATAAAGTACACAGCGCCACCTTTCACAGTAATTCTATAAACTCTCGATAAGATACCTTTTAACCACTTCCAGTATTTTTCCTCAGGTTGATTATCATCAAAGAATCTATAGTCCTTCCCCTGCCTAAAAGGTGGATCTATAAAAGTGAGATGAACATTGCCTTCTGAATAATTGTCAAGCCATTTCACGCAATCTTCATTTACTATTTTATACCACACTTTCATTTTTGACTCCTGTCGTTTCTAACCCACCTTGTATCTAACTTGTTCAGATTTAATCTATCCGGATATAGCATCTATTTCGTTTCTGGAATACAACACTTGCTGACCGTTTATATCCCCTTCTCACCCTTTCCGAATTCCCTTTTGTATCTACCTTTATCCTACATTGAAAGGGCATCAAGAACTTTTCACAAAATCAAAAATTCTTTGTGCTCATATGTGCAAAATCTCCGTCGTCTTTGAGATCCGGCATTCCAAAAGCTACTGAACAACCCCTTAAAACAACCTGTTTTCAGATAAGCGTGCAACAAAGCTATCCCACTGGTACTTTATCGGATTTTTTCCTCTTTCAACCTTGCATATTCAAGCAAGTGCTTTTTCCCATTATTTAAGCAATCTATCAATTGCCTTTTAGCCTGCCAGAACTTCAAAACCGCCCGACCCTACGAAAACCGTCGGTAAAGCGAATATAGTAAATTGCTCACACATATCAAAAAGTTGCAGTCAAAAATTCCTTCTCCTGTGAGAGTCCGTACCCGGCGAATACATCACTGTAATATATACCGTTTCCAGTTTGCAATCTGCACACCACAACAAAATGCTGGTAAACAGACACTCTGGTACCTTGGAAATGGGCGTTTTCGGCAAAGGCGCAACTGGTACAATAGTCTGTTCATAGCCTACTTTTGTTGCCATCGGCACAATTTCCGATGCTTCGGCTTGGTAATCCGCCCCAATGGCAACACTCAGGACGAGGACTTACGTAAATACCTTCAACTGCTCACCGGCTCCCCACGAAACCGTGAGAAAACGTAAGCGGGACGTGTCTTAATAATATACACAGATGAGATGCGACACTACACAGATCGATGAAAGGAACTAACAGCTTTCTACGACGTTGATGTGACCAGGTAATGTTGACATTTACACGAATCAATGAAGACGAAAACAACCGAGAAGCTTCTCCTTCGTATTCTGTCCACTTCAGAGTTTGCACCTCCGACTTTTTCTTTACTGACACACAATCTCAGTTACATAACCGGATACGATGGCGGCTGCAAGACTCCCCCTTCCCCTACCGCCACACAATTCGCCGAAGGGAGCGGTGTCCACTCGATGGAAGCTGGAGGCTGAGAAAGTATATCCCCTCGGAGAGGGCGGGTAGCTTGAATGGTGTATTGCAGGGAAGGTTTTCGATGCGGAAAACCACTTTGCCACGGAGATCGAGAATCTGGAGGTGAACATTCTGACAGTTGCCAATTATCCATCCAATTTGCTGATCCCGAAAGAATTGGATGTCAATTGCCGGGGTATCCCGCTTCACCGCCGATGGAAGAGGAACCGCTGCTTTTTGCACTCCCGTTCCCGGAGCGCCTACGAATACCGCTGGGGTGAAAGTATGATCGACGTCGATGGCAAGGGCGAATGGATATGCCATCCCCTGATTCTGCCGTATCCACGTACGTCCACCATCCGCTGAATACCATACTCCATTGGACGCCGGGTCATACCCTCCAGCATCGAAGGCGCTGGAAGATGTGGCATAGAGAATACTGGAATTTGCAGGAACGATCGCAACTTTTCGAAGAAAGTTGTCAACAAGAATTTTTGTCCACGTATCTCCACAGTCCGTACTTCGATAGAGCCCTTTGCCGGGACCGAACACCACAACATACACCCAGCAGGGATTGTTCGGATCCGTTTTGACATCGAAAACCCCCTGGTAATCCCAATCCCAGAAATCGGTTCCGTTGCCGATCATCTCTGGATGGCTCACATCGACCCAATGCAGTCCTCCATCGGTCGAGCGCCATACGCCCTTTTCACCTCCGGCATAAACGATATTCCCATCGAAGAAATCAACAGCCGTAAACCGACATCCATCACATTCAAACACCTTCTGCCAATGAGCCCCATCGTCAGAGCTTTTGTACACATCCCGCTGCGCAGTAACATACAGAGTGCGGCGGTGCATAGGGCTCTGAACATCCATCGACAGTCCCATAATCTGGGCATCTGGCAATCCAGCATTGGGAAGCACCCACTTGCCCCGATCTCCGGTGTGTTCGTTCTTCAGCAAATACGTTGGCGCTTCTCCTGCCTGATTTTCTGATTGTGACGCCCACACCACGTTGGGTCTATCCGGATCAGCAAGAATGGTTGCACAATTCCCTCCAAACCCTTCCCAGCTCCCGGTGTAAATGGTATCGTTACAGCTCTGCCAGCTTTCTCCGCCATCCAGACTGCGCCATATTCCCATATCGAAGTATCCCACGTACACAATGGTGGGATCAGCATCGCTAACAGCGATATCCAGCACATTGACATTATCAAGCCCGCGGCTGCGCCAGAAGCCCGGCTTCACCTCATCGGTGAAAATATTGGTAAACACATCCCCACCGTTCGAGGACCGGAACACCCATTGAGAAGTCGCCCAGTACAGGGTATAAGGATCGGACAAATCCTTTCCGATGGTTTTGCAGATCCCGTGGAAATTTGCCCCATAGCACCAATACACATCACCATTGAAAAACGTATCCCATTGCAGCACAGAACCGGTCTGCACAAACGTGCGCCCGCCATCAGTTGAGGTAAACGTTCCAGATCGGGAATTCCACGGATACGGCTCTCTGGGATCGATCAGCTTGATCACTTCTGGACGTTTAGGATCCAGCCAGAGAATACCGGTGTAATCAGACAGCGGATCACCCCAGTGTTGCCCTCCATCCGTACTTTTGTAAAGCTGTCCTTCCAGATCAGTCCAATACCATTGAGCATCACAATGGGCATGCATCGTAGTCACGTACACAGTACCGGGATCATTCGGCGCCAGCGCCAGATCCAGAATCTCCGGCAAGTCCGCCGTAAGATTCACCCAGTGCTTCCCTCCGTCGGTACTTTTATACACATCGGCATTGCCACACGCAAACCGGTCGGCGCCGGTGAGCACATAGAGCCGATCCGCATCGGTCGGATCCACGACTATCTTCAGAATCCGAAGAGTATCCGGCAAATCCACACTCACCTGCTGCCAACTCTCCCCATCATCCGTGGACTTATACACAATCCCATCCTTCGCATCATACGCCGAATGGCAACTCGCGTATCCGACCGCAGGACGATCCGCTGCAAAGGCGATATCGGTAACATAGCCCGAATCCAGTACCTTCACCACAGATTCCCCGCCATCAGTGCTCCGAAAAATCCCATTCTCCGTCCCAATGCAAACAATATCCCCACCAACCCGATGAAACCCGATCGCCGACACGTGCGTTTCCGTCAATCCACGACTGGCACCAATCACGTCCCAGGACATTCCCCCATCCGTACTCCGATAGGCTCCACTGAGGTCACTCCCGGCAATAATAACCCCGTTCACACTCCCCCCAACGACCGTAAACACGCCTCCACCTCCCGGATTCGTCCGCTCCCACCGGTGACGCTGCGCCAACCCCTGCGCAGCCACCAGCATTCCCAACACCACCACAGCCACGCTGGTCATCCCCTCACCTGCAAACTTCCCCAGACTGAGATAACTTCACCCAAAAGATACGAAAAGTAAAAACACAGCTTTCCGCTGCACCGCTGCATCCTCGGCAACCTCATAGCTATGCTCTATCAGTAGGCATTTACTGCCTGCTTCCTACAAAGATAGAAATTTACCCCCAGAATAGAAAGATTCATTGAGCACTTTAAAAATCCCCACGCAATTTTAGCACAATGATGCTTGTACCATCAACAGCACCCTTTGTTGAAAAATCAGATAAGCAACCGCACAAACACCCATCCCGAGAACCATATACAAATCACAGAAGCATTGCCCTTGCATCCATAACGCTCTGCAGAATGGCTCATTTCAACGAGGGCTGAGCTCCTTCTAAAAATGGAGGCAGGACGCACTTCAGCTATGTATAGCGTATAGCAAGGAACAGTATCGCGTTATCTCATTACCAGCAATTACGCAGTCACTAATCAATCTATCCAGATTTCTTTATTTACGCAGCGTATAGCCAGCCACCGAGTAACACTGGCCAAAAAAGCTGAAAGTTTGAGAGTCTGAAACTTGTCTTATTTACAAAGCCACGAGTTTCTTCGCCGTTATTATCGTTAGTATAGCGAGCGAATGGCAGATAAACAAAGTTCGTCTTTGCCAAATTTGGGCAGAGTGGAACGTACCCGTATATCCACTGCTATGTGACGTGATAATAATTGTATTCATTCCTCATAACGATGCCTCCAATTAGGATAACCGAACCGCTCATACAATTGACATTTTTCTCTACTCTCCTTAAATCTATCGTCATGTATTCCATTATATTTCTGATTGATTCCAAAATGAGCATATGCTGCCATTTTGATTTCAAACTCGTCAACCTTATGATATGACCATTCCATTAACATATAAATTACTTCACCAAATATCAAATCCATACATTCCTCTGATACTGCATCTGGATGAGGCAATTCCTCCAATAGATCCAGATAAGCCTTGCTATATGCATCCTCTCTTTGATATTTTTCTTTCAACTCTTGTTTGCCATGTTTCTTGTGCCATTCATATATCCTCCGATAACAATCTCTACGGGTGAAGTTTTTGGGAACCTTTTCAAGATCTTCCGGCGTTAAGCCCATTTTAGTAATCCCTTTCTTTCTATTTGCTATGTTACCCAACTCATTTATATGCTCAACTGGTCGGATAGGATGCTAATTTTGAAAGATATGCGAACCGTTTATATATACTTCTCTTTGGACGTTCATTTTTAACAGTGGAAATTTTGCCTGCCTTTACCATTTTTTAATTTCAAACATTTTGCGGTTCTCTCAAGGAGCATCATTTTTCCAAAGCCCTCCGATTAGTAGAATTGGCACCCTTCGTACCTACCAGCGCTTATAACCGTTTTACACCCCTCAAGACAGCAAACATATCAAAGAGCAAATATACAAAAGGGAACAAAAAGTCAAGTCTACTTTCAAAGAATCTGTGGATCTTACAATCAACTCAGAAAAAGAGTTTTTCACCCTCTCCACTCTATATGGGGGAAGATAAAAATCCGGGAAGGACTTAACAAGCGATTATGGAAGGAGCTCCCCGGGAGGGATTCGAACCCCCGACCTAGTGGTTAACAGCCACCCGCTCTAACCAGCTGAGCTACCGGGGAGTAGCGTTTTCAGAGGTGCGGAAACGGGGAATCACTGGAATTATTGTAATCTCAGATGGAGCTCCCCGCTGCTGGGAACACTGGGCAAAGTAATAGTGACAGGTATTGCACTGAAGCAGGAGCAGACCTCACTGCTTCCAGGGGCACCGGGTAAAGCGGTGGTGTCAGGTACGCAACGGAAGCTGATCTCTTCCTGTCAGCAGAGTCGATGAACGGGACACGCTTCGGGGTTCTGTTCCAGAAATGATGAACGAAACTACTCTGAGGTGCAGCCGCCTGTTGTCCCTACCCCCTTCTTGCCAGCAGAGTTGATGAACGGAACACTATTATCGACGACGCCGGGATAAAAAAAGGAAGCACCCTTTCTCCAGCAGCGATGATGAGCGGAACATACTTCGGTGGATACCTGTTCCAGGGATGATGAACAGGACCGCTCTGAGGGCGACCACGCCGGGGTCGCCCCTACGGAAAGGGATTCCAAGAATGATAAACGAAACCGCCCTGAGACGCAGTCCCCTGTTGTCACTACCCCTTCCTGCCAGCAGCTACGATGAACGGGATACTATGTCCGATCTTGCGGACTGGGAACGTTATAAACCGTTCTTGCCAGCAGCGATGATGCACGGAACACGCTGTGGCGGGGTTCGGTTCGGGGGCGTTTTCGATCTCGCCTGGTGGAGAAGCTGGTAGAGATGCTGGGTGGATCGCTTTGCGCCGCTGCTTCACTCCAGCCGGCGGAGCGCACCGGCGAGGAAGTGGGCAACCACCAGCGCAGCGAGTTTCGCAGTTCTACCGTCTTGATCATAGCGGGGATTGAGTTCCGCTACGTCCATTAACTTAACCTCTTCCTGCGCGCCCAGGTAGTACGCAGCATAGCAGTAGTCTTCAGCGGAAAATCCGACCGGCGACGGAGCACTGACGCCGGGCGCATCGCTGGCACGGACGCCGTCCAGATCGAAGGTGACATAAACAGCGTCGGTTCCCTGCCGCGCTTTGCGGAAAGCCGTTTCCAGCGCTGGGACAAATCCCGATCGGTAGATATCCTGCAGCCAGAAGATGCTCATTTCCTCCTCGCGCAGAAACTCCCAATGGGAATGGGCGTTGGCAAACCACTGAATGCCGAATTCCACCAGACATCCGGGCGGAATGAAAACATCGGGATGATCCAGCAACTGTCGAAACGGAGAACCAGAATGAGCCCGCTGCCCATCAATCAAAGGGCGCACGTCCAGATGCGCGTCCAGGTTCACAATGCCAATGGCGTCATAATGCTGTCCCAGAGCCGCACCATTCGGAAAGGCAATGTCGTGTCCTCCGCCCAGTACAATCGGCAACCAACCCTGCTCCAGCGCTGCCCGCACAACGCGCTCCTGCCGCCAGTGAATCTCCTCCAGTGTCAATCCCTCAACGTTCAGATCCCCCAGATCCGCCAGATGCAGATCGGGATGATCCAGCGAGGACTCATAGAAAAAGGGAGTCAGGCGATACAGAAAATGGCGAATTGCGGCTGGACCCTCGCTGGCACCAATTCGCCCTCCGTTCCGCTGAATTCCAATATCCTGCGGAACGCCGAAGATGAGCACCTTTAGATCTGCTAAGATCCCCGGCTCAACTGTCGTATACACCAGCGCCGCAAGTCGAACATCCGTTTGATCCGTGGGTTTGTGCTTCGGATATTGGGACAGATCCACGGGGTGGAACCACTCTTCAAAAGGAAATGCCATTGTCATAGTGCCGTTGTTGTTGCAGTTGAATGTTTAGTTGACCATCGGATGATCAGGTGCGCGGGCAAAGACGCGATACAATCCTCCTAATTCCTCCATAATTTTCCGCCACAGATCGCGCCCTTCAGTATGAAAAATATCTTCTGGCAATGCATTCGTAACGATCCACGCATTCTGCTCCAGCTCCTGCTCCAGTTGCTGTGGTGCCCAGCCAGCGTAACCGATAAAAAAGCGGAGGTGGGATTCATCGATATCCTCAACGAGCAATCGTTCCTTGAGCTGTTCAAAGTCTCCACCCCAGTAGATGTCCTCAAAAATCGGGAAGCCAGATTTCAGTGAGTCTCCGATGCGGTGGAGGAAGTACAACGATTCCTGCTGCACCGGACCGCCGAAGTAGAGCGAGGAGCTAACGCCCCGGAATTCCTCAACCGCATCCCCGACGGTAATCTCCAGCGGGCGATTGAGAATCGTACCAAAGGCGCCTTCGTCTGGCTTGTAATCCACCAGATAAACAACGGTGCGCCGAAAGTTCGGATCCAGCATAAAGGGTTCTGCCAGCAAAAGCACGCCGGATTTCAATTTGGTTCGATACCGCTTTTTCCGCGCCATCCGCAGCTCCTTACTGTTTATGCTCCTGCGCCGTTTCTTGCTCCACCCACTGGAGATAATCGGGATTGCCTTCCAGCACTGGAAGGGCTAACACGCACGGAACGGTATAACTGTGCAATTGCTTGATCCGCTCCAGCAATGCTGGAAATCGCTGCACACTTGTTTTCAGAATCAGCACGGCTTCCTGATCCCGCTCAAAATTGCCCTGCCACCAGTAACAGGACTGCATATTCGACAACACATTGGCGCACGCTGCCAGGCGCTCCTGCACCACCGTTTCACCAATCCGCTGCGCTTCTTCCGTCGATGCAGCCGTTACATAGACCCAATAAATTTTTGGTTGCATCCGGCTATCCTATGCTGCTGCTTCTTGCTGCTCCTGCAACCGCTTGAGCTTGCGCTTCTTCTTTTTCTTCAGCCGATACTTCCCGTAACTTCCCCGAAAAATTTTTCCTCTCCGCGTTCGACGATCCCCTTTGCCCATTGCTTCGCTACTCCATGTGTTCGTGACACATACTCACCGCGTGTTTGTAAAGGCTATAACGTACTGCCAATGCACGAATTTTTCTCTGTTCCAATCGCCCATCTCTTTGGGCACACCAGAAAATTCCACTCGCTTTCGTGCTCCCATTGCTCACCTCTTTTCTCTCGCCTCATTGAAAAAATTTCAGCATAACAGACTCGACTCAAGCCACGCTTCACATCCGCCTTCCCTCATCTCACTGAAAAATTTTCAACTCATTACGAAATCAACACCCATCCACTCCTCCTCCGCTGCAAGGGTCAGGAATGCTCATCCTCTCGTCATCGCCGCTGCCGATGTGCAGGGAATATCTGCCGCTATCCACCGACGCTGGTGCGTCCAGAATGCGCTGGCGAAAGCCGCTGTGCCCGAAACATCCACCTGTCAAAGATCGCTGGCTTTCCACTGCTCTGCCGACTTACTTTTCCAGCCACTGCTCATATAACTGCTGGAGTTCTGCGGGGGTATACTGAGGCTGTTGATACAAACCGGCTGCCCGGCGCTGACGGAAGGCTTCGTACAGCGTGACTGCGCAGGCAACCGAGACGTTCAAACTCTGCACCATCCCCACCTGTGGGATCTGAAACATTCCATCGGCTGCTTTCCAGGCTTCCTCTGATACCCCGGCGTGTTCATTGCCAAACACCAGCGCAATTGGCTGGGTAAGATCCAGCGTGAACAGATCGACACTCTCGGGACCCAGTACCGATGCAAAAATCTTTTTTCCTTCCGACCGCAATGCAGTATAACACTCTTCGATCGAACGGTGCCACCGCCGCTCGACCCACTTCAAAGCTCCCGCAGCGCTTTTCTTTCCCAGCTTTGGGAATTCCTGACCGCTATGGTACACCAGATGCACAATCGGGACACCAACGGCATCGCAGGTCCGGAGAATCGCAGACACATTGTGAGGATCGTGGATGTTTTCTAAGACGACTGCCAACGTTGGTTGTCGATGGCGTAACACGTGGAGAATTTTTTGCTGGCGGCGCTCCGTGCGGACTGCCATCGTTACTTATCAGCTTCTCCCATCACCGGATCAATCGATCCGATGATCGCAACCACATCGGCAATCATTGATCCTTCGACCATTGGCGCCAATCCCTGAAGATTTGCCGCCGACGGAGAACGAATTTTCAGTCGCCACGGCTCGCCAGAGCCATCGCTCACGATATAGAAGCCCAGCTCTCCTTTCGGTGCTTCCACAGCGGAGTAAATTTCCCGCGGCTCCGTACGGAAGCCAAAGTTAATCAGGATGAAGTCCATAATCAGCTCTTCCATCCGGGTGTAAATTTCCCCTTTGCGGGGCAACACCAGCCGGGGATTCTGCGCCATCACCGGTCCTTTCGGCATTCGATCCAGAATCTGGTGCACGATTCGAATACTTTCGAACATCTCATCGATGCGCACCATATAGCGCGCCCAGGCATCTCCTTCGGTATAGGTCACGACATCGAACTCGACATCTTCATACCGCAGGTACGGAAACATCTTGCGAATGTCGTACTCAACTCCAGAACCTCGCAGCGTCGGACCTGTCAATCCCAGTTGCACCGCTTTCTCTGCCGAAATGTAGCCGACGCCCACCAGCCGATCCAGGAAGATACGGTTCCGGTGCACCACTTTACCGAAGGTCTTCAGATTCTTCGGGAACTCCTGCGCCCACGCCCGGATTTGTTCCAGAACGTGATCATCGATGTCGTTGGCTACTCCTCCAATGCGCGTATAACTGGTCGTAAACCGCGCGCCACAGATCTGCTGGAAAATGTCGTAGAGCTTTTCCCGCTCGGCGAACGCCCAGAGGAAAACGCTCATTGCGCCGACGTCCATACAGGTCGAACCCATTGCCATCAAGTGTGAAGAGATCCGTGCCAGTTCAGCGACCAGCATCCGAATCCACTGGGCACGCTCCGGCACCTCAATACCGCCCAATTTCTCAAACGCCAGCACCACTGCCACATTATTGGACATCGGGGCGATATAGTCCAGGCGGTCAGTATGGGGAATGAACTCATACGGTGTCACGTGCTCTGCCAGCTTCTCGTATCCCCGATGCAGATACCCCAATTCTGGCACACATTTCACCACCGTCTCCCCATCGATCTGGATGAGCACCCGCAGCACGCCGTGGGTTGCCGGATGCTGCGGTCCCATATTGAGCACCATTGTACTATCGAGCGGATCGGTAATTTCCACCGTGGTATCTTTTTCCAGCAGCCGCGCCAGAATTTTCCGCTGCCGCACATCCCAGACCCGTTCTAAGGTTGCGGTAGGGGTCAGGTATCGAACATCCAGCCGCTCTTCTTGAAATTCCATCAAGTTTTCCCCGATATTTCTCTCTGCGTACTGCGAAACGGCAAATTTACAAATTCTGCTACAGATGCAGGGTATAGCACGACGCAGAAAAACCAGTAGTACCGGATCAATAAGAGCAGCTTTCTTGCAGATACATGGCAGAGCTGTTACATAAGTGCAATGTAGATCAGAGGCAACTGTGGGATTTTCCCTTCGAAGCCCCCAGAAAGTGCAAGGCACAGACATCGACACAATAAAGTTTCTCTCCGTGAGCATAAGCACAAATGAAAGCTCGACGAACTTTCCCCGCCGCTTTCCAGAGCTTACCTGAGCACCAGAACTCTACAGCAAACTTCCCAAAGTGTTCTCCCTACTGCGGCGGGGACAGCACGGGCGGGTGAGAGTAGTCGCTCTCTACTTTCCGGATCTCCGCTTCTTCGACCAGCACTGCTGGAGTGATGAAGGTGGCGGGGAGATAACGCGTGCCGCCGGTGAAGAATGGGGATACGACCGCGGGAGCGAGGAAGTTGTGGACGTACTCCTGCGTGCCGACGGCGATGATGTCTTTGAACAGGTACGGGATGAGTTGCGCCAGCTCGACGCCTCGCACCGGCTCCTCGCGCCCGTCGGGATATAGCCTCACGACGTCCAGCAGCGGCATCACCTCATCGGAACGGGTGAAGGGATACTCGCCGGAGGTGATGGAGAACACGGTGGTGAAGAGCAGGTTTCGGGGGATGACTTTGCGAACGATAATACCGTATGGCAATTCCCGCATTTTGACTAATTCCAGCAACCGCTGTCGCAGCCCGTCCGGATCTTTCTGCCGATCCGACTCTTCGACTACTAGCCGCAACGTGCTATAGATCGGCGCACCACCCCGCTGATGTCCATTGGAGCGTCGCACCCGCCGCGTTGGCACCCGCGAGGACAGTAATCCTTTCAGATACCCTTTGTCCACAATCCGGAACTCTTCCGATGGTACGGCTTCATCATCGACCCGATAGGATCCGACACAGGGTGTTCCCTGCAGCGCAAAGTGGTGGGGAATCACCTCCAGCGAAAGAAATTCGGGCAAAACTCGACCGCCAATTTTGTGTTGAAACGCTCCATACTGCACCGGCTGGGTTGTGCCCTGATCGGATATCCACGGACGCTGGGCAACCAGATGCGGCAAGAATCCGTAAGCGAACAGCTCGGCGGCTGCCTGACCCTCAAAGAGCACCGGACCATTGTACACATCCAGCACCGGTGCTTTTCGCAACGCCTGCAATTGCTGCACCATTCGCTGCGCTACCACCCGCAATGAATCCATCGATGGCAACTCGGAAGGACGAAAGGCTCGCGCGGCATACGTCTGGACGATCGGCATACCATCGTCACTCCGCGCATAGATCGCCATTTCAAAGCCACAATACAGCTCTGTTTTCAGCATCCGCCGCCCTTCGGAGTTCAGGTAGTACACCGTTTTCGGGTGGTATTCAACCAGCACGCGATCCCGCTGAATCCAAGGATACCGTGCAAACAGTTCTGACAGAGCACGACACCGCGCGCTCCATTGTTGCGCATCGAAAGGCGGAATGGCAAGAGTATCCACGAATCTTGCCGGGCCCATTGGCAAAAAATCGGGAATGGTATCACTTTGAACCCGATTTTGCAATGCTGCCACTTTCTTGGAATACGCTTCTGCCGCTCGTTTATACGCTGCATCTGTTGCCAGCCATAGCTCGCGGCGCAGTTGCCACAGCTTCAACTCATCTGGCAAGCGGCGGCGGCGAAAGGCTTCTTCATCATCGCTGGATCCAAAGAACTGTAGCCCGACATCGACAAAATTCGTGTTATCGAACTGATACGATCCGACGCGCACGCCGACGGTCAGGGTAACATACGCATTTGAATCAACTTCTCGAAGCGCGCCATACTCTGCCGTAATGCTGTAGGTTTTACCAGCGTGCAGCATATATTCAATGTAGTACGGCTTTTCCGCATCGGGCAACCGCAAATGCTCCATCGATCGCTGCAGTTCCGCTTCCATCGCTGCAAAGACCAATTGCGGATCTGGCGGTGCTGCAAAAGCACCGTACAGCAATCCCATCCATACACCAAGCACGATCTCCAACAACCAGACTCGCTTCATCCTTTGTTTCCTTCCCTCATTCCTGCATCAATGCTTCCTTCGGTGGTGGGGGCAGCAATGGCAGCTTCGCCTGCGATTTCTGCCGCTGCTGCACTTCGATCCGGGAAATCAGCAAGGATGGAGCAACCGCTGATACCGGAACATTGCCCGACTCTGCACCACAAATTCCGTTGAACACTCCCAGATCGTCGGCTGCTGCAACAATAAACCGGAAGGTTGTCAGCGGCGTTCCGATAATATCCACGCCTCGAACCAGTTCGTCCGGTCGACCATCGACATAAACTTTATACACCACCAGCGGCTGTACATTGAAAGCGTTGGGAATGGAACGCTGAGTGAAGGTAAATCCTCCCTGGACTTCCTCAAAGAGCAATCCGTATTCCAGCCCTTCCTGCTTGCACATCTGGATCAGCAGCCGGCGAAGCGAATCCCGCGGCACGGTTTTATCTGCTTCCACAATCAGATTCGACTGCCGTGCCACCGGACTGAGTCCCGGCTGCGCTCGCCCGTGCCCATTGGAATGGGGAAATCCTTCGATCGGGATCCGGCTCATCAGGAAATTTCGGAAAACGCCGTGATCCACCGCAACCACTCGCTGCGCTCGCACTCCTTCGTCATCGACGGGATACGAACCTGCCAGCGCCTGTCCCCGGATCCACCGTCGGTTGGGTTCAAACACCACACTGAGAAATTCCGGCAAAATCTTTTTGCCCAGCAAATCCTTAAAGGTGCGAGTATATCGCACATCTTTTAATCGATGTCCCTCGATGCGGTGTCCTAAGATTTCGTGGAAGAACACCCCTGCTGCTTTCCCCGCCAAAATAGCCGGTCCAGCGTACGACTCCATTTCCGGAGCAGTACGCAGTTGTCGCAGCAATCGAATCATCCGGCGAATATCTTTGCGGATACTATCGACCGAGGGAAGCTCATCTTCACGAAAAGCAAAATAGGTCTGGTACAGTGGTAGCACCATTCCATCTTCTGCTTTGGCTTTCGCAACCACGACCAATCGGACGTATGCCTGGGAACGCTGCACTCGCGTCCCTTCACTGTTGATGAAAAAGCGATGGCGCACAATCCCGCTGACCGATACTTCACCCCGAAACAACAGGGAATCTTCCAGAAACAGTGCCGACAGCTCCCGCACTTTCTGTTCCCAGGCGTGTCGAGAGAACTGCAAGGTTTTCAGCGGCTCAGCAAATTCCAGCGGTTCTTCGCGGGAAAAATCGCCGGAGGTATCTTCCTCAGCTACTTTGACCGCAACATTGCCCAACACCTTCATATACCGCTCCACCGCCTCCTTGTACTGGCGGTCGGTATAAAGCCACAGGGCTTTGCGCAGCGCTTTAGCGTCATCTTCAATTGGCAAAGCATAACCGCGTCGAATAGCAGCAGCACCCAGCGCCTGTCCCCGAATGGGATGGGTGTTATCCAGGTGGTAATCCCCAACTCGAACGTCGATGTCCAGCACCCGCTCGTGCCGTACCGAGGATTCTGCTAAGACTCCAAAGGAACCCGACACGTAGTAGGTGGTTTGATCGGTGATAGCATAAGACAGAAAGTACGGTGGATATTGCTCCGACCGCAATCCTTCCATCGTTCGGTGCAATTCCGCTTCCATTGCGGAAAAAATCACATCGGGATCGGTAGCGAAGCCGACAAGAGGAAAAAGCCAGTACAGAATCCCCAACATCCAGCAGCAAAAGATCCGTGCTTGTGTGCCACTCATCCCTGCGCTGCTTTCGTTTCTTCTTCCACCGGCTGTAAAATTTCTTTCTTTACAATGTTCAGGTTCTCATCCAATTCGTACACGATCGGCACACCGGTAGGAATTTCCAGCTTCAAAATTTCCTCTTTCGACAGTTTTTCCAGATACGACACCAGCGCCCGAAGGGAATTGCCGTGCGCAACGACCAGCACATTTTTTCCTTCCCGAAGCAGTGGTACAATATGCGTCTGGAAATACGGCACCACCCGTTCCTGCACATCTTTCAAAGACTCACCGCCCGGCGGCGCAATATCGTAGCTTCGGCGCCACAGATGCACCGTATCGGCACCAAAACGCTGGCGTGCTTCATCTTTGTTCATTCCCTGCAAATCGCCGTACATCCGCTCGTTCAGTGCTTTATCCTTGATCAAGGGCAAATGCTCCTTTCCTGCCGCTTTCAGTGCAATTTCAGCCGTCCGTATTGCCCGCTTCAGCACGGAGGTAAACACCGCATCGATTTGAAAATCTTTGAGCAATTCCCCGGCTTTCCGGGCTTCTTCTTCGCCCTTCGGTGAAAGATCCACATCGATCCATCCCGTAAAACGATTCTCCAGATTCCACTGCGACTGCCCATGTCGCAACAAAATCAGTTTTACCATTGCACCATTCCCGATTTAATCCAACGACTGTCGGTCTGTATCTTCATTCTTCGGCTGGCACAATTCAATCAACACCCCATTGGTCGACTTTGGATGCAAAAATGCAATCCACATCTGATGCGCTCCAGATCGGGGCTCTGCATCAACCAGCCGAAACCCTTGCTGCTCCAGCGTATGCAAATCCTGCCGAATATCCGTTGTTGCAAACGAAAGGTGATGGATTCCTTCGCCCCGCTTCGCTAAAAACTTCGCTACCGGCGACTGTTCCGACAACGGTGCTAACAACTCAATGCGAATATTGCCCACGGTAAACGATGCAATCTCCACTCCCTGTTCCTCGACCCGCTCCCGATGAATTGCTGCTTCGTCGACGCCGAAGAGCCGCCGGAACGTATCCAAACTCTTTTCCAGATCCGCAACAGCAATGCCAACGTGATCCAATCCGGTTATCATTTCGAGTCTATCGGTTGAGAACTCAAAAACTGCTCCAGAAATTGCAGGTGCTCCGGGCGATTCACTCCGTATGTCTCGATCGGATGCGCCCCCGGCACCGCCTGGACGGGATATCCGTGCTTTCTGCAAATCGCTATGATGTCGGTCAGGTAATATTCTCCCTGTGCATTGTTCGGACGGACTTCCCGCAACAGCTCAAACAGCGGGGGCGTTTCAACTGCCATAATACCGGTATTCACCTCTCGAATTTGGCGTTCTTCTTCAGAAGCATCTTTTTCCTCGATAATCCGGAGGAATCCACCGTTTTCATCCCGGACGATGCGACCGTATCCCGCAGGATCGTCCAGTTCAGTTGTAAGCACTGAAACAATTGCCGAATTTTTCCAATGCTGATGCAACAATTGTTGCAGGGTCGCAACCTGCACCAGAGGAACATCGCCATTGAGGACCAGCACGGTTCCAGTAAACTGCTGCAACAACGGCGCCGCTTGCAGAACCGCATCCCCCGTTCCCAATTGCTGCGGCTGTTCAGCGAAGGAAATGGTATCGGGAAATCGCTGGCGAAGATGGGTCTGCACCTTTTCTTTTAAATAGCCAACGACGACGATCAGATGCTGCGGCTGAAGCGCCATTGCTGTTTCAACAACGTAGTTGATTAAGGGTTTCCCGTGGAGGGTGTGTAGCACTTTCGGGAGTGCTGCATTGCGCATCCGCTTGCCTTTACCGGCAGCTAAGATAATGACTGCTAAATCGTGCACGTTTTGTTCTCCCCTATTCCACAACGCTTTGTGGTTCAATTTCTCGATATACCTCCCGAATGCGGTTCTGTTCATCAACCAGCACGACGATCGGCTTATGCTGTCGCGCTTCTTCCTCCTCCATTACGGCATATCCCATAATGATCAGCCGATCTCCAACATTCCCTTTGCGTGCGGCTGCCCCATTCAGTCCGATCATCCCGCTGCCAGCGGGGGCGGGAATCAAGTAGGTTTCAAAACGCTCACCATTTTCAATATTCGCTACCTGCACCTGTTCGTACGGCAGGAAACCGGCGGCATCCATCAGGGTTTCATCCACACTCAAGCTCCCTTCGTAATGCAAATTCGCCTCAGTTACAACCGCCCGATGGATCTTTGCCCGAAACATCAACCGCCTCATCAGCGCTCACCCTCAGTGACACAACTCTGCGAACGAAAAGGGACGAACAATCCTGCGAATTGGTGCGGAAAGTCTGCCGGGCGCAGCACTGGGAGCACACGCTTCTATGGACAATTCCCCTCACCCTAACCCTCTCTCAGAGGGAGAGGGAATTTCTTTGCCGGCTAAAGCCGGCGCTCTCGATAGGGTTGGCACACACTGTAGTGTACCCTGCCCCCGGGAGGATAACCCTCTGGGTTGTCCAGGGCAGCTGGAGGGTTCTCTCCCTGCCGACTGAAGTCGGCACCCCCAGTAACATACCGGCTAAAGCCGACACTCCTGGTAGGCGCTCCCGGTTCAGCATCCCGGCATCGATATGTCGGGAAATACCAGATACTGCAAGCTCCCTCTTTTCTTGCAAAATCCAGTGTAACCCTTCTCATTGATCCTGGATTGTTCACATTTGACAACATTGGTAGCCAAGCTCTCGATCGAGTGCTCCATCCACCTCGGTCCGGTTGCTCAACCAGCGTGCGGATGGGGCTTCGATTGTCGATAAAGATTGTAAAACTCAAGAGGAGAAGGAAACTATGACGGGGCGGTTTTCCGGTTTCCTTTTGATCGCTTGCACTCTGATCGTTTCCAGCGCATTGTCCCAGAACCCGGAGTGGATCAACCATACGAATGGGGATCGAATTACCGCCATTGCAGAGCAAGACAATGATTTATGGGTAGGAACATTCGGTGGACTGGTTCAACTCGACAAATCCACCGGGACGGCAACATTTTACAATAAAGCTAATTCCGGACTGCCGGATAATAGGATTACCTCCATCGCTATTGATGACGATGACAATGTATGGGTTGGAACATTGGGTAGCGGACTGGCAAAGTTCGACGGTAGTAATTGGTCCGTATACAACAGATGGAACTCCGAGCTGCCAAATAACCACATCAGCTCCCTTGCTACGGATGACGATGATAATGTGTGGGTTGGCACATCGGATGGTGGGCTCGTACAGTTTGACGGCGATAACTGGTCTGTGTACAACACATCGAATGCTGAACTGCCAAGCAACCGCATTCTATCTCTTACCGTCGATGACGATGACAATGTGTGGATTGGAACGTCGGACGGACTGGCAATGTTCGACGGCGACAACTGGATCACATACAACACATCAAACTCCGGATTGCAGGATAATTATGTTAGCTCTCTCGCCATCGATGACGACGACAACGTGTGGATTGGCACATCGGATGGCGGGCTCGTACAGTTTGACGGCGACAACTGGTCTGTGTACAACACATCGAATGCTGAACTGCCAAGCAACCGCATTCTATCTCTTACCGTCGACGACGATAACAATGTATGGATTGGAACATCGGACGGACTGGCACAGTTCGACGGCGACAACTGGTCCGTGTACAACACATCGAATGCTGAACTGCCGGGTAACCGCATTCTATCTCTTGCCATCGATGACGATGACAATGTATGGATTGGAACATCGGACGGACTGGCACAGTTCGACGGCGACAACTGGATCACCTACAATACATCGAATTCCGGGCTGCTGGGCAATACTGTTTCATCTCTCGCCATTGATAGCAATGGCTCTGTGTGGATCGGCACCTGGGATGACGGACTGACACAGTTCGATGGCAGTAACTGGCTCGTTTACAACACCTCAAATTCTGAACTGCCAGATCAATGGGTTGAATCTATCGCCTTTGATGACAACGGCAATGTGTGGATCGGGACATGGGAAGACGGACTGGCACAGTTCGACGGCAGCAACTGGTCGGTGTACGACACATCGAATTCCAGACTGCCAAACAATCGCATTTTATCTCTCGCCTTTGATGACAACGGCAATGTGTGGATCGGAACGGAAGGAGGACTGGCACAGTTCGACGGCAGCAACTGGTTCACTTACGACACTTTGAATTCCGGATTGCCGAATAACGATGTTAGCGCCCTTGCCACTGATCGCAATGGTAATGTGTGGATTGGAACCTGGGGCGGCGGACTGGCGATGTTCGACGGCAGTCACTGGATCGTTTACGATTCATCGAATTCCGGGCTGCCGGGCAACGCTGTTTCATCTATCGCTATTGATGGCAATGGCAATGTGTGGATCGGAACCTGGGATGGGCTGGCACGGTTTGACGGCAGTGACTGGTCGGTGTACAACACCTCAAATTCTGGACTGCCAGATCAATGGGTTGAATCTATCGCCTTTGATGGCAATGGCAATGTGTGGATTGGAACCTGGGGTGGCGGACTGGCAATGTTCGACGGTCGCAACTGGACCGTTTACAACAGATGGAATTCCGGACTGCCGGATCAGTGGATTGCAGCCATCGCTTTTGATGCCAATGGCAATGTGTGGATTGGAACCTGGGGCGGCGGACTGGCGGTTTATAATCAAGGCGGTGTGGTAGCGGTGCAGCAAAAAGCACATACGAACTCTCAAAGTTTCCCTCAGCAGCAGAATTACTCTCATCCTAAGAGCAGGAACTCTGACGAGTAAAGACAAAACAGCGGGAATCCATAAAAGAGTTACAGACACAACTGACGATCGCGGACAAAAAGTGGTGCCGGGAGTGTATTACTATGCCGTATCGGCAGGGACGTATCGAGCGGTGAAGCAGATGGTGCTGGTCAGGTAGCGAAACGGTGCGAAGCTCTTTGCAATTATCCCGGATCTATGTCCCATTTCAGTCCGTACCTACCAGGAGTGCTGCTTCAGAGCGTGCATTTCGGGGAACGCTTTCTTCCGTATGCAATTCCCCTCACCCCACCCCTCTCCCAGGGGGAGAGGGAACTCTTTTGCCAGCGAACGTTAGCGTTCCCAGTTTGCTGGGAGCGCACGCTTCGGCGGTGCAACGATGCCGACTAAAGTCGGCGCTCCTGGTGTGCCGGGAGCGCACGCTTCAGCGTGCAAATTTTCCCCTCACCCTACCCCTCTCCCAGAGAGGAGAGGGAACTCTTTTGCCGGAGAAAGTCAGCGCTCCCAGTTCGGCGTCCCTCCCCTTCTCACATCCCACCCGTAGGGGCGATCCGGCTGTTGCTCATCAGGCAAAGCATCGCTTCGCCCCTACACATCGATCTGAGAGCACATGCTTCAGCGTGCAACGATGCCGGTTAAAGCCGGCGCTCCTGGTGTGCCGGGAGCGCACGCTTCAGCGTGCATCTTTTGCCGACTAAAGTCGGCGCTCCCAGCCGGCACTCCCAGTTTACTGGGAGCGCACACTTCAGTGTGCATCTTTGCCGACTGAAGTCGGCGCTCCCAGTGGAGCGCTCCCGGTAGAGTTAACACACACCGCAAGTGTCCACTACACCTGATAGGACAGGCCAGAGGATTGTCCTCTTATCTTTTCTTCCCGGCTGAAGCTGGCGTCCCCTTCCGGCGCTCTGCTCCTCGCCTGACGTGCAGCAACACCTCGACACCGTAAAATCGGTAGTGAGAGCGAACTGTGTGCGTCGCCCGCAGCGTTTGCAGTATCACTCCTTCGGGATCGTACTGGTGTAGTGGAGAAAAGACATACCAGAGGCGATCGTACTGGCGCGCCAGCATCTGCACCGTATCTGCATCCGATTTCTGAAGCTTTCGGGGAATGACGGGAAATCGATACACCTGCAGATCCGTTCGGTGGACATAGTACTGGTAAGCATCGCTGAGAAAGCCCGGCTGGAACAGCACAGCATCTCCCGACTGCGCCTGCTCTTCGATCATCTGCACTGCTTCCCGCCACTGCTCTTTATGCGGTTCTGCAAAGAGGCGGAGCAGCAAAACAACCAACGCAAGACTCAAAGCTGCAAACAGCCAGCGCGACGTTCGCTCTGAGAGCCGCGTGAATCCCACCACTGTCAACAGGAGTGCAGCGGGATAGAGTCCAATAAAATAGCGATGGACCCAGAGCGGCATCCACGTCAGTGAAAACAGTGCAACAAGCACGAGCGGCAGCCACAGCCACAGATGAAGCAGTGCTGTGCTACGATCGCGCCCTGTCCGAACTCTCCCCACGCTCACAGCGACAGCTCCCCACAGAATACCAGCGCTCAGAGCAACCGCAATGCTCCACACCAGGTTGATTCCCTGTACGACAACTTCAAGATCTTTCGGAAATGGAGGCACCCAGCCGGCAAACAGCAGTGCCAGGCCAACCAGCGCTTTCCACGATAGCGGGGCAATCCAGTGTTTTTGCGCCAGGCGACCATCGAGCATCCACTCATACCAGTGGAAGAGCCAGGGCAGAAACAGCAGTCCGGCAATAACAGCGGGACGCAGCAACCGCCATCGCTTTCGGCGTTGAGCGTACAGTCCCACGGCACTTATCCACAGAAGCAGCAAAAATCCCCCATAAGGATGGGTGTACAGTGCCAACGTCAAAGGGATAACACTCCACTGCACCGCCCGTTCGTTCCCTTCCAGTCCCTGCCACAACGCAATCATTCCCCACAACCAGAGCACCAACAGCAGCGCATACATCCGTGCTTCCTGGGATGCTGCAACGAGCATCGGTGAGAGGGCAAACAGCAGCACCGCTTTCCACTGCCACGGTGGCGGTAGTAGCAGGCGCCCCAGGCGGAGAAACAGTATCAGTGCTATGCTCCCCATCGCTGCCGAGAAGGACCGCATCCCCCACTCGGACAGTCCCCACAAACGAGACCATCCCCACAACATCACAAAATACAAAGGCGGACTGATTTCTTCGTGCAGTATCTTCTGCCAGAGTGCAGTGCAGCTTTGCTCCTTGATCAATTTCGCCGTTGCTATTTCATCGACCCACAAACTTTCACGGTCCAACTGAAAGAAACGCAGTCCAATGCCGAGCACCACAATGGCAATCAGCAGCCATAATTGCTGCCGTACGTCGCTAACACCCAGCCGACCGTCAAAATACCGCCCCTTTTTCATCCGTTTCTGTTACCGCATTGGAACATGTGCAAAAACAAAGCACGTCGAAGCGTGAAGCAACTCTTTACCAGAAAGCCTGACGAACGGGAATTATATCCCGAATTGTTCCGCAATCGACCGCCAAAGATCACGCTGGGGAGCATTATCTCGCAGGCAATTCTGAAAACAGCAATTTTAATCATCGCCATCTGGTTTATCTTCGAACAGTTTGATCTTCTGGGTTACTGGTGGGTCGCGCTTTTTCTCCTGTGGTTCCTTGTTGTCTACCCGGCTTTTCGCCAATACGAACAGTATCGCCAGATCGAGGCATCGGTACGCAAAGAGATCATCTGTGCAACCTGCCGGTATTACGATCCTTCCGGGATCATTTGCACACTCTACGATGAACACGTTGGACCGAACAACATTCCGTGCGAAGGATTAGCCTGGGAGTGGCGGGCACCCGACGATCCTGAGTGAGTTTTGCCATCCAGGTTCATTCACTCCTCCATACTGTTGCGCTGTCGCCAGCGCCATTCCTGCCGGTATACTTTCCATACGCTGGCAGGCGCTGCTGAAGAAGGAACGGGACGATGGTCAAAATACGCTTCCGTCAATTGCCGAATGGGTATCACTGGTGAGGACGCCAGCAATTGCCGGGCAGCAGCAACCGCCTGCTGTGTCAATCCCCGCAGATACAGCCAGTGGACAATACGCCACCGTTCTCGCCAGCGCTGCAAGGAATCGGCAGACCGACGGGGAATCACCGACAGGGTCAATGGCGAACTTCGATACACCCTGCCACTGCTATCCACCACCTCTCCCCATATCCGATACTGCCCAACGGGCAAAGCATCGATGGCAGCGGGCGCAAACGCAAACACCAGAAACTGTTTTCCTTCTCCCTTCCACCGTACCGGCTCTACGGCAGGGATCAGCAACTGCGCGCCGATGGAATCAACAAAGTGGATGGCTTTCCACCGAAAGGAATCAGGCTGAATCTCCAGTCGCAAGAACAGCGGACTGCCTTCCCAGAGGAACACTTCCGCTCCCATTCGCCAATCCCAGTTGAGACGGATAATGGGCCCACCGGCAAATGCTGGAGAACCTGCCAACACCATACAGAACCAGAGCGCTGCGATGAACTGCATCATCAGGATGCCCAGCTGCCTTCGTCTTCGGCAAGACGTTCGATGTGCTGCTCCACGTCTATCCATAACGTTTCTTCTGTTACCGGGCAACAGGTTCGCGTGCCAGATACGGCGCGGATACTTCAATAATTTTTTGAATCACATCTTCCAGACACCATCCTTTGATCCGGGCGCCTGCGGCATTCAAATGTCCACCGCCGCCGAAAGCGCCAGCGATCTTGTTGGCTGGGATAGTCCCTTTGGATCGAAATGACATTTTGATCATTTCTGGCAATTCAACAACCAGTACGCCTACGCGCACGCCTTTGACCATCAGCGTGTACTCCACAAAGCCTTCGGTATCTTCTGGTTGCGCCTGATGCTGCTGAAACGCCTGATACGGCAGCGCCATAATGCATAACTGCCCGTGATGGTATGTTGTCATTGCCGACAGCCCTTCTCCCAGCAAACGCACTTTGGCAATGGACATCTGATTGTAAATCTGTTCAGCGACATAGGCAGGATCTGCGCCGTGATCGATTAGCTCGGCAACAATCCGGTGCACAATAGCATCGGTTCGGGGAAAGCGAAATCCGCCTGTATCTGTCATCAAAGCAGCATAAAGGGGTTCAGCGATCAATCGATCCACCTGTTCCAACCGGTACTGAAACAGATGGAGCAGCAGCAACCACACCAACTCCCCGGTTGAACTGGCATCAGGATCGCTGATGATGAGATCCGCTTCCAGCGAACGATTGGTATGATGATCAATGAGGATGGTGGGACATCGGAGTTGTTGCACATATTCATAGATTCCTGCCAGCCGGGTCGGGGTACTTACATCTGCAAAAATCACTAAATCCGGTGACGGTGTTTGTTGCGCAACCTCGCTGGAAAAAACCTGAATCCTGTCTGTTCCCGGTAGAAACTGCAACGCTGGCGGTACGGGAGAAGGATTCCACAGCAGACATTGCTTGCCAAACTTTTGCAACGCCCAGTATAGTGCCAATTGTGAGCCAATGGCATCGCCGTCGGCACTCAGATGCGTTGTAATCACAATCCTTTGCGCCTGTTGAATCCGGAGCGCCGCCTGTTGAATAAGAGGCTGCAGCGGTGCATATTCTGGCAGCGTATAGATCTTTTCCCAATTGACCATCCTGTTGCCTTCTTATCAATCTGCTGAAAATGAAAACAGCGAAGATACGTATTATTGCGCAATTTGCAGATACAAACACATGCAATGCAAAGGATGCAGAAACGATTGACGCGCCTGCTTTACTCGCCAACGGTCATAACCATTGCAGCAACCATTGCTTTTCTGGTGTTTTTTAGTCTGACAACTCTGTGGATATTCTCAACCTTCCTGATGCCTGCATACATTGAGAGCAATCACATTGTGAAAGTTCCGCCCCTGATTGGCTTGCCGCTGGCAAAAGCAGAAGACACGCTGCAGGCTCTGCATCTGGTTCCCGCTGTCACGGCTTCTTATTACAGCGACCTGTACCCAGAAGGCAGCGTGATTGCGCAACTGCCCTATCCCGAAACAGAGGTCAAAGAAGGGCGAAAAATCTACCTGACCATCAGCCGGGGCAAGTTGCTGCCGAAAATGCCGTATCTGGTAGGACTTCGGCTGCCGGAAGCAAAGGCTATGCTGCTCCGTTTTGGATTGAAAATTGATAGCCTCCGGTTCGTCCACATCGACACCATTGCTCCCAGTACGGTTGTTGCGCAAAACATTCCGCCTTCAACGCCTGTTACACCTGACTCCTCCATCTTTCTGACGGTCAATCTGGAAAAAACAATCACAGTCGTTGTTCCCAACCTGGTAGGATTATCGCAGGTAGAAGCAGAAAAGCAATTGGTCTACCACCGTCTCCGGATCGGCGCCCTTCGCTACGAAGCAGATCACACCTTTCTTCCCGGCACCGTCATCGATCAATATCCGCGGCCAGGTGACACGGTGGAGCGCTACACGCCTGTTTCACTGGTCATTGCCGTCGAATAATGCACTTGATTCTCATCCGCCACGCAGACGCAGCGCCACCAATTGCAGGACAGGCTGATGCAGAACGTCCGCTCAGCACAACCGGGAAGGAACAGGCACAACAACTTGCCCGCTTTCTCCACCGGCAGCAACTCTGTCCTGCGCTCCTGCTCTGTAGTCCTTACCGTCGCGCTCAGCAAACGGCCGAACCATTCCAGACAATCTGCGGCTCTGAGATCTGGATGGATTCAGCACTAACGCCAACCAGCAATGTGGAAGATGCCTATAGCTTCCTGCTTCAATTCCAGTCTTTTCCCATCCTGGGCTGCATCACTCATCAACCTTTGATCGGACATCTTGCAGCAACCCTATTGCGCTGTTCCTCCCTTTCCATCGCCATTTCACCGGCAACGGCGCTGATCTTCGAGTTACACCAACAAAGCAGCTATCCTGCCGCAACCCTCCTTGGACTCTATCCTCCCACAATGATGTTCTAGCCCTTTTGAGCGGCTACCAACCTGAGGCTTTCTCCTTTGATTCCCTCACAGTCAGTGTTCCATTGTGATACAGAGCAGAGGTCAATGCTCAACCTTTGCCATCTGCTCCGACGGCATATCCGTCGATTCAGCGTGTTGTCGTTTTGGCAAAACGACTTGAAACTCCGTTCCTTTTCCCAACTCAGATTTTACTATAATTTGCCCATTATGGAGGCGGACAAAGTTCCGAACAATTACCAATCCCAATCCCGTACTCTTTTCTCCCTCTGTTCCCAACCTCCGTCGATCGGGTGACTCAGTAAACAGGATGGGCATCATTTCCTCCGGAATCCCAATGCCTGTATCTCGAACCCGAATCTTGACATAGTCAGGACCTTCTTCCAATATCACCTCCACCTTGCCCCCGCGTGGCGTAAACTTAATGGCGTTCGAAACCAGGTTGTTCACAATTTGTAAAAGTTTTGGTCGATCCGCTTCAATCCATAGCTCCTCGCGTTCTTCCGGATATATCAACTGGATCTCAACTCCTTTCTTATATGCCAGCATCCGGAACGTCTCTACTGAGCGAAGCAATAATTCTAGCAATTCCACTTGTTCAAAATTCGCCTGCATCCCTGCTGACTCTACTTTAATCAATTCCAGCAAATCATCGGTAATACTGAGCACCTGATCAACCGTTTCTATAATGGTCGCCGCATACTGCCGCACCTTCTCAACTTCCTGGGCATCATCCTCATTGCGCAACAATTCCGCTATTCCTTTAATAGAAGCCAGCGGAGAACGAAGATCGTGAGAAAGCACACCCAGGAACTTGCGCTGCTGTTGGTACATCGACTGTAACTCTTCCAGATTGCGCTGATACTCTCGCTCCACTCGTAAAAAGCGAAGTAGCGAACGAATCTTTGCTTTGGTCTCAACATACCGTAAAGGCTTGAGCAAATACTCCCGAATACCCAGTTCATACGCTTGTGCAATCGTGGAAACATCATTGACGGCACTGATAATGACAACATCCACTGGTATCTTCTTCTGTGCTATCCACTTTAAGACTTCCAGCCCATTAAGATCTGGTAACAGTACATCCAAAAACAACAAATCCGGAATATTGCCTTGCTCCAGACGCTCAATACATTCTCGTCCAGAGGTCAAAATTTCCACTTGCACCTGTTGTTCTTTTAAGATCTCCTCCAGAAACTTTGCCGCCAACAAGTTGTCTTCAACGATAAAAGCGGAAAACTCCATAAAGTATCACTTTATTTTTTGACTCACTGCTTTGCCTTGCAAATACAACAACAAGTAGTCGGGACCTCCAGCTTTGGAATCCGTTCCACTCATATTAAACCCACCGAAGGGATGAACTCCTACCAATGCCCCGGTACACTTTCGATTAAAGTACAGATTCCCCACGTGAAATTCAATCGCTGCTCGATCCAGTTTCTCCTGATTGGTACTGTACACCGAACCGGTAAGTCCATACTCTGTGTCGTTGGCAATTCGCAAGGCATCATTGTAATTTTTTGCTTTGATCACTGCCAGAACAGGACCAAAAATTTCTTCCTGCGCAATCCGCGCGTGAGGATCGACATCTTTGAAAATCGTCGGCTGGATATAATACCCTTTCTTCCCCTCGATGCGCAGTTTTTTGCCTCCGTAGATCAGCGTGCCTTCTTTTTTGCCAATCTGGATATACTTCAAAATTTTCTTTTCTGCTGCGGCCGAAACAACTGGTCCTACTGGTGGATTGTTCCGTGCATCATCCACGTAGTATTTCTCGACGCCGGCAAGCAGCCGCTCCAGAAACTCATCGTACACTTTGCGATCCACGATGGCACGGGAGCAGGCTGAGCATTTCTGTCCTTGGAATCCGTAGGCTGAAATGAGCACGCCCTGGACCGCGGCATCCAGATCCGCTTCGGAATCGACAATGATTGCATCCTTGCCACCCATTTCGGCAATAACGCGCTTGATCCAGATCTGTCCGGGCTGTGGCTGTGCTGCCAGCTTGTTAATGCGGAGCCCCACTTCCTTCGAACCCGTAAAGGAGATGAAGCGTGTTTTGGGATGCTGGACCAGATAATCCCCTATCTCAGCGCCACTGCCGGGAACGAAGTTCAACACGCCATCGGGCAATCCCGCTTCGTGCATAATCTCTGCCAGCAGGTACCCCATCACCGGCGAATCCGATGCAGGTTTCAGCAAAACTGTATTGCCAGCAACAATAGCAGCGGAGGTCATTCCCGTTAAAATCGCCATCGGGAAATTCCACGGCGGAATGATCACCCCAACTCCCAGTGGAATGTAGAAATACCGATTCCGCTCTGTGGGAATCCGGGTAACCGGTTGATCCTGGGCAAACTTGATCGCCTCACGAGCGTAGTATTCCAGAAAATCGATTGCCTCACAGGTATCCGCATCAGCTTCTGCATAGTTTTTCCCTACTTCCGAAATCATCCACGCATTGATCTCTAAGCGGCGCTGGCGTAAAATTTCCGCTGCTTTCAGCAGATAACTGGCTCGTTCTTCGGCTGGGACGCGTTTCCATTGCTCAAAGGCATCCCAGGCTATCTTCATTGCGCGGTCAATATCACTTCGAGCTGCTTTCGAAACAAGCCCCACCACCTCCGGCGTATGCGAAGGATTCCGCGAAGCAATCTTTTCCTTTTTAAAGATGCGCTTCCCGCCAATAATCAGGGGATATTTCTTCCCATACTGCTGCTGCACTTCCTCAATTGCTGCCCGCTGCTTCTTGACATTCGAGGGCCTGGAAAAATCCAGCGGCTTCTCATTCCGAAACGGCTTCAGCTTTGCCATCACCTGTCCCTTTCCTTTGTTGCAAAATTCCCCTCTGGCAAACTTCAAACTTATAAAATTCTTCGCACACATCCAAATCCGTAGTCCCTCTTCCCGGTTTCCCATCTTTGCAATGGGTAAAATTTCTCCAGAAAGTTAAAGGCAAAAATGGAAGCAAAGAAAACAAGGGAAAGCGCTGAGAGTGCCAACTGGAAGCGCCGACTTTAGTCGGCATCTTTGCACGCTGAAGCGTGCGCTCCCAGTCCACTGGGAGCGCCGACTTTAGTCAGCACCCGTCACACACTGAACTGTGCGCTCCCGGCAAACTGGGAACTCTGGATGGAAGAAGCGGCGCACACACTCACCTCTCTCCATCAGTAACGTGCGGCGCAGCAGGTGCATCGATCAATTTGCATCCGTAGTGGATCGTCTTGTTGGCAAAAACAAACGGTGATAGCCTTGATGAGACATCGAAAATACTTCATTGGCGTCTTGTTGCTGGTCATATTGGATCAGACTACGAAGTTATTGGTCAAAGGTTTCTCCATTGGAGGGTTCACCATTCCCGGAATGCAGTTGTATGAAAGTATCCCGGTTCTTGGTGATTTTCTCCGTATTACGTATGTTGAAAATCCCGGGATGGCGTTCGGCATCGAGTTTGGAGAAGGTAAGATTTTCCTTACACTCCTTTCCATTGCCATCGCCATTGCCGTCTTCTGGTACCTCTGGCGATTGGATGATGCAGCACCAGCAGTTTTAAAAATTGCCTTGATGCTGATTTTAGCAGGCGCGATTGGCAATCTAATTGATCGCGTTTTCTATGGGGTACTATTTGGAGAAGCACCGCTATTCTACGGTAAGGTGGTCGATTTTATCGATGTCGAATTCCCTGATTTTACGCTTTTTGGAAAGCGTTTCACCCGGTGGCCCGTCTTTAACATTGCAGATTCCTGCGTCACTATTGGCGTTCTATTGCTACTTTTTTCGCCATCAGCACTTTCTGCCACCGATTCCCAAAAACCGGTTGAACAAGTTCCGGGGACTCCAACCAGCAACCAATGAGTAAGGAGCAGGAGAACGACACTGGTGCAGAAGAGCGAATCGAGCACCTGTACGAATTCTACGTCCCTCCAGGACAGCAACCGGAGCGGTTAGATGTCTATCTGACGCACGTGTTACCGAACGCAACACGCACCAAAGTGCAAAAAGCGATTGAAGAGCACGCTATCTTAGTCAATGGGCGACCAGCGAAAGCCAGCCGTAAAATCCAGCCCGGCGACTACATTCTCTGCCGCATTTACAAACCCCCTCCTATCGAATTAGTTCCTGAACCCATCCCTCTGGACATCATCTATGAGGATGAAGACATTCTGGTAGTCAACAAACCACCGGGGATGGTTACTCACCCCGGCATTGGACACCGCCGGGGGACTTTAGTCAATGCTGTGCTCTACCATTTGGGACTGCGGGAAGCACAACCTCTGGAAGTGAACGAAGATGCTCCCGAAGAATACATTTTTGCTTCTCCCCAGATTCGTCCCGGCATTGTCCACCGGCTGGACAAAGACACCTCTGGATTGTTGCTGATCAGCAAGACTTCCAGATTTCACCCGCATCTTTCCAGACAATTTGCAACGAAAACTGCGCAACGCTTCTATCAGGCACTCGTATGGGGCAGTCTGCCTGCGGAGGGAACCATTGAAGGTGCCATTGGACGCAATCCCCGCGACCGAAAAAAATTTGCTGTTGTTGATCCGGAACAGGGTAAACACGCGCTGACGCTGTATACGACCTTAGAGCGTTTCTCCATTGCTTCGCTGGTAGAGCTCCAGCTCAAAACGGGCAGAACCCACCAGATCCGGGTCCACCTTGCTTCTATTGGTCACCCGGTGGTCGGCGATCCCACGTACGGTGGCGATAAACCGTACGGAATTCGAGATGCTGGCGATAAACACTTAGCTCTGCAACTTCTTGCCCTGTTCAATCGCCAGGCATTACACGCCTACCGGCTCCGTTTTATTCATCCCCGAACCCAGGAGTGGATGGAATTTGAAGCACCGCTTCCGGAGGATTTTCGCCGCGCGCTGGCACTGCTGCGAACCTACGGCACTCCTGCTTTGTCATAAAGCAAAAGCCACTTGTAGCGTACACGAAATTTTTCCGTCCTCCGTCTTCAGTCCAGCTTTGCGCGTTCTCTGACACACTTTTTCCTGCAAGAGGGCCCGTAGCTCAGTTGGGAGAGCGCTTGAATGGCATTCAAGAGGTCAGGGGTTCGACTCCCCTCGGGTCCACTGTTGGGGCCGTAGTTCAGTTGGTGAGAACGCTGGTCTGTCACACCAGAGGTCGCGGGTTCGAGTCCCGTCGGCCCCGCTCCAATTCCAGCCATCGAAGGAGTCCCGGTGCCAACATTCGTCGCCACTGTCCCCACGTATGTCCCTGATGCGTTTCCTGATACGCAATTCGGTGGGTGTACTGCCGGAATCGGAAAAAGAATAACTGGGTTTGCACCCGCGCATCTGCAATGGTGCCGGTCTGCAACACGCCGACTGCTCGCCGCAGATTCACCAGCTCCGGGGCATTCCACAGCGCTGAGAACATCCACCAATATGCTGGCGATTGTGCGATAAATCCCGCGTAGTGCTCCGGATAGTAGATTGTCAGCAACGTGGCAACCAGTCCTGCCAGCGATGCGCCAATGGTGAGCATCCGCCGATTTGCAACAGCAATGCCTTCCCGTTCGCACCACGTTGCTATTTGCTCTGGCACTTCTTCTGCGCAAAACTGGAGAAAGCGGGGATTCGCTTCGTACTCCTCGTTTCGACGCTTCGGCGGCAAAAACACCGCCAGCATCGAGGGCACCTCGCGCCGCTGAAACAATCGCTGCAGGATCAAATGATATCCTCCAATCGTCAAACTTTCCTCCCCATCGTGGAAAAGCAGAATCCGCACCGGTTCCCGGGCACGCTGGAGCAGGTAAAAAAAGATTTCTCGCTCCTCGTCTAAAATAGCACTCTGGAAGCGATGGCGAATGACTGTCTCAGGAATCTCGCCGGTAATTTCACGGACCGAAACAATCTCCGGCACGGCAAAGTGCGGCATCACCAACTCAGAATTTACGCCAAACCCTTCCAGCGAATACCGTGGATTCTGAGGATCCAGATCCCAGCGTCCATCAACGATCAACTTGTACTGCACACAGGCTGTTTCCGGCAACAGCTTCATCAGAACAAAAAAATTCGTTCCCGGAATACGATGCAACATTTCCGGTGCTCGCCATCCCGTCCAATCACCGACAACAGCAACGGAGCGAGCAGCACCCCAGAAGAGGAAATAGACCCGATTCCCGACGATCAGCGGTGTGTGCCGATCCTGCACAATCCGCCACACCTGCCAGAGCAGCCGATACCGCTGCTCCAAGGTTCGGGCAGCCACCGCCTGAAGCAGCATCGCCTCTGCCCGCAATAATTCCAGGTGCTGCTGATTGGAGATCATCCCCCACCTCAATGTTTCTGGATCCACCGCTGCACCTGAGTGACACTATCCACCAGCGCTGCGGCACGGTGGAGGAAGGCTGGGGTCTGGAACTCCAGAAATCGAATTGTTCGGCTGGAGTCTGTGTCCTCAATGGTTAGCGCTACGGCTGGCACATCTGCCACTGGCGGTCGGTGGTGCCAGCCATCTGCAAGATGCCACACGCCTAACTGTTCCAACTGCTGCCGCAGCCACTGCGCCGTCTCCCGGCTTATGGTGTCATACCGATCGCCCACAACAGCAACGAACTGCTGCCCACGATATGCCACTCGTCCCTGATCGTCGATCGAAACGGTATACACCGGACAGGTACCCAGGCAGGCAAATCGCTGGAGTGTGACTTTCCATCGCCCCGTTTTCTGCGACGGCAGGCTGACACATCCCCAGATCAGGAGGCTCACTACCACAACACCGAACGAAAGCAGAGAACGCATCATCTTAGAAGGTTTCAATCCAATACTGCAACCGGGTGAACAGCCCCCATTGGAAATCGTACCATACGCCCCAGATCGTCAGCAGCAACACCAGGATCGCCAGTGCGACAGTGTACACATAGGGGGGCCACAGGTCGAAGACAACAGCAAAACCTTTCATCGCTCGCATAAAAAACCACAGCGTCAAGCCAAGCAGCACCCAGACGGCAACCGCAGCGGGCACGCCAGCTAAAAACCCCGAATAGATACCCATTCCCCCAACCGCAGCGATCAAATAGGGCAGAGCCGACCACGTGGTGACATTCAACGTATCCCGGAAGAAAATCTTGCTTTCAACAAAGATCGCCAATCCTCGTGCCAGCAGGGCAATCCCCAGAAAAGAAAGGATCCAACCGACAGCACATACTGCGATCAATTCAACAGGATTCCAGAGCAGATACGCCACCGTATACTTCATCATCGGCTGTGGAAAGAACAGATCCACGAACCAATCGAACCGAAAATCGCTTTTCAGGTAAAAGTACAACGCCGCTTCAAAGGTACCCACGCCCAGCGATAGCGCAACCAGCAGCACCAGCGTATGGGGTAATGGAATAATTCGCTGATCCCGAATGTCTGCGTAAAAATTGAAGGATTTCGTCAACGCCCGCACAAAGTTTTCCTGAAACCGCCGGGAGCGGTTCACCAGAATAAAGACCAAAAAGAGACTCAACACCGAACTGACAGGAAAAACAAAATCCCACTGCTGCTCCTTTTTTCCTGCCGGGATCAGGGGCAACTGCTCATCATTGATCAGCGCTTTCACAACCTCGAAGCTCAAGCGCTGCCGTCCCGCAGGATCCAGCAATCCCACCGCCAGCACCTTTGCTGCTGGCACCAATACGGTTGGTTGTGCTACGGGATAATCCACAAATGCCCAGATATGCTCTCCCTGAAATTGTCCATCACGTTGAAACACCTCCAGCCATTCTTTGAGATACTTTGCTTGTGCCTCTTCTGACAAAGGATCGGCGTAACCCCGATGATTTCCTGACTGGAAAACGGTGCCGCAATATCCAACCACAGGACACGGCAGCATCTTTGCCTGTTCAACAAGCAGCTGTGAGTGCGCCGGCGACTGCCACGCCGTAAACAGCAACACCAGATCCATCGATGCTGCCTGGATCGTGTCTTCTCCCATCCACCAAGCAACTTTGTACACAGGCTTCGTCGACAACTGCCGAAATACGGCTGCAGCATACTGCTGATACTCCTGAGCTTCTGCGGTTGCTTCTGGCAATGCTTCAGCGATTCCCCATCCAAACACTGCTGGTGAGACATCATACCACGATGCCAGCGTCTGCATCAGGTAGCGAATGTTGTTCCGAAAACTTTCTCGACCTAATAATGCAGAAGGCACGTGACTCACCGGTAATTCGACCGTTACAAACAGCCCCATCTCCTCACAAATCTGCACCAGCTCCAGATCAGGCGCAAAGTGCCGGAAACGGAGCACATTGCAGCCCAGCATTTTTACCTGTTCTACCAACCGTCGGAAGTACTGCCGTTGCTGAGCATTTCCCCGAGGAACAGCAACATAATCGACCCCCCGCCACCGCCACGGCTTTCCATTCAACAACAGTTGTTTGCCGCGAACTTCCCATTCCCACAGTCCAATGTTCCTCGTATACGTCGCTTCCGGCTGTCCAGAACGCTGAATCTGCACAACTACCTGATAACGATTTGGCTGATCTGGCGACCATCGCTTCGGCTGCGGAATCGTCAATGTCAACGTCACACGCTCTTCGCGATTTGCCCGCACCGCCGTCAACTGGCGCGCCTGGGCAACTGTGGTACTATCCCCCGGCGGCTGGATTCGAGCGATAATTTCCACACTGTCAGGATCCTTTATTGCTCCTGTCTGCAGTGTCAGCAGAAGTTCAACCGTGGCGGTCTGATCATTCACTGCAAAGGAAGTACGATACGAGAAATTGCTAAGCGCTACCTGTGGACGTCCGACCAGATACAAGGGGCGAAAAACCCCTCCCGCCATTGCTACTTCATAGGGTGTGCCCTGCAACGGCAGTGTACTCTCTGGATCCCGCTGATTGGTAACCACGATCATCAGTTCATTTTTCCCCTCACGCAGCAAATTGGTTGGCAAAGGAAAACGGAAAGGAAGCCAGTAGCCAAAGTGGACGCCGACATATTGCCCGTTGACATAGCATTTGACCTCATAGCCAGCACCAATTCCCACCAGCTCCCACTGATAGCTGTGGATTTGTTCCTTCGTCAACCGAATCGTCTTTTTGCACCACCACTGCCGATTCAAAGTATCCACAAAAGGCAAACGATATTCAAACCACTGATTTTCATCCAGGGAGCAAAGCCACGTCCCCTCTAAGGATTGCACAATTGCCTCCTGTGCAACCACTCCCGCCAGCGGAGCCGGAATTTGTGCCGGCAAGGCAACGGCACACAACAGCCACATTCCAGCGAAGATTCTCCAGCCGTTAGCTCGTTTGACGGGCATCCACCGCTCCTGAATTTTTCCAACACTGACTGTTCGGCAGAACCACACAGGGAAAAAATCGCCGGGTGATGCAAAGCCAGCCACGGGCAAATAACACTCCTTCTACAGCACCGGCAAGAACATCGGCAGGATAGTGAACGCCACAGTAAATCCGGGAAAATCCGATCAGCGCTGCCATCCCCCACCATCCCCACTGCCATCGGCGTAATCCCCACGCCAGAAGGCCCGCTGCACAGAAAGCATTCGCAGCGTGCGAAGACGGAAAAGCATAGCCACTGCCACAACGAACCAGCAACCGCACTGCTGTCATCGAATGACACGGTCGCTGCCGTTCAAACCACGGCTTCAGTACTCGACTATTGAACGCATCGGTCGCCCCAATTGCCAATGCACTCATTAGTACAAACTGTATTCCGACACTGCGGTACTTCCAGAGGAGCCATCCACTCCCTGCCGCTGCAGCTATCAACCACGGTTGTGGCTGGGTAATAAAAGGAAAGATCCAATCGAACAGGGGATTTGCCACCTGCTGATTCAAAAGAACAAACAGCCACTGATCCACTGCCAGCAGAGAAGCGATCATTGCACTGTTTCAGGTAGCAGTTTATACAACTGTTCAACGATTGTCGCTGTTGCCCCCTGATGCTGCTGGAAATACTGCTGCACTATGTGTCGCTGTGCTTCCCGCTGTTGTAGGTCCAGCATTTGTTGAATCCACCGGTACAAATCCTCCGGTTTGCGAATCACGCGCAAAGCTCCCAACTGCGCCAGATTGACCGCATCGCGGGAAACGTCAATCTTCGGTCCAGCAGCCATTGGCAACCCGTAACCTGCCGCTTCCACAACGCTATGCACACCTTTCCCAAATCCTCCTCCAATAAAAGCGCAATCAGCGTACCGGTACAAATACACCAGCTTGCCAACAACATCCACGATCAAAATCCGGACTGGCAGTCCGGTCCACTGCTCCAGCTTCGTATAGCAGAATGCATCAGCAAAGGTTGCCTGCAGCGAAACGATATGTTCTGCATCCGGTTCGTGTGGGACAATGAGCACCGTCAATCGCTCCCGCAAATCGGGATGTTCTTCCAGCATTTCTGCCAACAAATGTTCTTCTTCTTCCCACGAACTTCCCAGAATCAGGGTTAAATCGGCAGGTGCCAGCAATCCTTCAGGCAGCAACTGCTGCTGCTCTGCCTGTCGGACTGCCTGCGCTACGCGATCGAAGCGGGGATCACCCGCTGTTTCCACCGTTGCTTCCGGCACGAATTGCCGAAACAGCCGTTCCTGATCCTCACCGGCTGCTAAGATCAACTGACACTGAGCATACATCCATCGAGTTAATGGATAAAAAAACGCTTTCCAGGCTAACGCTTTGGGATTGAGGGTTGCACAAATAACGAGGATCGGGACTGATGCCGATCGCAGCGCCGCAACAATATTGGGCCAGAGGTCATAACGCACAAACACGGCAATATCCGGCTGCAACTGCTGCACGAACAATTCCACCCGCTTTGGAAAATCAAATGGCAGATACAGCGCTGCATCCAGCAACTCATATTTTGATTGGTGTCGATAGCCCGAAGGTGAAAAGAAAGTGGCAACAATTTGCCAGTCGGGATGATCCCGCTTCACCGCTTCAATCACCGGTTTTGCCTGCTCAAATTCTCCCATTGAAGAGGCGTGGAACCATAACAGAGGTGTTTGTTTTGAACGACGGAAATCCCGCAACCACTGCAATGTTTGATGCTCTCCCCGAAAGCGCTCGACCGCCTTCGGAAAAAACAACCGTGAGATCCACAAAGCAGCATAAACGACGGGAAGCACAACGTAGGTATACACAAAGCGTAGCAGTTGAATCATAAATGCGCCCCTTTGTCACCCTGTTACTGATGCTGAAATCGGGGTTGTCGTTTCTCCAGAAACGCCGCCGTTCCTTCCAGAAAGTCAGGAGTCCCGCATAACTGTCCAAACGCCCTTGCTTCGAACTGCAACCCATCGGACAAAGAAAGCTCTCGTGCTGCCAGTACCGCCCGCAGTGCTGCCTGAATCGCCGCCTGCCCCTTTTGCAACAACAACTGCACGAATCGCTCCGTTTCTTCCATCAACTGTTCTGGTGGATACACCCGGTTAACCAGCCCAATACGGGCTGCCTGTTCCGCATCGATCATCTCACCCGATAAGATCATCTCCAGTGCGATAGCAACGCCAACAACCCGTGGAAGCCGCTGTGTGCCCCCATAGCCCGGAATGATCCCCAGATTCACCTCAGGTTGTCCAAATTTGGCTTTCGTTGAGGCAAACCGTAAATGGCACGCCAGTGCCAGTTCGCACCCTCCGCCCAGCGCATAGCCATTGACTGCAGCAATCACTGGCTTGCCACACTGCTCAATCGCATTCATCACGCCCTGTCCCCGATGGGCAAAGCTTTCTCCCGTATCCGCATTCAGCCGATGCAGCTCCGCAATATCAGCGCCAGCCGCAAACGCTTTTCCCCGACCGGAAAGAATGACTGCATAAACACTGGCATCATTCGCAATGTTCACAAACAGGTCCTGCAACTCCTGCAACATCTGTGCATTGAGCGCATTGAGCTTATCCGGCCGATTCAACCAGACCACCACAAACCCTGCTTTACGCTCAACTTCCAGGGTCTCGTACATTTCTTCACCCCTCAATTAAGCCCACTTGCACCCTCAATTCAGCAAATACGAAATTACAAAACTCTGATCGACTGGCGACGCTTCCGCTGCTTAAAGTACTATCCTACTGACCCCGCCCCTACCGCCGCATCTGCTCTTCGGTCCATCGACGGAACTCTTCGTTCACCAACCGTCGTACGGATGTCCATCGCAATCCCTGTGCTTCCAGTTCTGCACGAACCAGATGGAGCAAGCGATCGCCAGACCGGGCATTCTGCGTTACTTTGTCAATAACCGCTCGAATGAGCTCTCGCAGTGCTGTTTCATCCATTGCTGCTCCACAATCTATTTTTTTTCAGACTGCCAGCTTCTCCGAATTGCTATGGCATCACCTGAATTGCTGGGAGATTCTGGATCGCTATCAGCGGAATATCTGCTCCAAACTGCTCGTTGATAAACTTCAGGATCTCATTCGCAACGACACCATATCCCTTAGGCGTTGGATGAACGCCGTCCAGACTGAAGAACGATCCAGAAAGGTATGATGTCGTCAGCGGATTGGATCCCGGCACAAAATAGCCGTTTGCTTTGATGTCTTCAAAAAGCTGATAGGCATCAATGAGGTAGACATTGGGAAACTGATTAGCCAGATTACGGATCGTCTCATTATATTGCTGCAAATGCTGCCGCACCACCGCAATTTCGGCTGAATCCAGTACATACTCATCGGGAATGGGTTTGACCGAGCCCCATCCTGCTTTCAGGGAGTCACGCGGCACTGAAAGCAGAACCAAGTCTTTCGCCGTCAACTGCTTGATCCCGTACGGTGAGGATTTACTTTCCGCCACAAAGCCGTTCGGTCCAAGCGCAAAATGGAAACCCAACTGTCCGTAAGCCTGATTGAGTGCGTCCACCTGCTCCTGACTGGTCAGCACCAATGCATTCCACGGAATCGTCGTGAAATACGGAATTGCTGCAACATCCGGGATATTCAGCACAAGAATTTTTGCATCCGGCAAAGCAGTTATTAACTTCTGCAAAGCGGCTGCATAGAGTGCCTGGAATTGCGATGGAGCTGTCGGCATCGGTTCCTCTGGCGTACCACCCGTGCCACGGGTACCACCGCTGGTTGCATAGCCCAGTACATCGTTATTACCCAACCAGAAGGTAACAACATTCGGCTGGAGCGCAATTGCCTGATCCAGCATCGAAGCACCCAGTTGATTGCTGCGGAGTACAATCTGATAGTAGGGATTGCCTCGCTCTTCGCCCCGCTGCACGTAATCAGAAGTATCAATAGCATCGTACAAGATCGCTCCCGGAACTCCCAGGTTGTTGTAGGGTCTTTGCAAATTCACATTCAAAAGATCGCTCTGCACCCGCTGCGCTTCGATGATCGGACTGCCGTCGGGAGCAAATCCGCGGAAGAAACGCCGGTTTCCAATACCGGGATCCGCTATCCAAGGCATCTGAAAATCGTCGGCGCCTAATTGCTGCGCAATCAAATACGGAAAACTATACCGCTGTCCGCTTTCAAACAGGGCAGCATCCATATAACCGGCTGTTAAACTATTGCCAACAGCCACGTACCGCACCGGCTGTCCCTCCGGTACCAGATTCCCCAGGCTACCAGTTCCAATGGGGGATGTCAGCTTCGGATCACAACTGGCAACGATCAAAGTAATCGCAATCATCGATACGATCGTAAATGCGGTCATTTGCCTCATTTATCAACTCCCCAATTGTTATAACGACACATTGAACGTTGCGACAAAAATATTTGCCCAGGCATTGTAAATCCCATCGAAGCCAACAGGAGAGTCCACAACATCCGTTTGTGGACCAATGATACCCATATACCCCAAATCCAGATGCAACCACGGACTGAACTGGTAGCCCCAGCCAATGCTGAGATCGAATCGGTCAACTTCTGGCAACGTGGGTTCTACATAGACTGGATCGACCGGCTTTGGATCATACGTAATGCCAAATCGGAGTTGCATTTTGGGCGATAGCTGATATTCAGCGCCGAAGCGAAAAGCAACCACATCTTTGTAATTCCGGGGATTCACCAGCGTGGTCGACTGAGCAGGATTTCCCGGCGCCTTCGCAATCTCGATCTTCAGGGTATCATACGATGACCATCCAACGTAATTTGCTCCCACTTCGATCCAGAGTTGATCCGTTGCCTGATAGGCAATGCCCAGCCGGAAATCGGCGGGGAATTTCAACGTCGTTCCGCCATCGCTTTCCTGAAACAATGCTTCCAGTCCGGCAATATTCTCATACGTCACCATCCCATCATACTGAATTTCAACCGGATGCCGGTACGCAATTCCAATTTTCAATCTCTGACCGTGCTCGTACACAACGCCACCACCGAAGCCAATACCTGTCCCATCACCGGTAAGTTTGACCAGCGGCTCCGGAATAAAGGTCGGAATCTTCCGCTGCAATTCAACCGAACTAATGGTATAATATGGACCAGCAGCAACCGATAATCTCCCGGTCGGCAGCATAAAGGTATAGCCCAGCAACGGCTGCACCGCGATCATTTGCAGCGCTGTCTTAATTGCCAGATGCCGTCCAATCCAATTGGCATCCCAGGTTGTTCCCAGACCAAAAGGAGCATAAACTGCTATGCCAGTAGATAATGGCAAATCCTGCGGATTCCAGACAGCAAAAAAGTGTGGTACCACGAAGGTTTCTGACTGCAATTCGTACGTCTCCGCCTGATTGAGTGAGGTAAGCCCGGTAAATTTTGCTCCCGGCAGAATCACAGCACTGCCACCGGAAAGATGAATACCCGCACCTAACTGTGCCATCCCTGCTGGATTATAATACAACGTTGTCGCATCTCGCTGCAGGGCAACAGTTGAAAAAGCCATTCCTACAGACCGGGCACTGTGATCGTTCAACTGAAATCCGCCTGCCAATACCACGACAGCCGAAAGGAAAAATCCTCCAAGATAAGAAAGCCCACGCCCCATTCTTCACCCCTCTTTTGTGAATAAAACCGCTTAGACTAATAATCGTCTTTGTGATTTCACAATTCTACAAAAATTTTTGAACGTGGCAAAAATTTGCGCAACCCGAAGAGGGTATGCACTGGAAATGTTGAGTATCCAGCAATGGGCAACAACTACTTCCCGATGCTATTTTGCAGCAAAAGCCAGCAATCGAAAGTCAGCACGCTCTCCCGGATCTTGCTGTATAAGAGTCTGCTACTGTGCTTTCTTCTCGCTAGTCGCGGACAATTGATCGAAGCGATCCAACTACCACCGTCCGTTCATCCAGATTGGGGGTATCGCACTTCGTTATTGGCAGCAGGCGAAACACTCGATCCGCTCCTATTCTGGGAAAGTGAGTACTGGTTCCAACGATCGCAACTGTTTACCACTGCCCGCCTATGGTGGGATTCACTCTCACCACATACTGGACGTGTCATCCTTAAAGCACGTCCTCGCCCCACTTTTTCTTTCTCTCCCACTCTCTGGCTCTCACCCTTCTCTTCCACCACCGGCGTTGAACTGCAAGCCACTACCATCAGCAATCCTGCACTGCTTGCCGCCTACCGCATAGAGATGCGCAATCTTCGAGGATCCCCTGTGATTCGGCATACGAGTCGTTTGCAGTTTCAGGGACTGTCCCCTCTTTACCTCCTTGGGTCTCTAACCGGGATCTATGCCGATTCAACCCGCTTTTTCTCCCTTATCATTCGCCGTCCGGTAGAACGATCCGACTTTGCTCTTGGCGCTCGACTTGCCCTCTATGCCATCGATGACTACTACCCGTTGAATCAACAACTGTTACGGCGTTCACGAATACGTCTTTTCAACGCACTCCATTTGGATGTTGGCTCAACCTTACCGCTCTATTTTACGGTCGCAGTAGCAGTACAAAAAACACTGTCGCCTCAGCATCCCTTACTCAGAACATTTTTAGACAATACCCTCAGCATCCTTGTTGGGCTGACTTCGCTTCGCCAAGAATATGACAGCTTCCAATTCCTTCCCGATTTCACCCCGGTTATCCCAACCGGAGCTTCTGGCACCGTGTTCTTTGGCAAAACTTTCGCTCTTGATTCTACCGCTTCGTCTGTTGTCTATCTGGCAGGACGGGCAGAACAGGGTGCCTGGCTCTTCCACCGCTCACTCTATCTCTACGGCGCCGTCAGTGGTGGTAGCGGTTTTGCAAATGGCAATGCAGTCTTCACAATGCAAGAATCAGAAGGACGATTGCACTGGCAAATCGATTCGTCCTGGTTCGTACGCTTTTACTACCACCAACGAACGCACTGGAACTGGCAAGCTTTTACCCAACTGTTCGCTGGTGAACGCTTCGGCGTTCGAGGATATGCTGACGTGAACAGAACGGGAGAAAATCGCTTCATTGCGACGGCAGAACTCCACTATATTTTACCGCAGCCGTGGATTCCCTCCGTCTCTGCAGTTTTGTTCGCCGACCTTGGTACCATCTGGAATCAAGGCGATCTATTCCTGCGCCAGCCCTTCTTTCCCGCTGTCGGCATCGGGCTACACTTTCAATATCGCCTCTTCTCACTCCCCCATTTCCTCCGACTGGAAGGAGGATTAGCAATCCGATCTAAACGGTGGTTCTTCCAGCTTTCCACCCAACTGCCGCTACCACAATTCGCCAACATTCAGCCGCCATCCATTTTCTTCTTAGGCACAGATCAGGATGTTAAACCAATACCGTAAAGCCGATGATGCACACCGAAACTGCAACACAGCAATTCTTAGCGCGACACATCGATCACACGTTGTTGAAACCAGAAGCAACGCCGGGGCAAATTCAGCGTCTCTGTGAAGAAGCCCTCCAATACCAGTTCGCCGCTGTCTGCGTTAATCCCTGCTACGTGGGACTGGCTGCCCGCATCCTCAAAGGCAGCAATATTCAGGTCGCCACCGTCATCGGCTTTCCACTGGGAGCTACACTGACCGAGGCGAAAGTATACGAAGCACATTTAGCCATCGACCACGGTGCACGGGAACTGGATATGGTCCTCAACATCGGTTTTCTCAAAGCCGGTGAACATTCCAAAGTCGAAACAGAAATCCGCAAAATCGTCGAACTCGCCCACGAGCGGAACGCCATCGTCAAGGTCATCATCGAAATCGGTCTCCTCTCAGAGCCGGAAATAGCGGCGGCAGCACAGGCAGTTACGCAGGCAGGAGCGGATTTCATCAAAACCTCCACAGGCTTTCTCAGCCGCGGTGTACAGTTAGAAGACATTCACCGGCTCCGCCGACTCGTCGGGAATAATGTTCAGATCAAAGCTTCCGGTGGCATCCGAGACGCTCAATTCGCCCTGCAACTCCTCAAAGCCGGAGCAACCCGGCTCGGCACCAGTAGCAGTGTCCAGCTTATGCAGCAACTGCAATCTTCGTGAGAAACTTCAGCCCCGCACCCCAGGAAGCAATCCACCGGGAGCGCACACTTCAGTGTGCATCCTCTTGCCGGCGAAAGCCAACGCTCCCGGTGTCAGTAAAGCACCCGAATTCCCTGTCTCATAAGGCTACGATATACTATTTCAACTTTGCGCAGCGTATGCGCCTGTGGCTCGACATTCAGGTTTGCCCCAACCTCAGACGATACTTCCCGCGCGCACAGAGCGCGCGCTTTACCACAATAAACAAAGGTTTGCCCTAATCTCAGACAACACCCCTACTTCACCACCCACACCGGCACCACCTGCTCATATCGCCCGCTCCGCAAACGCACAAAATGTAATCCGCTGCTCAGTCCCTCCGTCCCAAGCCGCACTTCTCGCCACCCCGCTTCCTGCTGCCCTCTTGCTATCACCACCTCCTTCCGCCCATACCCGTCGTACAGCACCACTTCCACCGCTCCGCTGAGCCCAATCCCGTACCGTATCACCACCTCCTCCCCTTCCTGCTTCGCCTCCAATCCGTACTCCTTCCCCAGCCGGATCTCCCGCACGTCCCGCAAACAGTACTCCCCCAGGCGCACCGTGTCCGTTCCCGTTCCCGCTTCCACACACACTGCCCGATCCCCAACCTCTACATCCCTCACCTTTACCTCGACCGCTTCCCTGTCCGTTCCACCATACACCCCATACCACAGCCGCACCACTTCGCCATCGCCAAATCCTCCCGACCGCTGCC
>WFXC01000025.1 GCA_015490805.1 Candidatus Kapaibacterium sp.
GGCAGCGGTCGGGAGGATTTGGCGATGGCGAAGTGGTGCGGCTGTGGTATGGGGTGTATGGTGGAACGGACAGGGAAGCGGTCGAGGTAAAGGTGAGGGATGTAGACGTTGGGGATCGGGCGGTGTGTGTGGAAGCGGAAATGGGAGCGGACACGGTGCGCCTGGGGGAATACTGTCTGCGGGACGTGCGGGAGATCCGGCTGGGGCAGGAGTACGGATTGGAGGCGAAGCAGGAAGGGGAGGAAGTGGTGATACGGTACGGGATTGGGCTCAGTGGAGCGGTGGAGGTGGTGCTGTATGACGGGTATGGGCGGAAGGAGGTGGTGATAGCGAGAGGGCAGCAGGAGGCGGGGTGGAGGGAAGTACGTCTTGGGACGGAGGGGTTGAGCAGCGGATTACATTTTGTGCGTTTGCGGAGCGGGCGGTATATGAAAGTGGTACCGGTGTGGGTGGTGAAGTAGGACCGCCGTAGTCGATAGATGCTGGCGTATATCCTTTCGACTGGTTACGTGTAGACGCGATGTCTTGTGCAACATCACCCCGGTACTGTACCCCCACATCACAGCGAAATTTCGACGGGGGGTTGATGGAGACGCCGGGCATTGACCCGGCGAACTTCTTGTGCCAGCCGGCGGGTGACGTCGACGAACGCTTCGCGGACGGATGGAATGTCTGCATTGAGTACCACGGGAACGCCCTGATCACTGGCGCTGCAAATGGCGCTATTCAGGGGTAACTGTCCCAGAAATGGCACGTTCTGCTCCTTTGCAATGCGCTTGCCCCCCCCGTGCTGGAAAATTTCGTCCCGATGTCCGCAGTTTGGGCAGATGTAGAAGCTCATATTTTCGATGACTCCCAGAATGTCCACATTGACTTTCCGGAACATTGCAATTCCGCGGCGCACGTCTGCCAGCGAAATGTCCTGTGGGGTCGTTACGATCGCAGCGCCTGTGAGCGGAACACGCTGGGTGAGGGTTAACTGAATATCGCCAGTGCCGGGAGGAAGGTCGAAGATCAGGTAGTCCAGCTCGCCCCACTCGATTTGCTCCACCAGCGTTGTAAAGTACCCTGCCTGAAGCGGTCCCCGGAGAATTGCTGCTTGATCCCTTGCCATCACAAATCCCATCGAAGCAATTTTCACACCGTACTTTTCCAGCGGATAGCCCAAGATGCGACCATCCTCCAGCTTCCGCGCCGGCATTTGCTCCCCCTGCAAACCAAAGAGCACCGGTGCACTGGGACCGTGGATATCGGCATCCAGCAGTCCGACCCGCGCGCCGCTCTGTGCTAAGGTCACGGCAATGTTCGCAGCAACGGTGGACTTGCCAACACCACCTTTGCCAGAGGCAATCGCAACGAGGTTCCTGACATCCGGCAACACTGGCACTTTTGACGGTCGGGGCGCTTCTACTTCCCGAACGTACGTGATAACTTCCGCTCCGGGCACAATCTCCCGTACCGCCTGCTTGATCTGCTCATCGATGGTTTGCGCAACGAAATGGAGTGGTTGGATTAGTCGGAGAAAAATTTCCACTTTGTCATCTGCAACTCTGACCTCGTGGACGGCGTTCAGTTCGCCCAGGGTTTGATCAAGATCCGGATCCTTTATTGCTTCAATCACCTGTCGAATGCGTTGGTCTTTATCCATTTGTCTCCCTTTTATGAGATTGCTACAGATTCACCTGTTCGCTTTGCGGATCGCTGTTTCCATTGATGTGGATCTACCACCCGAATGCGAGCATCAACCACGACGGCATTATCCGGCGTGACCATAATTGGATTGCAATCCAGCTCGGCAATCTGCGGTAGATCTTCAACCAATGCGCTTATGGACAGCAAGACGTGCTCCAGTGCTTCGATATTGACCGCTGGCTGTCCTCGATACCCGGTGAGCAACGGGAAGGTTTTGAGTTCTCGCAGCATTTCCTTCGCATCACGGCGACTCAGAGGCGTAAGGCGCAACGCTACATCGTTCAGCAATTCAACCAATACACCTCCGGTTGCAACGGCAACAACGGGACCGAAATGCGGATCGTGCACCACGCCAACCAGCATTTCAACTCCTCCACGCAGCATTGGCTGCAAGAGAAATTCTTGCACCTGATGTCCCGCTTGCTTCAACTTTTCCCGCATTCTGGCTGCTGCTGCAACAAGTTGCTCCTCCGACTGGATATTCAGTTGCACTCCTCCAACATCCGATTTGTGCAGAAGCGTGGGCGCCAGTGCTTTCAGCACCACTGGATAGCCCAGTTGGTGCGCAGCGGCGACTAGTGCCTGTTGATTGTCCGCTGGCACAATGCGCTGCGGCACGACCGGCACGTGATAGCTTTCCAGAATGGTTCGGCATTCTTCCATTGACAGCCATTCTCGCTTTTCCCGCAGGGCACGCGCTACAATGGAACGAACCGTATGGATGTCCACATCTTCTGGATCATACGGTGGCTCCTCCGGCGTTTGTCTCCATAAAGCATAGCGAGTCACTCGTGCCAGCGCGATAGCGGCATCTTCCGGGAAAGCGAAAGCGGGGATCTGGATATCATCTGCTCGCAACTGAGAAGGAGCGCCGCGGGACAACATAAACACGGCAATGACCGGTTTTTGATTTCCCTGCTGCCGCAACCGGCGTACTGCCCGTACGATCGCCTGCGCTGCATCTTCCGGTTTGACCAGCAGTGGCGGAATAAAGATCACGATGAGGGAGTCAACATTGGGATCCTGCGCTACGGCAAGGATCGCCCGTTCATAGTCTTCGGCAGTAGCGGAAGCAATCATATCGACGGGGTTGAGCAGACTTGCTTCCGGGGGCAGAAAGGCACGGAGCTGCTTCCGAACAGCTTCTCCAAGCTCTGGCACTGTCAACCCTTCCGCCTCGCACGCATCGGCACAGAGGATCGCGGGACCACCGCCATTGGTAATAATCGCCACCCGATCGCCAGCAGGCAATGGCTGATGGAGCAGGATTGCAGCAGCATCGAACATTTGTTCCAGCGTATCGGTGCGAATCACCCCCGCCTGGTGAAAGAGGGCATCGACGGTTGCATCCGACGCTTCCAGCAGCGCACCGGTGTGAGAAGACGTTGCCCGGCTTCCAGCAGGAGAACGTCCACTTTTGACAGCAAGAATGGGTTTGGTGCGCGCAATGCGCCGGGCTATGCGCGAGAATTTTCGAGGATTGCCAAACGATTCCAGATAGAGCAGGATCACATCGGTCCGTGGATCGCTTTCCCAGTACTGAAGCAAATCATTGCCAGAAATATCCGCTTTGTTGCCCACGGAAACGAACGAAGACAATCCCAGATCCAGCAATTGCGCATATTCCATAATGGCAACGCCCAGCGCCCCACTTTGCGAAAGAAACCCAATCCGTCCAGTTGGCGGTGGAGCGGGGACAAAGGTGCCGTGCAGTCGGATTGCAGGATCGGTGTTTGCAATCCCCATACAGTTGGGTCCGATGAGCCGCATTCCACTTTCCCGGCAGATTTGCAGCAATTCCTCCTGCAGCCGAACGCCTTCGCCACCAACTTCGGCGAAACCCGAAGAAATTACGACCAATGCTTTGACGCCTTTGCGCGCACACTGTTGCGCAACGGCGGGTACGAACCGGGCTGGGACCACCACGAACGCCAGCTCAACTTCGTCGGGAATCGCTTCGACCGAAGGATATGCCGGTACGCTCTGGACAACGTTCGCAGACGGATTGACCGGATAGACAGGTCCCGCAAACCCGTAGTTGATCAGGTTGTAAAAAATTTTGCCGCTAATGGTATTGCGGTTGCGCGAAGCGCCGATCACCGCAATGGAGCGAGGCTCCAGGAAGTGCTTCAGGGCATTCACTGCTGCAATCTGCTCTCGCCGCTCGAATTGTTCAATTGCTTCAGGTGCCAACTTTGCCGGAAAACTGACCACCAGTTGTCCATCGCGGATATCCACATTGACCGGAAATCCAGCGTCGCGCACCAGTTGGAGCATCGACTGATTCTCCGGCGCAATGATCGATGAGAGGATTTTGATCCCTGCTTTTTCCGCAAATGCCGCTACCGTCGACACTAAGTGCGTTCCAATTCCCAGCCCCTGATAGTGATCGGCAACCAGAAAACGGACAATTGCTTCTTCCGGCTTCTGCTGATGCAACACTGCAAAACCGACCACTCGATGCGGGTAGCCAGTAAGGGCAACAAAAACAACCGCTTTATCAGCCTGAACTTCAACGTGCAGGTCACGCAGATACCGCTGGATCGTTTCTTCACCAACAGGAATGCCAAAAAATCGCTCCAGAGATGTTGCAGACACCTCTTTTGAAAAAAATGTTTCCAGCATATTCAGACGATGAGCATCCAGAATGCTGATCTCAGCAGTTGAGCCATCGCGCAGCGTTACAATCCGGGATTGCGAAGCTGTCGCATTCAAGGTTTTCATCGATCTACCCTTCCCATACTGTGTCACCCGATCTCTTCCATTCTACAATCCACACAGTTAGTTGACCTATGCCGTTGCCGATGCCGCCTCATAGACACATTCGCCGGCAACGAATGTTGCCAGGACCTTCACCTGCGTTGGATCCGGTGTTTGCAAAGGATTTCGATCGACGACGATGAAATCAGCATCGAACTGTTCCCGGAGCTTCCCCCGTCGGATGTGCATCATACTCAATTGGTGTGCCCATTCGGTATACGCCAGCAGGGCTTCTTCGATCGTCAGCCGCTCCTGTGGAAAGAACGGCTGTTCCCAGCCCGGCGGGTGGCGTTCGATAAAGGCTTTCATTCCCAGCCACGGGTTTGCTGAAACCACCGGTGCATCGGATCCGGCACCAAAAACGGTCCCTGCATTCCGCAGACTCCGCCACGGATAAGCATATTGCGCTCGATCACCCAGCCGCTGGATTGCCATCGACGCATCTTCCAGGCAATGCAACGGTTGAACGGCAGGAAGGACGTCCAGCTCTGCAAAGCGAGGCAAATCGGCAGGGGCAACAATTTGAGCGTGTTCAATGCGCAAGCGGCGCGCAGGATCAGCGATATGTTCCCGCCGCAACCGCTCATACCAGTTCAGCACTTTATGCACCGCTAAATCCCCGATAGCGTGAATCGCCACGTCCCATTCCACTTCAACAATCCATCCCAGTTTCTCAAACACTGTATCCTCATCGAGCAATAACAACCCCGACGTTTCGGGACGATCCGCGTATGGTTGCTGCAAAGCAGCACCATAGGATCCCAGCGCTCCATCTGCATAGAGCTTGATCCCGGTTAATTGAAAAAATTCGCCCCGGGCGGGCAGGAGCCGCGCATTGAGCCATTCGTCGTGCTGTCCCCGAATATAGCTCTGCACGCGCAGCGGCAGTTTGCCCTCTTCTGCCAATCGCTGAAAAATCGGGATCCATTGCGGATCCACATCCATATCGTGCACTTCGGTAATTCCAAGTTGCACCAGCGATTGGGTTGCAACCTGAATAAAGTGCTGGATTTCTTCTGGTGTCGGCGGGGGAATATGACGCCGCACCAGCTCCATTGCTTCGTCCAGCAAAATACCCGTTGGCGCACCCCGATCGTTGCGGAGAATTTTCCCTCCCGGTGGATCTGCACTCCGCGCCGTAATGCCCGCTTTTCGTAAAGCAGCGGTATTGACCCACGCAGCGTGTCCATCAGAGCGCAGCAGAAAAACGGGCTGCTGAGGAAAAGCCTGATCTAACAACTGTGCTTCCGGAAACTGTGGCGACACCCAGCGCTGTTGGTCCCAGCCACGTCCCAACAACCACTCGCCACGCCCAGCCGGCTGTTGTTGCAACACGGCAACACATTCTTCCGGCGACTGGCAGCCTGAAAGATCGACCAGAGCGGTAAGACTTTCCCCAAGTCCGACCAGATGAATATGGGTATCCACCAGCCCCGGCAGAATCCACCCACTGTCAAAGCGATATTCCTTCTGTTCCGTTCGCACAATGCTCTGGTGGAACTGCGGTTTCAAATCCCGGATTTTGCCACCTGCAACGTGAATTTCACCCTGAAATGTGAGCATCTGTGTATTGTGTCGTTGTGGAACTTGCTTTCGATGCTGTCGAAGCCGTTGCAGTCAGCAGCACATCCACCCAGCGAAGAAACTCTGTTTCCTGTTGTTCCCAGCACAATTGTCGGGCAGCAACGGCGCACTGTTTCACCCATTGAGGATCACGTTTCCACCGATACAGTATCTGCAGGTGATGCGCTATCTGTTCCGGTGAGGCTGATGGTTCAATGGTGAGCCCGAGATTGTACGCATCAATCACCTCCTGCATCGCCGGCAAGCGAGTTGCCAGTACGGGAATGCGTGCCTGGCAGTATTCAAACAATTTGTTCGGCAGCGCCAGTTCGTAGCTGTACGATCGCGGCTCGATGAGCGCAACGCCGACATCGGCTGAAGCTGTCCACTCCAGCAACTCGTCGTACGGCACAGCCCCCGGAAACAGACAGCGATCCGCAACGCCGTACCGCTCAGCATATCGGCGCACGGTGCTTTCCTCCGGTCCCGCGCCGATGATTGCAAAGAACCAGTTCGGGAGCAAAGGAAGTGCTGCAATGATTTTTTCGATGCCGCGACCGGGCAGCAAAACTCCCTGATAGACCACAATGGGAACATCCGGAGGCAACTGGAACTGTTGCCGCAAACGGTTCGTTGGTCCCTCCTGCCAGTACGGCGGGAGGTTGCGCAGCACCAGCGTTTGATCTGGCAGCCGCTGATACTGCCGCTGCATTGCCTGAAGATCCCGCTCGCCGCTGACCAGCAACCCATCGACATACGGCAGGCAGCGCCGTTCGAGCCATTGCCAGAATTGCTGGATCACCGGGCGATGTGCCAGCGAGCTCAGGGCAAAGTAGAGTTCGCGGGCGTCGTACACCACCGCCTGCGCACCTCTGCGATAGCGTAACCAGAGCGCCAGTGGAAGCGTGTACAGATCCTCTGTCCAGTAGACTTTTGCCACTGGTGCTTTCACGAGTGCCACGGTGAGGAAATGCAGCCACTGCCATAGCATTCGGGTTTGCGGCGGTTGCACGGGAAGCACGGTTAATCCCTGCTCAGAAAGCCGTTGCACAGCAGAATTGCATTCCCATCCTACAATGGTGACGCTCCATCCAGCTTTCCGGAGGGAACGTGCAATGTTGAGCGTCCGTGCATCGGTGGCAACGTCCTGGAGAAACAGCAGGCAAATATCGGTGGTTGGGGTCGCCATCGTCAACGAATGATCCGCGGACCTGCTTGCCGATCGTAGAAGTACGTGCTGCGGATGATTCCGCGAGCAGCAAATCGCTCTTTAAACGCAATGAGCGATAATGATGGCGTCATAGGATCGGGATCCTGCGGCACCTGCGAAACGCCAATGTCGACCCACGCATAGCCGCGCTGCTTCGCCCATCGGACAATTTCGTACATCAACAGATAGATGGGACGAAGTCGCTCGTACTCGTACCGCAGCATATTGTAAAAGCAGAGCACCACACGGTCATTGCAGAGAAACAGGAGCGATCCAGCAATGGGCTGATTCCGATAATAAACCAGCAGCAGACGAAGATGTTCTGGAACCAGCTCCTGCAGCCGCTTCAACTCATCCAGCGTATGTGTCGGCTTTGCATTATGCCGTGCCTTGTTTTCCAGAAGGATCGGATAGAACGCGTCGTAGTCCGTACTCTCTCGAATCTCCAGCTTCTTTTCCCGAAGAATTTTCCGGATAGTTTTGCGAGCCGTAGGATCAAAAGCGCTGAGTGGTTCTGAGCCAAGACTGTTGAGATCGATGGCGTGGGAAATGTAGTGGTACTCAAATCCGAAACGGCGATAGAGCAATGCATACTCCAGATTTTGCGAGTAGGTTTTCTGGTAAATAAACGGCGGTGGGATCAAATACGCTCGGTCGATCCCCTCCGATGCCAGGTGATCCAGGAAGCTATCGACCAACTGTAGTGTCCGCTCAAACCGGATATCCGGCAACACAAACGACCCGTAGCTGGCACCAACGGGTGACCAGAATGCCCCATCCAGAATGCCACCGGGAAGCACACTGATGAGACGGTTGCGGTGGTAGAACATCAGGTGGTAGAAATCATACTTGCCCGGCGCGTGATATGCTAAAAACTGCTGGCGGTGGAACATCGTGCCGTTGTTCGCACTGCGCACAAATGCTTCCCAGGTATCCTTATCAGATGGGTGGAAAGGGCGGACCTGGATTTTCGGTTTCGATATCAGCACATCCATCCGTTGCGCTCTGCATCGCTGTTCTTTGAAAGATGCACAGACGACTATCCAGTACACTCCGTTTCCTCTGGCTGGAGGAAGGCTGGAAGCACACGCTCCAGCGTGCCTGGGAGCACACTCCTTAGGGTGCATTTACTGGGAACGCATCCTTTAGGATGCAGCTTCTTTGCCGGCTAAAGCCGGCGCTCCCAGTGGTTGCGACTGGGGAACGCACGCTTCAGCGTGCATTGCCCTCACCCGAACCCTCTCCCAGAGGGAGAGGAAGTTTCTGCATCTATAGGGGCGATCCGGCAGGTCGCCCGCACAGGCGAATGCCACTTTGCCCCTACCATTGCACCGGGAGCGTACCCTCTTAGGGTGCAACGATGCCGACTAAAGCCGGCGCTCCCTGTTGTTGCCGACGAAAGCTGGTGCTCCCAGTCGATGTCTCTCCGGACACGGGCAAGGCACTAAGGAAGCGACTTTGCACGTTTGCGGAAACGCAGAGAAACAAAAGCAGTGGATTCAGCGGATGGCGGTGCTCCGTGCGGAAGATCTGGTAAAGGTTTACGGCAAAAAACCCGTTGTCCACGGCGTGAGTCTGGAAGTTCGCCAGGGGGAAGTGGTGGGACTTCTGGGACCAAACGGTGCCGGGAAAACGACCACGTTTTATATGATCGTCGGAATGGTCGGAGCAACGAAGGGAAGGATTTTTTTTGACGATCAAGACATCACTCACCTGCCGATGTACAAACGGGCTCGAATGGGCATTGGATACCTTCCACAGGAACCTTCTGTTTTCCGGAAGCTGACGGTGGAACAAAACATTCTGGCGGTGCTGCAACTTCAAAAACTATCCCGAAATGAGATGCGGCAGCGAGTAGAGCAACTGCTCGAAGAATTTGGCATTGCGCACATTCGCAAACGGCGCGGCTATATGCTTTCAGGAGGAGAACGACGACGGTGTGAAATTGCTCGAGCACTGGCAGTGAATCCGAAGTTCATTCTGCTGGATGAACCCTTTGCAGGTATCGACCCAATTGCAGTGGAGGACATTATGCGGATTGTCCAGCAGTTGAAACATCGTGACATTGGCGTGCTGATTACCGATCACAATGTCCACGAAACGCTGTCCATCACCGATCGCTCCTACATTCTCATCGATGGAAAGGTGTTTTTCTCCGGCACGGCTGAAGAAGTGGCTGCCCATCCCGACGTTCGAAAGCGGTACTTAGGAGAACAGTTCACGCTCGATCGCTATGCCCATTAAGACCACTGGGATTGCACCAGAAATGCTTCCGGAATCCTGCAAGGAACGCCATCCGCAGCGCACCGCCTATTGACAGAGTGCTAACCCCTTGCGGATCTCCGACTCTGAAACATCAATGTCGAAACCCGCGCGCAATGCCGGGCTGCGATGCTGCAGGAGTTCAAGGCATTCCTCAAAAAGCTGTTTCGCTTCTGCCTTCCGCCCCAGATGGAGCAATGCAAAGGCTTTGAGCGTTCGAGCATACAACTGGTCCGGCGCCAGCACCAGTGAACGCTCGGCGTATTCCAGCGCCTGAGCAAAGTTCCGCTTCCGTCCAGCTAACTGCGCTAAGACGGCATACGCAGCTGCTTGCAGGTAGTCTGGCAACGGCGGGGTAAGCTGCAAACTAAAGCGGAGCGCTTCTTCGGCTTGCTCCGGCAATTGCATCCAGCTCAGGGTCTGCCCTAACTGAAACCACGCATACGCATCGGTTGGCTGTTGTTGAATGTGTTCAAAAAGAAGCTGGTAATTCCGCTGCACTTTCTGACGAAGAGCGGCTTCCGGCAGGTCGTAGCCGAGGTGATGGATAATGATCGACGACGGAGCAATAGTTTTGCCCGCTTCCAGAATGGATGGACTGATCTGCTCGTGGACCTTACCCCGGAAATGGATCGTGGGATACCCAAGATTGCGGAACAGGCGGGGATAAACGCCGCGGTGAAGCGAGCTATCGGTATCAGTGAGTCGGTGTTTGCTGACGATCGTGCACGCAAAAGCCCCGATGTGTTCCTCCGCTTGCTGCAGCAACTGTCGGATCATTGGAATCTGCGACCGATCGATTCGCTCATCGGCATCCAGGTACAAAATCCACTGTCCCCGCGCGTGCTTGATACTTTCATTGCGAGCCAGGCTGAAATCATTTTGCCACTCAATGCGAAAAATCTGTGCCCCATACTGCTGCGCAATTTCGATCGTGCGATCGGTGGAACCCGTGTCCACCACAATGATTTCATCCACCAGTCCACGCACGCTTTCCAGACAACCGGGAAGATGCTGCTCCTCATTGCGAACAATCATACAGAGCGACAGCAGCGGCGTCGACGAACGTTCCGCCTCTGCTTCTGGCTGCGCTACGGTGCTATCAGAAAGCTGCTCAGCAGGCGCACTTCGTGTCGATGCATTCGAAGTGGTGGATGCAGAAAGAATCGGAACAATCGCACCATAAACCCGCTGCGCCTGCTCTATCAACTCTTGAACCTGCGACAATGGCGGGAGCTTCTCGAATGGGAGCGCTGACTGATAATGCTCAATGCGTTCCAGGTACTGCTGGATACTTTGAAATGCTGTTTGTGGACGCTGCAAAGACAGTTCTGCCAGAAAGTGATACCAGCAGGCTTCGCACTGATCGGGGAAAATGGCAATAGAGCGTTCGGCAAGACGGGAAATCTCCGCAAAGTCCGGATCGGTCAGCTTTGCACGGATCAGCGCATTCCACAGTGTCGCCTGCTGCGCTGCCGATAGCTGCTGCACATCGGGATTGTTCAGAAGCTCCTGCTCCGCCTGTGCAATCGCATCCGGCTGTTTGTCCAGGGTAAGCAAAAACAGCAGGTAATGGAAGAGAAGAAACTGCCTGTCCCGCGATGTTTGTGCCGTTTGCAATCCCTTCTCGTACAGTCGCCGGTAGAAAGCAATTTTTTCCGAAGTTGGCGGCGCCGTATGATGGTAGAAAACGATGTCCGGGGCATAGTGAACCTGAAAACCCGCTTCGATCACCGTATCACTGACCTGTTCGTGAATAACCCCGCGGTAGCGGATTGCAGGGTGCAAGCGGAAAATCCGCAGCACAGTAGTTTCCGGCGGATGCTCTGATCCCGGAGCAAAATGCCGCATTGTAACGATCACCCCACCAACGGTCGAAGAAAGCCGGGGCAACAGGGAACGAATTTTTTGCTGCGATTCGGCAGGAATTTCCTCATCATCGTCCAGCATACATACCCACTGGCTGCGACAACGATCCAGCAGGGCGTTGCGCGCTGCACTAAAATCCTCATTCCACGGAATTTCGTGCACTTCCACGGCTGGCAACTTGTTTAGCCAATCCGGTAGTTCCAAGGGCAGCGGCGCAGTAAAACCAATGAGTATCCGATCGCACAATGGTAGCAGCGACTGCACGGCACGGCGAAGCGTATCAGCAAAGCGGTTGGTCAGAATGCATCCGGTGAGCACTGGCTCTGGGGAAGAAACAGCAGCATTGGGCTGCTCCATTTCCGCCTGAACCTGAGCAATGTACCGGGGAATCTGCGGATGGCCGGGATCAATCTGTTGCGCTTTGCGCAGATACTCCAATGCCTGCGAATACTGCCGTTGCCGCCGCGCTCCATCTGCCAGCCCAATCCAGCAGTTGATTGCATCGGGATTGTGCTCAATACCGGCACGAAAGTGTTTTTCCGCTTCCGATAGCTGTCCCACTTGCAAATACGTTTTGCCAAGCAGAAAATGCCGCTCTGCTGGCGGCAAAATCAACTCTCCAGCCATAGCAGCCGAGACCGAAGGCTTCTGAGCAAACGCCTGCATTTTGTGAAATGCCTCAAGCGCTTCCTCATACTGACGGGTCTGGAACAACAGTTCACCGAGCAGATAGTACGCAAATGCCTGCTCCGGCTGCTGCTTGAGCGATTCCGTTACCAGTTGCCGTGCAGTGTTGAAATGCTGGTGGTGGAGCGCCAGCCACGCCCGGTAATTCAACGCCTGAATGCGGGCAAGATGATCAGCAGGAAGCAAAGAAAGCGCCTGGTCAAAATCGGCGGCTGCCTGCTCCAACTGTTCCAGAAGTAGCAATGTTTTCCCCCGCTGAAACCACGCATATCCATCCTCAGGATGGGCTTCCAAGTGGGCATTGAGCAACTCCAGATTCCGCTGCGCTTTTGCCCGCATCTGCTCGGGCGTCAGTGCATAGCCACGATGGTACAACTGAATCGGTGACAGCGTCGCGTGATATCCTGCTTTCTGGATAGCCGGGGAAATTTGCTCGTGGATAACTCCTTCAAACCGGATGTCGGGATGATTGCGCACAATCCGCACGAGATAATTCACGTGCTGTTTCGATCCCGACTGCACTGGCGCTACGGAAAGCAGTTGGACAAACACGCCGCCAATCTGCGGAGAAAGCTGCTGGAGGAATGGACGCACCACTTCCGGATTTATCACCTGTTCGTCAGCATCAATGATCAGGATCCATTCTCCCTGAGCGTGCTGAAGACTGAAATTGCGAGCGGCGGCAAAATCGTTGCACCACGGAAAGTGCAGCACCTTAGCGCCGAAGCGTTCTGCAATGGCAGGAGTTTGGTCCGTTGATCCGGTGTCTACTACAATGATTTCATCGGCAATCGATTGCAAGGACTGGAGACAGGCTGGCAGGAAGCGTTCTTCATTTTTCACGATCAGGCACGCCGAAAGCAGAGGATTTGTTTTTGCACTCATAAGGATCGCTGCAGCAGTTGTTGACAAACCTGCAAAGTACGCTCTAATTCCGCTTCACTGACCAGTGACGAATGCCGGACCGCATCGTGCTCCAGCCATTCTATTGCCCGCGAAGCATCACGCTGAACGAGAGCTGCCACTCCCAGAATGTAGCGGCGAAATCCTTCAATGTTCGCATCACTGCTGGAAAAGTCCAGCAATTGCTCTAAGGTCTTCCTATCTTCTCTTTGCAACGCAATTTGTGCTAATCGGATTCGTGCCATCTGTTGTTGTTGAGGACTCAATTGTTGTGATTCCAGCGCTCTGCGCAGCAATTGCTCCGCCTGATCATAGCGGGTATCGGCAAATTCCGTCATTCCTAAATGGTAGAGCAAATACGGATCATCCGGGGTGCGTTCCAGCTCCCGCTGGAGCAACGTCCGGTTCCGTGTGATTTTTGCCGCCGACGGCTCCTGATATCCGGTGTGCAGCAGCACCAGGGGAGCAGAAACAATCTGAAATCCGGCAGCATAAATGGACGGTGATACCTGCTCGTGGATTCGCCCCTGATACCGAATAGCTGGATGATTCCGGAAACACCGGACGGCGGTATGAGAGGACCACTGCTCGCCACGGTCATCCAGAATGTTGCGAATTTCCACTTCCACTCCTCCCACCGCCGAATCCGCAAACAGCGGTTCCAGTTCATCAGCAGGATACTGCAACACCTGTTCGTCGGCATCAACCATCAGAATCCAATCGCCCCAGCAGCAGTGGATACCAAAATTGCGGGCAGCGGCAAAGTCATCGCGCCACTGAAAGAAAAACACATCCGCACCCCAGCGGGCAGCAATCTTCGGAGATTCGTCCGTTGATCCGGTGTCTACAACGACAATCTGATCAGCAATTGGGCGAACGGATGCAAGACACTCCTTGAGCGAGTCAGCAACATTTTTGGCTAACACACACACCGATAGCGTTACACCGTCCATTATGCTATCCTTCCGGAATCGCGAATTTCTCCGTGCTCTTCAACCATTCACAAAAGCTCCTCTGGATGGACGAATTACAGCCTCTAACATCGAACTCACGGGAGATTGTGTATATCCGCCCACTGGAAATGCATTGCTTTCAACAACGGCACGATCACGGCTGCGCTATTCTTTTTTGACAGCAGTTTTTCCGAGAAGGCGGGAACAAAATCAAAAAGGGCAGCCAGCGAAAGCTGACTGCCCTCAAAATTCAAATGCGCTGCTTCTTCTCACATTCTTACTTCAGGATGACTAAGGCTGCTTCCAGCACCGTACCCGGAACCTGCAGACGAACGACATACCGTCCTGCCGGCAGCGTTCCAATATCCACCGTGAGGCTATGCTCACCGGCTGTACCACTGCCCACCGCTGCCCGTACTTTTTCGCCTGCTTCATTGAAGAGCTGGAACTGCACCGCTCCAACATCTTCTTTCACCCGATAGCGAAGCACGACCTGATCCGTGCGCACGGGATTCGGCGCGATCGGAAGCAACTCCAGTGCTCCAGCAGTGAGAATACTCTCGACATCCGCATCGCCCTGTGTAATCGGTCCCACCGTTCCTCGCAGTGTTGCGGTTGGATACGGTGTTACGCCGGGAACGATAGCCAGCAGCGATGCAGATCGCAAACCGTTTGTCCCGCTCTGCGCATCGAACGCTACATCCAGATCCAGCGTTCCACCATTCGCTGCCAGCGTCTGCGGGAACGTTGGAGGATTCACCAGCGAGAAGTTTGTAGAACCCAAAATTAGTGCATACGTCACATCATACGCTGTGCTGCTCTGATTCTCAACCGTAAAGGTCTGCGTCGCTGACTGATTACCATAGTTGTACGTGGACGGCGTAATGGTAATTACTGGTCCGCCGCCACCCTGATAAGCAGCTTCGCCCCGCAGATTGAACAGGTAAGAAAAGCTCTGCACGCCATTGGAAATGTACACTACCAGTTGCGCCTGTTTGGTAGCAGGCGAGGTGTTCGTAGGCACAAACTGAACGGGAATAGTACCGCTTCCACCATTTGGGCCGATGGTCATTGGCGGCGTAAACGGTGCAGCAAACTGCGTTGGGTTATTGCCACCTCGAGCAACACCCGTCACCTGGATAGGCGCAACGCTATGGTTGACAATTTCCAGTTGCTGCTCGCCAATCTGTCCAACCTGAACCGTCCCAAAATCAATCGTTCCATTAGGAGCAATGGTATTGCCATTGACCATAAACTCAATTTGATTGGGATTGGCAGCAACGCCGGTGCCATCCAGTGGGACTGCTCCGTTGATCACACCCGTAGCGGTCAACTGCCCGCTGCGCTGCCCCACGCCAGTGGGCTCAAAGTAAATTGTCACCATCACCGGATCGTTCGTTGCTGGCAGTGCCACCGTTTGCGTCTGCTGTCCATTTCCAAAGTGGTAATCACTGCCGGTGAGGGTAAGATCTGCATTCCCTGCCACGCCACTTTGATTCCGCAGAATGAGCTGCTTCGCTAACCGATTCCCAACCGGAACGGTTCCGAATGACAACTGCGGCGGGTACAGCTCCAGAATCGTTGGATCATTCACCAACTGTCCAACGATTGTCACAACCAGTGAATTCATTGCGTTGGACACAGCCGAAAGATCCAGATCTGCGTTATAGGCGCCGATCGGTACCTGCGATCCTGCTTCCCGCATCCGAACGACCAATAGCCATGGCTGCGTTGCTGTTACGACCACTGGATCCAGTGCGGTTGCCGCCTTCCAGTTTGCTGGATCGGTCAACGGTCCGGCGGGAATGACATTTCCGGAAGCATCGAACTGCCCTCTGAGGTAATACTTTCCACCATTGCCGATTAGCTCGAAGCGATTTGCCCCCGCTCCGGTCAGCATCGGCGTACCGTACATTTCCACATCGATCGGCTGCGGCACGGTCAATGGTACAAAAGCGACATTCTCAAATGGCGAACTATAGCTGTATCCCCGTGCCAGCGGCGGCGTATACACCACCGTTGGCGCCGCCAAGATGGGATTACCGATCCGTCCCTGAAGCTCAATCACCGTTTCCGGTCCATTAGCACCGGAATGCTGAATATGCAGGAATGCTTGCTTCACACCCGGTGGCATACCAGCAACCTGCATCGTTACAATCAATCCCACCTGACCGGTAATCACTGGCGGCATTCCTGTAATGCTAAAGAGGGCAGCATCTGGACCTTCGATCCACCAATTGCTGATTTCAATGGGAGCCGTAGGATCAACGGGGAATTGATCGGGTTGTAGCATCAAAGTGGATTGCAACGGCTGCGTTGCGCCCAGATCCGCCCCTCCCAGATCAAAGTACGCTCCCGGCGCCAGAAGATCGGTCTGCCCTTGATATGCCTTTAAGGAAGCGTAATACCCATCAAGCGGAAGATTCAAAGCAGGGAAGGTATAATTGCCATCAGTGTATGTAACCGTTGCCTGATCAATCCACTGTCCGCCGGTATTCCACAATGGATTTCCAAAAGCCACTTCCGCCGAAATCTCCTGTCCTGCAGGAATGGTCACCGGCGTTGAAATTGGCGTATAGGTACCGGGCACAAAAGCAGCAAATGCTGTGGTATTCGTTGCAACATCCGTCACCGTCAGGTCGACGCTAGAGGGATTCCGCAATGTAATGGTCTTCCGCTTTTCCCTTCCGACCGTTCCAAAATTCCCATCGCCAATGAGTTCCAGTCCCACAATTTCAACGGCGTAATCTTCCGTTTCACCCCACGTTCCAAAGTGACAGGCAGAGGAGATCGGGTTTTCGTATACCAACACCCGCATCCCCGTAACGCCGGGACGGACATCCGGTGGGACGGTAAAGCTGCCACTCAGATACAATGGCCCATTCGCGCTACCACTATGGGCTGTCCAGAATACCTGTTCATTGGGATCATCATAATCCCCATCGGCGTTCCAGTCAATATACAGCGCAACTTCCCCACTATAGAAATAGCTCCGATTGTCATCATCTTTGATAATCGTCACCGGATACGTCTGCCCAGGATACAATTGCAGTGGCGGAATGACTCCTACGTAGTTCTCGTACACCGACCCACTGGCGGTCGTTGAATAATTTGCCCAGTTCCCGATGATCACCCCGCTGCAGTAGGTGTCAATCATAGAGAATGCATAAGAATCACAATAGTCATACCACACCCATACAGCTCCTGCTGGATCCGTAACCGATGGTGTGTACATCGTGTTCCCAACTTCAACAGCCGTGAACTGGGCATCCAATTGTGTTAAGACAGGCGTGTTTGGGTCCACATCAAACGTCAGCCAGAAGTGATTCATCCCCTGAGACAATTGTTGATTTACCGTAAAAGACACAGCACTGCCGGGATTACTGATTGTTCCCAGCCACGTAGCCGTGTTCGGATCAAAAATAGCATTTCCACCGGTATACCATAGATCTACTGCATCCACATATGGAAGAATCCCCGACGGTAATGTAAAATCCAATTGTGTTGCAGATAGTGGGTTCAACGTTCCATCCGTCTCGATGATAGCATCCAAAACGGGCACGGTTTGATCCCCTGCACTGGCAGTACCGGTCATCTGTTCCGCCCAGCTATCCTGATACTGCATTGGAAATGGCGCATACACCCTGATGTCATCGATGTGAATGTCATTGCCCCAATCACTAATTCCCTCAAATGCAATCTTGACATTGCTTTTGCCCGCCGCTCCTGTCAGCGTCAGGGTTTTCTGCTCCCAGTAGTCTCCCAACGCAGAATACCGCGGATAATCTGCTAATTCCGTCCACGTACTGCCCCCATCTGTGGATAGATGGACCTTGAGGCGATCATCCGAAAAGGCAAAACCATCATCCCGAAACATCCAGAACTCTAAGGTAGGATCGACAGCGGCATTCGTCAGGTCAATCGTCGGACTAATCAACCAGGAATTTCCGCTGAAAGTATGATAGGAGTCAAACCACGCAACGTTGCTCCCCCCATGGGCGTTGGCACCCGAAGGATGATGCGTTCCTGCATTAATCACCCACGTGGGAGACATGTTCGTTTGTGTCCACCCACTCCCACTGGTAGGAATAGTATCCCCACTATTGAAATTCTCGAATCCTTCAGTGAAAAAAGTTTGCGCTGTGATCAAACCAACACTCGCAAGAAAAGCGGACAACAACGGAAACCACCGGCGCATAGCTGATCCCTCTTTTAGTGAAACAAACACCTGTGAAATAAAACATCCTTGCTCCACCTGCCTTTCAAAAATACAAAATTTGAGGGAAATAACGATCAGGTAAGAGAACAATCCGAGCGATGCTACAGAATTACCCCTGCGAGCGCCGCGTAGTGCACGCTGAAGGGTGTGCTCCTTGGGAGTGCCGACTTTCGTCGGCATCGTTGCACCTTGGAGCGTGCGCTTCCAGTAAGATGCCTCCTAAGAGCCTACGCTCCCGGTAAATGCACCCCACAGGTCCCTTCTCGAGCAGAGCGAGTCTTGTACAAACATGATCCCTATAACTTCCCCAGAGTGTCCCTGTAACTTCTCTCTCACAGCATTTATTTGGCACTTTCGCCTAAAAAGCATATATTTAGGAAAAGCGTCAACGAAAAGACGGCGTGATAGGCAGTTCAACAACGGTCGCTCTACAGTCCAAATAGCAGTACAATGGACAACGTAGCGGACGAACAAAAGCTCAAGGGCATTCCTGCCTCTCCCGGTATTGCCATTGGACAGATCTTTGTACTGGTAGAAGCTCCAGAAAGAGAGCAGCAGGAGCCTATTGCCGAAAACGCTGTTGCGGCAGAACTCCAGCGATTTGAAAAAGCCCGCCAGCAATGTGCGGCAGAAATTGAACAGTTTATGCAGAAAGCACGGTCTCTGTTGCCTTCTGCTGTTCCGATTCTGGAGGCACAACTGCTTATTCTCAACGATCCTTTGCTGCTGGAAGAAATCACCAGCGCCATTTACCAACGGCACTCAGCCGCTTCTGCTGTCTTGATGGTGTTTAACAAACACGAAAAGCAACTGCTTCGGCTGCGCGATCCGCTTTTTCGGGACCGTGCGCTGGATCTGGAAGACGTAAAAGATCGCATCCTGTCAATTTTGCGAAATGAACAGATATCCTTTTCACTCCCCGAAAAGAGCATCATCATTGCCCACTCCCTGACACCGTCAGAAGTCCTTTTGATCAAGGAAAAAGATGTTCGTGGAATCATTCTGGAAAGCAGCAGCTTAACCTCTCATCCGGTAATGCTGGCTCGCTCTCTCCAGATCCCGGCCGTTATCGGCGTCCGGGATGCGCTCCGACTGGCACAGCATGCCCAGACGGTCATCGTCGATGGTTACAGCGGATCGGTTATTTTTAACCCTTCGGAAGCGACTATTGCAACATACAAACAGCGGCGGCGCTTGCGACGGCGAGCAGAACAGCGAATTCGCAAACTGAAATCTCTCCCATCAATCACGACCGATGGGTGTCAACTCCATCTCTATGCTAATGCAGATTCTTTCGAGGATCTGGATGCTGCTGTTACTGCAGGAGCTGAAGGCATCGGCTTGCTCCGAACCGAACTGTTCCTCTTCAACCCGGATTCCAATAACGGACTGTTTGATGAAGATGCCCTGACGCAGCAGTATGGAGAAATTGCTGCTCGCGTCTACCCACTACCTGTCACCTTCCGCCTGTTTGACCTGACCGCTGACAAACTCCCGAACAAAGTTTTCTTCCTGCGAGAGCCTAACCCCTCCTTAGGACTACGCGGAGTCCGACTTTTGTTGAAACACCGAAGCATTCTGGGCGCCCAATTACGCGCCATTCTTCGGGCATCGCAGCACCGCAACGTTCGGCTACTTATCCCGATGGTAACATCTGTAGCCGAAGTGCTCAAAGTTATGAAGTTGCTGCGACGCTTTGCCGAAACGTTCCGGAAACAGGAAATTCCCTTTGATCCCAATCTCCCAATCGGAATTATGATTGAAACGCCCGCTGCTACCCTGCTGGCACATAAACTTGCCCCAATGGTGCAGTTTATGAGCATTGGAAGTAACGACCTCACGCAATACACAATGGCTGCGGATCGGGACAATGCTGCCGTCGATTTCTACTATGACCCCTTCCATCCCGCCGTGCTCCAGCTCATCGCCCGCACCATAGAAGCTGTGCAACCATACGGACTGGAAGTCACCATCTGCGGCGAATTCGCCAGCCATCCCTTAGCGATTGATACGCTGATTGGCTTGGGCATCTCCGGCTTTTCAGTTGCTCCTTCTCTGCTCCTTTCCACCAAAAAGCGCATTCGAGAAGCAAACGCCGAAGACGCTCGCCATCTTGCTCGCCACGTCCTTGAACTCTCTTCCCCCGAAGAAGTCCGCGCTGCCATTACTGAATTCCGACGGCAACGCAAGCAGAAGCAAACTTCGAGATACTCCAGCGGTAAAAGCCGAACGGCTTAGAAGATTACACCCCATCAAAGCCTGAATTGGACCTTCTCGTGGGCATCCAGCGGAACGTGCATACTTTCTTAAGTGCCCGCGAGCGCAGCAGCTCTGCGTCCCTACAACCACACCGGGAGCGCACGCTTCAGCGTGCATTTTCCTTGCCGATGAAAGTCGGCGCTCCCAGTCTTTGCCGGCAAACATCGGTGCTCCCAGTGGCGGCATCCATCCCCTTGCCATTTCCCACCTGTAGGGGCGACCGGCTGGTTGCCCATCCCGTAAGGGCAAACCTGTGTGTTTGCTCATCCTCGTAGGGGCGACCCAGTGTGGTCGCCCACTGGGGCCAAACGGGCATTGCCCTCACCCTAACCCTCTCCAAGAGGGAGAGGGAATTTTTTGCTGGCTAAAGCCAGCGCTCCCAGTCAGCGCTTCCAGTTTGCTGGGGACCCCATCTTTGAGCGTGTATTTTTTGCCGGCGAAAGCCGGCGCTCTCAGCCACCGCTTGCACCTACGACGGCTATCCTTGTGTGGTGCTACCCATACACCTGCGGCTGGCGGGGACAGCGTTACGTTGTTACCGATTCCTGCTGCCGCTGCTGAATTTCTGCCTGAAGCCGGTGGTAATCTGCCAGGAATTTTTCCAGCCCTGCATCGGTCAGAGGATGGTGCAGAGCTTTCTTCAACACCGCGTATGGCACCGTTGCGATGTTCGCTCCCAGGCGGGCTGCTTCCACAATGTGCATCGGATGGCGGAGCGAAGCTGCCAGAATAAAGGAATCCAGTCCCTGCACGTCCCAGATTTCACAGACATCAGCAAGCACCCGCAAGCCATCATTGGCAATATCATCCAGTCGACCGAGGAAAATACTGATATACCGCGCTCCCGCATTATGGGCTGCCAGCGCTTGTGTGGGGCTAAAAATCAACGTCATATTCACCGGAACATTCTGACGTGCCAGCTCTCTGGTTGCTTTCAATCCCTCAGGAATCATCGGAATTTTAATCGTCGCTTCGGGAAACCACGACAAAATCTCCTCCGCTTCCCGCACCATCCCTTCAGCATCGGTGGAAACGACTTCAACCGAACAGTGACCACCAACCAATTGATGAATCTCCAGAATACGATCCCGCACATCAACCGATGGATCCTCTTTAGCCAACAGCGACGGATTGGTTGTCACACCGGTAATAATGCCGTACGAAGCGATTTCTCGAATATGATCGATGTTCGCAGAATCTAAGAACAATTCCATCAGATGTTCTCCGGCTGGTTGGACTTTCTCACACACTCAAAAAGTGTATGACGGGAGCATTTTCCGCAGATTATGCACAGAACTCACTGCACTGCCTGTTTTGGAGCTCAAGCAGGCGAATTTCGGTCGAAGGAAGGAAAGTAATAGTACGTCCGTCCGTTCTCATCAACTTCCAACTGGGCAATACGGTGGTGGACACAGCGGTCGAGAAACTGCTGGGCGGTTGCCAGATTCATATCACATTCCAGCACCAGTTGTTCCGGATACAATTTGCCCGAATGCCGCAGGGCGCATTGCAATACTTCTTTCTCCCAATCCACTTGCCGCTTTCGGCCACCTCCATACTCCCGCAACCAGTAGTACTCCCGACGCAACGCTGCCAATTCCTGCTGATGCGAGCGATAGGCAAAATATCGCACAAGCGCAATGCCCAGAAGAATCAGCGTAATCGGAAGTAAGCCCAGCAGCATCAGGATTGCTGCCCAGATGCCTAATGCTCGAGCTTTCCGCTTCTCCCGTTCCACTCGATACTCCAGCCGAAGAATTTTCCGTCGGAGTTGTCCAATATCGCGGCGCCCTGGCTCTCCGAATGTCTGGTCAAACACCTCTCCCAGGATTGCCACATCGTCCATTATTTTTTCATCCTCTCTCCGACGCTTCCGACGCATCTTACCGTTAGCAGGCAATAAGTCCTCAAACGGCAGGACTAACTCCTTCCACCATTGACGCTCATTCCACATACCATCCACCTTTTACCTGTCAGAATTCTCCACATTAAACGATGAAAAAACAGGTGAGTTGCATCCTTGCATCCTTTGGGCTTACGAAGCGATCCAACAGGGTTCAATTTTTCCCTCCGAAAAACGTGCAACACTCCAGAGAAACAGAAGCAGAGGAAGCGGCAATGAAAATTACCGTCCAGCTTTATGCAATGTTGCGGGACCTTGTGGGAAGCGAAACGGTAACCTTAGACCTGCCGGAAGGTGCAACCGGGAACGATTTATGGGATCAACTATGCCAGCAATATCCATCCTTAGCTCCATACCGATCGATCTCGCGCATCGCCCGCAATCACCAATTCGTTACCGAAACGGAACCGCTGGCACCCGAAGACGAAATCGCCCTTATTCCTCCCGTAAGCGGCGGATAAAAGAGGAGAAACTGATGATTCGGACAGCGCAATACTGGATAGAAATCACCCGAAACGCTCTGGTGCTGGAAAATTATCTTCCCTTTATTCAGGATCCCGGTTTCGGCGCCTTTGTCATCTTTGGCGGAACTGTGCGCAACTTTGCTGAAGGAAAATCTGTTCAGGCATTGTTTTACGAATGCTATGAGCCGATGGCGGAAAAAGAACTGGAACGGATCGCCCAAGAATGCTTTGCCCAGTGGGAAGTCGGCCGCATCGTTATCGTTCACCGCATAGGGCTGCTCCAGCTCACAGAGCCGAGTGTCTACATCATCGCAGCTTCCGCTCATCGAGCAGATGCTTTTGCAGCAGCCCGGTTTATTATCGAATCGATCAAACAGCGGGTTCCAATATGGAAAAAGGAAATTTTTGCAGACGACTCCTCGCAATGGAAACACGAAATTGATCTCGGCAAACAATGAGCTGGGATACAATTATTGGTCAAGATCGGATCAAGCATTTTTTGCAAAGAATTTTGCTGTCCGGCAATATTGGCTCTGCCTACCTCTTCTGGGGCGCTCCCGGCGTTGGCGCCGATGCCGTAGCGGTTGAATTCGGCAAAGCTTTAAACTGTATCTCCCCCATCCGGTCAGACAGCACCCTTGCTGCCTGCGACCAGTGTCGGCATTGCCGACAGTTCGCTCAGTTGCAACATCCGAATCTCCATCTGCTCTTTCCATTACCAGCAGGAAAACGGAGCAAAGCGGAAACGGTCTGGGAGTCGCTGAGTGAAGAGCAGATGGAAAACGTTCACCAAGCGTTGCAACAGAAGGTTACGGATCCGTACCTGCCGCTGGAGATTCCCGGAGCGCAGTCCATAAAGATTCAGCAGATCCGCGAACTCCGCAAGACGCTATCCTTAGCTCCTTCTGTACCGACCGGACGACGTATCGTGCTGATCTTGGCGGCGGATACATTAACCACGGAAGCAGCGAACGCTCTTTTAAAAACCTTAGAAGAACCCCACCCAGATACCACCATTCTGCTCACAGCAGAGCGGAAAGAACGGCTCCTTCCAACCATTCTTTCTCGCTGCCAGATTCTGCGGTGTGAACCCTTACCGGAAGAAGCGATCGCTGAGGCGTTACAGCACCGCCACCACCTGTCAGAAGATATGGCACGCCTGCTGGCTCACCTTGCCGAAGGGGATTATGCCAGGGCACAGGCAATGGTAACAACAGATATGGAACGGTTGATTGAGCTTGCCATCGAGTTTCTCCGAGCAGCGCTGCGCCCATCACAGTGGGGGATCCACATCGCCCAACAGATAGAACAGTTGCAGTCTTTCGACAAATCGCAGCAAATTGCTTTTCTCCAGATTCTCCAGCGCTGGCTACGATTGGCGTGGGAAGCCAGTCTCACAGGGACCGTCGATCATCTTCCACCGCTATTTCAGCGAACGCCCCTAGCAAGATTTGCGCAGTTATATACAACTGCCGATTTTCCATCGGTTTTAACAGAAATTGAGCACACCATCTCCGCGCTTCAGCACAACCAGCAATTAGCCCTTAGCATTTATCACTTTGTCTTTCGTCTCCGAAAACTGTTGTTGCAAAAAACAGATGTTTCATAATGTTTCCAAAGGACACCAATGCCATCCAGTATATATGCTCGGTACTACTTGCCAGTTGCGCAGGCTATCACAACGCAAATAGAGCGATATCCCTCAGCAGCCGATCTGAGCATTGCTGAATCGCTCAAAAAGCGCGTTCCTGCGTGCTCAGCGTTACCAGACAATGGAGCGTGTTCAGATTGCGCAGATCCGTACGGATACCCTGATGCTGAAAATCTTCACGTTGCTTCGCCCCCCAGCCCGGTCGTCGAGGTGGAGTTCAAGCGGAAGCGCAAATCGCTGTTTTACAATGAAAAGGAGCTCACACTACGCTTAGGGGACTATGTCGTCGTGGAAGCAGATCGGGGGCTAGATCTGGGAAAAGTGTGCGCTGTTGGTCGGGTTGCATTGCGGAAGTTGGAGAAGCAATACCACGGGCAATTTCCCCACTTTCGGGTGGTCCGGGTTGCAACCAAAGCAGATCTGGAAAAAGCGCGCCAGAATCGCGCCGATGAACCCAAAGCAATGGTCATTTGTCGCCAGCAAATTGCTTACCACAAACTTACGGAAATGAAGCTGGTGGATGCGGAATGGCAATTCGATCGGAAGCGGATCACTTTTTACTTCACTGCACCGCATCAGGTAGACTTCCGCCGATTGGTGCGATCCTTAGCATCCCGTTTCCGCGCCCGCATTGAACTGCGCCAGATTTCGCCCCGCGAAGTCGCCCGCCGCTTCGGCGACGTTGGTATTTGCGGACAGGAATTGTGCTGCACCACCTTTCTATCCACCGCTCAACACATTACCATCAGCGCCGCTGAAACCCAACAGTTGCCATTGACGCCCTCCCGACTTAGCGGCGTGTGCGGCCGATTGAAATGCTGCCTGCTGTATGAATTAGAACTCTACGTCGAAGCACTTAAGGAATTTCCTCCGCTTCACTCCATCGTCGAGCTTGAGGAAGATCGCGGCCAAATTGTCAAGGTGGATATTTTCCGGAAAACGGTGTCAATTTTTCTGGAAAACGCCCAGAGCTACCAAGAACTTTCGCTGGATGAAGTTCGCACGTTGTGGGAAAGTGGAAAAGTGCATCCACCTGCGGGGCAAATGCCAGCAGTTGCGATGCAGCCATTGGGAACAGAAGAAGAAACGCTTAATCCTGAGGAGTTAGAAGACTGATGATGCTCTTTCTTCTGGAATTGACCCTGCTGCTCATTATCGCATTCGTTATCGGCTCATTTCTCCTTCGCCCGTGGAAGGAACAAAACCGGAAGAAATTGCTGCAGAAGCAGATTCTGCAAGCAGCCGCTCGCCACAACGGCACAGTCTCCCTAACACTTCTTCTGGCAGAAACGGACGGGGATCTCCCGGAGCTCCAGAAAATCTTAGAACAGTGGGTGCAATTGGGGATCTGCGAGCTGGATCTATCTCCGGAAGGGAAACCCATCTATGTCTTTTCGGACATTGCAGCATTGGTCAAACAGAAATCCAATGGAGGATCCTCACTATGAAAACCGCTTTCATTACCGGCGCTTCTGGCGGTCTGGGAACAATTGTTACTGACTGCTTCCTTCAAGCAGGATGGAAAGTGTATGCTGTCACCCATTCGGCGCAAGCGAAACAGAGGCTGAAGACACAATTTGAAAACTTCCGCTCTCAACTCTCGATCACCATTGCCGATTTAACCCGGAGCGAAGCTGTTCAAACAGTCTGCCAGAACTTAGCACCATTGGATGCCGTTGTACACCTGGTCGGTGGCTTCGTTGGCGGTGCCTCCATTGAAGAAGTTGCTGAATCTGATTTTGTTCGGATGTGGGAACTGAATGTGAAAACAGCGTTCCTGGTCATCCGCGCCACGTTTCCTCTGCTCAAGGCGAATGGAGGGGGTGCCATCACAACCATCGGCGCAAAGTTTGTATTGCACCCTGCGGCGGGCACCTCGGCATACGCCAGTGCGAAAGCAGCACTGGCACATCTGACCCAAACGGTGGCGGAAGAAGGGCGCCCCTTTGGGATTCGCGCGAACTGTATCCTGCCCAGCATCATCCGCACTCCGGCAAACCTTTCCTGGGCATCAGAATCGGAAAGCCAGAAATGGATCACGCCGGAAGAGATCGCTGAAGCAATCCTGTTTCTCTCCTCCGACGCTGGCAAAGGAATCAACGGGGCACTGATCCCAATGTATGGCAAACTGCCTGCGTAAAGCCTGCCCCGCCAGAGAATTTATCGGGCAATTATAGAGACAAGGTCGGAATTCACCGTCGCAGGTGATTCAATTACCAGAGAAATGTGCAGCAGGAAACTACAGGGGGAACTTCGAGGATAGATAAAAGGGGATACCCTTGGATTTCAGATACCGTCGCGCCTTCGGCGGGATCTGGTAGCCAACGACGACCAGAAACAGATTCTCGCCCAACACCTGCTTCAATTGCTCAACATTCTGCTCGAACTGCTTGACATCTCGTTCATACACCTGCGTTTTGGCTTCCCCAACGATCCAGAATTCCTGACCATCTTTCCGTCCTTTGCCCAGAATGTTGACCTCAATCTCTCGCCTACCCACTGTCACGTAGTCGCGATCCAGCGCGCCAACAACTTGAATCCCGAAGTCCTGCTGTAACAGTTTCGGTAGTCCCACATACGCCCGATCTTCCAGTGTGTACCCAACCGTATGTTGCAGTGCTCCAATAGTTCGGCGAATCTCCCTCGTGGTATCTATCAGCCACTGTACCCGTTCCTCCGTTTTCTTCTGCGCTTCGGTAAGTTCCTCCACCCGTTGCTCGGTCCGCTTCTGCGCCTCGGCAAGCTCCTCTAACCGTCGTTCCGTCCGCTTCTGTGCCTCAGCAAGCTCCTGCATCTTCTGATCTGTCCGCTTCTGCGCTTCAGCAAGCTCCTGCATCGCTATCTCCAGCCGATCCATCCGCCCCTCTAACTGCTCCTGCCGCTGCACCAACTGCCGCATCTGCTCTTCGGTCCGCCTCTGCGCC
>WFXC01000026.1 GCA_015490805.1 Candidatus Kapaibacterium sp.
CTGATCTATCTGGCGAGGGTTATCGTTGGGTTTACCGTTGCGCTCTTCCCAAGCAGTAAAGTCATAATCGCCACAGTCCTCTACAAACTCCAGCACTGGCTCTAAGGTATCCAGCTCATCGATCTTATTGACGGCGGTCGCGGCGGGCCATGCGTAGGATTCCCATGTCGCAAAACCATAAATATATCCTCCAAAAGGAGTTTCGCCCTCGATACGATGGGGTCCAGGATTGACGTTTAGTACAGCATAGTATACATTGGTTCCTGGAATCTGCTGGGTCAGGAATGACGGAACTCTTTGCCACACGTACTGTCCGTCCAGCTTAATCGTCTTGAGTTTCCGCTGTTCTGGATCATCCGGATCGCCAATTGCCAGAATATTGAAATAGTTTTTGGTAAATGCTCGATTGGAAGGTGTCTGGAAGACCGTTCCCTTCGTGTACTGCTCCACAGGAACGACCCAGTAATAGAAGGGATCAAAATTCTGGGCATTGTCCCAGGCGGCAGAATACGAATACTGACAGACCAAAACCGGCTTATCGGCTGTCCACACGGAAAATCCGCGAATCGATTCCAATTGTCCCGGCTGCCAGTCGTTCAGGTACTCAAAAAACTCTCCAGCTTTTTTCAAAAGTCCTGACAACTGGCCAATCAGCGCCCCAGATCGCTTATCATACCACTTAACTTCCCAAATTGTATTATCCTGTGAAGCGACGATCCGGAAGAAATCTCCGCGATTTTCTCGCAGTAGTTCTCCCGTGATATATTGTTTTCCCCACGCATGCACTGGTGGCGGCATCGTCAGCAGGTGATCCCGACTGGTAAGCCCAGCAGCAATTGGTATAATACTCCGAACGTGATAGGAGATAATACCAATAGGTTTCGTTGCTATAACCTCCGTGCCCGTAATATCGAACAATTGTTCCTGGGATTCACCGGTAGTCTGAAAAACGAAAGCTTCACCTTCATTCAAAGTGATTGTGTATGGCTTGTTCCAATCCCGTGGAAATTGAATCTGTTGCTTGCCCCCCTGCCAGAAAATATACCCGCTATTCTGACCCCGAAGCTTGACCTGGACAACTGTCCCATCGTATTTTGCCAGAATCACAAATCCCGAACCGCGGGGGTAATTCCAGCTCAGATCTTTGTAATCGTAATGTCCCACGTGGATATACCGCTTGCCCCACACTTCCACGGGAAGTGCCAGGTAGCCTTCTGAAGTAAACTGATGAGCGGACATCACATAGACAGAAATCGGATCTTCAGCAGTAATGTGAATGGCTTTCAGCGATTTTCTACCTCCTTCATCTCGCATTTGATGTGATTCAGAAAGATATCCATCTCTCGAAGATATTGTGGTAATCTTCATCGCTTTCACTTCAAACGTATATGGTCCTTGATTTAATCCGGGGATACTCATCGTGAATCGTGTATCCACCGACGAAGTGACATAAATTTCCATCAAGCGGAAGGCACCATCCCCACCGGGTCCACGGTAATCTGTGTTTTCGTTCTGCGGAAAAGCAATCCAGAACTCTCGTCCCTGTGTACCGTTGGCTAACAACCACTGCGGGGAAATTGCTTCCCGCTTTTGTGCAGAAAGACTGAGCGCTCCCCCAAGAAAGACAAACAAAGGAAAAAGCCACCACCGCATCATTAATTCCCTCGTCGTTTATTTGGACCTACCATCTATTATCACTCCATCAAAACAAACTTACGAAAAATTCCGAAGATTTCCAATACCGCCGCTACTTTACCACCCAGAAATATCCCTTCGCCATCTCCAGCGGCGACCGCAATTCCCAGAAGTACACTCCACTGGACAGCGTATTCGGCAGTGGTATCGAATGCTGCCCTGCGCTGATGGTGATGGTTTGCTGAGCCGAAAGCACACCCGTCATACTATAAACAGAAAGCTGGAGTTCAATCTCTCCTGTGGCATCTACCAGAATCACTGGCTGTGATGCTGGATGTACAACTCGGATAACACGGAACGTAGGAGCAAGCTGGACAGTACGTAAATCCAACAAACATATTTGTTGTAGCTTAAGTGTCCCATCAATAGTAGTAACGGCAAAACGATCAGGAGACTGAATCGTAACATCTGCAATCGTTAAGGGGGAAACGCTTGGATCAGACAACTGGACAACGCCACGCAGTGTGACCAAAGTATCCTCTCCAGGTGTGGTAAAGGATAAGATCGATCGAGCTAACAACAGGGAATCCAGAGTAACGATAGCCCGCCCTAAATGATACACAAATGGAACGACAACACGACTGTTGCCCAGATATATCTGTAATGGTAGAAAAATGGTCGGCAAAAAGTCTACAGTAAATCCCATCTGCTGCATGTCCGCATCTTGCCCATCCAGTCGTGCCAGAACGGCAATGTCAATGGTATCACCCGGAATTGCCTCGTACGCTGGTATGCTGAGCACCAACGAATAGACTTTTTCAACTGCCATCACCGCCACTCCTGCAGTGCTTTGTCGATCACAGCGTGGACCAATCGTTGCACGCAATGCAGTGCTGACCGTATCGGGAACCAGTGGCGCATAGCGAATCGAAATGGGCAATGAATCGGCCGCTGCTACTGTTATCGGGAGCGGAGGATGTGACAGCGTCAGCGCTGCTGGCACAGGAGAATCCCACTGAATGTCCGTTACTTCGATCGGAAAATAAGCAGAGGGATTGATCAGATAGACCGTTGTAGTCACTTGCTCCTTGCGCGCAAACACGGGACCAACCTGCACATTGGCTGGACGGAAAACTGCTCGTGGGTCTCGAATCGCCACGCTGAGTTCAACAGTATCCTGTCCCCCACACTGCCGCCAGACAAGGACAACCGGAATGCGATAAATCCCTTCCTCTAAGACTGCTGGATCCAACTGGACAGCAAAGGAACGTTGCTCACCAACCGACAGGGGAAATGAAAGCGGTGTAGCGGAAACAGCCGCTGCAAAGGAAGCAGGAAGTTGCACATCCACCGTATCGGCGAAATTCCCACTATTGCGTACCTTCCATTGCCACTGCTGCACCGGATCACACCGGAACAGGGTATCTGGAAATGACGCTGGCGCTTCCATAATTTCCAGTTCCGGACGATACCATCCAAAAGTCACCGGAATCGCAATGGTGTCAACAGAAGCAAAGATACGGAGTGTATCGAGCGCAGTCCGAGGCGCAATCGGTGTCCAGCGAACAACAAAGAAAGCAGCAGCACCTGGACTCAGATCAAAAGGCAATCCATAGTCAAATTGCCACTCCAACTCCGGCGCTGTCACCGCCGCTCCATAAATCGTCACACTCTGACTACCAGCGTTAGTAATCCATACCGTATCCTGCACGGGCGTGGCAGAACAAATAAATTCCGGCAGTGCCAGCATACCCGGCTGCACTGTAAGCAATTTGTTCTTTGCTGCAATATCGACATCGACACAAATGCTCCACGGACATTCAGCATCTCCCGAAGCACATATTTTACCCACGTATACGGTATCGCGGGACGGAAACAGTTTGAGCTGTACAGTGAGTTCCTCGCCGGACTGCAATGTTTGTGGCAGCGCTGGCGCAACGATCATCCAATCAGACCGCTGGGGTGTCAGGAGAATCGTATCGATCACCGCAGCGGCAGTCCCTATGGATCGGAATCGGACAGGAACAACGGTAGTGTCACCGGGACTGATCGTCATCTGGATCTGTGCTGGCGTAGCAGCTACATCCGTCGTGATTGCCTGTCCGTGCAATACAATGGCAAAGCGGAGATTGCACGGTTGTACCAGAACAATCAACGTATCCGTAAAATCACCCAATGTGGTTGGAGCAAATCGCAGTTGCAGGTTGATTTGCTGATTCGGGGAAAGCTTCACCGGGGAATTTGCCGGGCTGATCAATTGAAAAGCGGTGGACGGCACGATGAAATCCAGCACTGATGATTGCGGCGAAAGATTCTGGATCGAGATAGCGGTATCTTTTGGAGTGTTGATGCAGACGGTCCCGAAATCGACCTGCGTTGCACTCAGTTCAAGCTCGGGCTGAAAACTGGAAATCTGGATAGCAACAATCTTTGGATCTGCATTTCCCCGTACCTGTGTCCGATCATTGTTAGCAAACGCTAAGCTGAAGTTGTAAGACTGATTCTGCTGCACCTGGATAACAAGCTGGAGAGTATCTGCTGCTTTTGGCGGAATAGCAACTGGAAGCGTTTGTCCTGAACGCCAGAACAGCGCCTGCACGATCGCAGTATCTGAACCCTGAAGTGTCACAGCAGAAATTTTCAACGTGTCGTTTCCACCATTACGGACAGGAACAGCTACCGTATCAACATCCCGACAGGCAGCAATGTGCTGTACTCGCTGCGGAGCGACAATGATGGGAGAGACACCATATGCTCGAACGACAATCTCTGTATCAGGCGAGCATTGATTCACAAAGAGTCGGAAGCGGGCTTCATACCATCCGGTGTCTGGCGGATTGATCTGGAACAACAGATCCGTTCCCGGCTCCGTAACCTCTAAAGGTAACGTGGAAGCAATACGGATGTTCGAGCTACCGGAAATACGCTTCACGGACTGCAAAGAAAACGCAGCAGTATCAACGGGCTGCAACGTAACCCCACCAGTGTTATTTTGTCCACAGAATGCAGGATTGATGATCAGGGTGTCGCGGCTGACCTGGTAATGGGTCGGCGGTAGCGCATACCCTTCGATGTAGATAAGGAAGGATCGTCCCACCGTTGGCGTTGTGAAGCGCAACACAGCCGTATGCTTGCCAGCTCGTTGCGGTTCAAAAACAATGCGAGCATCCATCGAGTCACAGCCAGCAACGGTAAGCGTTGGGCGGAGATCAGTGGTAAAAGCAGAGGAACCTATCAATTCGGTATACGCAGGATAGTCTTTGCGCCAGTAATTTTTGATCCAGACCTTCTCAACCTGTTTATCACCGACGCAGACCGTATCAAACCGCACAGTATCCGGGTGGGGTTGGACGGGGGGCCAGACCATTCGGTATAGTCCACCAGCGCCGGCAATGAACGCTGTGGTATCGTTGACAAACCAGATGTCGTCCAGATTGATTCCTTCCACTCCACAGTTAAGCAATTCCCAGGAATACCCTCCATTTGTCGTGCGGATCGCTGTTCCACTATCGCCCACGCCCCAGCCAACACGCGGAGTCAGCAGGAAAGAGCCAAACATTCGCTTGCCCGTAGAGTATGCCACCCAGGTGTTTCCATTATCCAGCGAAAACCCCATTTCACCGCCGGGACCATCTCCATTGCAGGTATTACCTGCTGAAGGGAGCAGAAAAGAATTCCCATTTTTCGAAATTTCTTCCTGCCAGTGTTTCGGACCAGTGATAGCAAAGATACTCCAGGTACGTCCTCCATCGGTGGTTCGCCAGATGCGACCGCTGCTGATAGCATAGCCCAATCCGTTCTCTGAATACAAAATTGCATCACTGAGCCCTGATCCTGGCTCGTTATATTGCGTCAATGACCAGGTCGCTCCTCCATCGGTAGTACGGTAAAAATTCTGAGGGGTTCCACACCCACCTCCAATGACGACACCGACAGAGTCATTGACAAAGTAGCATCCCCAGAGTTCTCCAGAGGGATTTGGCGTTACGTCTGTCCACGTACGCCCCCCATCAGTGGTGCGATAAATTCGATCGGGATTCGTGCCAGAGCACCATCCAACAAGTGGGGAAACAAAGTGAATACTTTCCATATGATTTGCGGGAGCGGGCAATTGAGTTCCTTTCCAAGTTTTCCCACCATCGGTGGTGCGCACCACATAACCGTTGAAACCACACGCCCATCCATATCGTGGATCGGTAGGAAGAAAGAAGACATCAAGGAAATATCCATACCGATAGGGTGCTGGTAGCTCGACCCGCTGCCATTGCGCCATTGCCGGAAGGACAAGGATCACTAACATTCCGTAGAGCCACCGCCGCATCACTAATGCCTCCGTGGATTGTTTTTACTTCAGGTAAAGTTACAAAATCCCAGCGAAAGAAAGGGCAACCGAAAGACCCACATTGTGAGTTCTTTCTGTCCAACCAGTGTTTCCGGAATAGTACAAACACCTGTCAAACTTGGTCCGGTTTCACCCTATGCTCAGCTTCGGCTGCACAATAGGGAATGCAAGGCAACGTTTCCATTGGTGCAAATAGCAAGGGTCATAGACATCAAGACAAAAATGCAAGAGCAATTTCCGCTCCTTTCCCGGATTCACGATCCCGATGATCTCCGAAAACTCCCCATTGAGCAACTGCCACAACTGGCAACCGAAGCTCGACAATACCTTATCGACACGATCACCAAAGTTGGTGGACACTTCGGCTCAGGACTGGGAGTGGTGGAGTTGACCATTGCTCTCCACTACGTATTCCAGACCCCGAAGGACAAACTGGTATGGGATACAGGACACCAGGGGTATCCGCACAAAATCCTGACCGGGCGAAAGCACCTGCTACCGACAATTCGGAAAAAAGGAGGCATCTCTGGCTTTCTGAAACGGAGTGAAAGCATTTACGACGTTTTCGGTGCTGGGCACGCCTCAACCAGCATCTCAGCTGCACTGGGTATTGCTACCGCACGGGATTTAATGAAAAAAGATTTTCACGTTGTCGCTATCATTGGCGACGGGGCAATGACGGGCGGACTGGCGTATGAAGCGATGAATAACTGCGGCCTACAGCAGCGGAAATTGCTGGTCGTTTTGAACGACAATCAAATGTCGATAGCACCCAATGTCTGGGCGTTAGCCAACTACTTCACAGAGTTAGACACTACCCGCATCGTTTTCAAACTGCGGCAAAATATTCAGCGATTGAGCGAACAACTGGAGCCTTTTGGTGATCGAATCCTGAAGCTGCTCCAGCGGATCGAAGGTGGCGTAAAATCGATCATCACCCCCGGAATGCTCTTCGAAGCCTTAGGCTTCAAGTACTACGGTCCAATCAATGGTCACCATTTGCCCCGGCTGATCAAGATTTTGCGATTTATCCGGGACACCTACGATCGTCCGGTATTGCTCCACGTTACAACGCAAAAAGGGAAGGGCTACGAAGCAGCGGAGAAACATCCGGAGGCATTACATGCCATTGGCAAATCAGCCACGCCGTCGCAGGATAAAATTGAGATCACCCCCACCCGCCGAAAAGGAAAAAAGTATCAGGATGTTTTCGCCGAGGCTCTGATTGAATTGATGCGACACAATGAGAAAATTGTCGCCATTACTGCTGCTATGCCAAGCGGAACCAGTCTGGATAAAGTTGCGGCGCACTTTCCTGATCGGGTTTTTGATGTTGGCATTGCCGAAGCGCATGCTGTTACGTATGCCGCCGGCTTAGCGACGGAAGGAATGATTCCTGTTTGTGCGATCTACTCTTCCTTCCTCCAGCGTGCTTTCGACCAGATCATCCACGATTGTGCCCTGCAAAATCTGCACGTTGTCTTTGCAATGGATCGTGCAGGCGTTGTTGGTGCGGATGGTCCTACGCACCACGGTGTTTTTGACCTGGCTGCGCTTCGAGTGATTCCCAATATGGTCTTGATGGCACCCAAAGATGAGCGTGAACTCCGGAATATGCTGTATACGGCAATTGTTGAGCACCAGGGTGGCCCCATTGCCTTGCGATACCCCCGGGGACAGGGACCAGGCAGTGCGTGGAATCCGGGTGATTTCGAGTCTATTCCCATTGGAAAAGCAGAAATTCTGCGAACTGGTGGCGATGTTGCGCTGCTGGCAATTGGCAAACCGGTAACAGAAGCGCTGGCAGCAGCAAGTATTCTGCAGCAGCACGATATTTCGGCAGCGGTGATCAATGCACGTTTTGCCAAACCGCTGGACACTGCTCTGTTAGACCAATTGTTCGATACCTATCCATTGATTGTTACCATCGAAGACGGGCAAAAAATTGGTGGGTTTGGTAGCGGCGTTCTGGAATATTTTCACGCCCACCCCCGGTCTACCGCTCCCCATATCGTGGTCCACGGTATCGACGACCGCTTTGTGAGCCACGGTACGCAGGAAGAACTGTACGAAGAATTGCAGCTTAATGCTGCTGGCATCGCACGTCTGGTGCTGGAATCGCTGCATCTGGGCACTCAAATTCCCAGCTCTTCGTCTCTGGATTCTTAACTGTTGACCCCGTAGCTCAGCAGGTAGAGCAACGGCCTTTTAAGCCGTGGGTCGCAGGTTCGATCCCTGCCGGGGTCACTTTTTGCCAATTAAGCCGGATAGCGGTATGGCAAGTGATCTGCAAGTGCTCCAGCAGTTGGAAGCCTATATCCGTTCCCATCGTGGGAAAATTACCATCGGTGACTTTGCTGCGGCCACTGGATTTCCCATAGAACAAGTCCAGAATGCCTTTTATACCCTCCTGGAACGCTATGAATGCAAAGTAGTGATGGATCCGGAAAGCGGGAATGTCGTTTTTGCTTTCCAGTATCCCCTCCGCCCCCGGAATGCGAAAAGTTTCCGCGAAATCGCTCTGTCAGTAGCCACAACGGCGTGGAAAATCTTCGTCAAAGTATACAAAGCAGCTATTGGCGTTATTCTCATTGTTTACACCGTGATCTTTGTGCTGCTCCTCCTCTTTGCCGCTGCTTCCGGCAGTAGCAGCGACTCTCGCAACCGCCGCTCCTCAGCGTCTATTGATCTTGGGGCTATATTTCGACTTCTATGGATTCTTGCTGAATGGAAGTCAGCCGAACGGAAGATACAGTGGCAAACCGATCCTTCTGGTTTCCGGTATCCAGTCTACCAAACGCCGTTAACAGATAAGGCTCACTCTAAGAAGAAGAAAAAGCGCTTTTTGCAAGCCGTTTACGATTTTGTTTTTGGTCCTGAGTATCCGAAGTATTCACCGCTGGAAGATGCGAAAGAAGCTGCGGCCTTCATCTACTTTAACGATGGATTGCTCACCAGTGGACATATCGTTGGATTAACCGGCAAATCGTATGCAGTAGCAGAATCTCGCTTAACTGAATATTTCGCTCGTTTTCAAGGCGATGCAGAAATTTCAGAAGAAGGCATCGTCATTGGACAGTTTCCGAAGCTGACTAAAGAAGCGATCAAAACTCCACCATCCAAGGAACTCATCATCCCTTACCCTGATGAGGCTGATCCACCAGTTGTTCACAATGGCAATACGACCGGGCAAAACATTGCGATCATCGCAATGAACGCTTTCAACCTGGGAATGTCGTGGGCAGTGATTAACTATTTCAGCCTTGCGGGAGCAAGCATAGGCACTGCTCAGTTGTTAGAGGTTGCTTTAGGTTATTTCCCCTTCATCGTGTCAGTCCTATACTTCATTATTCCCATTCTGCGGATTCCATACGTACTGCACCGCAAACAAAAGCGCGAGCAAGAAATCGTACGCAAAAAACTGTTCCGATCTATCCTCTGGCTTCGCGGCGCTGCGGCAACCGAGGACGATATTCTGCGCCGTGCGAATATCACCGACTCGGAAATGGCAATTGCTAAGTCAATCTTAGCAAAGCTGGTCCGTGAATTACAGGGCGAATTGAGCCTTACCGATGATGGTAAACCGCAGTACGAGTTCTCCCGCCTGCACCGAGAAATCATCGTTGGTTCGTGGTTCCGCCGCTATCTGGGCATTCCAGCGGATCGCTAACTTATGAAGTTGGGACAGAATTCAAAGCCATAGCGCAGGACCCCGAGCTGTCAGCAGGTTCAATGCGCATATCTTCCTCGTTCCTTCTTGAAGAGAAACAGGACCTAAGGATAGCACAATAACATCCTCACCAGAAGCGCACCCCCTTAGCGTGCATGAATATATCGGTACTTTCCCCAAAGTACTTCCGCTCTATGCCAGCGAAAGTGGCACATCAAAACTGCCGAAAGCTCACGCTTCAAGGATGCATTCTTCTTTGGCTAACGTGTCAGCACTTCCAGTGATTGCCGGCTCAAGCCGGCGCTCCCAGTGGAGCACACGCTCCAGTGTGCATCCCTTGCCGGCTCAAGCTGGTGCTCCCCAGTCGGCACTCCCGGTCAGTGCTCCTGTGACCGGAAAGCTGAGCTTGTTTACCGGATAAACGTAAAGGTGGTTGTTGCAACTGGTTCCCCATTGAACAGAAAGCGCAACAAGTATACATCGCTGCTTCCTGTAGGTTGCAGCGGGAACTGAAACTCACCTCTGCTGACCTGTTGCTCCAGCACTGTCTGCTGCAACCGCCCATCCAGCGTGTACAGTTCTACCGTAAGCTTGCCGGGTTGCTGTACCATTAGATGAACAGTTGCTTTCTCTACCACTGGGTTCGGAACGATCTTCTGAATATGAATTGGCAGAGCAGGAGTTTTGCTTGACCGTTCAGGTGTTGAGTTAGGAATCTGGAAGCCAACAATTTTGTAAATAGAGCCAGCAAAGTCAGAAAGCCAGAAAGTGCCATCCCGCTGGTCATAGTCCGCACCACGGGCATTAATAATCCCAGACGGGCCTGTCAGCGCTAGCCGATCCTGTTCTACTTCATAATTCCCAGCCGGAATCTTGATGAGATAGGCACCTTGCAAACTTCCGCCGGTGAAATCCGTTGACACCTGATAGATATTGCCTTGCGGATCTCGACATAGTCCTCGAGGACCAAAGTCACCCGTAAACGGATTGTCAAATGTTTCCAGAACTTTTTGTTCCGAAAGATCGTACAAATAAAGTTTTTCCTGATTTCGATCGCCAACTAAGAGGGTATCGTTGGCTAACCAGACCAGGCCAATTGGGTACTGCGTTGCGGGTGATGGATAAGTTGCTTTCAAATTTCCATCCGAATCTAGAGCGATAATTGTTCCCTGTCCCCCGGAAAGCAGCGCCATCTTATGGACATAGATGGTTCCGTTATCACGGTTGACCGTGATATCGGTAAACAAGCTATCGCCGACAGGCATTTGGAACGAAGAAATGAGTTCTAAGGTTTCCGCATTGTATTTATACAACCGATTGCCATAGAAACTGGTTGCCCACAGATTACCTTGACCATCGTAAGCAATACCATAGGGGACATGAGAAACACCGGAGAGTTTGAGCACTGCTCCCGGATGAATAGGCTGAATACTAAACGGTAAGGTAACGGCAACTTGATCTGCATTACTCATCGAGGAGACTCGTATCCTCGCTGCTATCGTCGAAGTAGCAGGAAGCTTCCACAACGTGGAATTACCTGAAACATTATCGACAATCAGTTGCCAAGTCTGCCCATCGTCCAAAGAGTATTCCACTTTCACCGGCAAATCAAAACCATACCAAGTTATCAGTTGCGTTGAAAGTGCTGAGAAATCTTCGCCGCCGGCTGGTCGGAGAATAGCAAAAGCCTCAACGCCATCTTCAATGGGAACCTCCCACATAGAACGTCCGTGTGTTGCTGCCCGCAGCGCCAGTGATTCCTTATGGATACGGAGATCAACCACAGGTACTCTGGGCAATCCTACGCCATAAGGAAGCCAGGTATTCCCTCCATCATAGGTTGCAAAAACGCCAATATCCGTTCCCACAAAGATGTTATTGTCATCTTCTGGATTTACCGCAATCGCATTGCACGGAATATCAGGGAGCATGGAACCAATATTCTCCCAGCTATCCCCACCGTCCGTGGTACGGAATACATGGGGAACCCCAAACCCCGAAAAGGAAATAAAAGCTGTAAGAGCATTCTGTTCAGAGCACACTATATCCGTCACGTACCGATTAACCAGACCGTTTTCTGCAACACTGGTCCAGGTCTCACCAGCATCAGTACTTCGATACACTTCTCCCCGGCTGGTGCCAATGTAAAGGATATCTGGATTGACTGGCGAAATAGCAATCGCAGAAATCAATCCGTTCAATGAAGGGAAAGTTTCGGAAATAACTTCCCACGGCTGTTCTCCACCGAAGCTATTAATGTACAGATTCCCCCGTCCGTGGTACAAAATCAAGGGATCTGCCGGATCAATAGCAATCGGTGCGGACCACAAGGCAGGATCATTGGCATCAATTCCATCAGTAATGCCTTTAAACTCTCCCGTCTGCAAATTCCGCTTCCACAACTGTCCCCTGAAAAATTCGCCGTAAATAATGTGGGGATTCTCATAATCCACAACAACAAAGAACCCGTCACCACCAGCAACGCGCGACCAGCGGTCTTCCTGTTGGTAATTTCCTAAGGTTCCATTATCTTGAGTTCCACCGTAGGTCTTATTATCCACTGACTGATCAACATCCATCGCATAAAACTGCGTGATTGTCAGATTGTTATTGATATTCTTCCACGTTTTTCCTGCATCAGTGCTCAAATACACTCCCCCATCATTGACAGCATAAACGATATCAGGATTACTAGGAGCAAAAGCAGCATGATGTTGATCGACGTGTACTCGATCACCTCCATAAATGGGACCACCACCATATCCATTGGTGATATTTACCCAGCTTTGTCCACCATTGGTTGTTCGCCAAATATCAATGCCTCCTGCTAAAACGGTATCCGGATGCGTCGGGTGAACAACAATGTATTGATCATACCATCCCTGTCCATTGAAAAAACTTGCAGAGCCTTGGTACACATTCTGCCATGAACCACCCCGATCCGTACTTTTGTAAATCGTTGCAATCCCTTGCACTTCCATCAGCACATAAAGAATATTAGGATCCGAAGGAGCTTGGTGTACCGATACGCGTCCTATACCAGAAATTGGGAAACCAGAATTTCGGGGAAACCAGGTTTTGCCACCGTCACCCGAATAGTACACGCCTTTTCCCGTGACCCCGATGAACCATTCATTCGGGTCCGCAGGATTCATAGAAACATCACTAACGATACCATCGAATGTTTTTTCCCATGTCAATCCACCATCGGTCGAACGATACACTCCCGCTCCATTTTTCGTTGCTCCAGCAATAACAAGCGAGGGATTTTGGGGATGAATCCAGAGTTTTGAAAAAGCTCCCACGGTTACCAATCCAACCTGCTCCCAGGTTTCACCACCATCAGTCGAACGAAACACTCCATCGCCCAGATAGGCATCAATGTTGGAGCTCATTTCGCCTGTGCCAGCCAGTAAAATGTCGGGATTGGTAAAATCTATGGCTAAGGAACCCATTGCAATTGCCGTTTCATTGTCGAACACAGGCGTCCAGGTCTCACCATAATCCGTGGTTTTCCAGATGCCTCCGGCTGCCGCTCCTATCCACGCTGTCGCCGGATCCGTTGGATGAACGACTACTGTGCGAGCTCGACCACCGATATAAAACGGGCCAATAGGATACCATTCAGGCTGGGTTGCTAACACTTGCGCTGATGCTCGTTTACTCAACTGTGCTGCCTGTTGGATTGCCTTCACTCGCGCCCGGAAAGGGATACGATCGTAAGGATATGCACGCGCTTCATAGAAAAACCGTTCTCGCTCCTTTGGCTTCACGTTCGGCAGCGACCGATAATATTGTTCAACGGTTTGCGCAAAGACGCTATACCACGACACAAAGGCAACAAGACACAGAACAACACCTTTCATACTACTCTCTTTTTTATGATACCAACTCATTTTTCCTGCTTTTAATCTTGTGTATCCACTATTCGTTACAATGCCCCTTTTACTCGGCATCGCACACCATCGTGTCTCACTCAATGAGGCTCAGTTAACGATATCTACTAACCAAGGCTATCGATTAACCACATAACAAAGTTACAAAATCTTGCCTTAATAACCGCTACCTGCTACTCCTAACACACTAAAACAGCCGTTAGCTCGAATACTGTATATACGGCACAAGAGGAATGGAGAATACACCCCCTGACAACATCCGGCAGAATGGCGCAAGACGCAGAAACCTTGGCACTTGAACTTCTAAAGGAAGCACGATCCTTTTTGGACTTCCAACCCATCTCTGGTATCGACTTAGCAACTGAAGCCTTAGAATATGCCCGTAGGCAGACCAATCGCCAGCTGGAACAACAGGCATTAGAACTGCTGGCAGAACTGAGTCTGAAAGCAGGAATGCCTACCCAGGCACAACAGTTTCTGGAGCAACTACTTCAGCTCTCCCTCCCTGATGCACAACGATCGGAAGTTTTATACAAACTTGGTCGTCTGCTTTTAGACCAGCAGCGATTCGCCGATGCCGAAAAACTTCTTGCGCACGCACTCCCACAACTGGATATCAGCGACAGCAATACACTCGTAGCTCTCTGGACTACCCTGGGTATCGCGCTCACGAAGCAGGGCAAAATACAGGAAGCTGCTCACGCTTATCGCCAGGGATTGAAAGTTGCCACCGAAGAAACGTCTCCCAAAAGAAAAGCGATTTTGTACCGCTGTCTCGGCGCCAATGCTTTTTCCCTGCGCCAGTATGAAGAAGCTTTCCAGTGGTTTCAGCAATCGCTCCAACTGCGCCAGCAAATTGGGGATAAACGGGGATACGCCATCACCTTAGGGAACTTAGCCAATTACTACACTTTCAAAGGGGAATACTACCAGGCGCTGCAACTACTGCTGCAAGCACTGGACATTTATCAGGAACTGAACGATCAGGTAATGCTGATCTCCGCCCATACAACCCTGGGACTTCTGTTTAGCCAGTCACGACTCTTTCCGCAGGCACTGCAATACTTCCACACAGCGCTCCAGTTAGCAGAAAAACTCCGGTCTCTGGAAAGAATTGCCAAGATCCACAATAACATCGGGGAAGTGTACCGGAAGCGGGGGAATTATCGCCAGGCTCGCTACCACTTCGGGAAAGCGCTTGCCGCTTTTACAGCGTTACAATTCACTGGTCCTGAAAAAGCAGCCGTCTTAGCCAATGTTGGACTTACTTTCAAAGCAGAGGGCAAACTCGATGTTGCAGAACGCGTGCTTCAACTGGCACTCCGCTTCTTTACTCCACCAACGCCAGAGCTACTGGCAGGTATTCACATCGCCTTAGCTGAAATTGCCCTCCAGCGCGGCGCTATCGATCGCGCTGCTGAATCGATCGATGCTATCGCCCCACTCATCGATGATCCGGGACTGTGGGAATATGCAGCTCCATACTATCGCATCGCAAGTCAGATTGCCGCCGCCCGGAATCAGTTTGATCAAGCCTATCAACTGCTTCTGGTAGCAGCCGAGAAAGAACAGGCATTCCAGCGTCAACAGCAACAGCAACTTTTTGCTGAGCTGCAATTCAAACATCAATTAGAGCGGGAACAAGTTCAAATTGCTACTCTCCGCAATCAGAATCTGGAACTGCTCCAACTGGTCGAGCAACTCCATACTGCCAATGATCAGCTCCAGCAACATTCCCACCATATCAGCAATATGCTGCACCTGATCGCACACGACCTGAAAAATCCTTTGTTCAGCATTCGCCTTCTGCTCTATCGCCTCCAGAAAGCACTTGAGACAGAGCAGGAAAATCCTCAAACTTTGCTCCAGCAAGCTGAGCAAGTGGTAGAAACGATGCAGCACCTGATTGCAGAAACCCTTGAACAGGCGCGCGCAACCCCTGAAGCTGGACTTCCGAATTGCACAACGCTCTATTTAACACAATTGATTGAACCGCTGGTGGAGCAATATATGCCGATGGCAAAAGCAAAAAACGTTTCCTTAGCAGTCCACGTCCACGATCCTCAACTGACTTTATGTGTGATTCCGTTCTGGGCGAACCGAATTCTGGATAACCTCCTGTCGAATGCGCTCAAATACACCCGTGTTGGTACAACCGTCACGGTTCGGACCTTTGTTGCCGACGCCCAATGTGCCATTGCTATTACGGATCAGGGTCCTGGCATCGCTCCGGAAGAGCAGCAGCGGCTGTTCCAGCGGTTTACCACCCTTTCAGCAAAACCAACAGGAGGAGAAAGCAGTTCCGGAGTCGGTCTCTATCTCTCTCAACAACTGGCAGCACTGATGCACGGGCGCATCACTGTCGACAGTACCGTTGGTGTTGGCTCCACCTTTACCCTCTGGCTCCCTCTCTAAGTCTTCGGCGGCGGAAGCCACCAATCAGCATGCCGCCAACAATCACCAGACTTCCATAAGCCACCCAATCCCCCCACAGCAGATACAGGGATGTTCCTGCTGATAATGCCACGCTCTGCACCAACACTCCCTGCTTCCCATCCGGTATCTGCGCTATAACCTCGCCACTGGGCGCAATGATACCGGAAATACCCGTGTTTGCACACCGGAATACAACTCGCCGCGTTTCAATCGCCCGCATTCTGGCAATCTCAAAATGCTGTCGAGGACCGGGTGTTCCGGAAAACCAGCCGTCGTTGGTGATAATCACCAGCGCTTCTGCTCCTTTGTGAACAAATTCCGCAACGAATTGTGGAAAGATGGACTCAATGCAAATCACAGCTCCCAGCCGCAGAGTATCGCTATGGCGGGTTCGCAGCCATAGTATGTTCTGCCGACGTCCCTTTGCCCACGACGAAATCCCAACGCCCCACTGAATCCAATCTTGCAGAAAAGAAAGCACTTCGGTGTATGGCACGTGTTCCGCAAAAGGGGTCAGGCGTATTTTATGATACGTCTGGTAATCTGCCTCTCCGGGCTGTAAGAGAAGCACCGCATTAAACGTTTCGTACCACAGATTACTGCCCTGTAACTTCCGGGCACCCGGTGTGGGCGGCGCTTGATAGAAAACCAGATCCGGGAAACCGGTCAGGACAGCAATGCCAGTAGAATCTACCCAGCGCCGGAGCCGAAAAAATTCCGTGCGATACCGTTGCCACGTAATCCAGAACGGAATGGCTGTCTCGCTCCAGATCGTGAGATCCGGCTGGCGTGAGGATGCCCGAAGTGCCGAATCCAGCAACTGGATGTGCCGTTGAATATTTTGCCAGGGTTTCAGTGTCTCCCACTTCCGCCACGGATTGATATTCGGCTGAACAATGGCAACCGTGAGCTGCTTGCCGGAATGGTGGGCAAAAGTCTCCAGCCGATACGTACCATAGACAGCGGGCAACAAGATGGCAACACTCCAGCCCAGCAGGAAGCAGCCGCTCCGACGCCACTGTCCCCATATAGCGGCGGATACTACTTTCCAGAGCAGCACATTCAGCAGCACTATCCATCCACTGACGAGCCAGACACCACCAATATCCGCCATTTGCACCCCGGCAAGCCACGGCAGCCACAGATTGCCGAGGGCAAGCCACGGATACCCCAGATCACCAAGGCTGTGCAACCATTCAAAAGCAATCCAGAGCAACGGCAAACTCCACAGTGCCAGGGAACTCCCCCAGCGGCGGTACAACACCCACCATCCCAGCCACGGGAGGGTAAAAAACAGGGGATGGACCAGCCAGACCAGCACACCGGAAAGTCGGAGAAAGGGATCTGCCTCAACCTGCCAGCTCCCAATCCACCAGTTAGCAACGCCGTGGTAGAAAAAGAATGCCAGGTAACTCCATCGAAACACCTGCTGCCATCGCCAGGCTTTCTGGAGTGCCCACAGTACAGGCAATAATGCGCCCAGGCTCAAGAACCATCCTTCAGGGAGCACGAATGCAGTACCCAGCAGGCTACCGCCCAAGATAAGAGCATTGTAAACGCCAACCATACTCTGCGGCTGCTGCCATCGATTGCACCATCGCTTCATACTACTTTCCCTCTGGCTGACTGTTTCAACCGAACAGCAGTACGACGAACCGACCTCCACGCCCGAATTGCTAAGGTAACGAGAATCATTGAACCACCTGCAACAGCGTATGGTCCGGGCACTTCACCCACTGCCAGGTATGTCCAGATCGGATTCATCAATGGTTCCAGCATTGGAATGAGCACTGCTTCCAGTGCTCTCACCGATCGGATCGCGATACTGTACAGCACGTACGGAAGTCCCAACTGAAACACGCCCAGCAAAACCAGTGGAAGCCACGCATCCGATGGCGGTAGTGTCCATTGCACAAAGGGCAAACACAGCAGCACGGCTATCCCGTTTCCAATCACAATGGACTCCATCGGTGCCGCATCTTTCTGTTTGCGCAACAAAAGGGCGGTCAACCCAAAGCAGATGCCACTGACGATCCCCAGTACGTTGCCCAGGAGCTGCCCGGATTCCAGACGATCGAAGAAGAACAGCACCATTCCAGCACAAACGATGAGCACACTCATCCAGTCAAAAACTGTCGGCTTTTCGCCAACGATCCACGCAGAAAGAATCGCCACGTACAACGGAGCAGAATACTGCAAGACAATCGCATTCGCTGCCGTGGTCATTTTTGTTGCCAGCACAAAAAACACGACGGTGCCAGCGTACGCTCCAGCAGCCGCCAGTTGAGAAAGCGACCAGCGAAATTGAACCGTTCGGACCGCCAACCAGACGACGGGAAGGGCAATCAGACTCCGGGCTGCTGCGATGTTAATTGGTGACCAATGAATCAGTTTAACCAGAAAGCCGCTGGTACTCCACAGGGCAGCAGTGATAACCAACAGTAACACTGCCCGATGCGAAGAATCTCGCCCTGCTCGATTGCCGCGCACGACTGCAATCAATTATCGCAACTGTTTCCGGAGATCTGCTACGGTACTTTCCAGTTCCTTCAGAGTTCGGTCGATCCGACTGCGGGTGTCTTCTATCAGAGTATCGACTTTTTCCCGACTTTCTTCCAGCAGCGACTCGATCCGTTTCTTCTGATCCCGGTAGAGCCGCTCCGACCGATCAGAGATCCGCTCCCAGAGTTCTTCCACTCCTTCCCGAATGTCCTCCCGCAGCTCATCGCCAGACTTGGGTGCCAATAACAGAGCAGTGACTGCGCCCGCTAATCCTCCCAGAAAAACGCCTGCGAACAATCCCTTTGCAAAATCCTGTTGTGCCATTGTTATGCTCCTTCTTTGTTTTGCGTTGTCTGTTCATCATTCTTTTGCTGAGCATCCTGAACCGTTTCCTCTTCAGCATCGGCTGCTTCCGCCTGCACTTCCGCTTGGAAGGTCTCCGCTGCTTTCTGTGCTGCCTCTTTGAGTGTGTCGATATTCTGTTGCAACTGCGCTTCCGCTTCCTTTACCCGTTGCTGCGCTGCCTGCATCAATCGCTCTGCTTCAGCGATCAGTTTTTCTGCCTCTGCCTTTGCCGAACCAACAACCTCTTCGGATTTTTTTCGCCCCTCATTCATCAGCACCTGAAAACTTCTTCGCTTTTCACCGAATAGTTGCTGAGCTCGCTTTGTAACATCTTCATAGAGTCGCTCCGAATGGTGAGCAATCTCACTTCGCAACTCCTCTCCTCGCTTAGGAGCTAACAACAATGCCGTGAGCGCCCCGGCAACGCCACCAATAAGGGCGCCAAAAGCAAAACCTTTGTGGAAATCATCCCGTGCCATCATCGGTCTCCTGTTTTATGAAACGATCCGTTTCCATACGCGTATCCTCTGCGGCAAGGTGTGGATAACGATCCTGCGCCACCAGAATGAGGTCGCAAAATTCCCGCGCAGCGCCGTAGCCTGCGGCTGCTTCCGTTACGTAGTCGACACGTTCTTTCACAGCAGTAACTGCATCGGCGGGACAGCCAGACACCCCAACCGCTTCTATTGCTGGGATGTCGTTTACATCATCACCCATATATGCAACGGCATCGAGGGTCACCCCCGCTTTCTGTGCTATCCGCCGCACTTCCTGCAATTTATCGTGCACTGACAACACAACATAATCCACCCGCAGCTTCTCTGCCCGACGCAAGGCAATGGTGGAAGATTCCGCCGTCACAAATGCCGTTTGAATCCCTGCCTGGCGCAGCAGTGTAATGCCCATTCCATCTTTGACGGAGAACCGCTTCATCAGCTCACCGTCACTGCCGTAATACATACCGCCATCCGTCAGCGTGCCATCGACGTCAAACACCACCAGCCGTACCTTCTCAAACTTCCGGCGCAAATTTGGCAAAATGTTTAACGTCATTGAGCATTTTCCGGGATCAATGGTACAAGTTATGTTTGCACGTTGTGGTAAAGGACAACTACTGGTAGTGCTTATTGTAGCAACGCTGATTCGTTGCTCCCCTGAGCGATCTTTACAGGAGGTTGCAACACGAGATACTGGACGTCACAGCAACGCAGGCGCTGTCGTTCTTCCCTCTTTTTCTGGCGATTCCGCCTACTTCTGGGTGCAACAACAACTCCGATTTGGTCCAAGAGTACCGGGGACAGATGGACATCGCCAGTGTCGCGATTTCTTAGTTAGCCAACTCCGTCGCTGGGCGGATACTGTGTGGATCCAGCGCTTTACGTGGGAACTCTATGGCACGACGTATGAATTGAGCAACATCATTGCTCGATTTCAGCCACATCATCCAAAGCGCATCTGGCTCACCGCCCATTGGGATACTCGTCCCTTTGCTGATGAAGATCCGAATCCAGCCAATCGATCAAAACCAATCCCTGGCGCCAATGATGGGGGGAGTGGTGTTGCTGTTTTGTTGGAACTGGCTCGTATTTTTGCCCACCATCCGCCGGCTGTCGGCATCGACATCGTCCTCTTTGATGCGGAAGATATGGGCAAATCTTCCGATTTAGAGCGTTTCTGTATCGGATCCCAGTATTTTGCTGGAACATTGCCCATAGGGAGACCCGTCTATTCGATCAATCTGGATATGGTGGGCGATCATACAGCAAGGTTCTTGCTGGAAGAGAATTCGATGAAAGCAGCACCAGAGTTGATGCACCAGTTGTGGCAAATTGGTAGCAGCCTTGCACCTCAGCATTTTGTGTTTGAATCTGGCCCTCCTGTCTTTGATGACCACGTGCGCCTTATCGCGGTTGGTATTCCGGCTGTCAACATCATCGATCAGTTGCTCATTGGTCATCAGGACTCCGACCCCCGGCGACACTACTGGCACACGCTCAACGATACCATCGAAAACATCAGTCCGGCAACCCTGAAAGTGGTTGGACAAACGGTGCTCCAATGGGTGTATCACATTCAATGAAAGCTCCAGCGTGCTACCAGGTAACGTTCGAATGTCCAGAAAGTCAACGAGAGCAACTCTACGCAATTCTCGCGTTAATGCCGGTGCTGGGAACTGAAGAATCGGATGATACCATTGTCGCCTACTTTCAGTGGGAAGGAACTGCCGAGCAGCTTTTGTCAGCACTATCCGAACACCTTACCGCAATGCCCGGCATTGTGTTACACTATCCTGAGCAGTATCAGGAGCAGGACTGGTACCGCCGATGGATTGGGACATTGCAGCCAATCATCGTCTCTGACCGGATTGCGGTGGTACCGCCGGAAGTAGACACAGCGCTGGATCGCCCTATCACCCTGACCATTTCGCATCGAGCAACATTTGGCACCGGACAGCACGCAACAACACAGCTCTGTCTTCAACTGCTGGAAAACATTGTCGCGCCTGGACAGCAGTGGCTGGATGCCGGTACTGGAACGGGTATTCTGGCTATCGCCATTGCCCGGCTCGGCGCCCGTGGCGTCATCGCAGTCGATAGTGATCCGGCTGCTATTGCGGAAGCAGAGGAAAACGCACGAAACAATGGCGTACAGAACATTGAGTTCTTCTGCGCTGATCTCCTCTCTTTCCCTTTTCCATCAGTGGACGGCGTTGTTGCAAACCTGTACCTGCACCTCCACCAGCAGCTTCTACCGCAGTACGAACGCGCCCTTGCAACTGGCGGACACCTCATCTGCTCTGGTGTTTTGCAGCAGGATCAAGCAGAGCTGGTAGCACTACTCCGTCAGCATCGCTTTGAGCCAGTGGAAATTCGAGAACGTCAGAATTGGATTGCGGTATGGAGCCGAAAACAATAGACAGCTATCGACGCTGGCACATCCCGATTGCTACCGGACAACCGAAAACCTTAGCAGCTGTGGACATTGGCACTAACACGGTGCTGTTTGCCTGCGTTTGGTGGTCAGCCAGCGTTTTCGAACTGGTGTGCGACTACCATCGGATCGCCCGATTGGGCGAAGGCATCCAGGAATCGGGAGCAATTAGTGAGGCAGCGCTCCAGCGAACAATTCGTATCCTCCGGGAATACCGGCAGCTATGTGAAACTCACCATTGCACCGCAATCGCTGCTGTGGCAACCAGCGCGCTGCGGCGAGCGACGAATCGCTCTGTGGTTCAACGCCAACTGGAAGCGGCGCTCCAATCCCCCATTACGATCATCAGCGGCGAGGAAGAAGCAAAGCTTACCTACAGGGGGTCTGTGGATCCCGAAACGCCATCGCAGCGCTGTGCCGTCCTGGACATTGGCGGTGGTAGCACCGAGGTTGCTACCGGTCGCGGATGGACGCCCGATTCTCTGTGGAGTCTGGAGCTCGGCGTTGTGCGGCTCACCGAAAAATTCTTCCCTGACTTCCCACCAACCGATGCTCAGAGAACGGCAGCACAGCAAGAAATTCGGCGCAAACTCCAATCGCTCCCTCCTCAGGATCCCGGTCGCGTTTTTGCCGTCGGCGGAACTCCAACCACCCTGGCAGCCTTAGCACTTCGGCTTCCGCGTTTCGATCCTGCTGCGGTGCACCACTACCACCTTTCGATTAACCAGATTGAGCATCTTGCAACGTGGATATTTCGCCAGCCGCTTGCGACGCTCCAAGCACATCCGGTTATCCATCCTGATCGTGCCGATGTGCTTCCAGCCGGTACCCTGATTTTGCTGGAGTTTCTTCGCCATACCCAGACTTCCCATTGCATCGTCAGTGCCCGTGGTCTCCGGTTCGGTGTGCTTTTGCAATTAGCTCACTCGCTGAGCGATGCTCCAGATTCTTTTCCACCGGAAGGATCGTAACAATGGGGTAAGGTGGGTCCTCATCGCTGCATCGCTTGCCTGCCTGCCACTGCTTCTGTATGGGCAGGATACAACGCTACAGATGCAAACCACTTTCGAGCGTTTTTTCTCCACCCTCTCTCTGCAATCGCAACTACACCTGCAATGGCGCTCTCCGCTAGCTGCCGTAGATTTCAGCAATCGGTACCAGGGCTCAACGATTCTGGATATTGCGCGCAATACCAGAGATCAGAACACATCCACCCTTCGCCTGCACTGGCAATTTTCTCCCTCATTCGCCTTTGTCACTCGCAGCGATTTCTGGCTGATTTCCGACTCTCAGGCGCAGCCGCTGAATCGGCGTTTGCAATTCGCTGCGCTCCCCGGCATCCGCTGGCGTCCTGCTTCGCCTCCGCTTTCTCTCTGGAGCGGGGCAGGGATAGTCTTTTCCACGCAGTTTGGCAAAAATGAATACGCTCCAGCTATAGGAATTGAGGGGCAGGCGCAGCTTCCCTGGGATTCGTACATTCTCCATCTGGAAACACAGGGACAATGGAGCTGGTTTTCGGAGCGGCAGAATGGCTTCTGGACAACAAACGTTTCTATCGAAACGGGCACCCGGCGCAACCAACTGCGCCTTGGTGGCGCTACGGAAATTGCCCGTCGTGACTATTATCTCCCTTTTGGCTCCGAACCGGTCTTGCTGATCGAGCAGCGGCAGGAGCAGCGTCATAGTGCCACTTTGCAGCTCAACTACGCTTTCAGTCACACGCTCCGCTCAACCCTTCGGACCAACTGGAGCATTTTTACCATCGAACGGCAATACAACCGTTTTCTGGCTCCCTTCTCCGAAACGGCTCTTCTCCGCAGCTTACAGCGCCAGCGGGCACACTTGCAACTCCAGTTAGACGGAGCGCTGGGCTCCAGACTTGGTTTCCAAACAATTTTAATGCTCCAGTACCACGCCGATGACGAAAGTGCCCGTTCCACTGGTTTTCCCATCACAGCAGCAGATCTTCGGCAGTGGCAGCAACGTGCCAACTTTATGGATTTTCAGCAATCAGACCGGCAGCTTCAAGTGCAACTTGCCTTTGCGCCAACTGATAATGACACGGTACAACTCCGCAGCTTCATCTCATTGCTGCAATACGACACACCCGCTGAAAGCAATGTGGATGACCGGGATGAGCTTCGGTGGAACGCAGCTCTGACATTTTCACACCGCCACTCTTCGCTGCTCCGATTCCAGCTTGCTACCGGCATCAGTTTCCATCATTTGGTGTATCTCAAGGCAGCACGGAGCGCACAGAATTATCGGGAATACAAACTGCACCTGATTCCTTCGGTTCGCTGGTCTCTTCCCCGATTTTCCCTCGCAGCTCGATTTTTCGTTACCGCTCATTACGTGGTCTACGACTTTGAAACCCTCTCGCAAACTCCGCGCAGTTACAGCATTCGGCAAATTGGCTATCAGGATTCTCTAATCTGGAAGCTTGATCCACGAATGTGGCTACTCTTCCTGCCAGCGATTCGCTACGCAGAACGCGGCATCCTGTTCTGGGATCAATTTGCTGAGCATCCCGACACTCGAACGTACGAACACGAATTGTTGCTGCTCTTCTACCGCCGCCTTGCACCATCCCTCACTGGTGGCTTTGGCGTTCGGTGGTTCCACTTACAACAACACTCGATCAGCTCACCAGCGCTCCAGCAGCGATCGAGCATCTTCGGACCTCAATTGGACTGGCAATTCCGCGTGGATGCACATAATACCCTTGTGCTTCGTGGATGGTACGAATTACATTGGAACAACGAGAAGCTCGTTTTACAGCGACCGCAGTTACGCTTAGAAGCGAAGGTGCAACTATGATTCAACTTCGATTTGCCAGTATTCCCGCGAATGTGCACCGAGTGAAGGATTTGCTCCAGCGCATCGAAGAGACGTACCAGACTACGCTCTCCGAGGATGCCCGTTACCGGCTCATCATCGCTGTCAGCGAGGCAATCAACAATGCAATCGAGCACGGCAGCAGGGATCGGGAGGGAGCAATGGTAGAAATTCGATCGGAACGTCGGGATCGTGGACTCTATGTCTGGGTCATCGATGAAGGCTCTGGTTTTGAGCCTGCCGACTTGCCAGATCCCCGCACCGAAGAACAATTGCTCAGCGAGCGTGGACGTGGCATTCTGTTGATGGAAAACCTGGCTGATCGCTTGCGGTTTTATCAGTCGCCAGAAGGATTTGTGACAGAATTGTGGTTCGACAACATCTTCCAATAAAAAAGGCACAGCAGCGACGCTGTGCCTTCTTGCTTTCTCCAGACTTTTCACGAATTCCCTTACCGCACCGATTCAATCATATCTGCAATGATCACGTTCCAGCCACCACGACTGCGGATCTGCCCAACAATTCCCACCGGCGCACCTGCAAACTTCGCCAATTTCTTCCCGGCATAGCTTCCATCTGGATGATAGACCAGATACAGCGTATTGTGCGCAAGTATGCCAATAGGTTGTCCACGCTCGACCAGTTTCAATGCCTGCTGCCGGTCGAGTTTTCCACTTCCACCAGTGAGCACCTGCGCAATGTCCACAACGTCACCAATGAGCGGATTTGCTGGCGATCCTAAGGGCTTCGCTGGCTTGGTCGGCTGTGGTTCTGCACTTTCCGCTTTTGGTTTTTCAGCCGTTGCCTCCGCCGCCTTCTCCGCAGGTTGTTCCTCTACGGCTTTTGGTTGTTCTGGCTGCAGTGCTGGTGCAATCGTGTCCACTGCCATTTCCGGTGCTTTTTCTTCTCGCTGCAATGTTACCTTCTCTCCGGGCGCTGGTTGTTTTTGCTGCTCGGAACTACAGCCAAGCAGATACAAACCCAGCAAGAGCACACCTGCGAGTATGCTCATCGTCCGAATTGCTCGTTGCATCCTCATCCCTCCCTTTTGTTATCGTATCACTTCGATCAGATCGGCAACAATGGCAGCCGCACCATAGCGGCGAACGACCTTTCCAACGACACCAACCTGAAAGCCCGCCATTTTCGCCAGCTTCTTCCCAGCATACGTGCCATCAGGATGAAACACCAGATACAGTTTCCCGCCGGCGACAATCCCCAGCAACTGCCCCCGCTCCACCAGATCCATCGCTTCCTGCTTCGACACCTTTCCCTCGCCGCCGGTCACATAGTCTCCTACATTCACCACAACGCCAACAATGGGTTTGCCCTGTGCGACGGGTTCAGCACGAGACGGCAAAGAGAAAAGTCCTATGCCAACGATCAAGACAAGGGCAATCCCACCCACCACAATGCGTGCTCTCATTGGTCTCCTCCGTTGTTGTCCCTGGCTGTTCGAGCATACGGAACACCGGCTTCCTTCTGATACGAAACCTCGCACTCAACGTACCGATGCGGCTCGCTGCCCTGCAAAAATGACCCATTGACATATTTGACCAGCACCTTTGCGTAATGATTATCCACTGTCCGCACAACCAGGACAATATTGCCGCTGTACTGGGTCAGATCAATTTCCCGCTCAGCAAAGGTTTTCGCATTCAATGCTTCACTGTCAAACACATCATTCAGGGAATTCACATTGGTATAAACTTCCGCCGCAATTTCCGTTGCTCGAAGACTATCCGGCAACGTTTTGGGGTAATACTGCTTCAGCAAGGTCGGCGATGCAATGATGAGCTTGTTGTCGCGCGTGTACAGCCCCAGATCCCAATCCTGACCGCTGCTCGTTTTCAAATTCACCGGTCCTCCTTCGGTCGGATTATACAGGTCCACGCCACTGCCAAACACGGAGGCAGATTCATACATCCGAATGGGATTGCCCGTTGTCAACTCCACAAATCGGGAGGCTGGCGACCACTGGATCTGTTTCGCCGGTCCTATGGTATCGGCTGTCTCACCCGCCACTTCGCACGTATAAATCGTACCTTCCTGCAAGCCCGTTACCTGCACCTGCGTCCAACTGGCTGGCAGTAGCGTATCCAGCATCGTAATGCCACCCGGATTATAGATCCGCACCCGATACCCCGCAAATTCGGCTGCGGTGTAATCGGGCGAATGATCCCACTTCAGGGCAATCGTTGCAGAATCAATCGATGTCGCATACAGCGCTGCCGGAGGCTGGGGGACGAAAACCTGATCTGGACCCGTTGTCGTTTCACATCCCTGGATCGCGATGGCAAGAGCAAGCACAACACCAATACTGAAAATTCCAATTCCTCGCATTGCAAACACCTTCTTTGTGGAACATCCTTACTTGACAATTTGCAAAATTACCAAAACTTTGCAAGATAGCAGTCAAATCTCCATTTCGTGATTTCCGTAGCTTACGCCTTCATAGGTTGTAGTTCTGCTTCGGGCATTGCTGCATCGACTCATCTTAGAAAGTATAAGCTCTCGCCAGCTTTTTGTACAAATCCACAGCGCAAACGCCCTATCTCACCTCACGGCTGGTACACCAGCGGGATTACCATCCCACCACGGGCGGAAACGATACGCAGCCAGTACGTACCGGCTGGAAGGTGGTCGAAGGACAAATGAAGGATCGTTTCTGGAGGCTGGAAAGGAGTAGTCCACTGACGCAGAAGCTGTCCCGCAGTGTTTCGCAACTCACACCGGACCGTCTGGAACTCAGCGGTTGCAACAACCACCGCTATCTGATCCCTGGTTGGCTGAGGATAAACGGCCGTCACTGAAAAAGGCAGTCGATAGACTCTTCGATGAGGATCGGGATAGCGAAAAACCAGCATTCCATCATAGGCGCGGGTATCAACTGCTGTGCCCCAGAATATAGATGTCGGCGCCCATCGAATGGGAACGTGATCCTGCAATCCCAATCCCGGTATCCCCCGCAGGAAAAACAGCGTTCCGGCGGAATCAAAATGTCCCCAAATCCGAAAAGCCAACCGCCGCACTGTGTCAATGACCGTGTGCTCCAGTATTTCAACGGTTCTGCCCGGTGATCGCACCGAAAGCGGCAGGAACCGATCGGCTGGCATCCAGAGTGCTGCCTCAAAAAACCGCTCATTGATGTACGGCGCATTCTCCGTCATCTCATACTGGATCGGGATTTCAACCGTATCGCGGGGATCGATGGTCATCGTGGGAATGCGTATGGTGCTGCGTGCCTGATAGGGGATCAATTGCAGAACGGCACTCAGGTCGCACGGTTCTCCTCGCAATGTTAATGTAGCCGTTCCGCCCGGCGTTGCTTTGAGCTCGATCAATGCCGTATCCCCCGGCGCGATAACCAGTGGCAACGGCGTTTGCAATGTGTAGACCGGTGGATCGATCGTTGCTTCCGTAAACCGGATTTCTTCCTCCGAAGCATTGATAATGGGCACTGTCTGCGAAGCAATTTCTGGAATAAAGGGCACTGTAGAAACCGAAAACCGGGCAGCAGGCAGAATGCCCCGTCCACGAATTCGGACTTTTTTCTTGAATTTCCCCTGATCTGCATAGTACACAAACACGGTCACCTGATACTCTTTCGGCTTTGTGGGCGTAAAGGCAAAAGCGACAAAGAGCGTATCGCCCGGTAGCAGCGTTGTATCTTTGACCGTCGACACCAGCTCAATTGGTGCCTGGTAGGGATTGTACAGTTGCAACCCATTGATTTTCAAAGGTTTGGGATCCAGATTCGCAACAAGCGGCACGATACGAACCGTTCGTTCCCCAACACAAACGCCGCCCAGAACCGTGCGCTGAGAATCAATGGCCATCGATCGATCTCGAACCGAGGCGACAAAAGGAAGAACAAACTGGCGGGAACACGTAGCCAGGAACAGGGTATCCGCTACTGCTCCCGTATCCCGCGCAATATACCGAAGCACTACGGTACGACACGCTCCCGGCTGGAGAGTATCAGGAACTGCCGGTGAGAGCATCACAAACTTCTGGAAGCGTGTCCACTGCTGTTGCAACGGGATCGGTGCTTCTCCAACATTACAGATGGCGGCTGGCTCTTCCCACTGGACCGTATCTCCAAGATACAGCTCATCGACCGGCGGCACCAGTGTATCGGTTGCCAGCTTCGGCGGAACAATGCGCAGGTACTGCTCTACAACATCCTCTTCAGGATAGGAAAACACCCGTTTCCGGAGATTTTTCCACTGACCTTCAGCAGAACTAAGCATAATAGGTGCCGCAGGGTGGAATTGAACATCTGTCAACCGGGTGGGATGTCCAGTGTAATTGGTATACAACTGATCGGTCACCAGATCCCAGACAACGATCTGCGGAATGCCGGGAATGCCAGCCACCAGGAAACGACCGGTGGAGCTAAAGCTCAACCGCTGCACTTCGCTCCATTGCCGCCGCTGGATTTTGATCAACCGCAATTTCTGCCGATCCCACAAATGAATCGCCATACTGGGCGAATGGAGCAGCCCAACCGGTGTCGGATACTCAGCAACAGCAAAAAATCGTCCGGTTGGATCCGCACCAATATGCCGCATACGCGGCGCGTCGTGGAAGGGAACCTCTGCCAGCAATCGATAATCTTCCAGCGAGCGGATCTGGACACTGCCTAAAAGCAGCACGTACAACTCTTTTTGTCGTTCATTGAGCGCAATATCCTCGATTGGCGCACCAACCACAATCTTACGCCGGAATGTCCCCGTTGAGTCATAGATCAACAATGCAGCAAGGTTTGAAGGAGCACAGACCAGCTCCTGGGCAGTTGCATTATACACCATCTTTTGGATGTGTACCCGATAGGGCAACTGAACCTGGTGCACCGGATAGGGACTCTGCAGATCAAAGAATGCCAGTGTATCGTGAAGGCTATGTTTCGTCACCAGCCGCTGCGCATTGGTATCGGGCCATCGGAATTGGGAACGGAAGATGACGGCCACCCCCATCGGGACAAAGCTGGCAGCAATCACCTGCACTCTTTCCGGCTGGTAGTACTCCACCACCTCATACTCAACAACACCCGTGTCTACCTCCAGTTTGCGTCGGAAACGCACGCTGTCAATAGCAGAATCATAATCCCGAAGGCGCAGGCAGAGAAACTGCTGCCACATATCGGTAGTCCAGACACCGACACAGCCGTTATCGTAAGCAGTCAGGAAATGTGCTCCTGTCCGGTCAAATTGAATCTGCAAAATGCCGGCAGTATCGGCTGGTAAATACTCCGCCTCTGCCTCCATCGCAGGTTGACGGACTCGGATCAGGAGGGAATCTGTAATGATGTCAGGCACTTTCCAGGTGATGCGATTGGTATCATTGACCTTCTGGATCAACTGCCATCGGGCAGTATCGGACAGGCGATATTCGACAAACACGGGCAACTGAGAATTGGCTCCGTCCCATCGGATTGGATACTCCATACACGGCGTGTAAATCTCTCCTCCCGCAGGCTGCTGAAGCTGCAACCTGGGCTCCGCTGTTACCTGCGGTCGATTGCCAAACAATGGCAAAACGGCATAGAGTCCCTGCTCCGCATAGATCCATAATTCCGCCTGCTGTGGTTCTGACGATGGGGGAAAAAACTCCAGATCGATCGGATACCGGAAGACTGGATAGGCAAGAACTGGAAAAATGGTATCGCCAGGCGCCAGGAAATTACCTCTCCATCGAGCCCGGAAATACGGTGAGGTGATTCGCATCGAATCAATCCGCACTGGCAACTCAGCCCTGATAACCGGATCGTAAAATCCCGACTGAGCTTGGAAATATACTCGAGTTCGTACTGTATCACCTGGTTCGCCATTACCAACAAAAAACTCCTTGATCGGTACATCGCCACGCAAAAATCGGAGCACTGGATGGGCAATGTTTGTGCTCCGATAATACGCTGTCTGATATCCCACATCCTCTCCGTCCACGACCACCAGTTCTGCTCGCATGTAGAGATATCGCGATGGATCGCAGTCATCATCTAATTTGACCACCCGCTTGCCTGCATCCCGCGTTCGCCATTCAATCTCATACCAGCCATCCGGCATCTGCTCGAAGCGCTCCGGCACGTAAACAATATTTTCCTGTACAATCAAAACTTGATCCCGCTCGATGGGAATCTCGTAACCTTCGCGAAATGCTTTCAGTCGCACTCGAAGGCGCGGAAAATGTCGAATATCTAAGGTATTTACCTCCGTAAATTTCTCGACGCCCTGGAATGCTGCTTTGGGACATTGATACTCAAATATGCCCAGACTATCCAGTTGTACCGTGATCGCTCCATAAGCAGACAGCAGCCAGAATCCAGTAAACAGCAAGATAAGAGCCACTTTTGCCACCGAGCGTTTCATCCCGTATTCCTCCATCATTCTTGATCCTTCCCATCTGTGCGTATCCACGCAATAACGCCTCGATTGAGCAGATGCTGATAAGGCGGTGGTAGCAGGTTCGGAGGATTCTGGATGAGCCGGATCGTCAGATGGGACTGTGGTGGCAGTGCCAGCACCTGCAACGCATTCTGCAATCGCTGCTGCATCAATCGCCTGTTGAACCGCTCACTCCCAAACTGATCGCTCAATACCCACAGCTCTACCTTTTCCCCCATAGCCACGCGCTGGCGTATTTGCCGAACCGCTTCGGAGTCCAGCAGGGAAAATCGCGGACTGTTGTAATCGCACAATCCCAGAATCAGCGGGATACGTCCTGTGGTATCAGCCCAGATTTGATACCGCTGGGTGTCAATGCGGTAATCGGGATACAGTAAAACGTGTTGCTGCCGGTGAACAATCCGCCCCAGCGAATCCTGCACCCACACAGCTACTTCAATCGGTCTTGCTGCCTGCCCAATAACAATCTGCCGGGAAACAGTATCCTTCCGCCACGGTATCACCTCATCTCCTATGCGCAATGTTCGCCCCAGTTGTTTAACCGGCGTCCAGGTGTGAATACGCGAAAGAGCTCGAATCGCAACGGATCGAGGATGGACAAGGAATTTACTCCGCTCGAACCGCTGCAGCAACGGGTGACCATTTCGCAGAACACGAACAGCCCGCTGCTCCGCCAGCAGTTCCGGATAACGGGGCATCTGGCGGAAGTGCTGTGTCCGGAGCTTTCCATACGGGCGAAGGTGTAAAGAATCCAGAATATGCTCCACCAGCCGCCGCCGCGCTTCAACCACCTCGGCAGACTCATCCGCACTGCCACTGATAACAATCTCCCACGCCGCTGGCTGCTGGCGGATTTCGGGTGCCAGAGCCCCGAAAAATTGCGCAAGATTTGCAGTGACTCCATTTGGCAGCACTTGAGTGCTGTTTTTCTCAAAAAACACCACAGCAGGCAACGCAATGTCCCATTGGAGCAAATCTCCATTCACAGGAATTCCTACAGTGGCATGCGCTCTGGCAATGCGAAGGGAATCCAGCCAGAGCACTGTTTCCACAGCCGGCGGTGGGGGTGGCGGTGGCGGCGGAACGGGAGGTCTGGATGGCGGTAGCGTGGGGAAAAACACCGATGCACCAATTGTCAGGCTCCACAGGCGCCATCGTTGCTGCGGCACCAGTGAGGTTAACTGCACTATCAACCGCGTTTCCGGATAAATGCGCCATCGCCCAAGGGACACTGGTAGCCACCGGGCGCCGGCTACCAATCCAAAGTGCCATCGAGCAAGTGTTGAAATGGTACCAGTAAACTCATTTCGCTGCCGAAGTCCATTCTCATACCGGTACGCTGCCGGGGCTTCCAGTTGTTCCACCTGCTGCCCGTGAGCATACACCAGCGCAGCGACACGAATGCCTCCATACAACGTCCGGACAAACTGCCACGGCGACGCAATTCGATGCCGGAGTTCTGAAAAAACCTGTACAAACTGCGTTTGCAACCTGTGGAACGAATACACTGGCGTCGCTACCTGCTGCTGCACAGCGTATCCCAAAAATTCCTTTTCCCGAAACTCTCCCATCCACCACTCTGCTCCCACCGCAACCTCTGGCAGCCATCGAAGATCATCCGTAAGAAACACTTCGGGAAATCTCCGCCCCACAAAGAATCCTGTTCCCCATCCGAAAGTAGTGGTATAAGGAACGCAACAGTTTGGAATCGCTGGCAGTTGGTCAAAACGGGCATCGAACAACGCTGAGGCTCCATAGAGCCCACCAAACCACGGCGATTCCGGTGCTTTCGATGGAACTGCTCCGTCCACCGATTGCCCCCAGCTACTGTAAAAACTGACTATGAAACCGACAATCACAACGACAATCATTCAGCCCCCAGCATTCTATTCGGAGTAAAGTCGACAAAGACCGTAACACGAACGGCTGCCGGTTATAGCGCATTCACACCCGCAAATTTTATAAACCCCCTTATCCACAAAACGTTTCACAGCAGAGAAATTCAAAATCGGTGCTTCCAATTTGCCGGGGAGCGCACGCTTCAGCAAGCATCGTCTCACCCTCACCCTCTCCGCAGGGAGAGGGGATTTTTGCACCGGTAGGAACGACCTGCTGGATCGCCCATCGGGCGAAGCACCGCTTCACCCCTCCATATCGTGCCGGGAACACACACTTCAGTGGGCATTTACCGGGAACACACCCCCTAGGGTGTACTTTCTCTACCGACGAAAGTCGGCGCTCCTGACCACACTACGAACACACAGATTTGCCTCGACGGTCAGGTGACGCCTTCCTCCCTACTTCACCACCCACACCGGCACCACCTGCTCATATCGACCGCTCCGCAAACGCACAAAATGTAACCCGCTGCTTAGCCCCTCCGTTCCAAGACGTACTTCTCTCCACCCCGCTTCCTGCTGCCCTTTCGCTATCACTGTTTCCTTTCGTCCATAGCTGTCGTACAGCACCACCTCCACCGCTCCACTGAGCCCAATCCCGTACCGCA
>WFXC01000027.1 GCA_015490805.1 Candidatus Kapaibacterium sp.
TCATCGACTAACTGTGGCCAGTTGTTCCACTCATTGTAATCCATCCCGTCCATCTCGAATACCCTATACTGTGCCTTGTCATATCCTCCATTCCGATACTTCCCTATCCACATCCATTGCCCCGTATCATTGCTATCCCGATAGCTCCCAACCATCCCCATCATCTCATCAATCGTATCGGCTACCACCCGCACCTCAAGGTCGTACAATCGGTTCTCCAGCACATCCATCACCACCTGCTGCGATAGCTGCGAATGCCACAGCACCTTCCCTCCCAGCACATTCCCCAGATCCCCCGCATACGTCACCGTCGCTCCTGTCACCATCTCCGTATTCCCCCAGCCCACCGCTACCACATCCACCCGATTCCGACTCTCTACCACCTCTACCTGCCGAAACTCACTGCACCGCTCCTCACTCGCATACACAATGTCTCCCAACGGCATCCCGCTGTATCCATCTACTACCAACAACCACCCCTGCTGTCGCTCATTCTCACAGTTGGACGGCGGCACCGGGCGCACAAAGTCCGTCACCCGACTCCCGCACAACACCACCTCCTTGCCCGCTCGATAATCCATATCCCAGCACCACAGCGGTGACGCCAGATGATCCTTCGTCGCCTCATCCCAATACACCTGCACCCACCGTACAACTCCCTGATCATCTATTTGCAGCAAAAATGCTCCCTGCTCATTGCCCCGCCGCACATACCCGCAAATCAGGTACAATCCCTGCACTGAATCAAACAATACCACTTCCGTCGGTACGGAAACTTCATACAGTCCCCCTACCGTATCCATCAAATGCAAATGCTGCGCCCAGAGAATAGTTCCGCCAGATTGCCAGTTGGTGGTATCCGCCCGTGCGACAAACAGCAACGTATCGGTGGGACTTGCCGCGCCAGCACCAATGATCAGGTATCCTCGACGATCCACGCTGCGGATCACTCCCCGACCTTCGGTCCACAGCACCGTGTCCCGAAAGCGAACGTATTCTCGCAGTGGCATTGTCGTCGAATCAACTTCCCAGATCCCGATTTCATTCCATCCTCCGTACACTTTGTAATTGACGCCCACGATTGCTTCTCTGACCACGGCGGGTTTTTCCAGATCAAAGGTTCGGGTCACAGCGTTGGACAGTCCGATGGTGCGTTCAAAGACGTGCAAGCCCTGGGCAAGCGCTGGGAGGGTCATCGCAAGCAGGAGTGTGTACACACACACACACACACACACACGATTTGCAGAAAATGTTTTCGCTTTTGTCATTTTGTCATTCCTGAAGTTGTGAAACGGACTCACACTGTGGGGCAAATATACAAAAAATTCCGGACACAGGCAAGACCGTCGAAGAGGGTCCGGGAGGGTATGCTGCAGCGGGCATTGCCCTCACCCGGATCCTCTCCCGGGGGAAAGAGCATTCCTCTGCATTTTGCATTATGTCCGGGAAACTTCCGGTGATGCTTGCTGGCGGTGATTATTCTTTCAACGCTCCTGCGATCATTGCCTGGACGATGTGGCGCTGGAAGAAGAGCAGGAGCAGCAGCACGGGCAGTGCGGATAAGGCAGCACCCGCCATTAAATGTCCCCAGTCGATCGACTGCTTCCCGAAGTAGAATGCCAGTCCCACTGGCAATGTGCGGTGTGCCAGGTCGCTGGCGAACAGAAATGGAAAGAGGAAAGCATTCCACTGGCTCAAGAAAACATACAGTCCCAGTACTACCAGCATTGGCTTACTGAGCGGGAAGACGATCTTCCACAGAATCTGCCATTCGGATGCTCCGTCTAATCGAGCAGCGTCTTCCAGTTCCATTGGGAGTTGATCGATGTACTGTTTCATCAGGAAAATGCCAAAGGGCGTAATGAGCCAGGGCACAATGAGTGCCCAGTAGGTGTTCAGCCAGTGGAAGGCAACCATCAGGCGATAGAGCGGAATCATCAGAACGTGAGGCGGCACCATCATAACGAGGAGAACGGAAGCGAACACCCACCGCTTACCGACAAAGGTTTTCCGTGCCAGTGCATAGGCACTCAGGGTACACAGCAGCACATTACCGACGGCAGTGGTACCGGCAACCAGTAAGGAGTTTGCAAAGTACCGCGCGAAGTTGTCCGAGATCCAGATATCCCGGTAATTCTGCACCGTCACAGGCGCCTGGATGAGCTCCCACAGAGAGCCAAAGCGTTGCGGGTACAATTTCAGCGACAATAGCAGCATCCAGAGCAGCGGGAAGACCATCGCCACACCGCCCAGCAACAATGCAGCCACTACCAGCTTATGCCGAAATCCCCTCATCCACGTAAAGCCGATGCTCATTGATATACCGTTCCACGGCTGCTGGTACCAGATATCGGATCGACTTCCCCTGCTGCACTCGCTGGCGAATCATCGTTGCCGATATTGCCAGCAGCGGCGCATCAATCCACACCGGCACTTTTCCCTGATACGTCAACGTATACGTGAGTGCGCGTTCGATATCCGGCGGGACGGCAAAAGGACGGCGAGCGATACAAAGCTGCACCTGTCGAAGGATCTCTTCCCACTGATACCACTTCGTAAACGCTGCGGCTTGATCACTTCCAATGAGCAGAAACAACTGTGCATCGGGGAATTTCTGGCGAAAGTACTGCACGGTATCGACGGTATATGAAACGCCACCGCGGCGCACTTCGTATTCTTCGATCGCAAACTTCGGATGCCCCTCGATTGCCAGGCGCAGCATTTCAACTCGCTGCTGTGCCGTTGCTATTTCGTGCGGATCTTCCTCTAACTTAAACGGCGATCGGTAAGCAGGAACAAAAAAAGTTTGTTCCAATTCCATCTGCTCTGTAAACCGATCTGCGATGATCAGGTGCGCTATGTGGACCGGATTAAAACTTCCACCAATGATGCCAACTCGCCGCACCATTGCTACTCCCGAAGCGAGATCCCTATCAACAATACCCAGAGATCCGTCCGCGAAGATCGAACATTGTAGGAAACCGATCCATACTCGACATTGACATCCCCCGGAGTAAGATACTCTGCTTCTCCACCAGAGAGCCACCGGAAACCAATCTGTAACAGCAGGGGATTAGAAGTCCACTTTTGCTGAGCCGGATCGTACTCTCCCGAAGAGAGGACCACGCCCAGGCCACCGCCGGCCCACCAATTCCACGTTATATCACTGAGATTCTCGGAACTGAGCACTTCTTTGTCCGTTTCCAAATCCTTTACCGTGGTTTTCGTATAAAGTCTACTCAACCCTCCCCCCACTTCTGCATACGCTGACATCCATCCCAGGTGTCCCTGGAGCCGAATAACCGGATCAATGATCAAATAGTTATTCGACCGCTCTACCTCTACTGTGACATCGGGAATAAACATACTCAATGGAACGTGGCGCCGCGTCGTCCCGTAAGTGTTAAATGCAACGTTCAGTCCAACCAGTAGCGGCGTTCGAGGAAAATGGTAGAACAGCGATCCATCAAGCCCAACCCCTACGTGCGTGTTATTTTCTTTGAATTCACCGCGAGGGAAGCCAAGAAAGAGGTTGAGGTCTAATGCTACCTGGTAGTTCCCTGCAACTAACTGATCTATGGCTGCTTCACCGGTTTGTATCGCGGATTTCTTCTGTTTCTTTTTCTCTTTACCACCAACCTCTGTCTTCGGCGCCGGCTGTTTTTTCGGCTTTGCTTTCAAAACAGGTGCTTTCTGCTGTGCAACCGCACTCAACAAGCTTCCCAGCAGAACAACGAGGATGACGATCCACAGCCTTCGCATCGCAACAACTCCGGTTTGTGCTACATTCCGCCATTACGGCATTCTTACTTCCTGACAATCCGCAGAAATCCGAATGCGTTACACTGGCTCACTTTTACTGCACCATTCCCTGAACCAATCCGGACATCCAGTGCGTCACGGCGTCCGGTGGTGCTGGTACATCATAGATGCCATTATACGCCACGCAAAGGAAAAAGATAAGAATCGCGATCCAGCCCAGGATTTTCCTGCCCGGCGTCAACGGCTGTGGATCCGGTACTGGCGGATGCGCAATGCCGATCAGGAATCGCACAAAGAGTGCCCAGACCAACCAACCACTCCACGCCTGGAAGTAAAACGGGACCGTATCGTGTATCCATCGAAGCAGTGGCAGGAACGCTGTCTGAATCCACGTATACAATTGATCCGGCGAATCGTGTTGCAACACATCATAGAGGTATCCGAAGACAGGACCGAGCCCCAGCAGAATCATTGCCCACCAGAGAATTTTCGCAATATGGCGGTGTGCATCGCCCAGCAACCCGTAGAGGATATGTCCTCCATCCAGTTGTCCCAGAGGGACCAGATTCAGAGCAGTCACAAAGAGTCCGAACCACCCTACGCACAGGAAGGGGTAATGGTACATTTCATTCATTGGCGGAACAAAGGCATCCTCAGGCGCCAGAGCAGCAAGCCAGTGGTATAGCGGAATATCGCCGAAGTACAGCCCCCACTCTGGAATCTTGCCGCCAAAGCGGGTAAGATACTCCGGATGGATTTGGTAGATATACTCCACGCCCGGCAGTGTGAGAAAACCGACGATCAGAATAGCGACACTCACTACAAACCCTGCCAGGGGACCGGCAATACCGATGTCAAACAATACATTGCGATTCTGCACCGGACTGCGCATCTTAATCACTGCCCCCATCGTACCAAAGGGGAACAGGAACACAAACGGGATGGGAATAAAGTACGGCAAAGTTACATCCACTTTATGGTAGCGCGCTGCAAAGTAGTGTCCGAACTCGTGAGAGGCAATGAACAACATCAGCAGAAGACTATATGGCAAGCCGTAGCTCCAGTTGGTAATCTCAAACGGATTTTTGCCCACCCATTGCGCTCCAGCCATCAGCGTTGATACAAAAGTCAGTGCCGCTAATAACAGATGCAAGCCAATTCGCTGTGGCGGTCTGGACAGGGCAACGGACGGCGTTTCCGTTACTGGCTCCGGTCGAATTGGCGTATAGCCCATCACTGCTGCGATTGCTGTTGTCGATGTTCACGATATGCTTCCAGAACTCCCAGATAAAATGGAAGCATCTGCTGTTCAAGTGCGCTCCGATCCTGCGCTGCCAGCACTGCCATTTCTGCGGTGCCCGGATGCGTAAACAGGTCATTGGTCGGCGGTTCAGTAATAGCCGCCATAATCTGCCGGGCTACTTCTTCAGCAGAAAAAACAGGGGACAAGGGTGCCAGCGGTAAACCGCGCTCTTCTGCAATCTGTTTCGATCGCCGCACTCCGTCCAGAAAGATGTCGCCGATAGCACATCCTTCGGTCACTGAGGGCCACTCGGTATCAACAGCAGCGGGACAGACAGCGAAAGCAGTAATGGAAGTATCCAGCAACTCCGTCCGTAGCGCCGCTGTAAACCCCACACAGGCGTGCTTTGCCGCCACGTAGGCACTGTTGATCGGATACCCCCACTTTCCCGCGACACTGGCAACATTCACAATTACTCCCCGCCCCTGCTGCTTCATCACAGGAAGCACAACAGCGGTGGTATACCATAGCGCAAAGACATTGACGCCAAAGATCCGCTCTAACTGTTCCGGCGTTGTTTCCTCCACCAGCGCACAATTGCCCCGACCGGCATTGTTGATCAGCACTTCAACACCGCCCCACTGTTCAAGCAATTGCTGCAAAGCCGGGGTAATCTGTTCCGGCTGCGAAACATCTGCTACGATGGGATATGCCTGACCGCCTGCCGCTTCAACCCCGGCTGCCACCGCTTCCAGCCGATCTTTTCGGCGAGCAATGAGCGCAACGGTCGCCTGCGCTGCTCCGCACTGCTGTGCAAGCGCCGCTCCAATGCCGGAGGATGCGCCGGTAATAATGACTCGCACTCCTTTCCGAATCGCAATGCCTGCCATTTGCAACACCTTTTGTTGCTGCCAAAACAAAGATGGCGACAGCCCCGGTCCGCAGGACCGGGAAACTATCGCCACCACCCTTGAAGAGCCCGTTCCTAATTTCGCCGCAACACGTCACCGACGTGTCCAACCAGTTCTTCTGAAGGCTTGAGCGTCTGCTCACCCGGCTGCCACTTTGCCGGGCACGCCTCTTCTGGATGATCCTTCAGGTACAGGCAGGCTTGAATTTTCCGATACAGCTCATCGGCATTCCGCCCCACATTGTAATAATTGACTTCGGAAGCCACCAGCGTCCCCTCTGGATTGATAACAAACGACCCGCGCAATGCCAGTCCACTTTCTGGATCATACACCCCGAACAATCGGGAAACGGTCCCGGTAGGATCTGCACCCATCGGAATCTTGAAATCCTTCAGCAACGGTTCCGCCTGTGTCCACGCCAGATGGACGTACACGGTATCGGTTGAAACACTGACCACTTCCACTCCGCTTTGCTGCAACTGGTCGTAATACTGATTCAAATCTGCCAGCTCTGTCGGACAGACGAAAGTAAAGTCAGCGGGATAGAAAAAGAGTACAACCCATTTCCCCTGCCGTTTTGCTTCTTCAAAAGAAAACTTTCCGAACTTCCCGGTCCGAGGATCATACACTTCCATCTCAAATGCAGGTACCTGCTGTCCTACAGCAACCGGTCTTTCCATTTGAACGTCCCGCATCAGTACCATTGCTCTTTGTGAAACATCCTGACCCTGTTTTTCACCAGAATTGTATATTCGCAGCACGCTGAAGAGTTTTACAGGTAAAACTGGAAACGGACAATGCGCTTAAATATTCTACAGGCGCAACAGCTTTTGCAGCAGCACCAGATTGATGCCTGGATTCTGTACAGCTTCCGCCTCTCCAATCCATTCATTGTTTCTCTACTGGATCCCCCACCGGACGTTCACATCACCCGGCGGTGGATTTTTTGCATACCTGCCAACGAACCGCCAATCAAAATCATCCACCGCATCGATGCTTCCGCCTTTCAGTGGTTCCCAACGGATGAAATCCACTACACAACGCAGCTCGAATGGGAAGAAACTCTGCAATGGCTGGCACAGCGGTATCCCCGTATCGTCACCGAATACTCGCCTCAAAACAGGCTCCCCGCTGTCTCCGCTACCGACGCCGGGGTGCTGGAATTGCTACGCGCTGGAAATCCCTCCATCGAAATTGGATCCTCTGCCGACCTGCTGCAATACTTTACCGCCCGATGGTCGACAGAACAGATTGAAGAGAATCGACAGACAGCGCAACATCTTCGCACGATCATCCTCAACGCCTTCCACTGGGTGAAAGAACAACTGGCAGAGCGTACGGTGACAGAATACGACGTACAACGCTGGATTCTGGAACAATTCGATCGTCTGGCGCTGACCACTGACCACCCACCGATCGTTGCAACAACACTGAACGCCACCGATCCTCACTACATCCCCACGGCTGAGCACCACAGTCCCATCGAACAGGGAGATCTGCTCCTCATCGACGCCTGGGCAAAAGCACGAACGCCTGATGCCACCTATGCCGATCTCACCTGGATGGGCTACGTTGGCGAGAGCGTTCCCGAACAGTACGCTAAGGTTTTTACTATACTCACGCAGGCTCGCGATGCTGCAATCCACCTGCTGGCTGACCGATACCGCGAAAATCAACCCGTGTATGGGTATGAGCTGGATGACGCAGCCCGCACAGTGATTGAAGAAGCCGGTTATGGAAAATTTTTCATTCATCGAACCGGCCATAACATCTATACAGAAGTCCACGGTCCAGGGGCAAACCTGGACAACTACGAAACACACGATTACCGACGTATCCTACCAGCAACCTCCTTTTCGATCGAACCGGGAATCTATATACCGGGCGAATTCGGGATGCGAACAGAAATTGACATTGTGATCGCACCAGATAACGTGATTCACATTTTCAGCGAACCGATCCAGCAACGCATTCTTCCAATTTTTGGCAATCAGTGAGGATAGCGACAATCAGCAGGAGCAGCGATGCAAATTGAAGATATTTTTCCAGAGCACAAAGAGCACATCTATCAGTTAGCGCCGGAAGTCAGGACAATTTGGGGACTTCAGCTTATGATAGGAAGCGTGCTGGTGTCTATCATTCTCTTCGTTGTGGATCTTCTCTGGCTTCCTGTCCATCTGCTCTTTGTTGGATTTCCAGCCGCCGTAACACTTTTCAGTGGATTACTGGGCGCAATTCTGTTGCCATCCCTGTACTACCAGCGGTGGCGATTTCTGATTCTGGAGAGCGAAATTGTGATCCAGCGGGGCATCATTGTGCAAACCATCACGTTCGTTCCTCTTGCGCGGGTTCAGCACATTGAGATCAGCCGATCCCTGTGGGAACGTCTGTTTGCGCTGGCAACCTTAGTGATCTTTACTGCCGGTACCCGAAAAGCTGATGTGCGAATTCCCGGACTGGATACCAGCTTCGCGCTCTCCCTCCGGGACTACATCCGCTCTCGTCTCACAGCGTCGGACGTACTCTGATGATGGAAGATCAGGCGCATCGGCTGCATCCTCTTACCATTCTGTACCGCGCTCTGAAAGCGGCGCCCCAGTATTTGCCGATCTTTTTCCTGATCGCCTACCAGCGAACGCAAGAGCTGAGCTGGCTGGTGATTGCCGAAACGCTCATTGGCGCCGCCGTTACAATTCCTTACTTCCTCCTGTGGTACCTGCTATTCTCATACCGCTTCACCACCGAAGGAATTATCATCCAGTGGGGCATCGTGCAGCGACAGGAACGAATGGTTCCATACGATCGCATTCAGAATGTGAACATCCAGCGTGACCTCCTCCACCGCCTTTTGGGGCTGGCAAAAATAGAAATTGAAACAGCAGGAGCACAAACCACAGAAGTATCGCTCAACGCCATATCCGTTGCCGAAGCTCAGCAAATACAGCAACTGCTGCTGGAGCGGAAAGGACAGGAACACCTGCCGCATTCATCGATCCCCCACCATCCACTTTCTCCCCGGCGTGCGATCCCATCGTATGCAGTTCCGAACAGTCATATTCTCCTGCTGGGACTGGTGCGCTTCCTTCCCGTCACCCTCTTCCTCATCGCCCTGATTTTTCAATTCCTTCCTGATTCGCTGCGCGACTTCATCCTGCATACTGTCACAGCTAGCATCAATCGTGCGCTGCATAATCCTCTGGACTTCCCGGTCTTCCCTACGGCAAGTCTCTTGATCGGCACCGTACTGCTCAACCAGCTTCTCAGTGCCATTCTGACCACGCTCCTCTTGGGCAATTTCCGAATCGAAGTACACCCGACGCAATTGATCACCACTTCCGGGATTCTGACTCGCCGCACTTACACGATTCCCCGGCATAAACTTCAGCACTTTACCATCACCACGAACATTGTGCTGGAACGCTTCCAGCTTGCATCCCTCGGCGGTGCTACTGCCAGTCAGCCACAGCAGGGAACAGCACAATATCCTCTCCTGCCGTTGAGCACATACGACGTGATCGCTGAATTCCTGTACCGCCATTTCTCCATCGCGCTGCCTTCAACATTCCAGCCTGTTCATCCTCGCCACTGGCTTCGGCTCGCTTTCTACCGCACAACCATCCTCAGCGCCATTGGCGGCTTCCTCCTGCTTTTTTCTCCCGCCGGATGGATCCTGTTATTTTTCATTCCCTTCGCCGCTTACCGATCCTATCTCCACTACCGCCACTTCGGCTATGCTCTGAGCGACAACGTGCTCTTTCTCCGATCCGGCATTCTACGGCGGCGGCTGACCATCATTCCCCTGGCCAAACTCCAGGGTTACGGAGGAACGGCGGATCCGCTCCAGCGCTGGTGGCACCTCCGTACCCTGTGGGTCGAAACGGCGGCTGGTATGCGCTCACTCAACTCTATTGCCGACCTCCCGATCCCGACCTTTCAATCGTTGCTGCACCATATCCGTCGTTCAGTAACCCAACAGACAGCAAGTGCAACAACGGATAATCCCACAGATGGAAACTCCTGAACCCCATAGCGACCCGCAAGAAAGGACGGAATCGCTGGAAGAAACGAAGAATGCTGCTGCTTCCTCTCCTGATCTTTTCGGGAGTGCACACTTGAGCCCACCTGCGGAATCAAAGGACGCACCGGCTGCTGATTCATCCGACGACTCCGACTTCCACGCTGGATTTGTCACCATCATCGGCGAACCGAACGTCGGCAAGTCGACGCTCTTAAACAGCCTGTTAGGAACCAAACTCTCCATCGTCACTCCAAAGCCGCAAACGACGCGCAAGCGGGTGCTGGGCATTTACACCGACAACCGAATGCAGATTGTGTTCATCGACACGCCCGGCATCCTCCAGCCCCGCTATGAGCTGCATCGGGCAATGCTGAAAATCGTTCAGAAGAGCCTGAAGGAAGTGGATACTGTGCTTCTTCTGCTGGATGCAACCCGACGCGAATTGCCGATCGAGCGCTTAGAGCAACAGCTCGAAATGTCACTCGATCAACTGGGTGTCCCTGTCATTGCTGCCATCAACAAAATCGATCTGCTGAAGAATCGACGGGAGCTTTTGCCAATGATCCATCAGTTGTCACAGACCGGGAAAATCCGGGAAGTGGTTCCAATCTCTGCTGTGACCGGCGAAAATCTCGACCGCCTGCTGGACACCCTGTACCAGTATCTTCCCCAGTCTCCCCCGCTGTATGATCCAGAACTCCTGAGTACGCACCCGGAACGATTCTTCATCGCTGAATTTATCCGGGAAGCGGTTTTTCTCAGCACCCACGAAGAAATTCCCTATTCCACGGAAGTGCAACTGGTAGAAGTCAAAGAAAAAGAAAACAACACGTGGTACATTGCGGCAAACATCATCGTGGAACGACCATCACAAAAAGCCATTCTCATCGGCAAGGATGGATCAAAAATCAAAGAAATCGGGATCAAAGCACGACAGGCGCTGGAATTCCACCTGGGCGGCAAAGTGTACTTAGATCTTCACGTGAAGGTGCAACCGAAGTGGCGCAAAAATCCGCAAATTCTCCGGTACTATGGGTACTACTAAGCTGCAGGCAGCACGTGTCGGCATTTTTTTCGACCGTGACGGCATCGTTAACTACGGATCAGATGGCTATATAACAACTCCCGAAGCGTTTCGCTTCCGCCCCGATTTCTTCCCGCTTTTCCAGTGGGTCAAATCCAGCGGGTTCCGCGCCATTGTGGTCACCAACCAGCAGGGTGTTGGCAAGGGTGTGATGACCGAGGAGGACTTAGCAACGATTCACCGACAGATGCAGCAGGAACTCCAGCTTCGCACTGGCTGGCAATTCGATGACATTTTTGCCTGCACAGCGCTCAAAGAAGCCGGCAAAGCCGACTGTCACAAACCGAATCCGCGGATGCTGCTCCAGGCGATCGCAAAATGGAATCTGGATCCCCGGTTCTGCTGGATTCTGGGCGATCAGGAGCGCGACATTGAAGCGGGCAAGCGTGCCGGTATTCACACCTGCTACGTTCACCCCACCGATCATCTGGCAACCGCCGAATGCAACGCTCCAGAGCTCCTCACCGCGCTGCGCCTCCTGCAGCAGTGGTTCGACAGGAATTTGCAGCATCTCCATCAATAGCGCCGGCTGGAAGTACTAACCTTCGCCGGCAATGTTTAAGCGGCATATAGAGACGAAGCGGTGCTTCGCCCGGTGGGCGACCAGCCGGTCGCCCCTACGGGTGTGTGAATAATGAGGCAAATGCTCATTGAAGCGCCCCCCACTGGGAGCGCCGACTTCAGTCGGTATGCACTTTAAAACGTGCGCTTGCAATGGATGCACACTGAAGTGTGCGCTCCCGGTAGACGTATCCTAAGGTGTGCGTTTTCAGGCATGCTAAAGCGTGCACTCCCAGTACAATGGTAGGAGCGAATCGATGTTTCACCCGATGGGTTGCAAGCGCCGACTTTCGTCGGCAAAAAATTTGCTCTTTCCCTCTACTACCGCAGCCGTGTTGTTCTGGAATGGGTGCGGTCGTATACGTACGTTGCGTGGGGAACGGGGTAGGGCGTAATGCCCCGGCGCCGTAACCGATGGAACAGGAAATAGTCTTCCCCGTAGCGTACTGCTGGAAATCCACCGATGTCGCGTAGAAGGGAGCGGCGAATGACGAAGGTCGCACCGATGATGCAGTGGCGCACGTGGATTTTCCGCCGGGGATCCCGCACGTCCGGAACGTATGGATCACCGATCACCTGCGCACCGCCGTAGAACCACATCACCTCTGGATACAGATGGACATACAGCCATCGGCGCTGTAAATGTGCCGGGTGATACCAATCGTCGGCGTCTAAAAAAGTCACAAATGTTCCCTGTGCCAGCGCAATTCCCTGATTCCGTGCCGTTGCCGCTCCCCGGTTCTGCGGAAGGTGCACAAACCGACAGCGTGGTTCCTGCTGAATCCACCGCTGGATCACCGCTGGCGTTGCATCAGTACTTCCATCGTCGATGATCCAGCATTCCCAGTCTTGAAAATCCTGTGCCTGCAACGATGCCAGCGCCCGCAACACCAGTTTCGGCTGGTTGTAAACCGGAAGAATAACGGAGAAAAACGGCTGCTTTTCCCTCTGTGCTTCGCTCATTCGTCTATGGCGCCCGTAAATGTTTTCACTAACAAATCGGTTCGTAAATGTTTCCCCAGACGCAGGAAATCGAAATATCTGACATTGCCGATCTCTGGACTGTCTGTTCTCGTAATGGGATTATTCTGGAAGAAGATCAACTGGCAATTCTGGAACGATACCACAATGACCTCGTGTACTGGAACAAGCGGGTCAACTTAGTGTCGCGCAAGGACATTCACCATCTGTACGCCCGACACTTTTTGCACTCCTTAGCCATTTTAAAGTATGTAACCATCCCTCACAAAGCGTGGGTGATCGATATTGGCACCGGTGGCGGCTTGCCGGGATTGCCCCTGAAGATTGCACGTCCTGATATTCGGATCGTGCTCATTGATTCGATGGCAAAGAAGACAAAAATGGTTAAAATGTTTGCCCAGCATACGGAACTTCGGGACATCACCGTTCGCACGCTCCGGGCAGAAGCTTTAGCCGATCAGCCGGAATATCAACACCATTTCCACGTTGCTGTGAGTCGAGCTGTCGCCCCGCTGGTGCAACTGCTCTCCTGGACTCACTCCATTATGCGTCCCGGCGGCATCGTTGCTGCACTCAAAGGAGGAGACCTATCAGCAGAAATTGCGGAAGCGCAGAAAAAATTTCCGGATGTGCAGATCGAAGAACACCTTATCCAGATCGCCGGCTATCCTTGGTATGAGCAAAATCAGAAAAAAATTGTCATCTGTCGATATCCAGCAGCATAGCAGTATCCAGCGGCGGATGCAGCACAATATGGAGCGCCATCTCTCGTATCGAATCCCGGTATTGTCAACAAATGCAGGGGTTCAGCCGCAATGAGATATTCCCACGTGCTCTGTGTCCTGATGCTGTGGGGGCTCACCTCTACTGCGTTTGCTCAAGCCAGCGGCAGCGAGTTCCGGATTGCACGGGTCAAATATAGCGGTAGCGGTGACTGGTACAATGATCCGTCGGCAGAAGTCAATTTGCTCAAATTCTTTCAGCAATACACCTCCTTACCCGTTACTCCAACTTTTGAATACGTCGACCTTAAAAGCGAGAACATCTTCCTGTATCCTGTGCTGTTTCTAACCGGTCACGGTGGGGTCAAATTCACGGATGCGGAAGTCCGCAATCTGCGCGCTTATCTCCAGAATGGGGGCTTTCTGTACATCGACGATGACTACGGACTGGACAAGGACATTCGCAGGGAGATGAAAAAAGTCTTTCCTGATCGAGATTTTGTCGAACTCCCATTCTCGCATCCCATCTATTCTATCGCCTTTCCCTTTCCCCAGGGTCCACCAAAGATTCACGAGCACGACGGCAAGCCTCCACAGGGATTCGGGATCTTCTACGATGGACGGCTGTGTGTTTACTACACCTACGAATGCAATCCCAGCGATGGCTGGGCAGATCCAGAAGTCCACGGCGATCCACCAGATAAGCGGGAAGCAGCGCTCAAATTTGGCGTGAATATCCTGCTGTGGGCACTTACGCATTAATGTTAGAATAGAACCGGGAGCAGATGATGGCAGCAGCACAGCAACGAACACACCAGCTCTACCAGCAATTGAGCAGCAAGCTCCGACGCACACAGTCCAAAGAACTCTGGCTGCATACGGTCACAGGATTTCTGACCGCTACGGCTGTCGCTCTGGGCTTTTTCTTCCTGGCTGCTCTGTTAGAAATGGCCTTCCACACCTCTGCTGGTATCCGAACATTGCTCGTGCTAACTGGCATTGCGCTCTGGGTTTTCACGTTCGCTATCTCCGCGGGAACGGCACCGCTACAGGCACTCCGAATTCTACAGCCGCCATCTCTGGAAGAATTTGCACTTCGCGTTGGGAAATTCTTCACGCACATTAACGACCGACTGAGCAATGCCTTGCAGCTCTATCGCACCAGTATGCAGCCTCGCGGCGTCTCTGCGGAATTGGCGCTGGCTCGATTTGAAGCAATTTCATCGGATGCTCTTGCGCTTCCGTTTGATCAAATTCTGGACACCCGACGATTTCGGCGAATCCTGCTGTTGTTTATCGTCGCGCTGCTCCTTTTTCTCGTCCCCTTTGCATTCGCTCCTTCCAGCTACAGTGCCGCTCTTTATCGACTCTGGCATTTTACACAACCATTCATTCCCCCTGCTCCCTTTAGTCTCTCCGTGCATCCGATGGATACCACCGTTGCTCGTGGCAGTACAATGGAATTGGTAATCACCGCCAGTGGCACTGCTCCGGAAAAAGTGACGCTCCACCTGAAAGCAGGATCGCAGCAACAGTTCAGCAGTTACGAACTCCAGCGGGAATCAGATGGTACCTATCGATACCAACTGGCTTCGCTCAAACGTTCGGTGCACTTTTATGCTTCAGCGCCGTGGCATACGACCGTCGTTCAATCTCCAGCGGGATCGATTCGGGTCGTCGATTTCCCTGCGGTTCGCATCATCCGCGGCACCGTCCAGCCGCCAGCATATACCGGACTCCCCACCCGGCAATTTGACGAAAGTACCGCAGACTTAGCCACACTCTATGGCTCCCGCATTCACCTGACAGCACTGACCAACAAACCCGTGGCGGATGCTGCGCTTGTTTTTATCCCCCAGCATCCTTTAGCCGAAGCAGATACGCTGGTCATTCCGATGACCATTGATCATAACCGGATTTCCGTGCAGTGGACCGCCCGGCAATCCGGAACGTACTTTATTCGCCTGCAGGATTCGGCTGGCTACTCCAACCGCAACCCGATTCGCTATACCCTTTCTGTTTTTGCTGATGCACCACCAACGATCACCCTGCTGTCTCCAACGACGGACGTCGAGCTCAGCGACGATGCCCGATTGCCGATTCAGGTAGCGATCACCGATGATTTTGGATTCTCTGCCCTCACTATCTTCGTCCGATTGACGAAATCCGCTTTCACACAGCCAGATCCGCACTACACCCAACTGCGGATTCCGTTACCGCCGGAAGGGACCGCCTTTGAAGTCCCCTACATCCTGGACTTTGCAAAGTTCAACGCAACGCCCGGCGATCAATTTGAATGCTTCGTCGAAGTTCGGGACAACGATCAACTTTCCGGTCCCAAAGCAGCACGTACTCCGGTTTTTACGGTCCACTTCCCATCGCTGGATGAAGTGTTCCAGCAAGCGGATCAGGTGCACCAGGAAGCCGAGCAACACCTGCAGAAATTAGTACAGCAAGCAGAACAGTTGCAGCAAAAAGCCGAAGCGGTACGACGGGAACTGCTTAAGCAACAACAACGCAAAATCGACTGGGAACAGCAGAAAAAAATCGAAGACATTCTCAAGGAGCAGCAACGGATTCGTGAAGAATTCCGGCAGATTCAGCAGAAGCTGCAGGAAATGGTCCAGAAGATGCAGGAACACAAAGCCATTTCCCGCGAAACCTTAGAAAAATACCAGGAGCTCCAGAAGCTGATGCAGGAAATCGATGATCCGCTGCTTCAGCGGCGAGCCCAGCAGTTGCAGGAAGCACTTAAGAAGGTCAATCCGCAGCAATTGCAGGAAATGGTCAAAAACTTCCAGTTTGACGAAGAAGATTTCAAGCGTCGTCTGGAACGAACCCTGAACATTTTGAAGCGCCTCAAAGCAGAACAGAAGGCGGAGGAATTAGCAAAGCGGAGTGAAGAGTTAGCAAAGCAACAAAAGGAACTCCAGAAGCAATTAGAAAACGCCAACCCTGCGAATGAGCAGCAGCGGAAGGAGCTGACAGAGCGGCAGCAGCAACTGGAGCAAGAGCTGCAGAAGCTGCGGGAGGAAATGAAGAAACTGGAAGAGCTGATGAAGGAAATCGGCAAAGATATGCCGCTGGAGGAGATGCGCAAGGCAATGGAGCAACTGGAGCAATCGCAACTCCAGCAGGATATGGAGCAAGCAGCGCAGCAGATGCAGCAGGGCAATTATCAGCAGGCGCAGCAATCGCAGAAACGGGCAGCGCAGAAGTTACAGCAGTTTGCCCAGCAGATGCGACAGTTGCAATCGAAAATGCAACAGCAGGTTTCTCAGGAAGCCATTCGAACCCTGCGGCAGTCGATCCAGTCGATGCTGGAACTCAGCCATTTGCAGGAAGCGCTCAAGCAACAAACCACAATGCAGGAATTCAACTCGGCAGGCTTAACGAAGCTGGCGCAGCAGCAGGCGAAACTCATGGAAGCTCTTCGCAACATCATTGCAGGGCTGAACGAATTAGCCCAGAAATCGTTTGCAGTCACACCCGAAATGGCGCACAGCTTAGCAGAAGCAATGCGACAGATGCAGGAAGCCATCCGGCAATTAAGCAACCGATCGCCCCGAAGCGCCGCCAAAGCACAATCGAAAGCAATGGGTGCAATGAATGCCTGTATGATGCAGATGCAGAATGCACTTTCGATGATGCAGGGAACAGGACAGGGGCAGGGACAAGGGCAGGGCAGTGGACCTGGGGATACGGGCTTTATGCAGCAACTCCAGCAAATGGCAATGGAGCAGCAACTGATCAATCAGGGAATGCAGGAACTTCTGGGACAGGCTCAGGGTGAACGGCTGCAGGAAGATGCCCAGCGTCGTCTTGCCCGCCTGGCAGCGCAGCAGCGTGCGTTGCAGCAATCGTTGCAAGAACTGGCAAACCAGCAGAAGAACGCTCCGGAAGGCAAACGCATTCTGGGTGATCTGAAAAAGATCGCTGAAGAGATGAAGGAAGTAAGCTCCGATATGGAAAGCGGGCGCATCACCGAAGAAACGTTGCGGCGGCAGGAACGTATCCTGTCCCGACTGTTAGACGCTACCCGCTCGCTTCGAGAACGCGATTTCGAGAAGAAACGAGAAGCACAAACCGCAAAGAAAATGTACCGAGACAGTGCTCCCACCATCGATCTGGAACAATTAGAGCAGCAACGCCACACGATTGAAACCCTGCTCCGTTCCCTCCAACTCAACTACACGCGGGACTATGAGCAACTGATCCGCCGCTACTTCGAAGCACTGCAACGCCTGCAAACACCATCGAAACAATCCCCGCAGTAACAATGAGCGAAGAACTGTGTCGACAACTGGGAACGCTACCTTCTGAACAAAAAAATCCGGCATCAGCAGCAATTGACAGTGCTTCAACGACCGAAATCCTGGAAATCATCAACCAGGAAGACGCAAAAGTACCGGCAGCTGTCCGTGCGGAGATTCCTTTCATTGCCCGTGCAGTCGATGCAATCGTTGATGCTTTTCGCTCCGGCGGGCGACTGTTTTACGTCGGTGCTGGTACCAGCGGACGGCTGGGTATTCTGGACGCAGCGGAATGTCCTCCTACCTTTGGCACGCCACCATCGATGGTACAGGGTATCATTGCTGGCGGTCCGGAAGCCGTCTTCCGTGCTCAGGAAGGGGCAGAAGACCGGGAGGATGAAGGTCGGCAGGCTATTCAACAGCGGAATGTATCCTCGAAAGATGTCGTCTGCGGCTTAGCGGCTTCGGGGCGAACGCCCTTTGTGAAAGCAGCACTGCTGGAAGCGCATAACCGCGGTGCAACCACCATCTTCATTACCACTAACAAGCGCAACCGCCTGGCTGAGTTTGGCTTCGATTTTGTCGACATTGCGATCTGTCCCCAGGTTGGACCGGAAGTGATTGCTGGTTCAACCCGAATGAAAGCGGGCACTGCGCAGAAACTGATCTTGAATATGCTTTCAACCGCCGCGATGATTCGGCTGGGAAAGGTCTTCGGCAATGTAATGGTCGACCTTCAGATGACCAGTGAAAAACTCCGGGAACGGGCGCGCCGCATCGTAATGGAGCTGAGCGGCGTAGACTATGCCACTGCATCTGCAACCTTAGAACTGGCGGGCGGCAATGTAAAAACGGCATTAGTAATGTTGTTGGGTAATTGCTCCGCCACCGAAGCCCGCTCGGCGCTCCACCGCAGCGGCGGCTTTGTGCGGCAGGCGCTCCAACTTGTGCACAATTCAAATGATGCATCTGAATATCCGTCAACGAGCAAAAGCATAACGGGAACCAAACAACAGGATTAGCAGTATGGCACTTTCAGAAAAGGAAAAACGGTTGCGAGCACAAACCCTCTACGAAATTGGGCAGCACCTGTTTCTGGAAGGAGAACTGGAAGAAGCGATGAATTACTTCCAAAAATCCTTGCAACTCCACCCTTCAATTGAAAGCCACATAGGATTAGCCGAGGTTTATGAGCAAATGGGAATGCTGGACGAAGCCATTGAAGAATGTCGGAAAGCCATTGATATTGATGAAACGCACCATCTTCCCTATAGCCGCATTGCCCAGATACACTATGAACTCCACGATTTTGAAGTTGCAGAAGAATGGGCACGACGGGGTTTAAATCTGGCACAGTGGAAAGCTCCGCTCTATCATATCTTAGGACGCATTCACGAAAAGCAGGGACGATGGGTCGAAGCGCTGCAATCGTATGAAAATGCTCATCGAGCAGACAAAAACTTTTTTATTGCCTTAATTGCCAGTATGCGACTGCGGGCACGGTTTAACTGACCAGCACATCACGGAAGAAATCTGTACCTCAACGTTTCCCGGTCTCTGGCTGTTTAATGAACGCAGTCTCTAAGATCTGTAGTCTTTCCCTTGCCTGTTTTGCTTGCTTTTCGGTGGACAATCATTCCCCGGTGCTTGATTTGGATATTTGCCAGATTTTTCTCAATTTTGCAACTACAGAAACGGGCGCAAAGTTCGGGAGCGGGCATCAAATGGATGGATCAAATGGTAATACATAAAGTTTTTGTTTTCCGTATCCCATCGGAGCTGGATCATCAAATTATTGAGCCGCTGACAGCTACCTTTCCTCAATGGGAATTTCAACGGACGGATCAGCTTTCCGATATCTTAGGGTCATCTTCACACTTTGCAGTTGTCACTTATCATCCAGCAATATCTGCCGAAGAGCAGACCTTGCTGGAACACGATCGCTCTCGCGTAATTACAATTGACCGTACGTCTAAGCAGCATTCGTATGCAGCAGTGACTCTGGCAGCATCGGAGCTCACTCCCGCCGTAATGAAAGCGGTGCTCCTGACGCTGGATAGTACCTTGAAAAATTCTCTACCGTCAAACCTCTCGCTGCTCCAGAAACTGGTCTCCCACATTCCGGGCGTTGTCTTCATTCGCCGCTCAGATCGCCAACGGGCCATACTGTACCTGAGTCCTAACATCTACGAACTTGCGGGATATTCAGCGGAAGATTTCCTTCGCGGTACCATCGCTTTCGATGATCTCTATCATCCTGAAGACCGCTCCAGTGTATATGACACTGAACTGAGTGAAAGCCCCTATGTGATCGAATACCGCATCCAGCACCGCGATGGTCACTGGAAATGGATTCGAGAATACGGCTCTTTCCTGGATTCTCCACAATCCGGACTCTTGCTGGGTGTTCTGCTGGATATCACCCAAGAAAAGGAAACCATACAGCAGCACCAGAGAGTAACGTGGCAGGTTCAAACCCAGCAAGAAGCCATTACACGGTTGCTGCAAAGCACCGATATTTTTTACGAAGATTTGAATCGGGCACTACGTGACATCACTGAGGTCGCAGCCGAAGCGCTGGACATTCGATATGTCAGCATCTGGCTCTTTGACGAAGACTTCTCGAAGCTTCAGGCGCTGGATTTCTACGATCGAGAATCGGCAACACACACTGCTGGAACGACGCTATCAGTGGAACAATACCCCAAATACTTTGCGGCTCTGCGAGAAGCATTTACAATTAATGCACCGGATGCCCGAACACACGAGATCGCTGCAGAACTCACCCAAAGCTATTTCATCCCTTACGGGATTATCTCTCTTCTGGACGCTCCGATCCGGACCGAAGGCAAGCTGCGGGGCGTTATTTGTTTTGAAGATAGCAAATATCATCCGTGGTCTCCGGAGGAGCAGTTTTTTGCTTTTGCCATCGCGGAAATTTTCGCTTTAGTACTGGAAAGCCATGAAAAGCGGCAGCTCTACCAACAGATCCAGTTTTCTCAGCAACGCACACAAGCTATTCTGCGCAGCATTGGTGATGCGCTTATTGCGACGGATTCGCAGGGAAAAATCACGCTGATGAATCCGGTCGCCGAACAACTAACTGGCTGGCACCAGGAAGAAGCTCTGGGTAAACCAATTGAAGAAGTCTTCAGGATTGTTCGAGAAGACACACTGGAACCAATAACAGATTTCATTCCTCGCATCCTACGGGAAGGACAGATCGTTGGATTAGCCAATCATACGGTTCTCCGGACAAAAGATGGCGCTCATATCCCCATTGATGACAGTGGAGCACCGATCATCGGAGCTGATGGTTCTGTTCAGGGAGCGGTCATCGTGTTTCACGATATTACGAAGCGACGGCGATGGGAACAACTCTTAGAATATTCCTCAAACCGCTATCAAGCGCTTTTGAACGCTCTTCCAGATGTTATCGCTGTCATCAACCGAACTACCGGAACTCTGCAGGAGATCTTTGCCTCAGACATTGCTCATCCTCTGGTAACTTCTCTTCAGCACCATAAGAACAATCTCTATGAAATTCTTCCAGAGCTAATCTGCGCTGCTGTGCAAACGCGGACGGCACAAACGGTAGAATTTTCGCTGGACTCTTCCACTTCGATCTGGTATGAAATTCGAACTGCACCGATCGACGCAGAAACCAGCATTCTGATCTTCCGTGATATTTCGAGCTACAAAGCAATAACCCATGCACTCCAGCAACACCAACGCAATCTAAAGACCCTTTTAGATACCCTGCCTATTGGCTGTGTCGTCACTACAGCAGACCGTATTCTCTACGCCAATGCTGCTTTCGCCACAATCTTAGGATATCCGAATGCTACCGAACTTATGGACCGTTCGCCCTTGGAATGGATACCTCCCGAAAATAAGGAGCGGATTGCAAAAGCGATTCAATCCCTGATCGATTCACAAGTAACACAGCAAACTTTCTCGCAGCACACTCTTCACACTCGATCTGGTAAACCACTTCCTGTACTAGTGCACTCTACCGTGATTCAATGGGATGAACAGCCCGCGATGCTGGCGGTTGTCCTCAATTTCAGCGAACTCCGGGCAGAACAGGAAACGCTTCAGCACACCTTAGATATTGCTACTGCTCTCAACCAGCTATCAACCTTAGCATTCGAAGCTCCCGATCTGGACACTTTCTGGTACACTGCATGCGAACGTGCCGCCCGCTTCCTTAATGCTGACATCACCTACATCGCTATGCACGACGCTGATCAAACCCGGATTCTCTACCAATATCCCGCCGAGGATCCATCCGTTACGAGTCTGCACAACCAGGTATTTATTGAACCCAGTGGCACGATGTACTTTACGCAGATCCGTTCACCAGAACTACCATATCAAGAGTTCTTATCCCTGCGAATTCCTTTCTCACAGGAAAGCTACTACACGTTCAACGCTGCCTTTACTACGCCTTTGTCTACTCATCGCAAGCAAGTCCTACTGAAGCAAGCAATGCACATTGCTACCCATTTTGCACTCTTAATCCGCCACCTCCAGCAACAGCAAGCCTTAGCAATGCAAATGCAGCAACTTCAGGACATACTGGATACGTCACCATCCGGAATTGCTGTGATAGAGAACAACGCACTCCGAATTGCCAATGCTGCTTTTTACGAACTCCTGGACATTCCCCCTGATCAGGAAGATAGTAGTTCTCAAGCGCTCCACCTTGTGCAGCACCTCCTTCAGGCAAGCAGTGGCAGCGCGGCAGTGATGCCACACTTTTCTTCCAGCGGTAAACTCCGATTCTTACAAATTTTAACCAGACAAACTCCGGATAACGCTACTGTACTGGTTCTGCGGGATGTAACCGATGACGTTCGTTATCAACGCTACCTGGAACTTCAAGTGAAGTATCTGGAACTGCTTACCACAGATTCAACCTTAGATGATGCTTTTCAGCATCTTGCTAACGCACTGGAAACATTGTTTCCACTATCGGTTCAGATTCACAGCATCATTCACAACCAATCAAAGTTTTTTACTTCTCCCAACTTTCCTTCTGACCTGCAAACTTCAGACTTACAAGCAGGGCTTCATCCACTTAAAACCCAATTGATACAAAACAATTCCCATAATGCCCTTGCGGCACCTTACTCTTGCTATTGGCGACATCGATTCTCATTCTCGGATGATATGGAAGTGGTTTTTACCATCCTGTCATCGTCCTGCTCATTTCTCAACAGTGAAATTCCGACGCTGCAGGTGATGGTGGGTAATCTGATTAATCTTGCACTTCGCAAACGACATCTCGAACTTCAATTCAACGAGGCACTCCAAACAACGCTGCAATCCATCCTCTCTTCGTTGAACATGTACATTTTTACTGTCCGGAAAACATCTAAGAACGAATACTACTACAGTTTAGCTCTGGGTCGAGTACCCCACCGGTTTCTTCAGCGTCCGACGAGAGAAATCGTCGGGCAAAAACTCAAGGACATTCTGCCGCCGGAAGAGTTCCAGCGGTTTTCTCACTACTTAGATCGTGCTTTTGCTGGAGAGCAAATTGCTTTTGAAGAACAATGGGCAAATAAGTACTTTTTGAGTCGATATACTCCCGTTAGAGCTCCCAGTGGTGAAATTCTTGAAATCCTTGCGGCATCCGTTGACATCACAGAACACAAATTGCAAGCAGAGCGGGTAGAATTGAGTGAGCGACGCCTGAAATTGCTCTTAGAACACCTCCCGGTGGGCATCATTATGATCGAAACCTCACCAGACCGCTCAGAGATTCAAGATATTTTTCTCAACTCTCTCGCGCAAGCTCTTTTAGGCAAATATCCGAAATCTCCTCTTCACCTCTGGTATATGATCCGTAAACGCGTGGCACCTCAGATGTGGAATCAGATTGAAGATACCATTCGCCGCTGGCGTACTTCATCCACAGCAGAACCACCAAAATTTATCACAGAATATCATCATCCACAAGGGCGAACACTCTACATACAGGTATACTTGTTCCGATTGCCCAGCCTTATAGCACCAGGCAATCAGACAGAAGTTGCTGTTATCAGTGACGTAACTGATTTTAAGCGCGTAGAAGATCAGTTAAAATCTGCCTTGATCCACGAACAGCAGTTGCGAGAATTCCGGACGATGTTGATGCGCACCGTTTCCCACGAACTTCGGACGCCCCTGACCGCTATCCAATTAGCAGTAGACATTCTCAAGCAATACTGGGATAAACTCTCTTCTGAGCAACGCTTTCATGAATTGAATAATATCCGACACCACGTTCAGGACATTCTGCACTTTATGGAAGACCTTCTGAACCGCACGAAAGTTGCAGACTACCGAGAACTCTTTTCCCCCTCCCGAATCGATCTTCCCGCGCTGCTGCGTAATCTGATTCAGGCGCTCCAATCGCAGATTCAGCAGAAACAACACACCGTCAAGCTTGACACTGCCGAAAATCTTCCTCCAATCATTGGAGATCAATTATTTCTCTCTGTAGCATTCCGCAACCTTCTGAACAATGCGATCAAATATTCACCCGACCGATCCACCATTACCATCCGCCTGTTTGTACAAGAAAATTACGTTGCTGTCCAATTTCACGATCAAGGAATCGGGATTAGTCCTGAGGAACTGCCTTACATCTTCGAAAGTTTCTACCGGGCTTCCAATGTTGGGGAATTCACCGGCAGCGGGATTGGATTAGCAATTGTGAAGGAATTCATTGAGTTCCACAACGGGAAAATTCTGGTGGAATCGGAACTGGGGAAAGGCACTGTTTTCACCATTTTGTTGCCGATTACAGCCTCTGAGGACCTTCTCAATGGACCAACAACAACTGATCAACGAAGCGAATGAATCGCGCACCTGCCACCACAGACTTTCTTGTCCGACGGCTCGAACAAGTACAGGAACGAATTGTGCACGCTGCCCGGCAAGCCAGACGCGATCCCTCGACCATTACCCTTATTGCTGTCACCAAAACCCATCCCCCAGCCCTGATCCGGGATGCTTACCGGGTGGGACTTCGACACTTTGGCGAAAACTATGTTCAGGAATGGCGGCAAAAGCAAGAGCATTTTCCACCAGCAGCATTTCCAGATTTGCACTGGCACTTTATTGGGCATCTCCAGCGGAACAAAGCGAAATTTCTCGTCGGCAAAGTCGCGTTGATCCATTCGGTTGACAATGTGCGATTAGCAGAAAAAATTTCTCAACTGGCAGTTGCTCGCGAAGTGACAGTGCCCATCCTCCTGCAGGTCAACACTTCGGGAGAACCATCCAAATATGGTTGCGCACCGGATCAGCTTTTGCCCTTAGCAGAAAAGATTCTTCTGCTCCCTAATCTCCACATTCGGGGACTTATGACCTTAGCAGCCTATGTCACTCCGGCTGAGCGTGCTCGCCCAATGTTTGCGCTCTTGCGCCAACTTCGCGACCAACTGGAATCTGCATTTCCGGAGTTTGCTCCTTTTCCAGAATTATCGATGGGAATGAGCAATGACTTCGAGATTGCCATCGAGGAAGGAGCAACGATGATCCGTATTGGCACGGCACTTTTTGGGGAACGATCGTAAGCAAGAGCGCTGTTGTTACTGGGCAGCACTCAAAGGCATCCAGACTGTAAAAACACTTGGAAAGCGCCGCTTGCCAGAATGCGTGTTCTTTCGTCTGACTGATTTCAGAAGAATTCCAGAAGCCTGCCCATTGTCACCCCTATGAAGTAGCAGCTTTCAGAATGCGATTGTACAGCCCTCGCCGACGCTGCACTTCTTCGTCGACCAGGATCCAGACCGCTTCCCATCGGTCGCGATCCGCCTCCCGAAAGGTTTCATACAGCGTCTGCTCAGACAACAGGCGGTATCCGGGGGAATGCTGAAAGCGAGTGCGCCACTGCGGTAATGCTAAAACCAGAATTCGCTGTTCTGCCGCATCCTGCAATGCCTGCTCCAATTCCTCTGGACTCTCGAAGAGCCGAACCGGAACGGTCGGAGCATAGTGGCGATACTTCATCCCCGGCGCTACTGGACGATCTGCATCGCCCGGCACCGCTTCCTCTACTGGGATTCCCAGTACTGCCTCTAACGCTTCTTTTGTCACCACACCCGGACGTACGATTCGGGGCGGATCCGTGGTGAGCACAAGAACGGTGGATTCAATGCCAATCTGGGTTGGACCAGCGTCCAGTACCGCGGCAATACTGCCAGCCAGATCTTCAACAACGTGCTCTGCGCGGGTCGGGCTGGGTTTACCAGAACGATTGGCGCTGGGTGCTACCAGCGGTTCTCCAACTTTCTCAATGAGTGCCAGCGCCACTGGATGGTCCGGCATTCGTATCGCCACCGTTGGCAATCCTGCGGTCACGATCGAAGGCACATTTCCTCGATGCTTCACAACCAGGGTGAGTGGTCCGGGCCAAAAATGGCGAGCAAGGAGTCGAAATCTATCCAGTGGTTCCCTGACCAGTGGCAGTGCCATCTGGACGGAGGCAATATGGACAATCAGCGGATTGTCCAGCGGACGCCCTTTTGCAACAAAAATCTTGCGCACTGCCTCCTCATTCCAGATAACGGCACCCAGACCATAAACGGTTTCCGTTGGAAAAGCTACAATCTCGCCTCGGTGCAACAATTGCGCCGCTTGTTCAATAGCCTGATTTCCCAACCGCTGTACATCCAGCAGCACCGTTTCCACAGAAACACCCTTTTACTGTCCTGCTTTGCCTGTACGGAATCACGAATCAATCCCATCTCTCCTGTATCCACCTCTCCCTGCTTCTCACAGCTATCAGTGATCGCCTTATTGCTTGAGCCAATAGGTTGCCCCCAGATACGCAGCGTAAAGCAGCAAAAAGAAAATTCCCTTAGAGCGATTCAGCAGGTGGTGAGGTCCTAAAAAGAGCAGAAAGAGCAGGAGTAAACTGGCAATGACGCCCATCCAGACGTCAATTGTCACAGCAGAGGTAATATGATACGGACGAACAACTGCCGTGACGCCGAGCACATAAAACACATTGAAAATATTGGATCCAACAACATTGCCTACAGCGATATTCGTACGATTTTTTGCAGTAGCAGCCAAAGAGGTTGCTAACTCAGGTAAGGAAGTACCCACAGCAACGATCGTTACTCCGATAAAGGTTTGATCGATGTGTAGCCAGCGTGCCACAAACAGCGCGCCATCTACGACCCACTGTCCCCCAAGCGCCAGTCCAATAATACCTCCCAAAACTGCCAAACTTGCCGTCGTTACAGGCAACTCTGGCAGCTCTGCTTCCGCCGAGCTTGTCCGGGCAGCTTCATAGCTATAGCTGAGGAAAATCAGGAAAAACCCCAACAATATCAAACCATCAGAACGATAAATCGTTTGTGTCGCTATGCCATCCAGCGTTTCACGGCTCAGCATAACCAACAGCACACACGCTGCTAGGAGTGCAAATGGAATTTCCTTCCACACCGTACTGCGTTGTAGACGAATCGGCGTTACAATAGCTGCTGCACCCAGAATGAGCAAAATATTGGCGATGTTACTGCCCAACACATTGCCCAGAGCGATATTGGAGGATCCCTTCAACTGAGCGATGAGTGTAACAAAAAACTCTGGGGCAGAAGTACCGAATGCCACGATGGTCAATCCAATCACCAGTGACGACACATCGAAACGCTTCGCAATCGAACTGGCACCTTCCACCAGCCAATCGGCGCCCTTGACCAGCAATACAAAACCAACAAGGAAGAGCCCAACTTCCAGCATTGCTTCCTATCCCGCAACTCCGATCCAATAGTTCATTTTGAGCGCCACCCCCATCGCCGGTGGCTGCGTTACCCCCTGCTCTACGCCCTGGCGCAGGGTATAGACGAAATACAGATCGCTCATCGGTAGAAATCGCCATTGCAGTCGAACATTGGCTTCCAGGCGTTTTGACTGCGTTGAATACTGCACTAATCCCGAAAGCGTCAGCGTAGGGGAAAAAGAAAGCTTGTTTCGCAACCGCACCAGTGCTACATCAGCAATGCCGTACGGAGCTGGCAACTGGATACGGGAATAGGAAGCATCAAGGCTGATGTTGCCATAAGGGCGAAACTGATACCGAATGCTCAGCTTACCACCGTAGAGTTGTCCCAAATAATAATGCTTCCATTGTCCCTGAACCTCCATAGCAAATGGCTGACGATAGTCACTACCGTACCCCACGGTAATACCAGCAATACGATACTGGCCTGGTGGCAAAGGACGAATTCCCGTCCCCGTCACATCAAAAGAATCCGGAAGTACCGTAAGGCGATGCTGGTAACTCACATCCAGCGAGCTGGTACTGCGAAAATTCACGAATCCCTTCATCTCAATCACTCGATCTTGCGTCTGCTTCCAATCTGGATTCACATACCAATCAAATCTGAGGCGAACCCCAACATCGTTAACTACATTGCCAAAAAAATAGTATCGATACGCTGCGGAGGGTTCCAAACGCCAATGCCCTTTACGCGGAACAAAGCCTACTTCTGGCGTGTAATTGCTATCCACATATTCGTGGTTCCAGTTCACAACAACCGAAGGAGTCTTGTACATCAGCCATCCTCCGGTAGCAAAACTGATAGGGCGAACAGGTGAAAAATTCAAATGATAAAACAGCTTACCCCGCCACCGATTATTATTCGTTGCCAGAAAAAGGTCACTCCCAACCGTTGCATTCCAATCATTACCTATAATGCCATCGAAGTCTCGGCCGAGACGGGCAACGGCAAGAAAACCAATGTCCGAACGCTGAAAAATACGATACTGTGTTGTAGCCACAGCATAGGTCTGCGGCGCCAAATGTGCCTCTGGTAACTGATTTGTGCGCATAGCTAAAATCCCCAAACGGAGTCGCGGTGTAGGACGCCCGGTCACTTTCACACCCCCAAAAATAGGAACCTGCTGACCGCGCCAAATACCAATACGCCGAGAAAAGAAAGGGCGAATGCGGAAGAAACCAAAGTAGGCAAACAAATCCTGATTCTCTAAGAAGAACGGGCGTTTCTCGGGCAAGAAGATACTAAATCGCTCCAAGTTGATTACCTGCTCATCTATTTCCACTTGAGAAAAATCGGGTAGGAAGGTAGCATCCATTTGTAGGGAAGACAACAAAGGTACCTTAGCATCGAATCCCAAGTCTGCTGTATGCCTCAATACGGAGGCTCTACCCAGCTCATAATGTACTTGGGAACTATGGTAAGGCTGCAGGAACACTTGGAATCCTTTGCCCGGCAAAGGATGCTCAAAACGTAAAACACCAGTATACGCCAATCCTGCTACATTCCGGTTGCGCGGTACCGGCTGCCACGCCGAATTTTCGTTGTACTTTAAATTGTTGCGAGAAAAATTCACATACCACTCCTGCGAACTCGCTGGAAACTGAATGGCAGAGAACGGAATTGCCATTTCCACGCTCCAGCCGCTATCGGTGTGAAATACTGCTCCATACCATTCCTGATCCCAATTCGTGGAGACTCCCCAATCTCCACCGCTGCTGATGGTCCCTTCACGTTGCACCCCATACGGGCTGATGGTAAAATTATAGCCTTCCGTTCGAGTGCGCGAGGGATCCAGATACACGGCAAAAGCATCGTTCTTTGGATAGGAAAAATCCCGCTGCATCGACTCTACCACATAGTCGCCCGGCTGTGGATCGTAGCAAAAGGCTCCAATGTACAGGTACCGAGTGTTGTATAAAACTCGTACGGTCGTTTGATACTTTGCTGGAATGCTATCCTGCGGATACACCTGCCAGAAGTGATTGACTGCGCTGGCTTCCTGCCACACAGGTTCATCCAGACGACCGTCAATTTTCAGATCACCGGGAATAAAGTGTGCAACCACGGTATCTGTTTGCGCGAAACCGGCAGCTACCAATACCAACCACAGCAATGCTGTCAGCATCCACCGACGCCACAATTGCATTCGCTCCGGACAGCTTTTAATCTGCCGCTGGTATAAATTTTGTCGAATCTTCGTACGGCAAATCGAACGCTTCAGCGACCGCTTTGTAGGTGATGATGCCATAGTACATATTCAAGCCTTTCCGCAACTCAGGATTTTCTCGAATTGCTCGTTCGTATCCTTTATCTGCCAGTTCGATGACATACGGCAAAGTTGCGTTGGTCAATGCAATCGTGGAGGTATAGGGTACAGCGCCCGGCATATTCGCAACACCATAATGGACAATGCCATCTACCACAAACACCGGGTCGTGATGGGTGGTGGGACGACTGGTTTCAACGCAACCGCCCTGATCCACAGACACATCGACAATGACAGCACCGGGTTTCATCTCCTTCAGCATTTCCCGCGTAACGAGATACGGCGCTTTGGCACCGGGGATCAAGACTGCACCGATGACCAGATCTGCCTGGCGAATGCCTTCCACAATGTTCTGATGATTGGACATCTGGGTTACGACATTCTTTGGCATAATATCATCCAGATATCGGAGCCGATAGAGATTGATATCCAGAATCGTTACCCTGGCACCAAATCCTGCTGCAATCTTCGCTGCATGCGTTCCTACTTCTCCGCCGCCGAGAATCAGCACGTGAGCCGGCAACGTCCCCGGTACGCCACCCAGCAGCACACCGCGTCCTCCCATTGGTTTCTCCAGATACTTTGCTCCCTCCTGCGGCGCCATTCGCCCCGCTATTTCGCTCATTGGGATCAACAGTGGCAGAGAACCATCTGCTTTTTGCACCGTTTCATAGGCAATAGCAATACACTTGGTGCGCATCACTGCCTCCGTTAGCTCCTGGGATGCGGCAAAGTGAAAGAAGGTAAACACCACCTGTCCTTCACGGATCAGATCATACTCTGGCTCGATCGGTTCTTTGACCTTCACAATCATATCTGCCTGTCCATACACTTCCGCTGCCGTTGGAACAATTTCTGCCCCAACGGCACGGTAGTCTTCATCAGAATACCCACTACCAACCCCGGCATTAGTTTCGATTAAAACCGTATGTCCCCGTTCAACCAATGCATGCACCCCGCTGGGCACCATAGCAACACGATTCTCATCCGGCTTGATCTCTTTGGGTACGCCAACAATCATCATTGATCCTTTCATCTTAGTGGAACGAACCGAAGCAGCTAATGACTCAATCTCTATGGCTATCCAGGCAGCACACCTACGCTGCCGATACTACCGTTCCAATGACAGGTACAGTCTCACCCAACCGGTGCCGTACGGCATCGACGTGTTCCGGTGCCACCACCACGATCATCCCAATACCCAGGTTGAAGACGCGCCGCATTTCGTCTTCAGCAACCGGTCCCAATCGCTGAATCAGTTGAAACACCGGCGGAATTTCCCATTGTCCCCAATAAATCTCAGCCGCTGTTCCGTCCGGCAGTATCCGCTGCAAATTCCCCAGAATCCCGCCACCCGTTACGTGCGCTATCCCCTTAATCCATCTTGTTGGAAGCAAAGGCACTATCAGAGAGTAATAGCTGCGATGGACTTTCAACAGTTCCTCTGCCACCGTCGTCCCCAGCTCCGGCACATACTGATCCAGCCGATAATGTTGCAGTAAGACAGCCCGCGCTAAGGAGTAACCATTGGTATGCAATCCCGAAGAGCGCAGCCCAAGCAAGACATCGCCCGGTTGTATGCGTGATCCATCAATGATCTGATCTTTCTCAACTACACCGACAATGGTTCCTGCCAGATCATAATGGCCATCGGCATAGAGCGAAGGCATCTCGGCTGTCTCACCGCCTAAGAGCGCGCACTGATGCGCCCGGCACGCCTGTGCAATGCCGGTTACAACGGCAACAACGACCGATTGCTCCAGCTTGCCCGCGGCAAAGTAATCCAGGAAAAAGAGGGGATGAGCACCACCACTTAAAATATCGTTTACACAGTGATGCACCAGATCCTGTCCAATAGTGTGATGAATTCCACTTTGAATCGCAACCAGTAGCTTGGTCCCAACGCCGTCTGTACTGGCAACCAGCACCGGATGGCGGTAATCAGCAAAACGCGCGTCAAAGAATCCACCGAACAGCCCAACATCCCGCAGGACCAGCGGCGTAAACGTTTGTTGAATGACCGTCTTAAGCTGCTGCAATGCTGCACCAGCACTGTCAATATCCACGCCAGCGCTTCGATAATCCACGACTGCCCCTCTCTTCATTTGCAAAGGCACAAAGACGAACATTGGTAACAAATGATTTCGCCCAGAGTCGCTGCTGTCGGGGCGCAGTGTGCGGTTGCTTTCTCTGTCGAGGATTGGTTCAGCTACCACCAGAGCAGTGTGAGCCCGAAATGGTGATTGAGCCGGGAAGCGGTTGTGATATAATCCTGGGAAACAGCGTAATCAATTTGCAGAAAGAAGGGGAGATCCGGAATCTTCGGCTGGAAAGAAAGTCCCAGCGCAAAGTCGGATAGCCGAAAATAGCGTAATCCATCCAGGGTCGGCTGTACAATGGGAAATCCCAGGCGAAACTGGAGTTCTTCAACGGGAACAATTTCTGCGCCAAACGTCACGCCAAGATGCGCCTCCTGTTGCACCCACTGGGCTTCCATCGTCAGCAGCGCATACTGACGCGATCGCTGCTGCACGCGTTTTTTAGCTCCCGTTCCCACGCGAATAACTTTTGTCTTCATTCGAAATGGTATTTCCACCGCAACGCCGGCGTGGATCGAGTATCGGAGCGTTTCTTGCAGCCGGTCTGCATTGTTCCAGATCATCACTCCCAGCACATTCCGTGCAGCAAGCCCAACAGCGAAGAAAGGCGCGCGGATCAACATTCCCACATCAAATGCATAGCCATCGCCGCGAATATCGGAACCCCGCAATAAATTTAGCAGGTATTTACCGCTCACCCCCAGCGTGACGGCAGCAATCTGATAAGCAATGCCAGCCTGCGCCAGGAACTGATCATTCGTATACTCACCCAGCACCTGCCCATTGCGCTGCCGAGCCGTAAAACGCCCGCTCCGATAATGGATCACCCCAGCCCCAATGCCGAAGGAGGGCACCACTTGCTGCGCATAGGTTAACGCATTGAGCATTCTGCCAAAGCTCATCGCTGTCGCCATCACGCTGATTTGCGGATATTGAGCCAGTTGGGCCATTCCCGAAGGATTATCCCACAAAGTAGCTGGATCATTAGCAACCGCAACGAATGCTCCTTTTAGTCCTATCGCTCGGACTCCAATTGGCAGATACGTATACGCTTCCACCGATGCAAATCCTGTTTGCTGTCCCCACGCTCCTGATGGAACCAGCAGTATTACTATGATGGCTGCCAGTATTTTCACCACTTTTACCATTGACCAATGATCGTTGTCCACCGCTGCTGTCCCTGTTGCACGATGCAAAAATACGTACCCGGCGGCAAGAAACCAACAGGATGGGACCATCGGTCCCCTGTCACAGACCACTGCTGCACCAACTGTCCGGTCACCGTGTACAGCGCGACCGACCACGGTCGAGCTGAAAAGTGAGGAAACTGTACCCGGAGCAAACCACCAGCGAGCCATACGGCAGGAGTATTGGATTGATACGGTTCCTCATCCACCGCCGTTGGAATTGCCATCAGCGCCGTCGTCTTAATAAATCCAATGGCAGGCGAACGAGCAAGTCCTCCGCCATCGAGCACAGCCATCACTGTCGAATCATTCAACTGAAACAACTTGCGCACCTGGGTTCCCGCCAGTCCCTGGGTCGAATCCTGCGTCTGATTTGCCATTATCCACGTCAATCCCCCATCGGTTGTGAGCAATACACCTCCGAATCGAGTTCCCACCAGAATGGCTAATTGAGTGCTATCGATCCGGACCGGAAGTATAGAAAGCACCTGCCAGAACCACTGGGGATTGTAACGTGAAGGACTGATGTCTACCCACAACTGTGGCAGGATAAACAGCGAATCGTAGAGGACAGGGCAGAAGTAGAGATTCCGTCCTTCTCCTGTACCGATCAAGAATCCTCGTGCCTGCAGCGTATAATCCGGCGGATAGTGGTAGATCAAATCTGGCTCCTGCAGAGCGGTCACGGCATAAATTGACAATGGCAACAAAGTATTGGGTGTGACATTGTACAACACACACTGGGTGTTGGTGGTCCCAAAGCATCGGGGATCGTAATAAAATCCACCTTCCAGCTTACTGCCAGCGAAGACTCCCTGCGGGAGCGTTGCCAGGCTAAGCAAAAACGGCGTATGAGAGGTGTCCGCTGGCCGCCAGATGTTCGTCGTCGCTGCTTGTTCCAACGTTGCCGTCGTTGGAATCTGTACCACCTGATACAACAACCCATTACTGGTTGCTGCTACCAGCAAAGAGTCCTGGACCACCAACTCCTGTACCTGATACGAACTCAACCCATTGTTCCACTCAATCCACGCATCTGGCATACAGGCAGGAATCGAGGTAGCGGAAAGCTGAGACACATAGACGCCGCCTTCTTCATCCGCAACAAAAATGAGAGAATCTTTCACCGCAACACTTTGCACAGAATGTCCCGCCAGCTCTCCGGAAATATCGATCCACGTTGCCGGAACAGCCGTCTCGGTAGGATTGAGAAAGATCCCTTTGGTGGTGGTGGCAATCAACATCTTTGCTCCACCACAGCGAATAGTATCCAGATCGGTAATAAACGCTCCTTCCATCTGCCACGGCGTGTAAATCTCCCATTGAGCCCAGAGCGGGATTGTAAGCATCAGGATAATGCCCGTACGCAGGATTTGCCGCATCGCTACTTTTCCTCTTCCGTTGTTGCCGGCTGTTCGGTTTTCGTCAGTGATCGATACCAGCGCAGCAGAGACCGAGGAACGCCCAGCTTGCGAGCCGTCGTTGCCTCCTGATACGAATTCATCGTCCCATTGTCTGGGACGGCTGCTGCGATCTCCGACGGAATAGGAACCGATGGTGCTTTTGCGCGCACCCGTTCCTGTTGATCCAGTTCTTGCAGGAGCGCATCCAGATGGGTGTGATGTGCAGATGGCTTTTCTGCTTCTGACGCTGCCTTTGATGCTACTTTTGAGGCTGCCTTTGATGCCGCTTCTGATACTGGTTGGTCATCGGTATCTTCTATGGTCTCACCCCTCCGGACGTCGACATCGCCCTCCTTCTTTTGCTTGTTCTGTGCTTCCGACTCTGCTGCTGGCTGCTGGCTTTTCAGAGAATCTTCCGCCGTCTCTGAGGCCCCCCCCGGTTCTTTACGCTGTACTGCTTCCGCAATCTCCATCTGCTCAGCCAGTTGCAGCATCTGCTGAAATGCATCTTTCACCTGCCGCTGCCGGCGCCAGCGGAAGTAGAAAAACAGCAGCAGTCCTGCCGCAATCAGGAGGGCAATGGCTACGCCGGAAAGCAGATATAGCGACCAGGGCAGCGATGGGAGCGGTGCCGATGCCGGTGACGTTGTTTGTCTCTTTCGAGATTCCCCAGCAATCCCAGAACCCTTGCGCTTGCCTTTCATCTTCGCCGACGATGCCACCACAGGCTGTTTCTCCTCCGCCTGATGTACCGATGGTTGTTCCCGGATCCAGCGGGCAACGCTATCTAACAGTGGCAACGTGAACCGTTGTGCTAACTGAGCAGCCAGACTGAGTTGTCCCGGCTGTAGCGACAGGGTATCGAGCAAAGTAAATAACAGGGTAGGAACCGCCTGCTGTTTGTACCGTGACCGGTACTGCTGTCGGAAAGTCTCTGCCAGATCCGGACGCTGATAATACAATGCCAGATCTGCCAGTGCCACCATCACATCCGGTACTGCCACGCGTGCCCGCACTGCCGCAGCGAAATTCAGCAGTGCTTCAGCAAATTTTCCCTGTTGCAAAGCAGCAAACCCAGCGTACGCATACCCTCTGGGCTCTCCCAATTTCCCCGCTGCTTCGCAATATCGTTGCGCCTCCGACCATAAGCGGGATTCCAGCGCCAGCAATCCAGAATAGTAAAACACCTGTGCCTGCGATAGGTCTTTCCAGTGAAAAATTTCAATTCCGAGGGTTCGGGAATACGGCAACGGAGCTAAAGCATAGCCAGTAGCTTTGCGAAAGAAGATGTGGATAAAAGCAGTGTCGTGGCGATTGAGCACCAGAAATTCTTTGAACACAGGATGCCGCAAATAATGCTGGCTCGGTTTCAGTTGAACGTTCGGCATCACAATCGTAAGCTGGAGCTTATCCGCTGAGAGAAACGAGAAATATTGATCCGGGAAATGTGCTGAAAAAGTCAGAGCCAGCGTATGATCGTCAAGTGTGTAGTGAACCTCCGCCATCAGCAGCGCTGTAGACAACAGCCATCCTGCGATGAAGAACAGTCGTTTCATTTTTCCGCTCCTTCCTGCTGCCCGGCTTGCGATTTTCCCATCGATACAATGGGTAACAAAATGCGAACGATGGTTCCTTTGCCCACTTCGCTACTTACCGAAATGTGCCCGTGGTGGTTAAGAATAATATCACGTGCAATAGCCAGCCCAAGGCCAGTTCCTTTCCCCGGTGGTTTTGTTGTAAAAAATGGATCGAAAATTTTTGGCAAGTTCTCCTCTGGAATACCAACGCCGGTATCTTGAATCAAAATTGCCACAGTTTGTTCATCCCACCGTACCACACTCACACTGAGCGTTCCCCCATCGGGCATCGCATCGCGAGCGTTCAGAATCAAATTCATAAACACCTGCTCCAATTGTAAAGCGTTACCCAATACCCAACATTCCTGCATTTCAAACTCTGTGACCAGCTCAATGCCATCACGTTGTAACTGGGCTGAAAGGAAGTTCAGCACAGAGCGTAAGGCCTGTACAACATCGACCGGTTCCGGAGGACTTTCCGATGGAATACTGCGAGCTAATTGCAGCAGGTGTTGCGTAATATCCCGAATCCGATACACCTGCTGCTTGATGACCCGAATACGGGCTTTAGGATCTCCAATGCCATTTTCCAGCAATTGAACGTGTCCCAGCAGAATCTGCAAGGGATTGTTAATCTCGTGGGCAACCGTTGCTGCTAATTCTCCCAGAGATGCCAACTTTGCTGATTGTAGTAGTTGTCGATTAAGTTCTTGCAACCGCTGATTCATTTTCTGAATTTCTTGAGCGCTCCGAATGTTGTCAATCGCCACCGCTGCCGATTCTGCCAAAATGGTAAATACCTTCAGGTCTTCATTATTTATTTCCGCTGGTGTTGCCTCAGTCTGCGCAATAAAGATACCCAGTTTGGCACCCCGGAGATACAGCGGCACCAAGATGTAGTGCAAATGCGGATTTTCTTGCGCGTGGATATCAGGAATGATAACGGTGCGGCGATTATTCATCACCCAATCGATAATGCCCTCCTCCATAAAATGGTCGATGGTTTGCTGAATAGTACTATCCGAACCCAAAGCCACGACCGGCTTCAACTCGGAACCCTCAAATAGAAACATCGCCGACTCAAAGACCGGAAATCGCTGTGAAAGATACCGATGAATCTGCTGGAGAATCTCCTCCGGCGAATGGGAGAATTTAATCAATTGAATGGTATATCGCAGTCCTTCTTCCGCCTGAGATAGTTGATCCACCGGCAACGAGGGCAGCGCTGGCTGCTGCGCTCGCAACCGCTCGATCTCCCGCTGGAGCAGTTGCACACTCTGCTCCAGAACTCGAATATACTCCTCTCGTGTTAAAGTGTATTGCTGATACTGTGGGAAAATCTCTGGTGGAGCTTTTCCGGACCGATCCGACCTCTCTGGCACCGGACTGCTCGATTGTGGTCTGTCCTGTGACGATTGCTCCGCCATTAGCTGCAGCGCCGTTCCCCACTGAGTCCACATTTTTTTTGACAGTAGCTCGTTAAACGATTAGACCCCGCAATAGTTGTGCAACTAATATGCCAGATGGCAAAGATGAAGCGGAAAACGGTGTATGTATGCCAGAGCTGTGGTGCACACTCCCCCCGATGGGTGGGACGATGTCCCGCCTGCGGTGAGTGGAACAGTATGGTTGAAGAGCAACAATCAAGTGTTACGAAGAAAACGGAAACTCCAGTGCCCTCGATTATTCCGCTGGATGCAGATGATACCGAGCCACTGGAGCGAATTCTTACGAACATTGGCGAGTTTGATCGTGTCGTCGGCGGCGGTATCGTCCCCGGCTCCACCATCCTCATTGGTGGTGATCCCGGCATTGGAAAATCCACTCTAATGCTGCAAGTATTGAGCCAGCTTGAACAATATCAGCCACTCTACGTTACGGGGGAAGAGTCGGTTCAGCAAATACGCGCCCGCGCCGCGCGTCTGGGCATCCTTCACCCCTCAATCGGGCTGGTAACCACCACCTCCACTGAAGCAGTGCTGGAATTGCTGGAGCAAAGCAGTACGCGGGTGATGGTCATCGATTCTATCCAAACGATGGCAACCGCAACCTTAGAGTCAGCACCGGGCAGCATTGCCCAGATTCGGGAATCGGCTGCGCTCCTTACCCGAGCAGCAAAACAGCGCAATGTTGCATTGCTACTGATTGGACACATCACCAAAGAAGGTGCATTAGCTGGTCCGAAAGTACTGGAACATATTGTTGATACGGTCTTGCAATTTGAAGGCGAACGCTTCCACACATATCGGTTACTCCGTGCACTAAAGAATCGCTATGGTTCCACGAACGAACTGGGTATTTTTGAAATGACGGATCTGGGATTGCGCGAAGTTCCCAATCCTTCCGAATTCTTTCTCTCCGCGGCAACCCAGGGAGAATCCGGCTCTGTCATCACGATTGCCGTTGAGGGCAGCCGTCCTCTGGCATTGGAAGTGCAAAGTTTGGTCACACCGTCCAGCTACGCCACGCCGCAGCGCAGCTCTATGGGATTCGACATTCGCCGGCTTCATATGCTGATTGCTGTTCTGGAAAAGCGACTGGGACTGGCGCTGGGACGTTACGACGTTTTTGTCAACATCGCTGGCGGTATGCGAACTTCTGACCCCGGTGTTGATTTCGCCGTCGCCACGGCTATCATCAGCTCCCTGCGCGACATTCCCGTTGCGAAAGATCTGGTAGTTTTTGGAGAGATCGGTCTAACCGGTGAAATCCGCCCCGTCCATTTGCTGGAACAACGGGTCAAAGAAGCAGCCCGGCTGGGAATGAAAACCGTTTATGCACCCCAACTTCCTTCAGCGCCGCAATCTCTCCCGCTCCAGTGGCGTTCTGTGGAACGCCTGGTTCCTGCCATTGTCCAGATCTTTGGAAAACACCACACTCGCCAGGCGGCAAGCCATTCTTCATAAAATCCAGCGACAATCGTCAACACCATCCGAAAAAGGCAGGATGCGGAAAGGTGCCGGAGCGGTCGAACGGGCTCGCCTGGAGAGCGAGTGTGCCCTTAGCGGGGCACCGTGGGTTCGAATCCCACCCTTTCCGCCAATCGGAGAACGCGGTCGCTGCGGATTCAATAGTGCCTGAACTCCCCCTTTACCTCCTGTCTAATCTTCCGGGAGAAAAACAATTTCGCAGGCTACCGCAAAAAATTGTCCGCTTAGGTGTATATAAGAGTAGAAAGCCCGTGACTCTTTCCGCCCCCCAACTCTGCAAATGTACCTCCAATTTGTTCCGCCAGCGCAAAAAATTGCTCGCTTATGTGTATATAAAAGTAAGGAGCCGATCGCTGTTTCCCATTGCTCTCCTTTGAATTCGGAATCGCAGCAGCCAATTTCCCTTACCAATGCAAAAAATTGCCTGCTTGCGGATAATAAACAGTGAGAAGCTCTTTGGAGGGCTTCCCCTCCTCCAGCCTCCCGGTATCTTCTTTCCTTGCCGCGCAAAAATTTGCCCGCTTAGGTGTATATAAAAGTAGAAAGCCACAGGTTATTTCTGCCGCCGAATTCACAAATGCACCTCCGACCTGTTCCGTCAGCGCAAAAAATCGTCCGCTTATGTGTATAAGAGTAGAAACCCAGTGGTGTTATCTGCTCCTCAGGCTTCCACAAAATCCCTATTTTTTCCATTGGCGACGCAAAAATTTGCCCACTTGCGGATAATAAATAGTGAGAAGCCCTTTTGGAGGTTTCCCTCTCCGGTCCTTCCGGCGTCTTTCTTTCACCGCCAGCGCAAAAAATTGCCTGCTTACGTGTATATAAGAGTAGAAAGCCGGTGGCTCTTTTCGCCCCCAAATTCGCAAATGTACCTCCAATTTGTTCCACCAGCGCAAAAAATTGTCCGCTTGCGTGTATATAAGAGTAGAAAGCCAGTGGCTCTTTCCGCCACCGAATTCATAAATGCACCTCCGATCTGTTCCACCAGCGCAAAAAATTGCCCGCTTCTGTGTATATAAGGGTAGAAAGCCGGAGCTTCATTCCCGCCACCGAATCCACCAGAACAGTTTTAATCCTTTCCACCAGCGCAAAAAATTGCCTGCTTATGTGTATATAAGGGTAGAAAGCCAATTCCTGTTCTCCCTTGCCCCTGAAGCTTCAGGATACAGCCGCCATTTCTCTGGCTAATGCACAAATTTGTCCGCTCGCGGATAATAAATAGTAAGCAGCCCTTTGGAGGTTTCCCTCTCCGGTCCTTCCGGCGTCTTTCTTTCACCGCCAGCGCAAAAAATCGCCTGCTTACGTGTATATAAGAGTAGAAGCCGGTGGTGTTATCTGCTCTCCCCGCAGGTGCCCGCCAAAATTCCTATCCTGCCGCGAGCAACGCAAAAAATCGCCCGCTTAGGTGTATATAAAAGTAGAAAGCCAGTAGCATTTCCGCCGCTGAATTCGCAAGTGCACCTTTCTGATCCGCTCCGCCAGCGCAAAAAATTGCCTGCTTGCGTGTATATAAGAGTAGAAAGCTGATTGGGGTTCAGCGGTTCCCGGCAAAATCAAATTTTTATCTACCATTTTTAAGCATAGCCAGGTCACTGGTTATGCTCACCAATTATGGAAAAGCCGGGCACATTGTTCTCGCAACGTTCTCTATGTGACTGAGACCGTCAAAAAAAGCAAACAATCCCAAAGCAGTGAACTGGACACCTCACCGAGAACACCACTTTAGCCGATAGAAATTTCCCCTCCCTTTGAGATAAGGTCAGGATGAGGAACAATGCACGCTGAAGCGTGCGCTCCCAGCGAACCGGGAGCGCCGGCTTTAGCCGGCAAAAGAAAAAAGAATGCTCGTTGCAGCAGGCGTTTTCAGACAATCCACACCACCGTGTGCGCTCCCAACAGAGCACAAGGTGCCAGCAAGGTGCAGCGTCATTTGTCGTTTAAGAAAATAGGTGGAACGGTCTGCCCACCACCGAGAATGAGGATTTTCGTATTCGGTGATTTTGCCAGTTCCTTCTGCACTTTGAGCATTTCATACTGCAACACTTCCGGTGTAAGCGCTTTGGCAAGAATGCGTTGTGCATCAGCGATGCCCTGTGCTTCTATGCGCTTCAGCTCTGCTTCCTTGCGACCCTTTTGCAGCACAAATTCCATTCGCTGCGCTTCTTGAATCGCCGCAATTTTCCGTTCGATGGTTTCTTTGATCGACGGTGGCAACGCAATGTTGCGAATCAGCACTGATTCCAGCTCAATGCCACGGCGGCGGTAGTCATCAGCGATCACCTGAGTAATCCGCTGTTGAAATTCATCCCGTTTCTCCGAATACAGATCCACCGCATCGTACTCCACTGCTAACTCTCGAATTCGAGAGCGAGCAATGGGTCGTACGATCTTATCCTCGAAATCAAAACCAATAGTTCGATAAATCTCCGGCGCTTTTTCTGGAATAACCCGGTACAGAATAGTCACATCCAGCGCAACTTCCAGCCCGTCTTTACTCAGTACCCGGATCGCATCGGTTTCTCCCGCCATTGTGTAATTGCGCGTTTTGATCGAAATGGTTCGGATTTCTGCCAGTGGATTGACCACATTCAGTCCCTCGTGCAACACTTCATCCCGCACTTTACCAAACAGAATTTGGATGCCCACTTCGCCGGGCTCGATCTGCTCGATCGATGCCATTGCGAACCCCACCAATGCTAAGATCACGCCTGCGGATAGCAAGGGCGTCCGAAAGCGGCGCAGCTCACTGGATTTTGCCATAAATAAAGCGGCAACGATGAACAAGATCCCAAAAATAACCAGTCCCATCGTTTGAATTCTTCATTGTTCAACAAACCCTTCGCTCCTCATCGTTTTGATGACAACGAAGGTCTTAGCAGTGTGTTGCGTCTTTTTCCCTTAATTCCGGAATGGAATCAGTTGCACAAAAGTCTCCCTTCATCACTCCTTCTGCGCCATCAGGGCGGCGATATGAGCACTGAGGACAATATCCGCAGGACGACAACCGCGAGAAAGATCCAGGTAGGGCTGTGCCAATCCCTGCAAATTGGGACCGATTGCCTGCGCTCCTCCCACTCGCTCCGTAATCTTGTAGCTGATATTGCCCGCATCCAGATTGGGAAAAATGAAGACGTTCGCTTTTCCTGCCACTGGCGAATCTGGCGCTTTGCGCTGCGCAACCTCCGGAACCACTGCGGCATCAAACTGCAACTCTCCATCGCACTGGAGCACAGGATCCCGCTGCTGGGTGAGCTGCACAGCACGCCGGACTTTATCCACCATTGGGTGCTCTGCACTCCCTTTGGTTGAAAAGCTGAGGAAAGCAACCCGGGGCTCGTTCCCTGTAATTTTCTGGTAATTCTGTGCTGTTTGAATGGCAATAGTCGCCAGCTCCTCACTGGAAGGATCCGGAACCACGCCACAGTCTGCATACGCCCACACAACACGGTTTTGCGGAAAGAGCATCAAAAAAAAGCTACTCACTGTTTCTACGCCTTCCGCCAATCCCACTGTTTGCACCGCCGCACGAATCACATCCGCCGTCGTAGAAAGCGATCCAGCAACAACGCCATCCACAAATCGATTCACCAGTAAAGCACCGGCAAAATGGAGCGGCGACTGGCGAAGTATTGCCGCTGCCTCTTCCTTTGTAATTCCTTTGTGGCGCCGGCGCTGGTAAAACCAGTCAACGAGCTGAGACAACGCCGGGAATGTCTCCACATCAAAAATGGTTAATCGATCCAGCAACTGGCGATTCCCCGATTGTTCTGCAAAAGCACGTAACTGCTGAGCATCGCCTATTAGCGCTGGTGCAATTTGCGGCACGCGAGCAAGGAGAAAAGCAATTGCGTCCCACGTCCGTTCATCGTATACATCCGGGAAAGCAATGGTATACTGTCTGGAAAGCCGCTGCTGTAGTTGCTCCAGAAACCACGTACTTGGAATCTCCAGCATCTGCGCTATTTCAACACGCCGCTATGCCGTCTGAGCTTCTTCCAGATGTTCCGCCTGGAATTTCAGCAATTCCTGGATGGTGTCCAGCAAAATGGAAACCTGCGGCTTCGTTAATTGCGCATCTGCACCTGCAGATTTGCCTTTGTGCAGGACATCATCGGTGACCATCGACGAGAAAATGATCACTGGCAGATTTTGCAGCAATGGATGTTGCTTGATCTTCTTCGTCAGCGTATAACCATCCATCTGTGGCATTTCAATATCGGTCACCACAAGGTTCACTTTTTTGTACAACTCTGGAAGAGATGAAACGCTATTGGCAATTTCCTCCAGCGCTTTCCACGCATCCTCGCCATTGTGGAAGGAGCGAACTTCATAGCCTGCCAATTCCAGGCGCGACATCAACAGCTTGCGAATCGTTGGGGAATCCTCGGCAGTGAAAATTGTTTTCCCCTTACCAGGCAACTCTTCTGTAATATCTGCCTGCACCTCTGCAACTGCCAAAGTAGGATTAAGGTCGGCGATGATCTTTTCAACATCCAGCATCAAAATGTTGCGATCCTCTGTTTTAACAATGCCGATGATGTAGTTATTTTCCCGCGCAAACTCCGAAACAATATCCGGCGGTTCCACCTGCTTCCACGAAAACCGATGGATACGATACACCTGGTTGACGATGAATCCATACTGCGAACCACTAAACTCGGCAATGATCATTTTCCGATCCTCACCCGTATTGGGATATTGCCACAACAGATAAGCTAAATCCAGTGCGGGGATGATCCGAGACCGCAGATTAAATATCCCCACAATGCCCGATGGTAAGCCCGGTACAGGGGTGATCTGCGGCATTCTCATAATCTCTCGAACTTTCGTCACGTTGATCCCAAAGGATTGGGTTACCATTTCACCTGTGTTCGGATCTGGATGCTGAAGCGAAAATTCGATGACTTCCAACTCATTGGTCCCGACCGTCAGAAGGATGTTTGTCATCTTCCCCATAGGCAACTCCTTTTATTTTTCAACGAAAAACTGCGTTTCGAACGGCAGGGTAATAGAAGTAACAAGCTGTCCTCGATTGTCAAACTTTCGATACTCTGTTCCCCGTACGATCACGCTAAAACTCCCATTCGGAAACAAAACAAAATCACTCAGAGGTCCCTGCTGAACTGGTACCATTCGCTGCGGCGCAAGCAGATCAATCCGGTAGATCCCAGCAGAAGTGAAGAGATACAAAAAATCAACGACATTCAATTGTGCCCCCAGCACTGGTTTCTCCGAAGGTAAAGAAAGAGAAAACTGCCATCGTACATCGCCTGCTTCTTCATCGACCCATCCAAATCGAGCACTTTTTCCTTCTACTTCCGGAACGGCAAGCCATATTCGCCCCTGCAGCGGTTGGGATTGGAGAAAGATTGGATGAGTAGCAAAAGTATCTACTGCCAGTAACTGGAATGGTGGAAAATATCCCCGATAGAGCACTCGATCTGCAACAATCCACATCGTTCCCTGCTGTACTGCCCACTGATCTGGTGGCGCAGGAAATCGAATGGTATCCGTGACGATTGGCGAAGCATAAACTACACCGGAGTAATCAACAACAAATGCGGTCGCACTCTCCGGAGATAGCATCAATGCCGTTGCACCATCCAGAGCAACCGGGGAATATGCCGCTGCCGGCAATGCAACCCTTGCTCCTATGCTCAAAGGCTGAAGCTGCAGAAAATACCCGGTTCGATCAGCGCATTCCAGCCAGAGCCAGGGGCCCAGACGGCTCAATCCCTGAACATCACAGGATAGTCCCAGAGAATCCAGCAAAAAATCTCTGACGACCTGCTTGGTCGCTCCATCGAATTGGTAGAGATTGGTATCGGGGATGATCCGAACGCCATAAAGCTGCGAAGACAAAATCGCTGGTGCATTCCGCAGTGGAGCATCAACGGTACAGCCGCCCGCAATCAGCATTCCCAAAACAACCACCGTATACCATCTCGCTTTCATAACGCAGCGACCACTCCCGCAATAATGGCTGCCATCTTCGGTTCTGTCTCGCCTGCAACCTTAATAACTTCTTCCAGCGATAGCGGTTGCAGCGCTTCTGGATAGCACTCATCGGTCACAATGCCGAAGCCCAGCACCTCCATATTCATATGCCGGGCAACTAAAACTTCCGGGACCATACTCATTCCAACCGCATCCGCCCCGATGATCCGGAGGAAACGGTATTCCGCCGGGGTCTCCAGATTCGGACCGGATAGTGCGACGTACACGCCCTTTTCAACGCGAACCTTTTTCTCTAGTGCCACCTGCTCCGCCAACTGCAAAAGTCGACGGGAGTACGGCTCGCTCATATCTGGAAACCGAGGTCCCAGCTCGTCATCATTGGGACCGATCAGCGGATTATCTCCCATTAGGTTGATGTGATCCGTCACCAGCATCACCGATCCTTTACGAATGAGGGGATTCATCGATCCACAGGCACTGGCAATGATCAGTGTTGCGATCCCCAGTTCTCGCATCACCCGAACGGGGAAGGTGATTTCCTTCATCGAATACCCTTCGTAATAGTGCATTCGCCCCTGCATTGCCAGCACGGGTTTGCCTTCCAGGATACCAGCAACCAGTTGCCCGGAATGTGACTGCACGGTTGAGGCAGGGAAATATGGAACTGCTTCGTACGGTACTCGCTCCTGCTGTTCCAAACGCTCAACAACACTTCCCAATCCCGTTCCCAGAATCAGTCCTATGGTGGGCTGGATCGAAAATTGGGAACGAAGAAATTCTGCTGCTGCCTGTCGCTTCTGCCGCCACGTCTCGATTTCTTCTGCAAAACGTTTGAGCATACGATCCTCCGCTTTCGTTACACCCGCCGTTCCACTTTCTCTCCACGAATCGGAAATTTACAAAATTTCCTGCAGATGATTACCGGCTCTTATACCACGTCCTGCACGAATGATGGAAAGCCGGAACTATCGCAGTCACATTAATCAGGATTGCTGCACTTCACCCGCATCCAGTCTCCCCTATACAGGGGTCAGCGAGACACCAACGGTACTTCGACCATTACTGCTGGGCTGAGCGGGGAAAGCCCGAACAACTGGCGACGCACCTGCACTGCATACCGATAAACGCCAACTCCGATAAGGTCCCGGTCGACAAATGTCCGCTGCGTTGACGGTACTGCTTTGTACGGCTCCAGTGGGTGATCTTGATATCCCCGGTAGACAACAAACCAGAACGGCTGATTGGGAACATAGGGATATTCCCATTGCAATCGGACAACGTGGCTATCCGGATCATACCGGGCACGGAACTGCACGACTGGATCTGCCCCTGCTCTTTTGGGAAGCGATGTAAATCCCGGAAGCGAGGAAACGGATCGGTTCCCGCTTTGATCCACTGCTACGATACGGTAGTAGTACACAGTATCGGGCGCTACCGCCTGATCGAGGAACAAACTATCGTTCGGCGGCAGCGTTATTAACACTCTCCAGGCAGTATCACTGGCTGCCCGGCGTTCCACAAGTTGATACGCCACATCCCGACTGGTACTCGGAACCCACGCCACCTGAATTGCTGCTACTGCCGCAGTTACCTCCCGCAACACTGGAGGAACAGGCGGAAGTGTATCGGGACGGCGGAGTGCTACGATTTTCGATGGAGCAGAATGGTTCCGGCGGAAGTCAACTGCCGCAACGCGGTAGTAAATGAAGGGGGTCAACGTGTTTAACGCCACAGTATCCACGAACACCGTATCCTGCAAAATGGTATTCGTTGCCTGCGAGAACTCGTGCGTGGTATCATTTGCCCACAGCACCCGATAGCCCAGCAAATCCGGCTCTGGTCCCAGCCGCCACCACAGGCGCACGATACCGTTGGAATCAATGCTTCCCCACACTGTATCCGGTGGTGCTGGCGGCACCGTATCGATCATCACTGCTCGATAGGGCAAGGAAAAAGCTGCATTCCGCGCCGTATCCAATGCAGCGACCATATAAAAGGGTTCCGCTTCCGCTGCTGTCGTATCCACAAACTGGCGAGCAGTCGGCGGTAGTGGTTGCGACATCAGCGGGTGATATCCTTCTCGACCATCCGCACTGCGATAGACCACAAATCCCTGGAGATCCTGCGCCTGCGGATCGTCCCACTCCCACCGCACCTGAATCCACCCCTCTATGGTGGACGTTGGTTGGAGCAAAGTTGGTGGCTGAGGCGGCGTCCGATCTCGCCCCATCGCGTCAATTTCCGCCGGTGGACTCTGTTCGCCAAACGGTGTAATACCGATAACCCGATACCGATAGCGCACGTAATTCTGCACCGTTGTATCCCGGTAAATCCAGTGGTGTCCCTCTTCCCCTTCGCCATAGACCCGTACCAACGGAACGGTGGTCAGTCGACGATACGTTTGTCCACCATCTTCTGATCGTTCGACCCAGAAAGCCGTAAAACCGCCGATATTGTTCCAATGGAGCAGAATTTCTCCGTCGTTTTCTTCCGCCCGAAGATTCGTTGGTGCTACAATGGGAGAAGATTCACCGACCCGAACAATCGTCGTTGCTGGACGAATTTCATAGAGAGAGTCCGGGACAAGTGCTGCAACGGTGTACAAATACGTGCGACCACGTTCAGCAGTATGATCGACAAATCGCAGTGCCAGCCCACTGGCAACGGGTGGATCAATATCAGCAACAAAGAGGGCAAAACCGTAACGATTCTGGAGTGCCACTGCCGCCTGCCGCAACGGAGTCAACCATCCCTGCTGCAAATTCTGTGGCGATTGCCCCCATTGCTTACCATAGAGCACCTGCGCAGCAACAGCAGCAGTGATCCGATGAGTATCCGCAGCAAACCGGCGTTTCCACTCAGCCAGTGGCCACGGTCGAAGCGGCTGCGGCGTCAGCAGCGCAGCAGCACCAACTAATTGCGCTGTATCGCTGATCGTTGTATCTCCTTGCAATTCCTGTCGCCACACCTGATAGCCATAGCGATTTGCCAGCCGCCACGCTCCCGGCGTTGCCGGTGCCCAGCGGAGCACGACCGAATCACCGAAGGAACGGGCAAGCAACCGAATCTGTGCTGTACGCATCCGGATCGTATCGAGCTGCGCCCGGCTGTACACTGGTGAAAAGATGAGAGTGTGAAGAACCATCACCCCCAACATCCACCACCGTATATCTCCACCCCTCATCACCAATTCCCTTTGCTTTTTAAGCCTATCACGTCCAGATTTCCTCCCTATTGGAAATGCCTTCCGTCTTGATCTGGCGACGCTCCTTTTGCAAAGAAATCCGATCCCGACAGCTTGCTTTCTACTGGAACGTGCAATAGATCTGGGAATCTCAACATCGAGTAGCAACGCAAGCAGCAATCAACTGTTCAGGAATGACAGCAGCAGACAAGACGCTTGCCTTTTGCAGGCGTTCCTTTTTCCAAACAAATAATCTTTTTTCACTGTCCCAATGCCTTGCGCTCCTCTGCCAATTGAAATTTGCGCAGAAGTTGCTGCAGATCTTCTGCTAATTGCGAGAGGTTCCGAGCAGCCTCTGCCAGATCAGAAACACCCTTAGCACTTTGATCAATGACCTGGGACATTGCCGTAATGTTCTGCGCCATTTCTTCACTGGTTGCTGATTCTTCCTCCACTGCCGCAACGATCTGCGCCAGCATCTGCTCAACCGTATCCGAAGACTGAACAATTTCTTCCAGTGCCGTTTGTGCCCGATTGGTCCGCTGCATCCCCTCATCGACAGTTGTCTTGACCTCTTCCATTGCGTGGACCGTATCGGTTGTCGACTGTTGGAGTCGCTGAATAATATCAGCAATCTCTTTAGCAGATTCGCCCGTGCGCTCTGCCAATTTTCGAACCTCATCAGCCACTACAGCAAACCCGCGTCCCGCATCGCCTGCCCGCGCTGCTTCGATTGCAGCATTGAGCGCTAAGAGGTTGGTCTGATCCGCAATTTCGGTGATCACCGCCGTAATCATCTGAATCTTACCAGCCGCTTCCTGTAACATTGTCAACTGCTGCGCCGCTGCCTCAACCCGCTGTGCGATTGCTTGCATTTGCGTTAACACTTCTTGCAGTACCTTCTGTCCATCTTCAGCAATATCGGCTGCCTTCTTGGAGGCTTCACCCACCTGATGCACATGCTGGGAAGTATCAGCAATCGTCCGGCTCATTTCTTCGACCGCCGCTGCGATCTGCGCACTCTGTGCTGACTGCTCCTGCGCTGCTGTTGCCAGCTCCTCCGTTGTTGCACTCATCTCGGCTGCCGCTGATGCTACCTGTTCCGATGCTATTCGCAACTTGCTAATTAACACATTCCACGCATCTAATAATGCCTGAATTTCCCGCTGTATTTGCTGAATCACCAACGATTCCTTCCCGCTGATCTGAAGCACAGCATCCAGATTCCCCTGTGCCATCTCCTGCAATACCACCCCGATCAGGCGGGCATCTTCTTGAATCTGTTCGTTGAACGCTGTAATTTCTTGTTGCATCAAGTAAGCCACTAAAATGCTACTGATCACTGACCCCATACCCTGCAAAACTTCCTGTACATCTGAAGCCTCTGCCTGTTCCAATGCTGGACGTTCTACTATCAGATAGCCAACGGTCTTTTGGTTTGCAACCAGTGAAACTTCTATCTGCTGCTGCCCGGAGGCGCTACCCTGTCCGCGCAACGCTCGCGCTTCTCCTTGAGCGCCTGAGTGAAAACGCTGTGCTGGGACCCCGTTGTCATCGACGAGTACCAATTCGGCTGACACCCCATTACTAACAGCAATAGCAGCTTCTGCAATACGACCTCCAACATCTTCCAGCGGTTGTCCCGCACTTGCTGCCTGAGCCACTTTCTCCAGCCATTGCACCATTCGCAGGCGTCGCGCCAATCGTGCTCCAACATCCAGAATAGAGCGCGCCAGCTCGCCAATCTCATTTTCAACTGTCGATACAGATACCAGCTCCTCTTGCTCCAACTGCCCTTGCCGAAGCGAAAGGAAAGCCGTAATGATGCAGCGAAAACCCTGTGCGAGAATGTTACTCACCGCAACCATTATACCTATTAAGGCAGCAACGATCAGTATCGCTATCGCTATGGAACCATATACAATCACTGCCTCTGTTTGATAGGCACGCTCAAACTTTTTTGCTACATCCGTTGTCGCTTCTTCATCCCACTGATACAGTGCATTGAGAATCTGCGTTGCTGATTGGAAAAATTGCTGAGGATCGGTTGCGGCATTGTCGGCAAACAGCACGTGCTGTTCTGCCGTTTCCAACAACCGGGTTACCGCTGGCAAAAGCTGCTGTAATTTTTGTAGCAACGGTTGCATTTCCGACTCCTCATTACCATAACCAAGCATTCGCTCTACCCGCGCTTTTTCTGCTAATGCTTGTCGTAGCAACGCATAGATAAAAGCATCCTCGGGAATGATCAGGCTATCACTTCCTCCCGTTAGCACACTTCTGCCTTTGTCCCGTAATTGCCCTATAGCTTCAGCAAGCTGCGGAACGTGGCGATATAACAACGCCATAAACGTTTCCATTTCCTCCGGGAACTTCGTTGTCTGTAACACTGCATCTGTCAATTCGAAAGTCGTATGAACTAATCGATTGTGCTGCCAGAAGGCTTCTGATGGCGTCATCTCTTGCCATTTGCCCTTCCACTGCTGCCATTGTTCCGCAAGTTCCCCTGCTAATCCCATAATGGCTGCGATTTTCTTCACTGTAGTCTCTGATTGCAATTGCTGCTGCACGCTCTGTATCAATTCATCAATTCTTTGCTGCACCTGCTGAATGCGGAATGATTCGCTTCCACCTTCCAGCTCCTGAAGAACCAAAGCCCGATGCTGCTGGAAACTATGCGACAGCTCCACCAGCGAGCTCAAAACATGAACCAGCACTCCATTCTGCTTCGGTATCTGCAACGCGACCGTGTTACCTCGAATGGCGGCTATGAGCAGTAATACGGTCACAACGGCTACACCGGGAATAAGAAGGTGCCGGAAAAGTTTCTGCAAAGGCAGAGAAGCAAGACGCTGGAACAGTTTCATCGTTCTTTTCCCCGTTTTATCCAACCCTCAATCGTTGCTCCCCATAGTGGCGCGAAGGCAGGTGTTCTGCGCTTCGCAGGTGGGCTCAAGGTGTTGCGAGGTTTTCGACGTCCTGGAACAGAGCTGGATGGGGAATTATCTCTACCCCCCCCCCTCCCCCCGATTTTTCTTTTTCACTCTCCCTACTGAATGGTGCAGCAACTTCCGGTTATGTGTCCAATCTACTGACCCTTCGGAAGCAAACTGCCCCCGAGAATTCTCAAACCTTTTTTGTTCTTCGAATCTTGTGGAAGATGTTACCTTTGCTGAGGAAGGGTAAGATTGCTCGTACAGTGATCTCGAAGGATCCATACTTCTACCC
>WFXC01000028.1 GCA_015490805.1 Candidatus Kapaibacterium sp.
GTAAATCGGATCAAGCGAAGGCAGCGGTCCCACGATCTTGTAGGTCAACTGGAGTTGTTGTCCCGGTGAGGTGCGGAACTTCAGGTATGGATGCGGATGCTGTGCATCGCTACCGTCGTATACTTCACCAGAGCGCAGAATCCGCCGCGGATCCACATCATCGGGGAAGGATTCAGTGATGCCGGTCTGGACATAAAAATGCAATACCGGGCGCCAGCGATAGGCGACAGAATTAGATGTTAATCCACTCGTTAGCTGCTGACATGTCCCATTCCACCAGATTCGATACCGCGCCGTGCGGTATGTTGTTAAAGTGTGATGCAAAATTGCGTACCAATACGAGAAACCTGAAGGTGGATCTATGCAGAACTCCACCACCAAATTTGACTGTCCGTCCCAGAGAAATGCATTGTTGAGAAACACATGCTCATTGAGACCAGGCTGTGGCTGCCACGCAGCATTCTGCCATACTGTATTTATGCCAGACACGAAGGGTCCGAACCCTGTAGGAGTATGCTGATCCAAATTTGTTGTCCCAATTCCAACGGTAAAAGCCACGGGCTCAGTCGGAGTAGAACTAAGACGCTGAACTTCAAGCGCCAATCCTACAATCCGCCCCGGTGGCATTCCTGCAGCTTGTAATTCACTGGCACGAATGATGAACTGGATTTTCTTCGTATATGACCACCCCCTATGATAAGGATTGGACGACCAATACCCTGGCATCCATGTTTCCTGTCCCGCATCTCCATAAACTGTATACACCTGCCACTGTGCTGGCACAGGAACATTGGCAAACCAAAATCCCCAAACAGCCAAACACACGACAAAAGTTAATTTCAACTTCATTGCTCCACCTGCAACTTTGTTCAACAAACACAATTAACCTCTTTCAAAATTTGGCGCAATTTATCAAATTCTCACCAAACATCCAATACCCCTACGACACTTTTCCACTCCAGCAACTTCTTTCAAGTAAAGTCCAGCAACTTCTTTCAAGTAAAGCGGTGATCGCATCAGCTCCCATCCTACTTTTTTCCTCGCAGCATCTCACCTTGCGTGGGACAACAAAGAAGGCAACCGGCGCACCAACAATTACCCTTGCACAACACCGTCCAGCATCTTCCTGCGCTAAAACAAAGGGCTTTTGAGTGCAAGACTGCAGAATGTCCTTCTTTAACCTGAAAATCTCTTAGCAAAAAACAACTTTCTTTGGGGGATTACCGCAGCCAGTGCTACGGAAACCACCACCTTACAACCCTACGAAACTTCTCCTGCTCGATAAAACCGCACCTGTACCCGCTCTAGCGTGGCTAAACCTTCGCCGATGGCAGGATCGATAATTTCCAGAAATTGCTCGATTTTCTCCGCCGTATCCACGATCTCAATAATAATGGGCAAATCCTCAGAAAGTCGCAGGAAACGAGCGGTATGAATCCGGCTATGCGCACCAAATCCCTCAATGCCGCGGATGACTGTTGCCCCCGCTAATCCCTGCTCCCGAGCTCTACGTACTATCCACTCGTAAAGTGGCTGTCCCTGATAGCGATCCGCTTCGCCAATAAAAATGCGCAATAAAAAGCCTTCTTTCGGCAAAGTCATTTTGCTACCTCCATAATTTCACCACTTCAAATCCCAGAAAAACCGCCAGAAAGCCCAATACCAGATGCAACATCACGTAGGCAATCGCGCTCAGCCACTGTCCATCGCGCACAAGGGCAAACATCTCATAGGTGAACGTTGAAAAGGTGGTGAAGCTGCCAAAGAAACCAATAAAAAGAAAGGTTCGCGTTTCAGGAGTGAACCACTGAAACCACTCAGCAAAGCCATGAGCAACTCCAATGAAGAAACTGCCGACGATGTTCACCGCCAGCGTTCCAACCGGAAAAGCCGCTCCCAGAAGCTGGTATGCCCATCCAGCAACCCAGTAGCGAGCCACCGCACCAATGAAACCACCGATTCCTACAAGGAAAGCATTTTTCATCCATCACCTGCCTATGTGTTTGTAAAGTTGCTGGCTAAAGACGGACAAACTAACTTTTCCATCAAAACAGCCGATGATAAGTGTGGAAAGGTTCAAGGATGAAAAAGGATAAGCGCATGGACGCTGTGGTAAAACATCTCCAGCGCGAACTGGACGTTTTGAGAGACATTGTTTCCACCTATGAGCAAGTGCAAAACGCTATTACGGCGTATAACCTGCCGCAACTACAGCAGGCAATTGCGCATTTAGATTCTTTGGTCGGCACCCTCCACCAATTAGAAATGCAGCGCTTCCATATTATCAGCGAGACGCTCCAGATCCCGCTGGCAGAAGCAAAGAAGATTCGCACAACGCAATTATTAGAGCACACCAGCGATTCGCATCTCCAGAAAATGCTGTTTCACTTACAGCAGGCTTTCAAAGAGCAGACCGACAAGCTCCAGCGAACGGCTGTGATCACCTCGTTCCTGATACGCCGGGCTCTGGAGTTTAGCGAAACTGCTCTGGAAGCTTTATTGGGCAAACATCAGTCATTGTACAACGTACAGGCGTAGCAATGCCATTTTTTCCATCCTTAGAAATCGGAAAGCGCGCACTCTTAGCGCAGCAATTAGGCTTAGATACTACGTCAAACAATGTCGCCAACGTTAATACTCCTGGCTATTCCCGGCGGCGCATTGAGTTAGTCGAAACAGAACCGGTAAAACTGGCAGCCGGCACAATCGGCACGGGCGTGCGTGCTGGTAGAATTGTGCGATTGCAGCACGAATTTTTCGACAAAGAAATTCGCAACAGCATCGCAACGAAAAAATACAACGAAACCCACATTTTCACTTTCCAGCGACTGGAAGCGATCTTAGGAGAAGGCTCCGATACTGGACTGGATCGTTACATCCAGCGATTCTTTGACGCCCTCAACGATTTAGCCTTAGAGCCAGAAAGTCTCCAGCGTCGCGAAGCGGTGCTTTCTACCGCAACGTCAATGATCAATGCGTTTCGTACAACGGGACAGAAGATCCGGGTTTTGCGGGAAGACATTAAAAGCAAAGCTGAAACGCGGGTTGCAACGATTAACAAATTGCTGGAACAAATTGCCTCACTCAATGCAAAGATCGGGATTGAATCCATCGAAGGAACCGGTGCCACAGCACCATTAGAAGATCAACGAACCAAACTGTTAGAACAATTGGCGGAATACTTAAATATCGATGTCCGATACGACAACAACAATATGGTCAACATCGCCGTCAGCGGTTCGACTATCCTGACAGGTCCTAATGCCCAGACACTGGAGTTAAAAGAAACCATCGACAGCACTACACAAGAACGTACGCTCACTTTGAACATCGTCGATACTCAAGGCAATGCAATTCTCCAATTGCATCCAGCAGGGGGAGAAATGGCGAGTTTACTGGAGCACTACAACGTTCTGTTAGACGACAAAGACAGCAGCAATGGCTTTTCGATTGCGAAACAACTCAACCGCCTGGTAGAAGCGCTGGTGACCCGAATCAACGCTATCAGCGTCACCGGTTATGGGTTGAACGATACTGGCACCGCTCCACCGGGACGCAACTTCTTTGATCCTGCCGGAACAACACTGGAAACCATTGCGCTGGATGCTGCCATCGCTTTTTCCCCGCGGGACATTCCCACCAGTTCTGCTGCTGGGGAACCGGGCAACAGCGCAGTCGCTCTGCAAATGGCAGATGTGATCAACGACGAAAACTTTCTGGATAACACAACGCTGATGGACTTCTACACAAACCTCATCGGCAAACTGGGATTGGCAGGGCAAAATGCCAAATTAGGATTTGACACTGCTAAAGCTGTTGAATCACAAATGATTACCCAACGAGAAGCGATGGCAGGGGTAAACCTGGATGAAGAAGCGGTCCAGTTAGTAAAATTCCAAAAAGCCTATCAAGCGGCTGCTCGCATTATTTCGGTTGCCAATGAACTGCTGGATACACTGATCAGACTTGGACAATGAACAAACATAGGGATACCCTATGCGCGTAACGCAAAATAGCATCGTAGAACAGTACCAATTCAACTTGCAGCGGTTACAAGAGCAAATTACTCAGACCAACTTACGCCTCAGCAGTGGCAAAGCTTTTCTTTCCCCTTCGGAAGCGCCACTGCGAGCTGTTGATGTGAAACACGTAGAAACCCGGATCAACCAAAATCTTCGATTTAAGACCAACATCGAGAAGGCAATTACGGAGCTGGACATCTACGAATTTGCGCTGGAAAACTTTTCCACCAATCTTCGCAAAGCTCGATCGATTGTGGAAACAGCAGTTGATCCGGTCAACTACGACAAGCCCACCGTGCTGGGTGAGCAAATTCGCCGTATACTCGATGATCTTTTAGAAATCGCCAACTACCAGCACAACGGACGTTTTCTGTTTGCTGGTACTCGCACAACGGAGGATTCTATCACCCCAACGCCACCAGAAATCACCAAACTCCCCTTTGAGCTGTTACAGGATCCCGCCGCAGTTTCTACGGATAACCCTGAAGGCTTGCGAATTGCTTTCAAAGGAAACTTTCAGGCACGTTCTGTTCTAATCAGTGCTAATATCCAGGAACGGATCAACACCCTGGCGAACGATGCTTTTGGTTCCAACGGTACAAAGGTGTTCGAGATTTTAGTCGAGATTTACAACGTCCTCACTTACAAACGTGATGGCACAGCCCGGGGAGAACGTGATTTTCTGGATATCACTGATGCCCGCAAACTTCAAGCATTAGCTGACCAACTCTCGGACCAATTGGATCAACTTCATAACGAAATTGGTCGGGTAGGCGGCGTCCGCATTCGGATGGAGACGCAACTTAAACAAATCACTTACGAAAACACTCGCCTCAATGAGCTCAAATCTATTCGTGGAGATGCAGACGTCGCTCAAGAGGCGATCAATCTTACCAAATTCCAAACGTCACTGAATTACACATTGCGCGTTGGTGCCCGCTTATTTCAAACAACGCTGTTCGATTTCCTGTAATTAACAAACGCTCTATTTTCGTAGAGCGGGAGTAACGGTGAAAGCGAATGAGAAGCTCAGCAATCGTTGGCTTTATTTTCGGTTTTGCTATGATTTTCGGTGCCTATTACCTGGAGGGCGGCACCGCTTCTACGCTGTTTTTGATTCCGGCACTGATGATTGTCTTCGGTGGCACTATTGCCACAGCAATGATTGGTAGTTCGTGGCAACATATAGCCCGAATGCCCAAGTTGGTCGCTATTGCTCTTTTCCCACCTGAATACGATCCCGTTGGTATTGCAAAACAAATTATCCGCTATGCAGTGGTCGCCCGGAAAGACGGCATTTTGGCACTGGAAAAATTTTTAAATCGCACACCCCATCCTTATCTAAAAAAATTGCTCCAACTGGTCATTGATGGCACAGATCCCAAAGAGCTGCGCAAGGTTGCTGAGAACGAATTATTGTTTATCGCCCAGCGGCACCAGACCAACATTAATCTGTTTGGTCGAATGGGAGGCTACGCCCCAACAATGGGAATCATTGGAACGGTTATGGGGTTAATTTCTACCTTAGCTTCAGCAGGTGATGATCCAACCACCTTGATTAAACACATAGCGATGGCATTTATCGCCACAATGTGGGGGATCTTATCTGCCAACCTCATCTGGCTTCCCATTGCTGATAAGCTCAAAACGCTCCACGAAGAGGAGGAACAATTGCTGAAAATGATGCAAGAAGGGATGATTGCCCTACAAGAAGGAGCACCGCCGTCAACGATTAAGTTCAAAGTTGCTTCACTCTTGCCCATTTCTGAACAGGACCAGATTATTTCAATGTCTACCTATGAAGTAATGCGGGAAAGTTCACCAATCCGGGTGACTATCTCCTCTCCACCAGAAAAGTCATAGCGATCCTCCGGGCACTAACTCTACACTCTCTGAGCAGCAGCCTACGGCGTACCAGAGTACCGCAATCGGCCGGCAACATAGACTTTAGCCACTGTCAGTTCTTCGTAGCGGTACAGTAGCAACGGTAAGAGTTGCGGTAAGGATTGAACCTGCCATTGCGAGGGGAAAGAAAAACAGACGATATCCGCCTCCAACCCAGGTTCAATGGTACCAATCCGATGTTCCATAGACAGAGCCACTGCTCCACCACGTGTTGCCAGCCACAAAGCCGTTGCAGGATCAACCGTCCCCTTCTCATCCGGCTTGCAGAGCGCCAGGGTTTTTGATTGTTCAACAGCCTCCCGCGCTTCATAGAGAAGGGCTGTCTGATATCCTGCGGCAACATCTGTGCCCAATCCCACGCGCAATTGCTGATCCAGATACCGGCGCAGTGGCATAATGCCACTCTGGAGAAACCGATTAGAGGTTGGACAGTGTGCTATCACTGCCTCTTTCTGGCGAATGATTGCCTGCTCTGCCGGAGAAAGGTGGATGCAGTGTGCCAGGATGGTTCGCGAATGCAGCAGTCCAAAATGGTGGTAAACTCCGGTATAGTGCGGTTGATCTGGGAATAATTCGGCAACCCACGCAATTTCTGCCGGATTCTCCGCCAGATGGGTTTGCACCATCAATTCCCATCGATTGGCAACCGCTGCACAGCGGTGGAGCAATGGTGGTGAGCAACTGGGAGCAAATCGCGGGGTAATGACATACTGCATTCTCTCCTCTGGCCGATGCCATCGTTGCACCAACCGCTGCATTTCCATCTCCAGTATTTCCGGGGATCGGCGCAACGCTTCCGGCACATAACGATCCATCACGGTCATCCCCATCCACAGGCGAATACCTGCTTCCTTTGCTGCTGTAAACGCTGCGTCCGTCGCCGCCTCGTACGGCGGACCAAAGACAACCGCCGCCGTTGTGCCGTGAGCAAGCAAATCCTGAAAAAACGCTTTCGCTACTTCGTACGCATACGCCGCATCCTGAAAGGCGGTTTCCGCAGGAAAAATCCACTTTTCCAGCCATTCCAGTAATGTCCCCTCTCCCATTCCCCGCACAGGATACTGCGGTAAATGCGTGTGCAAATCAATGAATCCCGGTAGCAGCAAAAAGCGCGGGTGTTCTGGCGGTGGCTGTCCGTAGCGCTGCTGATAAGCCACTGTCTCCCCTACAAATTCAATGGTCTCACCATGCACAACGCATACGCCATCCTGCCACCACTTCCATTGAAAGTTTGGGATAGGAGTCACAATGATCCCTCGCAGCACTGTTCGCATTTACATCCCCTCCAGAAACAAAAAAGGCGTGCACAAGCACGCCTTCGACTGCTTTGCTGTTACGAATCAACAAGAACTACAATGTCACGCTATATTTCAGCAATTTCCGATTTGAGCCACCCAAGAATTGCTGGGCAATGCCCATATCCAGCTCTGTTCTATCCTCAGCTTGTACTGGACCCACTCCCTGTGCATACCACGTTCGCTGTACGATTTTGGCTTTTACATCTTGCTGCCCAAAGCCAAAGTCAATACTCATTTCCACGGTACCAGTAATTTCAATCAATACCGCTTGATAGGTTTGTCCTGCTACCGTTACCGTTTGTGTCCCCAAATTTTTTCCACTCAGCTTCAACGATTTGAAGATCAAACGCGATCCCTGTTGAAAATCCACTGTATCGTTAATGTCTACCGTCACAACATCCCACTGATTCACCTGGAAATCAGCAATTTTGATCCAATCAAGCTTCACATTTGTACCAACGCCTCCTAAACCCAGTGTGTCTGTCCCCAAATATGCCCACACCGTAGTGGCATCTGCGAACAGATAGGAAGTGTCTACTGCCACACCGGTGCTATCGTAACTCACCATAATTGCTGCCTGCTTGCCTGCCAACTGGGTTGTTCCAATAACAACAGAAGAATCTGTCATTTGCGTTCCGGGTTTCTCTGTCCCGGTGGAATCAACTTCGACCGACACATACTTCCACCAATTCCCGACATTCAATGGATAGTAAACCGGAGTACCGCTACCACCCGAAGGTTCTGAGCTGGACTCGCATCCCCAAAAACCAAGAGCTAAAAATCCTATTGCTGCTATCAACATAACGCCGCGCTTCATCAGTCGCCTCCTCACTTTTTTATTCAACAACGTTATTGAAAACCAACTTTTTTCAACTAGCTGCCTACGCGACCACCGCTCACTGCGCCGGCACTGACTCCACAGGGATCACGTTCACAAACTTCTTCTCTTTTCCTTTGCGGCGCCGTCGCTCGAATTTTACAAATCCATCCACCAAGGCAAAGAGCGTATCATCTCCCCCTCTGCCGACATTCTGTCCCGGATGAATCCGTGTTCCTCGCTGACGTACCAGAATATTCCCCGCCCGCACAAACTGTCCATCGAATCGCTTAACCCCCAGATACTTGGGATTGGAATCCCGACCGTTTTTTGTACTTCCGCCTGCTTTTTTGTGCGCCATTCCTTCGCTCTCTATTGTGACACTTCTATGGACTCAATTTTAATCTGCGTATACGGCTGCCGGTGTCCATTCTTCACCCGATATCCTTTACGTCGCTTCTTCTTGAAAACAATTACTTTTTCCCCTTTGCCGTGCTCGACTACTGTTGCCTTCACCGTCCCAGATACGTAAGGTGTCCCGACAGCTATTTTCTCTCCATCCCGCAGATAAAGGATACGATCGAATTCAACCGTACTACCCGGTTCTTCCTGCAATCGGGGCACAAAGATCGTATCATCTGGATGGACACGAAACTGAAATCCCTGGATTTCCACAATTGCTTCCATTTCCTACCTTTATGGTTTCACTTGTTGCTGGTTTGCAAAATTCAAATATACAACTTTCTATGCGTTTGGAGCGCCACTGAGCGCTTCAGAACCGCAATAGTAACGATCAAAAATCGCCAGAATTTTCTCCCATCCGGCAGGGGTTTGCCATGTATGTTCGACATCCGGCAACTGGAGAATTTCTTCAAACATTCGATCCTGCTTCTGTTGCTCCTCCAGTGCCATACGGTAGGGTAGATCAGGCGAGAAGGTAACCATCGAGTACACAGGGAGAAAACGATGGGGAAATTCCTGCGTCAACCTGCGCTCAATCGCTTTCCGGAGGAGAAATCGAGGATCAGCGACGTGATCGCGCATCTCAACGAAATTCCGCATTGCCAGATCGGCAATAGCGTCAGCATTCGGCTTCCGCATTTGTTGATAAATGGGCAGCACGGTTGCCCAATCATCCTGATATTGCTCCAGCAGCTCAGCAAAAATCCGGCAATCTTCAAATCCGGCATTGACTCCCTGCCCATAGAATGGCACAATAGCGTGGGCAGCATCTCCAATCAGCATTACCTTTCCGCCATAGGTCCACGGATAACATCGGATGATTGCCAAAGATGAAGTGGGGTTTCGGAAAAAATCTTCCTCTAAGGTCGGCATCAATGGGACTGCATCTGGAAATTGCTCCTCGAAAAACCGCCGTACTTCCTGCGGCGTCGACAACTCTTCAAATGACGGTGACCCTTCAAAGGGCAGAAACAGCGTACAGGTAAAACTGCCATCCTGATTGGGAAGCGCAATCAGCATAAACTGGTGGCGGGGCCAGATGTGCAACGCATTCGGTTCAATCCGCCAGCCACCTCCTTCTGCTGCGGGAATAGTCAGCTCCTTATATCCGTGCTCGATGTAATGCTGGGAGTACTGAAACCGATCCAGCCGCTGCATTCGATAGCGAACAGCAGAGAAAGCCCCATCGGCACCAACGAGATAATCTCCGGCCACCGTCTGTCGCTCACCGGTCTGGACATTTTCCAGCACCGCCGCTGGTCGATCCAGATCGACGTCTACGCATCGCCACTGAAAAAATAGTTCTACATTGGGCAACTCTTCTGCCGCATCCAGCAGCAAGCGATTCAGTCCGCCACGGGAAACGGAGTAAATTGCCTGTCCCTCCAGCCCATACGGCTGAAAGCGGAGCTCTCCATCGATAGGATGAATCATTCGCCCACGCATTGGAATCGCTGCCTGGCGCACTCGTTGCCCGGTCCCAGCAGCATCCAGGGCTTTCCATCCACGATCTGAAAGGGCTAAATTAATTGATCGCCCGGCTGCGATGGATGCTTTCCGCATATCGGGTCGCTTCTCATACACTTTCACCGCATACCCACGAAGCCCCAGAACCCTGGCTAAATGAGCGCCGACCAAGCCCCCGCCGATAATGATTACTGTTGCGTTCATCTTCCCTATCCTTCCTCTGTCACTTCTACCTGCTCCAGCAGTGTGCCGAAACGGAACACTTCTTCAAAAGTGTTGTACAACGGCACAGGCGCAACTCGCATCACATTCGGCTCCCGCCAGTCCACAATGACACCAGATTGCCGCAGTTGCTGAATCACCGATTGTCCCCCACGATGGAAAAAGAGTGACAACTGACATCCTCGCTGCTGAGGATCGGATGGCGTGATGATTTCCACTTCCAGCGCAGGATTTCGCTGGACTGCTGTTCGGATAACAAATTCTAAAAAACCGGTTAGTTGCTCGCTTTTCTGACGCAATCGTTCGATACCCGCAGCTTCAAAAATTTCCAGCGCCGCCCGATGCACCGCCATTGAAAAGATCGGCGCATTGCTCAGTTGCCAGCTATCGACTCCCTCCATCGGAATAAAGCCTTTTTTCATTTCAAATCGTTTCTCTTCCGGATATCCCCACCAGCCAGCAAACCGCGGCAGGTCTTTTTGCTGATGCCACCGCCGATGGACAAATGCTCCACCAACGCTGCCCGGTCCAGAGTTCAAATACTTATACGAACACCACGCCGCAAAATCCACGTCCCAGTCGTGGAGTCGGAGTGGAACATTGCCAACAGCGTGCGCTAAATCGAATCCCGCCACAGCACCAACTTTATGCGCTGCCCGCGTAATAGCCGGCAAATCAAAGTACTGTCCCGTATAGTACTGCACACCGGGAAACAGCACCAGGGCTAATTGCGATCCTACCTCTTCGATCTTTGCTACGATATCCTCCGTGCGAAGAATTCGCTCTCCTGCTCGAGGGAACACTTCCACCATCCCCTCTTCAGGATCGAAGCCGTGAAACTGGAGTTGGCTCTCAATCACATAGTAATCTGAAGGAAAAGCACCAGCTTCACACAAAATCTTATACCGCTGCGGCGTTGGACGATAAAAACTGACCATCAGCAAATGGAGATTGACAGTCAGTGAATTCATCGCGACCACTTCATCCGGGTATGCTCCCACCAGATGCGCCAGCGGCTTTTTGAACCAATGATGGTAGGAAAACCACGGATGCTCTCCTCGAAAATGTCCCTCAACCCCCAGCGCCCGCCATTTTTCCAGCTCCTGCTCAAGATATGCTGCTGCATTTTTCGGCTGCAATCCCAGGGAGTTACCACAGAAATAAATCGCAGGACGTCCTTCAACTTGCGGAATAAAAAATTGCTCTCGAAATGTCCGCAGCGGATCTTGTCGATCTAACTGTTGTGCAAATTCCAGGCGATACTCCCAATCGCTCATTCCACCCGACTCTCCGTTTGCTCAGCTACGAACCGACTCTTCGGCAATCCAAGAAACTCTAAAGCAGCAGCCGCAAAAATTTCTTCCTTCTGCTCTGGCGATAGAAACGTTGCGTTCTCAACGATGGAACCGTGGGTAAGATCGCCCAGCGGAAAAGGATAGTCAGATCCCATCGCAATGCGGCGGGTGCCAAACAGTTCAACGATGTATCGCAACGCTGCAACATCGTGCGTGATACTATCAACCCAGAAATGGCCCACGTACTCGCGCGGCGGGCGCACGTCGTTCACATTCACCAGATCAGGGCGGCAGTTATAGCCGTGCTGGATACGCCCCAGGGTAATAGGAAAAGATCCACCGGCGTGCGCGAATAAAAAGCGCAGCTTCGGAAAGCGATCGAAAACGCCACCGAACATCAGGGAACAAATAGCTCTGGAAGTTTCGGCTGGCATTCCAACCAACCACGGTAGCCAGTACTTCCGCATCTGGTCCATCCCCATCATATTCCACGGATGAACAAAAATGCAGGCGCCCAGATCTTCCGCCGCTTCATAAACGGCAAAGAATCGCTCATCATCCAGATTCACTCCCTCAATATTGGAGCCAATTTCGACACCGGGCAAATGCAACTCCTGTACACAGCGTTCTAATTCCCGAACCGCCAGCTCCGGTGCCTGCATTGGTAAGGTCCCCAGGGCAACAAATCGAGTGGGATACTGCGCCTGGACAGAAGCCAGATGGTCATTGAGAAATCGAGACCAATCCAGGGTATCCTCTGGTTTTGCCCAGTAGTTGAACAGCACCGGCACCGTGGACAACACCATCACATCCACTTTGTGTCGCTCCATATCCTGAAGAATTGCTTCTGGATTCCAGCAATTCTCCTTCACTGCCCGGAAAAACCGTCCGTCATCGTAGACCATATGGGCAACGCCGGGTTCGACGTGCTGGATCTGGATAAAACCACCGTATCCGTAGCGGTCTTTCAAGGGGGGCCAGGTTTCTGGCAAAATGTGAGCGTGAATATCAATCCGCATACAGCATCCCTTTCTTTGATCAACCTCTTAATCAGCAAAAAATCTTTACCAGAAACTCCAGAAAATCTTTTTCCCCAAGCTGCTTCAATCCCTCAGCTAAGCAGGATTTTCATCCACAGCAATACCACTATCCCAGGAAAACACTGCTGCCTCAACACTGAACAATCGCCTCTAAGACTTTGCCGCTGATGGCGGTTCCATCACCGTTCCGCACTTCTTACAGGTACGGAGCGTTTCGTTGCTGTAGAACCGTTCCATAATAGGAGGCAACTGGGAAACGATATCGGTGAGCTGGAAATATTCTTCATAGAGCTTCTCACCGCAGTTCTCACAGAACCACATAAAGCCATCCAGCTCTCCGGGACGCCGTTTCCGCTCAATTACCAGCCCTACAGTATTTGCCGGACGCTGTGGGGAGTGTGGAACTCGCGGTGGAAGGAGAAAAACTTCCCCTTCGCGAATCGGGATGTCGACAATTTTTTCTCCATCGTGGACGCGCAACGTAATATCGCCTTCGATCTGGTAGAAAAATTCTTCTCCTTCTTCCCAGTGAAAATCTTTGCGGGTATTTGGTCCACCGACCACCATCACAATAAAATCCTGCGTTCCTTCTTGATAAATGCAGGCATTGCCAACCGGTGGTTTCAGCAGGTGCCGATGCTCCTCAATCCACTGCTGAAAGTTGATGGGCATCTGAATCTTTTTGGCTTCTTCTAACACTGCCATTGCGCTTCCCTTGAGTTGTTCGACAAAATTCCAACGCTTCCCTCAAAATTACGAAAAAAGGTGGAAAAAGCGTGTTCCCCGTCTGTCCGAAGGCACTGAAAAAACCATCTCTGCGTTCACCGGCATTTGTGCTGACAGTCGGTTTCACAACCAGGCGATCGTCCAATGCTCATTGATGCTCAACTGAGAACGTTTCCTCCAATGGCATTTTCAATGGCGCAGCGGTCAATGCCACCAGAAGACTACCAGCGCTTTGCTGCCACCCGGCTCTACGAAATCACGTATCTCAACGAGGGACTCCGGATCAAAGGGTGGTTAGCGGTACCGCCACAGGAAGCAGCTACAATGCCGGCAATCATTTACAACCGGGGCGGCAGTGGTCCCAAAGCAGCATTGACCCCCCTGTCGGCAGCCGCAACCATTGGGCTGTGCGCCAGTTGGGGCTTTGTAGCTGTCGCCAGCCAGTACCGCGGCGTTGGGGGTAGCGAAGGACAGGAAGAATGGGGCGATGGCGACGCTCGCGATTCGCTGGCACTGTTGCAGGTTCTTCAGCAATTGCCATACGTTGATATGGACCGGATTGGTGTCATCGGTGGCAGTCGGGGCGGCGTCGTTACGTTCTTGATGCTCAAACACTCCGATGCTTTTCGGGCTGCTATTACCTACGGTGCCCCGACGTCACTCCACGACACTCCTGCTAATAGCTACATCCGGCAAATGCTTCGACCGTTTTTACCACCCAATGCCGATGAAGAAGCAGAATTGCGCAAGCGATCCGTTGTTCTCTGGGCTGATCAACTCTGCCGCACAACGCCCCTTTTAGTGCTCCACGGCGCTGGCGATCGGCGAGTCAATCCGCTCGATGCTCTGAAACTTGGAATCACACTACAAAAAATCCACTTCCCCTATCGCCTCATCATCTATGACAATGCGGATCATATCCTGAGCGGTCAACGGCAGGAAAGCAATGCTCAAATGCGGCGATGGATGGAACGCTTTGTACGCGATCGCGCCCCTCTGCCCCGCACGGGATCTTTTGGCGCATAATGCCTCGCCGATGCTTGAAATTTCGTGAAACTGTGCCTCGCCGCCGGTACTACATCCTGGAAGCAACGAAGTTATAGGTGCTCGAAAGAATGCGCTTTAAGCACTCCGCCGGTATCTATATCTTGGAAGCAACAGCATCTGATGGTGAATCGCTCTTACCAGCTTCTCAGCCTTCCATAAAAGAAGGCTATTCTTAGAATGGCCTCTCTTCGGCAACGAAGACTTCCTACTCCAGACAGCCACGCTTGTTCGCAAAGTCAGTTGCTTTCTGCTACAGGGGATAACATTACCTTCTTTTGCAACAGCAGCAATCGAAGTTGTACTCATTGTATCCATCCCCAGAAGGCCGAATAGATCACTGTCTCCCTATCCTGCCGGTCGTCATATCCTCCAATGCTTGGTGCAGTCGCTCCATACCCTCCCGAATTTGGTCTTCACTAGTCGCATACGAAATCCGAATGCAGCCGGGTTGTCCAAACGCTTCCCCTGGAACGGTTGCAACAGCATATTTTTCCAGCAAATAATGAGCAAATTGCTCTGCCGACCAGCCCATTCCCGCAAGGCGTTCTGAGAGATTGACAAACACATAGAAAGCTCCATCGGGCACCGGAAATGAAATACCCGGAATCTGATTCAAAAGCTGCACAATGAGATTGCGACGCCGCTCGAACACCTGCCGCATCTGCGCAACTGCTTCTCCTGCCTCCTGCAACGCCACTATCGCCGCCTGCTGGACAAATGAGGTTGCGTGTGTCACACTCTGTCCAATGAGCTTTTTCATCTGATCAATCACAGCTTTCGTCGCTGTTGCATATCCGATGCGCCAGCCTGTCATAGCATACGCTTTGGAGAGACCATTGACAGTAATCACTCTGGAAGCTATTTCCGGAATGGAACCAATGCTGAAATGAGGAATGCTTTTGTTAAAAACAATCTTTTCGTAAATTTCATCGCTGATGACAAAAACGTCGTGCTGTACAAGCACTTCCGCCAGCGCCCGAAGTTCGTCGGGAGAATACATTACCCCGGTCGGATTCGACGGAGAGTTCAGGATTAAGCACTTCGTCTTTGGTGTAATCGCACTATGGAGTTGCTTGGGCGTAATCTTCCACTGTTGTGCCTCTCCTGTTTCCAGCACTTTTGGCTCTGCGCCGGTAATCCGAACAATGCTGGGATAACTCACCCAATAGGGCGCTGGGATGAGTACCTCATCTCCATCATTGCAGATTGCCAGGAGAGCACAAAAGATAGCGTGTTTGGCTCCTGCGGTAATGACGACGGTTTCGGGCGTTGCCCCTTCAATGCCATTTTCACAGCAGAGTTTTTCCGCAACCACCTGTCGCAGCGGAAGGACCCCCGGTACCGGGGTATAATGGGTAAAATCCTCCTCCAGTGCTCTTACCGCTGCATCTTTGATAACCTGCGGCGTTGCAAAATCTGGTTCACCTGCCGATAGATTGACAACTGCAATACCCTGTGCCCGCATCGCCTTGGCTTTCGCTGAGATCGCCAGGGTTTGCGACTCAGCAGCACTCAGCACTCGATGCGATAGTTTCATCGACTTATCCCTTCAAGTTTAACTCGTAAACCTGCTCCAGCTTGTCCGACAGGTAGCGCTGGAAAGCGGCGATGGAGAGCGGCTGACCACAGACACCCATAACAATTTCCGCTGGTTTCTTCAGCCGTCCGTGATAGTGAATATTCTTGCGAAGCCATCGCAGAATCGGCTGGAATTCTCCTCGTTCAATTCCCTCTTCGACGTCCGGAATTTCCTTTTGCAACTGCTCCCAGAACATTGCAGCATAGAGTTTCCCCAGGGTATAAGTTGGGAAATAGCCGAATCCACCAAAGGACCAGTGGATATCCTGAAGGCATCCCAGTGCGTCCGTCGGAGGTAGCAATCCCAGATCTTCCTCCATCTTCGCATTCCACGCTTCAGGAATCACAGAAACACTCAGCGTTCCCTCGAATAACTGCAACTCCAGCTCGAAGCGCAAGATGATATGGAAATGGTAGGTCAATTCATCGGCGTCGATCCGAATAAATCCTGGTTCAACGACATTGACCGCCCGAAACGCCTCCTGTGGATCAATACCGACAACCTGCTGCGGGAAAACTTGCGCCATCCGCGGCATATTCCACCGCCAGAACGGCGCACTTCGCCCTATGATATCCTCCCAGAAGAGCGATTGCGACTCGTGAATCCCCATCGATGCTCCAGAAATCGCAAAGCTTCGAGGGTATTCTCCGCCCAATCCCTGCTCATACATCCCGTGTCCCGCTTCGTGGAGCAGACTAAAAAAGCAGGTACGAAAATCCTGTGGATGCACTCGCGTGGTCAGCCGAACATCAACGGGAGCAAAGGAGGTACAAAACGGATGGGTTGACAAATCCACCCGTCCTCTGGCAAAATCAAACCCGACCGCTTTAACCGTCTCTTTGGCAAACTCCACCTGATCCGACTCTGGATAATACTGAAACAACCACCGCCGATCGATAATCCGATCTGTCTGTTGCACCACTTCAAGTACCTGTTTCAAAAAGGACTTCAACTCGGTAAAGAGCGGACGGAGCTGTCGAACCGTCATTCCCGGTTCATAGGCATCCAGCAATGCATCGTACGGATGTTCCTCGTATCCCAGATATTCTGCCGTTTGCTGCTGCAATTCGATCAACTGTTTCAGATACGGAGCAAAGGCGGGAAAGTTATTTTCTTCTCGCGCCTGTCGCCAGACTACCTGTGCTTCGGAGGTCAAAAATGCCAGCCGGCGGATATGTTCCTCTGGAAGTTTATTTTCCCGTTCAATATCCTCAACAAACAGCTCCAGCAGTCGGCGGCGTCTCCCTTCAACTTCTCCATTATCCAGCAAACGACGCGCCTCTTTCACCAATCGATGGGCTCGTTCTGAGGTTACCAACTGGTGAATCTGCGCTGCCAGCGTTGCCACCTGCTCCGCCCGCGCTTCAGCCGCTTCCGGCGGCATATAGGTTTCCTGATCCCACGAAAGAACGGACTGAATAGCCTTCAGATCCTTGATGTGCTGCATAAAATGGATAATCTCCTGCATTCTTTCTGCCGTCCTTACTGATACAATTGCTCAATGATTGCCCCATACTTTTGCTCGATGATGTGTCGCCGAACTTTCAGCGTCGGTGTCAACATTCCATTATCCACCGAAAATGGTTCGACTAACAGTGCAAATTTGCGCACCTGTTCATATTTTGAAAATGTCTTCTGCTGCTTTTTGATTTCTCGATCGATCAGCTTTTTAATCTCCGGATGCTCGATCAACTCCTGCTCATTCGCATAGGAAATGTTCGCCTGTTCCGCATATTCCTTCAACTGTTCAAAATCCGGGACAATCAGTGCGACGTTGTACTCTCGACCATCACCGATTAACACCGCCTGATCGATGTACGGACTGAGAATCAACGCATTCTCTATGGGTTGCGGCGCAATATTCTTTCCACCACTGGATACAAAGATGTTCTTTTTCCGATCTGTGATGACCAATCGACCGTGGTCATTAAGATAGCCAATGTCCCCGGTGTGGAGCCAGCCATCTGGATCAATCGCTTCTTGTGTTGCTGCTGGATCTTTAAAGTAACCCTTCATAATATTAGGACCACGGGCAAGAATTTCCCCATCGTCAGCAATTTCAACTTCGACATTCGGTAGTGGGGGACCAACGGTTCCCAGTTCCACATTGCCGGGATAGTTTACGCTGATAACGGGCGAAGCTTCCGTTAGTCCATATCCTTCATAGATCGGAATGCCCAGCGCAAAGAAGAACTCTCCAACTTCTTTGACCAGCGGCGCGCCACCAGAGATAAAAAATCGCAGGCGGCCACCTGTTCGTTCCCGGATTTTCGCAAAGACGAGACGATCTGCCAGTTGATGTTGCAATCGCAATCCTACAGGCACACGTCCCTGTTGCTCTGTATAAAACTTCTTCTTCCCAACTTCCAGTGCCCAATAGAAAATCCGCTGCCGAAGCGGTGGTTGCTTAGAAACATTGTTGAGAATCCGTTGCTGAATGCGTTCGAACAACCGCGGCACGCTGGTCATCACCGTTGGTCTCACCTCCTGCATATTCTTCGCAATGGTCTCGATCGATTCAGCCAGCGCAACAGTGGCACCGCAGGAAAAAGCAGTATAATAGCCGGCTGTCCGCTCATACGAATGGCAGAATGGCAGGTACGAAAGCAACAGATCGTTTTCACTGATATCCACCCGGCTGGAAGCACCCTCAACATTGGACAGCACATTCCGATGCGTAAGCATCACTCCCTTGGGATTCCCCGTCGTACCACTGGTGTAAATAATGGTCAACAAATCATCCGGCTTGACCTGCTGTGCCAGTTCCTGGAACAGCGCTTCCCGCTTCTCAGCCGGCACACTTTGCCGTCCCAGTTCTCGCAATTGTGCAAAGGTCAAGAATCGATCATCATCTGGCAACTCCAGATCCTCATTGTAAACCACGACTTTCTCCACCGCTGGCAACTGATCCAACACTTGCAGGATTTTGTTCAATTGATAGCGATTCGATACCACCAGCAGTTTTGCTTCACAGTGTGAAAAAATGTACTGCTCTTGCTCTGGTGTCAAAATCGAAAACACAGGAACATCCGCTGCCCCTAAGGCAGTGACAGCAAAATCTGTTACGATCCATTCTATGCGATTCTCCGAAGCAATGCCTACGCGATCCCCAGAGCGGACACCCAGAGCTCGAAATCCCATCGCAACATCAATAACCCACGCTCGCAGTTCATCGTAATGAAGAGAGACATATTGCCCCTGCTCTTTGTACAGGTATGCAGGTTTGTCTGGATGTTTGCGGAAGCGGTCGGTAATCGCTAAAAACATCGATGGAACCGTTGTGTACCGCATCCTTATCCCTCCCTTACTTAATCTGGAACGAGCGAACCATCTTGGTAAAGGTAGGCAAGTAAATATCCTTTTCCGGAATATACCAGTTCAAGGTAATTCGGTACAACCGCTCGTTGACAAGCACAAAGTATGCACGCCCAGCGATGTTCTTACCGTACCGGTACTCAAAATACTTTGCAGGCTGTCCCGCAACCGTTGCTGTTTTGACCGCAGTGATCCGGAACCCTGCTTGCTCATACGCTGACTTGTTGTCCTCAATGACTTTATCCAGCTTTGAAACATTCTTTGCTTCAAATACATCAATTTCCACCGTGCAGTCACTGGGTCCGCCATCTCCAACAAATTTCACCGAAAACAGGACGTTTTGCTTGTTCTGCACCTTTGCAAGGAAGTTCTCCGGTACTTGAATCGTAAAGTAATCACTAGCGTATGCCTTCATTTTCGCCGCTGGTTTAAACGGTTCACGTTCCACGATGACGGTATCCACTTTAACCGGCTCTATTTTGGGAGCGACTCCCAATTTTGCCGAGGCAATAGCCGTATCAAAAATGGGACGAACAGTTTCCAGAACCCCGCCAAAGCTTTCTAATTGCAGCACCGTCACGATTTGACTGTCCGCTGTTGCCACGTACTGCTCACCATAAAATTCGCCGTCGGGATATTCTGCGCTGTAGGACCACCAATAGGCTGGTTTCCCGCCTATCGTTGTTTGCTGAACCTCCGAGTACAAGGAAGGATCTTCAAAAACCCGAACAGAATCCAAGTAACTCTGGAGTGTCGCGGTAGTACTCATCTGGAAGAATACCATTCCAACCCGTGCCCCGGCTGCACCTTCAGCCTCATACTGGAGAAACCGTTTCGCCACGCCTTCGGACGAAACAAAGAAGGCACTTTTGCCAGGAACGATTTGCCGCAACCACGTTGCTGGCGCTTTCATCTCTGCCTTGGTCACGGGTTCAACAAATGTAACAAACTGCTGAACTTTTAACTCCTGTGGAAGCTCGCGTTCACATCCCCATATGCCGAAACCGAACAAAAGCGCACCGAATAGGAGTAATCGCAGTTTCATCCGTTTTTCCCCTTCATTATTGTACAACAACAAATGCTCTCAAACCCTTTTCCAAAGCTTCAAATTTACGGAAAGCGCAGGAAGCAGGCAAATCTTGAGCAGAAAGTCAGGATTGCCATTGCAAGTTCTTCGTCCACCCAGGAATGCAAAGGGATGGGATTCAGAGGAAGATAAAAAATGTGGCGGGGTAAGCGATAAGCCGAATTCTGTCTTCTCCACCCTCCTAAGGGCTGGAGGAGGCAACCATTTCTCTTGGGGCAGTGTTACCACTACCCTCCAGCGGTCTACCCGGATGTGGTGCTTCCCTTTCTGGGAAAGCAACCGGGCGAGCAACCCGGCACTCAAGCCTGGCGGGTTGAGTCCACATCCTGCTTGACCTTGCTCCGCGTGGGGTTTACCGTGCCTGCTGCATTGCTGCAGCAGCGGTGAGCTCTTACCTCACCGTTCCACCCTTACCTGTGCTTTCCCTTGCGGAAAGCCATCGGCGGTATCGTTTCTGTAGCACTTTCCGTCAGCTTCCCCCTGCTCCCCATAGGAGCAGGCTTCGCTGCCCGGCGATTAACCGGCACGCTGCTCTTTGGAGTTCGGACTTTCCTCAGCCGCTTCCAAGAAGCAGCCGCGGTTGCCTGCCTACCCCGCCGAGCAGATTATGAATCCACCGGTTCTTTTTCCTGCAATTCCTCCGGATATAGAATACGCCCGCAGTTTTCACAGAAAAATACTCGATAGTAGTTCCGCAGTTCCACCTCCGTCTGTGGCGGCACCACACTGTAGCATCCTGAGCAACTTCCCCGCTTTAATGGTACCGCTGCATCATCGTGATATTCGCGGATTCGCTCATAGTGCGAAAGCAACTGTCGGGGCAACTTCTTTACCAACTTTTCTCGCTGACTCTCCAGTCGCTGAATTTTATTCTGCAATCCCCCTTCCAATTCTGCATATTCCTTCTCCAGCGCTTCTAATTCCTCCTTCATTTCCGCAAGTTGTTCCTGTTCTTGCTCCAATTGCTTGTTAATGTTGTGTTCTTGAATCGCTAGCGTTGCATATCGGTTTTCTTCTTCTTCACGCTGTTGCTTAATGTACTCCAGCTCCTTTACAATCGCGTCATATTGACGATTCGTTTTGACTTGAAACAACAAATCTTCCAGCTCTTTCTGGCGATCTCTCAATGTTTGAATCTTGAGATGGACATCGGTCTTTTCACCAACGACCTCCCGTTGCCGTTCACTGAGTTGCTCAATTTTTTTCTGCTGTTCCTCTATGGCTTTGTGCAACTCCTCAATCTGTTCTGGCAACTCACCAAATTCTTCATAAAGCTCATCAATTTTTTGATCCAGCTTCGAAAGCTGAACGACCAATTCCAGTTGCTGCTTCACACTCAAATCGCGCGCCATACATCAATCCTCTACTTTATTAACACTTCTGCTTGCCATTGTCGAAACAACCGGGTCTGGGGATAATACCGCACGGGATTGGGCAACACGGTAGAACGGTAAATTTCAACTTCTCCTTCCGGTACGATACGCTGAAGAAATTTTTCCAATATCATCGGAACAAACTGTTCCATCTCATAATGTCCAACGTCCACCAGCACACACCGTCCATCGACACTGTGAAAATCGTGGTACTTTAGATCTGCCGTGATAAAGGCATCAACCCCTGAGGCGATCGCTTCACGCAGGAAACTTCGACCGCTACCGGCAACAATCGCGATACTCTGTACCAATTCTTTGCTTCCAGCCGTAAAACGCAAAGGACTTTTTAACGTCTGATATAGACGATCCAATAGCTCTGAAATCGTAATCGGATGAGGAAATTTCCCAATCCGTCCCATTCCGTAATCCGGTCGGTCCGGATGCGGCACCAATGGACCTTCGACTGTTACTCCCAACTGCCGGGCTAAAAACGTATTGGTTCCTTCCGGATGGGCATCCAGATTCGTATGAACCACGATCAAGGCAATGCGATGTTGAATAAGGTGCGTAACGATACGCCCAACCCGATCAGCATCGATAATCCGCTCTATGGAAGGAAAAATTAAAGGATGGAAACTGATGATTGCGTCAACGCCTTGCTCTACTGCTTCCTGTACCACGGCATCCGTTACCTCCATCGCTACCAGTAAGCACCGCAGTTCCGTGACGCCACTCTGCACCTGAATGCCAATCCGATCAAAATCCTCTGCTGTTTCTTCAGGAATCAACGAAACAAGCTGTTTGTAAAAATCCTGTAACTGCATTACTGATCATCGCTCAAACAAGATGCAAATTTACGGAAGTTTCACCAAAGAATCTGTACTCCTGTGTCCCGGATCAACAACTGCGGTAGGCTTTCGAACTTTGAATTTTTGACAGCTTCCTGTTGTAGAGCAACCAATAGTATGCCCGAAAGCCATCAATAAGTGAACAATGCTACTTTACTGGACACCGTGTTTCCTGGAGCTCAGTTTTATTTTTGTCCGACTCTTTCCATTTCCCAGCAATCTTGCATATTTGCAATTATGACGAACAAAGATCTTAGTCGATGCGAAATCTTAGTGCTTGCGTTTTCCTGCTATTGCTTACATACAATGTGAGCCTGGGACAGGTAAGGGACACACTTCGTCCCTATGCCTTTGCTACACTCTCAGCCGCCCCAGCATTGAATCTCCATCTTGCCAGTTTTGGGAAACTGCCGGGCATTCCTTCCTGCTGTCCTGAATACCGCGGTGGTATTGGCATAGGATATCACCTGAGCGCTGGATATGAATGGCTCCATTCTCCCATTGGTCCTGTCCACCTCGAAGTACTTTTTACCGATGCCAGCGCTACGTTACGCCGTACCGAGATTATTGGCAACACTATTGTGATCCGAAACGCAGATACCCTGACCGTTGATGCTACGGTCAAACACCAACTGGAAAGCTCCCTTCAGGCAGTTGGTATCAGCGTTACTCGCATCCTTCAGCTCACCAAACGCCTTGAGTTCTGGGGCGGTGTACAACTCTGGTATTTCTGGAACAACACTTTCAATCAACAGGAACAATTGCTGGAACCCAGAGCAGCAACTTTTGCAGACGGTCGTCGCATCCGAAACGCTTTTCAAGGAGCAATTCCCAACTTCGTGCCTTTTCATCTGCTCCCCACCGTTGGACTACGGTACCATCTGCCAGTTGGACAATTCGCTACACTTACGCCCTTTGCTGCGTACCGTATCAGCCTCCTTCCGTTGACCTCTGTATCGTGGTATTCATCACAGCTTCTTCTTGGAGCAACCTATCGTCTTCCTTTGTTACCCTCTCCTCCACCGCCGATTCAGCGAGACACCGTGTACTACCGGGACACGGTACAACGCTTTATCGTCGGACTTCCTCGCGACACTGTAGTCTTGCTTTCCAGATCCCGAAAAGTTGAAGAACACACGACAGACAACGTCCACCACATTGTCACCATCTATCAGGAACACTATGAACACCGCATTCGGAAACTGCCGATATTCCAGGTGGCACTGAAAGTCTTTGGTGTTGAAGATAGCACCACGACGCCGGTGGATACTCTCCACATTATCGAAGAAGAAATTTTTGAAACACTTCCTCTGCTGCCGTATGTGTACTTCCGCATCGGTGACTCCAGCCTTATGGGAGCACGACTTCATCTGCTGAGCGCAGAAGAAGTCCAGCACTTTGATCCTTCCGCTTTACCCCCGGATCCTTTACGGCTGTACCGTGAAATTCTGAATGTGATTGGATATCGCCTGCGTCAATATCCGGAGGCAACACTGACCATTACGGGCTGTAATAATGGCGTTGGAAAAGAACGCAACAATCTGTCACTCTCAGCCGCCAGGGCTCGGGCAATCCAGCAGTATCTAATAACCCGCTGGCGCATCGACTCTCAACGCATCCAGCTCCGCTGGCGGAATCTTCCTGCAAATCCCACAAACCCGACGATCCCGGAAGGGCAGGAAGAGAATGCCCGGGCAGAGCTATCCAGCTCCCACTATGAAATCCTTGCCCCTTTGCGACTTCGCCAACTGGATTACAAAGCGCTTCCTCCTCAACTGCTCTTTGTGGGTTCCAACGTCGGGGAATCTGCTATGCAGCAGTGGCAGTTTACCCTCAAAACTGAGCATACCTACTTCCTCAAACAACGGGGTATGATGCCTGTAGAACCTCGAATTCAATGGCGTGTCCCTCCAGACCAACTGCGGCATACGAAGCACCTCTATGCAGCATTTACTGCCACGGATCCATACGCCCAAACTGCCAGCGTTACTCGCACACTGCCCATTCATTTCACCAGTTACCAGCAACGCCGTAAACTCTTTCGCAGCGGAAAACAAATCGAGATTTTTTCACTCATCCTTTTTGATTTTGATTCAGCAGAGCTCACTGATGCTCACTTACGTATCCTGGAGACCGTACGGCAGCATATTACCCCCTCTTCCACTGTCAAAATTTACGGCTATACGGATCGGATCGGATCGCCTGGCTACAATCAAGATCTGGCTCGCCGGCGATGCGAAAATGTTGCTGCTCTACTTCGCTCGGCTGTTTCTCCAGAGAATCTTCACATTTATCCTATCGGCAGCAACGAGTTATTATATGACAACGACCTCCCGGAAGGACGGGCATATTCCCGCACCGTTCGCATTATCATTGAAACTTCGCTAGACCAGAAACCGTAATTTTCGGCTGATCGTTTCAGTATTACTCTTGGATATGTTACCGAGGCAAGCGCTGAGGTTTTCGGCGATCCCGAAGCTTTTTGAGAGCCTCCCGAAACCGGGATTCAAAGATCAGGAATTTTGCAAATTTCTCTTCTCCCAGCACCTGTCGAATTTCTGTCAGCGATCGTTCAATAGTCCGGTTTAACTCCCGGTGCGCTTGCACCAATTCTGAGTTGTACTTTCTTACCATCTCCGTGTCGTGCAATCGCACCGCTTCGTTCAGTCGGGCAGTAAGCTGACGAATTTTTTTTCGCTGCGCCTCCACTTGCTTTTGGGAACGATTGTAAACAACAAAGAACTTCTCTGCTACTTGATCATCCAGATCCAGATACTCAATAAGCTGCAACTTTTTGAACTGTTGCAATTTCCTGAACGCTGGATTCTGTGGTTCAGCCTGCATATGAAAGAATCCCAGAAAAACCCATCCAATCACTACCAGTAACATCAGCATTTTGTTCCGTTCCCACCTTATAACGACTCTCCCGCGGATTGATCCCTACTTGTTTCTTCTATAAACCACCCGATATCGAGCCAGAAATCTCCAGTTTCCTCATTCTCATCTTCGATCGATGCCAGACTCTCTACCAATTGCTCGACCTCTTCCGGCTGCGTCAACTCATCTTCGTACCAGACTTCCGCAAAAATTGGTAGTTCTTCCAAAAGCCCACTGTCCTCTGTGCTCTCTTCTATCAGCACCAGATCTGGCATCGATTCCTCTGCAATCCACTCTCTGGCAGCCGGCGTAATGAGGGCAACTGCAAGCAACACCATCGTCAGTCCCAGCGCCAGAGCCCATTGCCATTGAAATCGCCACCGCCGCTGTGACCGGTGCTGCAGTTGTTCAGCAACAAGTACCGAGAGTGCCCGTGCTTCTCGCTCGTACTTTTGCTGCCATCGCCCTGCATCAACCGCTTTCAGGGTTTGTTGAATTTCTTCATACGCGCGCTGCAAAAAAGGATTGCGTTCCAGCGCTGCCGCAATACGGTGTCGCTCCTGCTCCGGCAGGGCATTGGCATAGTAGTCTGGCAGCAGATACTGCAATTCCTCAGCTTCCATCCGCAACTGACGGAGCTGAGTGATAACTCGATTCGCTATTGGTGCTGCTTCAATCTCGTACTTCTTCGACAGTTGAGCAGCTTCAACGTACTGCAAAACCGAACGGCAGAATTCCCATTCCTTTTGCAATGCTGCATCGTGCCGTATGGTTTCCTCAACCATTTGCTTCTGAGGATCGGGCAACTTTCCTGTTACCAGATCCGGCAATTCGTCACGCAGTGCTTTACTTTGGAATTTCATAACCATACTCCCGCAACTTTGCACCAATTTTCTTAATAGCGTGGAAATAATTGGCTTTGAGTCCGCCGACACTGGTACCGGTGACTTTTGAAATTTCTTCGTAAGACATTCCTTCGATATAGCGCAAGACAAACACTTCCCGTTGTTTCTCCGGCAGTTGCAGAATAATGCGATCCAGAATATCCTGCAACTCCCTGCCCTCTACCTGCTGATCAGGTGGTGCTTCGGCGGATACCAGCCGCTGGTTTGGGTCAAAATCCTCCGGGATTGGTAAATCCCGACGATACTTGCGCACCCACGACGCTGCCGCATTCCGGGTAATGGTATAAAGCCAGGTTTTGATGCTACTTTCGCCCCGGAACTGATGAATATGCTGAATGGCACGGAGAAAGACTTCCTGCGAAACATCCAGAGCATCCTCGCGAGATTGCAGGAACCGGTAAGCCGTTGCATACACAAAAGCCTGATATTTACGTACAAAAGCAGCAGCAGCGGCTTCAATATCTCCATCAGCAAACGCCTGCAAGATTTCCGCGTCACTGGGCACCGCCAAACTAAACCCCATCGTTATTGCAAACTTTCGTTTTTGCCAAAAACCAGCTTTTCGACTGGCAGACGCGGTGAAAAGTTTAACCTTCGTGGCGCTGCTTAATCCACTCGCTCAACCGAAAGGATCTCCAGTTCCAACCATCCTGCTGGTACTTTGACTTTCACCGTTTCCCCTTCTCGCTTCCCCATCAGCGCTTTGCCTACCGGTGACGTCACCGAGATTTTGTTCTGATTGATATCCGACTCTTCCGGACTCACCAGAACGTACTCCATCTCATAGCCATTTTGCACATTGCGCACCCGGACCCTGGTCAGCAATGCCGCAACGCCCGGTTCAAACTCTTTCGGATCAATCGTCCGGGCTCGTGAAAGGATGTCCTCCAGGTAGGCAATGCGTCGCTCTAAGTGCGCCTGTTCCTCTTTTGCAGCATCATAATCGGCATTTTCCCGCAAATCACCGTGCGAACGGGCATCCGCAATTTTCTGAGCGACTTCCTTTCGACCACGTGTCTTCAAATCTTTCAGTTCCGCTTCTAACTCCTGAATCTTTGCCTTCGATAAATAGACAAACTTTGCACTCATTGCTTCTATTCCTGCTTGTTCCTCTTACTCACAGTCAACTGGAACATCACTTCAGACAAAAGGGAAACAATGCGTCGTCCCACTGTGGCAACTGATGTCCCATTTTGTCCCGCTTGGTCCTCAGATACTTGCAATTATGCGGATTTGGTGGTATGACGATTGGGACATTCTCGACAATTTCCAGACCATATCCTTCCAGCCCCACTCGTTTCTTGGGATTATTAGTCAGAAGCCGGATTTTCCGAACTCCCAGATCTCGCAAAATTTGTGCCCCAATTCCGTAATCGCGGGCATCCATCTTAAATCCCAGATGGAGGTTCGCCTCCACGGTGTCCATTCCCTGCTCTTGTAGCTTATAAGCACGCAGCTTATTCAACAGCCCGATCCCTCGTCCTTCCTGTCGCATATAGACCAGCACGCCTTTGCCCTCTGCACTGATCATTTCCATTGCCTTGTGTAGTTGATCGCCGCAGTCACAGCGCAGGGAATGGAGAATATCACCGGTAAGGCAGGAAGAGTGCACGCGTACCAGCACAGGCTCATTTTCTTCCCACTCGCCTTTTTTCAGTGCCAGATGGAGTTCACCGGTGGTAAGTTGCGTATAAGCAATCAACTGGAAGTCACCATACTTAGTCGGCAAGAAAACCTCTACCTCGCGGCGAATCAACCGTTCGTGCCGCATACGATAGGCAATCAGGTCATTGATCGAGATAATTTTCAACCCAAAGCGCTGTGCCAGCCGGCGCAGTTCCGGCAGCCGTGCCATTGAGCCGTCATCATTCATTATCTCCACTAATACCCCTGCCGGCTCAAATCCAGCCAGCCGGGCTAAATCCACTGCCGCTTCGGTATGCCCTGCTCGCCGCAAAACGCCACCTTTTTTTGCCCGAAGCGGAAAAATGTGCCCCGGACGCGCCAGATCTTCAGGACGCGTCTTCGGATCAATCAATGCCCGGATGGTCTTCGCTCGATCCTCTGCTGAAATACCGGTCGTAACACCGTGTCCTTTCAGGTCAACCGAGACGGTAAAAGAAGTCTCGTGCAGTGCCGTGCTTTCCGGCACCATCGGATCCAGCCGAAGCTCTTCACACCGCTCTTCCGTCAGCGCCACACAGATCAACCCCCGCCCATATTTTGCCATAAAGTTCACAATCTCCGGGGTTACATTCCGCGCCGCGGTAATAAAATCTCCCTCGTTTTCGCGTTCTTCATCATCGACAACGATGACTAATTGCCCCTGCCGGATTGCCTCTATCGCCTCCTCAATGGTGTCCAACGTCCGCTGCTCTTGTGTTCCCATCCGCTGAACGTTCTCTACTATTTTTTCTCTACAACACTGGCAACTGCATTTTTATCCACTTTCACCCGAACATTATCTGCAATTTGTAGCAGAATGGTACCATTCTCGATCTCAGAGACCGTTCCATAAATACCACTTGCCAGCACCACCCGATCCCCTTTGCGCAAATTCTGTAGCAGCTTCTCGTGCTCCTGCTGTCGCTTCTTCTGTGGTCGGATGATGAAAAAGTAAAAAATAAGAATGATCGCACCGAACATTACAAAAGTCGAGATCAGCCCCGACATTGGATCTCCCCCACCACCCTGCTGCGGTGGCGGTGCAAAACCCAGAATCCACATCATCATTGGCATAACCTTCCATTTGTTTCTAAAATCCCGTTAGAAATTTATGTTGCCACTCGTCCCGTTGCCGTCCACTGCTGAATAAACGATTCTTTCCATTGACGGAATCCGTTTTGCCGTATTTTCTGGCGAGCTGTCTGCACCAGCCACTGATAGAATGCCAGATTCTGGAGCGTTGCTAACTGAAGTCCGAGGATTTCCTTTGCACGGAACAGATGGTGAAGATAGCCGAGGGTGAACTCCTGGGAAACGTAATATGGCAATCCCGGATCGATTGGCTCACGGCTGCCGCGGAATTTCGCATTCCGGATATTGAGCTTGCCACGCGTTGTAAACAATTGTCCATTGCGGGCATTACGGGTCGGCAGGACGCAATCGAACATATCCACTCCACGATCGATAGCTTCCAGAATGTCAACCGGTGTACCAACCCCCATTAAATATCGGGGTTTCGCCACTGGAATCCAATCGGTCGACCAATCCACAACCTCCAGCATTTGTTCTATTGGCTCTCCAACCGCCAGGCCACCAATAGCGTAGCCGGGGAAGTCCATTGCTATCAGCGCTTCCAGGCACCGCTGGCGCAAATCTCGATACACCCCACCCTGCCCGATAGCAAACAACCATTGCCGCCATTCGTAGAGCGGCGGCTTCGATTGCCATTGTTTCCGACACCGCTCAGCCCATCGAATCGTCCGATCAACCACCCGCTGCATCTCCCGGTACGAAGTCGGATAGGGTGGGCATTCATCCAGCACCATCATAATGTCAGAGCCAATGCTCCGCTGAATGTCAATGACTTTCTCCGGTGTAAAAAAATGCTTCGATCCATCAATGTGGGAGCGAAATTCCACGCCGTCTTCAGAAACCGATCGGAGATCCTGCAAAGAAAAGATTTGAAATCCGCCGCTATCAGTCAGAATTGCCCCATTCCACTGCATAAAGCGATGGAGTCCGCCAAAAGTCCGAAGCACCTGCTCGCCCGGTCGGAGGTACAGATGGTAAGTATTCCCCAGAATGATCCGGTAGCCCAATTCGTGCAACTGACGCGGTTCCACCGCTTTGACAGTGCCCTGGGTACCAACGGGCATAAAAACGGGGGTTTCAACCGCACCGTGATCCGTGGTTAAAATTCCCGTTCGGGCTTTTGTGTCCTGCGCCTGATGCTGAACCCGAAAAATCTCCATTGTCCAATCCGCTTGCGCCACTGCTGTTTTCCCGCGAAAATCCACCGTGCCTGGGTCGCCGCAATGATCCCCCCGATCACGTCCGCTATCCAGTCCCACACATCCGCTTCCCGACCGGGAACAAAGGACTGGTGGATCTCATCCAGGCAACCAAAAAGTGCGACAGCAATTACGGTGATCCAGAAACTCCGCTTTCCGACCTCAGGTACTTTCCACTCCAGCACCATCCAGAGAAATGTTCCACCAAAAATCCAGTAAGCAAGCATATGGAGCACTTTATCACTCCACTCAAACCCCAGATCGATCCGGGGCGGCTGCGGAATGTGCGAAGCAACCGTGATAGCCAGCGCAACCATTAACCACGGCAACCAGAAGGTCCAATGCGAAGGAGGCAGCACAGAAACAGCATCACCGATCGCTGGATGTTGTGACTGACTCATCCAATTCCCAACCCGTTTTGCAATGCTGGATCCTCCGAGCGACGATGTAACGCAGCAAAAGCCTGAGGAAGGGAATCAATCAGTGCAGAAGCGGTCAAAGGCTCATACGCCCACCGTTCTACGTACAATTGCCCCGCTAACCGGTGAAGTGTCACACCCAGCGCCGCAGCCGTCAGCGGTTCATAGCCCTGTGCCAGCAGCGCGCCAATGATACCACTGAGTACATCGCCACTGCCAGCCGTTGCCATTCCCGGATTTCCCTGCGTATGCAGAAACGTTCGCTGCCCATTGGTAATAAAGGTCGGGACATCTTTGAGCACCACTACACACTGCCACTTCTGTGCCCACTGCTCTGCCAACCACATCCCGCTTTCCCGAACTACCGGATACTCACTGCCTGTCATCATACAGAACTCTCCCAGATGTGGTGTCACGACGCATTGCGAATGCAGGGACTGCGCGGCGGGAACCGCCCGCAGTCCGTCAGCGTCGATAAGCACGGGAATGTCCAGTTTCAGAATCTCTGATAGCAACTGTTGGGCAACGGTCTGTGCTGCCTTTGATCGTCCCAGACCAGGTCCCAGAATCACCGCATTAGCCGCCTGAATCTCTTCGATCAACCGTGGAATTTCCCGACGGGCAATAACACCCTCTTCATCGGAATGCAGGGGAACAGTAATCACCTCAGGCTTAATTTGTGAATGAATGGCAGGTGCGTACAACTTGACCAGCCCCGCTCCGGCAGCAATAGCTGCATTGGCAGCCAGCGCCACAGCGCCCGGCATTGTACGATGTCCGCCGATCACCGCAACGGTACCATAATCTTTTTTGGTCGTTCTGGGCAATCGAGTGTGTAGGACCGAGCGAACCATCGGGAAATCCACTACCGCTCGGTGGCCAAAGCGAGCAACGACATTAGCCGGAACTCCCAGGTTCGCAACGAAAACTTTTCCGCTATACTGCGGACCATCGTTGATCAGCAATCCCGTTTTCAAAGCCCCCATCGTTATGGTCACATCGGTACGGATCGCAACATCAATGGCTCTGCCGGTTTCTGCATCAACACCGGTTGGAACATCGATTGCCACTGTCATTGCTGGCGACATCGTCGATTCCGCTAAATATTGCAGCAAAGAGCGGATAAGTCCGCGGGGATTCCCGCTTCCACCAATCCCCAGCAGTGCATCCACAAGGAGATCTACGCTCGCGGGAATGTGCTGAAAATCTTCTTCAACAACCAGGTGATGCACCTGCACTCCCAGGCGCCGCAGGCTCTCCAGATTCGCCCGTGTTTCTGCCGTCATTTTCGACTCATCGCCAATCCAGCAGACGATTGGAACGGTAATCCGGGACAAATGGCGGGCAAGGGCAAACCCATCACCACCATTGTTACCGGGTCCACACAGGAACAGAGCCGTCGGCGTATGCGAAGCAAACTGTTGCTGAATCATCGGACGCAAAATTTCATAAGCCGATCGGGCAGCATTTTCCATCAACACAATCGAAGCAACGCCCAGTTGCTCCATTGCATAACGATCTGCTTGCCGCATCTCTTCTGGCAAAAGGACAACCCGCTCACCCACGGGAACGTCTGCTAATCCCGGCTGTAACGCCATCTCGATCCCCTCACACTGAACCCTATCACCGTTCGTTTGCTTCCGGCGTGCAGTAGAACGTTCAACGGCGGATTCTTGGTGTAATGCTACAAACAATGCTGCAAACGGTGGCAGCACTGGAACCCCGGCTTCAGCAATGGCGTCGGTGGTTGCATCAGCATCCAGAGCTTTCTTTTGAAGAATACGAAACTGCCCGGTTTATCCGGTCGGTGCTTGATGAACACGGTATTGCCTACACCACTGCTATTGAAACAGCAACCCTGGCGATCATTGGTCCTTCCGACAATGTGCAGCTTGCACTTCGAGCGGACATTGATGCACTGCCCATCACCGAAGCCACTGGTTTGCCATTTGCGTCCCGTCGTCCGGGCATAATGCACGCCTGCGGGCACGATGCCCACACCGCAATGCTCCTGGCGGCAGCCGTAGCATTGAAGCAGTACGAATCCTCCCTGCCATATGGGATTCTCTGCATCTTTCAGCCGGGCGAAGAAAAATTACCGGGAGGCGCAAAGCGCCTGATTGAGGATGGGCTTTTCGATGAATTCCCCATCAAAAAAATTTTCGGACAGCATCTCAATCCTGAACTACCGGCAGGAACCTTTGGATTCTGTCCCGGCTTTTTTATGGCAGCAACGGATGAACTCTTCTGGAATCTCTCCGCTCCGGGCTCTCACGCAGCGCAGCCTCATCGGTCAGCAGATCTCATCACCACCGCCGCATCCCTTATACTGCAACTCCAGACCCTGATTTCCCGAATGCGCGATCCCTTAGAACCTTCGGTATTGTCCATCACCGCCATTCACGCTGGCAGTGCCACCAATATTCTGCCCGATACTTTACAAATGGCAGGAACGCTGCGGACCTTTTCTCCGGAATGGCGTCAAAAAGCAAAGGAGCACATTGAGCGTATTTCCTCAGCGCTCGCCACTGCCGCAGGCGCCACGCTGTCGCTGCAAATCAACGAAGGCTATCCAGCTCTGTGGAACGATCCAGAGACCACCGAAGCCGTGTCTTCGCTCGCCCGGCAACTTTTTTCAGACGAGCAGGTCGTCTCCATCCAGCCCAAACTCTGGGCAGAAGATTTCGCCTACTACACTCAATATGCAGCAGGCTGCTTCTGGACCTTAGGTGTTCGTCCCAAAGAAGCACCCCAAGCAGCAGGGTTGCATACACCAGATTTTAACCCCTCAGAATCTGCTTTTTTGTATGGCGCCCAGCTTCTGGCGGCAATTCCGTGGGCTTTTCACGATGCTGCGCATTCTGCCCATTCCCCTCCATAAATCCATTTTTCACTTCAAAGCCAAAATCCACGTCTTTAGCAATCAGTGAAAAATGATTTGAACGCGAATGAAGGAAGAATTTTGATGCAACCGCCGACATTCTTTCTTTTCGACTACGAAATTGCAGCATTGCAAACTATTGCTGCAGATCGGTCGCTCGATCGCCTTCTTCGTGAACAAGCACAAGCCTTGCTTCTACTGGCCGACGGCGTTCCGATTAACATTGTTGCCGAACGTTCCGAGTTATCTTTGCCGGATCTGGAACACTTAGCCAATGTTTTCCTCATTCGGCTGGACCTTCCACCGTTGCAACGCCTTCAAGAAGCGGCTTTGCTGGATACAGAACCGCGCAAAACGCAGGCGGTTGTCCAAATGCTGAGCGAATTTCATTCTCAGAATCCCAAACTGTGGAGCTTCCCTCTCTCCAGATGGAATGTTAAACTTGTCCAGTACTATCTTCAGCAGCGGGGTATTACCATTAGCCGGGAAACGCTGCGCAAAGCAGTGCGACGCGCCGCAGAGCAACACGGCGCACTCTGAGCTTCCTCAATTTCCCCCTCTTCCTTCCTCTCTACTCTGCTTCCCTCCAATACTTGAGTCGGCAACAAGACAGTCACAATTCCTTCTAATCTTTTTTCCTCCAGCCAAATGGTGCAACGAAAGGAGTTCGAAAATTGCAAAAAACGCCCTGTATCTTACTGCCCCGGCGGCTTATTTTCCGGTACCCACCGCCCTGTTCCACCAAAACGCTGTATTTTTGCGCTCTGTCAAAAAACAAAAGTCCTGAGGCAATGAAAAGTCTATGGATTTTCGCCAGTTGCCTTCTGCTCTGCGCTGCGTGTGCGCCGCCCTATACCTTTCAGTTTAAGATGCTCGATCCTGCTGCCTCAACCCGGCTGCTGGTGTTGCGCATCGATAAAAGCTGTCCTGATACGCTCGGCAGAGCACTTCATCAGGCGTTGCTGGATTACCAGATCCCGAATACCTTCGATTCGGTCATTCTGCGCAACACCTCTCACACGGCAAATCCTGCACCGTTATTCCTGCAAGCAGGATTTGATGGGATGCTCCGGCTTCGCTGCGATACCGACACATCGATGACGCTGCAACTATTCCAGCTTGCTCCCCGCCATCTGCTCTGGGAAGCTAAAGTCGCTCTGCAAACATCGCGGATCGAGGATGCTGTTGACGCACTGTATGATGCCGTAGAGCACTTAGTAGACAGTCGGATGGTTCAGCCGCGGCAGGCAGAGCAATGAAAATCCAATTTCTGGGAGCAGCAGGAACGGTTACCGGATCGAAATTTCTTCTAACCATTGGCAAATCCCGGATTCTCATCGACTGTGGACTCTTTCAGGGACTCAAACCCCTCCGCCGACTGAACTGGTCACCGCCACCTGTTGATCCTGCCTCGGTCGATGCGATCATCCTCACGCACGCCCACCTGGACCACTGCGGCTACCTGCCGGTCTTTGTCCGAAACGGATTCCGTGGACCCATTTTGTGCACCCCTCCGACCAGAGACCTTGCCAGACTCATTCTGATGGACAGTGCGAAGTTGCAAGAAGAAGATGCGGCTTTAGCAAACCGACTGGGTTTCAGCAAGCACAAGCCAGCACTGCCATTGTATACACGTGCTGACGTTCGCCGAACGCTCAAGCAGTTTCACACGATTCGGGATCACCTGTGGTACGAACTACGACCCGGCTTGCGCTTCCAGTTTCTGCTGGCAGGACATATTCTGGGTGCCGCCTCGGTACTACTGGAAAGCCGGCATTTCCGCATCGTCTTTTCCGGCGACATTGGACGCTATCACTCGCTGCTTATGGATCCACCGCAAACGCCGGAAACTGCCGACGTTGTCGTAATGGAATCCACCTATGGCGATCGGCTCCATCCGCAGGAACCGGTCGAGGATATGCTGGCACAGATCATTCAGCAAACCTGGGACCGTCGTGGCGCTCTGCTCATCCCCGCTTTTGCCGTCGGGCGAACGCAGGAAATTCTCTACCTGCTCTGGAAACTGCGGCGCGATAAACGCATTCCTCGAATGCCCGTGTACCTGGACAGTCCAATGGGACAGGCTGCCACGAAAATTCTGCTCCAATATCCGGGATGGCATCGACTGCCGCCAGATACAGCAGCCCGGATGGTTCAGGCTGTCCATCTGGTTCGATCGATGCGCGAGTCCCGGTCGCTCCAGCGCTCTCCGCATCGAAAAATCATTATTGCCGGCAGCGGAATGTTAGAAGGGGGACGCATCTTGGGCTACCTGAAACACACCCTCGGCGACGCCCGTTCTACGCTACTGTTCGTTGGCTACCAGGCTGAAGGAACCCGCGGCAGGCAACTGCTCCACGGGAGCAGAGAGATTAAAATCCACGGAAAATATTACCCGGTGCATCTGACGGTGCATCACCTCTCCTCGCTCTCCGCTCACGCCGACCAGGCAGAACTGCTCCAGTGGCTGGGCTCCTTCCATCACCTTCCCGATAAAATTTTCCTGGTTCACGGTGAACCGCACGCGGCTGACGTTCTCCGTGTCCGCATCCACGACCGCTTCGGCATTGAACCGGCTGTCCCTGCTTTACTGGAAACCGTCCGTCTTCCCGCTGTCTCCGCGCGCACTTAGCGACTATCACGCCTGCAATGCAAACTACTCGCACGGGTGCAACGCTGCGTAGCGCAAAACCTTAGCCCCACCACGCCTGCAAAGACAAACGCTCCCTTACATACTGGCTCCCTACTCTTATCCAGCATCTCCTTACTGCTACACAATCGCTGTGCAGCAGCATCAGTGTTCTACCCAGAACACCACGAGATGCGACACTCCTCCCCGCAACTGAACCAGCAGGTAGTAACTGCCAGCCGGCAGCGTCGACACTGAAAGCCGACGAACAGTGCCAGGATATTCCCCGATGCATCTACCATCGATGGTATACAACTGCACCCTGCGCACCTGAGCGGCAACGGAAGGATGATACCGAATCATCAGCGCTTCGCGTGCTGGTGCTGGATACACCGTGATTCCTGTCGACCGCTCTCCCTTCGGAGATTCCGCTACGCCGGTCACCGCAAAATGCAGGACCAACAAATGGTGTGGCGCAACTTCGGTGGTGGAAAAGAGATCGCCATCTCGCCACACGACAGCACACTGCCCATTGTGATCCATCAACTGCCGAATTCTTCCCGGCGACGGAAGCCGCAGCACGTTCCACGCTTCCCCATCCCCGGTATAGAATACGGTTCCCGTTGCTAACTCTTTGCCCACAACGATCACCCGCTCCCGGGGACGCGAAGCAGCAAGTGAGATGGAAAATTCCTCATAGATTTTCGGCAGCCAGTACGTATACCACCACAACTGCTCCCAGGTGTTTCCGCCGTCACTGCTGGAAATCAAAACGGCATCCCAGCCGCCGCTGGTAGTCCAGAGTGCGGCAACGAGATCAATATGCGCAGTGTCATAAACTTTCACCGATCGAACCTGCACCACACTCATCCCTTCACCGGCATAGTGCGTCACAGCATCGATCAGTGAACGCTGCTCCCAGTGCTTTCCCCCATCGCTTGTCTTCCACAGTTGAATATCGCTTTCTTTGTCCTCTACAATCAACACGCCACGGGCAGAATCAAAGAACCGTCCGCCTCGAATATAAACCAGTGGATCCAGATCCAGCAATCGCCGCCACTTTTTCTCACCATATCCGGACACCAGGCATACTCCTCTGGTTCTGTGCATCCCCGGCACTATCTGAAAGCCGGCAAGAGCGAATCCTCCACTGCCATAAGGAAAAATATCACTGATCCAGACAGAATCGAATCGCACGATTTCCCACGTCTTGCCGCTATCCTCCGATCGCCACCCGTTTGTATATCTCGATCCAACAAACACCGATTGTCCATTCCACAACCACTGGAATGCTCGCTCGCCGTGATACCGGTACTGCGAAAAGACGGTATCCCGCCACACATCGATGACCGGCAACAATGAAACCGTGTCCCATTGATGTCCATCATACCGCACCAGTTGCGGCGCCCGCGGATAGCCCAGCAGGGCTAAGAACCGATCGCACCCTTCCAGTTTCACTCCTGCAACGGTTGACAGTGGCACGATTCGATCCCACACCCGGCGATACCAGTCCGTTCCTCCCGCCTGCGGCTCCACGGCAACAATGGTATACTGCGATCGTTCCCCATACACAATCCGCCGACCATCGAGAATCCGAATTCCCCACCAGGTGATGGGATAGCGTCTTTGCAGATCTGATGGAGAAGTTGTATCCACCCGAAATGGAACTTTGCTCCAGCTCTGTCCTCCATCGGTCGTCTCCCATACCGGCTGCCAGAGAGCCTCTGCACTCTCCCCGACAATCCATCCCCGCTGCCCATCGACAAACCAGATTCCCCGAAGCCTGTCCGCATCCAGCGATGGCAATGCTTCCAGATCCATCTGCCAGGTCTGTCCCCCATCGCTCGATCGGAGTATCCCTGAAAACGCTCCAACGGCGTACCAGTGGGAAGGCGTCGCCGCCACATCATACAACGTCCGCCCCAATGCATCTCCTTCCTGCACCACCACCCAGCTCTCTCCCCTATCCGTCGACCGCACAATCACTCCCCTTTCTCCCACCACAACCACCTCATCCCCGCGCCAGCCAAGCCCCCACAAATCCTTCTCCGTCCCACTTGCCCGTTCCTCCCACCGCATCCCTCCATCCGTTGACCGTAC
>WFXC01000029.1 GCA_015490805.1 Candidatus Kapaibacterium sp.
ATCCACCGCCAACGGTGGCATATTGTGCATCTGTGGTCGTCCCACTGTTGTTCCCTGCCTGATTCCCCACGCCACCACCAACTACACCGTAATCGTCCGTCACTGTGTTGACACTGCTACTTTTGCCTCCCCCGCCAATGACTGCGCCAACTACCCCACTGGAAATGCTGTTCGATCCATAACCACCCAACAAGTTCGGTGAAGCTCCCGGCTCAATCCGCAGTGCCTGCTGATTGTTCACCCTGATCACCAGCGGCTGATTGTCTGTGGTTCCCAGAAAATCACTGGCTGGATTTGTCCCGCTGTTACCCGAAAGTCCCCATCCGCTGCTGCTGACCAATCCACTCGCACTGGTCGTGTACACCACTCCATCGGTATCCACCACCAACACAGTCGCCGCATTTGACAACATCCCCAATCCTTCCAACCGCAATGGATTGCTGCCTGCCTGCACGTGCAGCCGATTCGTCGGCGTCGTCACCCCGATCCCTACCTGCTGATCTACATCGATCCACATCGCCTCACTCCCTGCACTCTTGATTACCACCGGCTGCGCATTGACCGATCCCAGAAACTCCGTCCCGCTCAGCACATTCCCGCTGGTCGACCATCCCGATCCACCACCACTGCTACCTATCAACGTCGGCACCCACTGTGTCCCGTCCCATTGCAGTACCTGTCCCGTCGACGGTGCTACTGCCGACACTGAACGTCCCTGAATCCCAACCACCGTCGCACTGGTGCTATTGCCTGAAAGATCACCTCCAACCGCTGCACTCCCCGCTTGCCGGGCATAAAAACTGTACGGGCTTCCCAGCAGCGGGATCCGCGGCGCCATTTCGCTGCCGCTTCCCACCGTGATCCCCAAGTAATATGGCTGATCAAAGCTGAGGTTCAGCGGCATAACCGTTCCCAACTCTACCGAGAAGATTCCGCTTGACACCGTTACATTCTGGGTCTCGGTCCATACTGGTGAACCCGTTGTTGCCGAGGTATACAACCGGAACGTCAATTGATACTGTCCATCAGGAACAGTCACTCCGCCGGTCGTTGTTAAAATTCCCTGAAAATGCAGCTTTTGGGGTACCTGCGATGCTAACGGAGTACACACAACGCTCCATAGAAGAAGGGACACAACCACTGTTATCAGCATGTGAAAATTGCGAAACATTAGAATTTCTCCTGACCTGTAAAACTCAATTTTTTCGCTCAACACTTCTTGAAATCAATAACAATCCTCAAAGCCCTCAAAAGTTACTCGTGGAATTCTCGATCAGGTACAATTCACCACTCTTTGTTTCAAACGGCGAGCTTTTCATCTCACGTGCCGGAGAAGAGACAGATAGCGCAGTATTTTTTCGGTCGCTTTTTCTACCCATTCCCGCGTGCAGCCCCGACCTCCTCCATCCCTGAATTTTTACTCTCGCATTTCCGTCAGCCAACAACCGGAAGCCTGGTTGAACATAGATTAGATAGCAAAGATTTTCCTCTGCCACTTTTGTACTGGCTCAGCAATTCAGGAGTTTTTTGTATAATTGCCGAAAAGGTAAAACAGGGAAAGGAACGGCAGATGGAACTCGGCGTACTCAAAGAGCCGGAAACGGAATCGCGCGTATCGCTGCTACCGCAGGAAGTGCAACGGCTGCTGAAACAGGGATGGAACGTATGGGTGGAGCACGATGCAGGGGTGCGGAGTGCGATTCCCGACCAGCAGTACGGAGAAGCTGGTGCTCAGGTTGCTGATCGCACCACCGTTTTGCAAAAAAGCACGGTTCTTCTGGCAATCCATCCTCTGGCTGATACCGATCACCTCCGGTCTGAGCACGTGCTCATCGGCGTATACAATCCGTGGTCCCAGCGGGAATGGATTGCGCAACTCCAGGAACGCAATGTCACCGTATTCAGCCTGGACCTGATTCCGCGCATCAGCCGGGCGCAGACAATGGATGTGCTCTCCTCGATGAGTACCTTAGCCGGATACAAAGCGGTTCTTCTGGCAGCATCGCATTTTCCAAAGATTTTCCCGATGATGATGACCGCTGCTGGCACCATTCGCCCGGCAACGGTCTTCGTACTGGGAGCCGGCGTTGCCGGACTGCAGGCCATCGCAACCGCCCGGCGACTGGGTGCTCAGGTGCAGGCATTTGATGTTCGCCCGGAAGTCAAGGAAGAAGTAGAAAGTCTCGGCGCCAGCTTTATCGACATCCACGAGCTGACCGCTCAATCTGTTGGTGGCTACGCTGCGGAACAGAGTGAAGAGTTTCACCGCAAGGAACAGGAAATCCTGGCAGATTACCTTCGCAAAGCGGATGTGATTATCACGACCGCTTTGACGGTAGGCAGGAAAGCGCCCGTGTTACTTCCGAAGTCACTGGTTGAACAGCTCCAGCCCGGCACGGTCATCGTAGACTTAGCGGCTGCGGCTGGTGGCAACTGCGAATTGTCAGTGCCAGACCAGGTGGTCACCCATCAGCACGTAACGATTTTCGCACCAACGAATCTGCCAGCAACGATTCCTCATACCGCCAGTCAGATGTACGGGCGGAACATCGCAAATTTTCTGAAGTTGCTCTGGCAGGACGGCTCTCTCAACCTGAATTTCGAGGATCCTATCATCCGCGACACCTGCGTGCTTCATCAAGGTAACATCATTTCTCCGATCGTGCAGGGTATTGTTCAACAAACGGCGGGATAAAATGCAGGAAGTTCTGCGCTTCATCGGCGAAAACATCGAAATGCTGTACATTCTCATTCTTTCCGTTCTGGTGGGGATCGAAGTCATTTCCAAAGTACCAACCATTTTGCACACTCCGCTGATGTCTGGAGCCAACGCTATCCACGGTGTTGTCATCGTGGGTGCAATCATTGTAATGGGACACGCTCCGGCTGACAACATCCTCGTGCTGCTATTGGGTTTTGTCGCTGTCGTCCTTGGCACGCTCAACGTTGTCGGCGGCTTTGTCGTCACGGATCGGATGCTGGAAATGTTCAAGAAAAAGCGGTAAGAAAACGATGGATCTGGGAACTCGACTGCTGTGGGGGCTGGGAAGTATCGTTGCGGTTGTGCTGGAATCGCAGGACACGCTTGCCTGGTATGCTATCGCCCTTGCTTACCTGATTGCCTCCGTCTGCTTCATCTTTGGACTGAAATTGCTGAGCCATCCAGAAACAGCGCGGAAAGGCAATTTCATCGCTGCTACAGGAATGGCAATTGCCGTGCTGGCAACACTGCTGGCACCGGGCATCCGAAACCATCTCTGGATTCTGATCGCTATCGTGATCGGCTCGGTGATCGGGACGGTGATTGCGAAAAAGGTCAAGATGACAGCTATGCCGCAAATGGTCTCGTTTTTCAATGGAATGGGTGGTGCCTGCGCTGCGCTCATCGGGTTGATTGAGTTCAAAGAGCTCCAGTATGTCAACGGCGTGATTGTCACTTCGATGGGGGACGTGATTGGTTCTTCCCTGCTGTCTGGACACACTCTGGCAATCCTGGGCGGCATTCTCATCGGCAGCGTCTCGTTTTCCGGCAGTATTATTGCAATGGGCAAACTGGAAGGATTTGTAACAGAGAAATCCGTACGGCTGCCGTTTCAGCAGGGGATCAATGCGCTACTCCTTCTTGTAATGCTGGGCATTATCGGCTACACGCTGACGCTGGAACAGCCGATTTTCTGGTTGCCTCTCCTGCTGTTTGTGCTGGCATTGATTTACGGCGTCCTGTTCGTACTGCCCATCGGCGGTGCTGATATGCCAGTGGTGATTTCTCTGCTCAACTCTTTCACCGGCTTAGCTGCTGCCTGCGGCGGTTTCATTTACGATAATCAGGTGATGCTGACCGGTGGGATTCTGGTCGGTTCTGCTGGAACGATTCTCACCATCCTGATGTGCCGGGCAATGAATCGTTCGCTGACCAATGTCATTCTGGGCGCTTTCGGTGGTGGCGCCGCCGCAGCACAGGAAGAGGGAGAAAAAGTTGTCCGGGAAATATCCCCATCCGATGCTGCCATTCTGCTGGCGTATGCTCGCAAAGTAATGATTGTCCCCGGCTACGGATTGGCAGTTGCTCAGGCGCAACACACGGTACACGAACTGGAAAAACTCTTAGAGGAACGAGGGGTAGAAGTGCTCTATGCAATCCACCCGGTAGCAGGGCGGATGCCCGGTCATATGAATGTTTTGCTGGCAGAAGCAGATGTGCCGTACGATAAATTGCTGGAGCTGGAAGAAGCAAACGAACAGTTCCCAACGACAGACGTCGTGCTGGTCATTGGTGCCAATGACGTCGTGAACCCGGCTGCAAAGACGGATCCGTCCAGCCCAATTTACGGTATGCCGATTCTGGAAGTAGACAAAGCGAAAACGGTAATCGTCCTCAAACGCAGTATGCGGGCAGGGTATGCAGGGATTGAAAACGAACTGTTCTACTACCCCAAAACCCGTATGCTCTTTGGTGATGCAAAAGCGTCGCTGGAACAACTGATCGAAGAAATCAAACAACTGTAATGATCGCACCGGGTAGACGGGAAGAAATCGGTTCACCCATTCGGTATCGCTTGCTGGTCACCACCCTTCTTCTCGGTCTGGGCATTCTGCTTTTTCGCCTGTTCCAGCTCCAGATTCTGCAGAGTGAGCGTTTTCGCTCCCTTTCAGAAGGGCAATCGGTTCGGGCGTCTGCGGTGGTGCCGCCTCGCGGAATGCTGTTCGACCGAAACGGGGAACCGCTGGTACTCAACGAAATTGCTTTCACCTTAGCCATTTACCCGGCGCTGTTTCCTGACTCTCTCATTGCCCCTTTTGCCCAATTGCTGGGGACAACGCCGGAAGCCTTTGCACAGCAGTTGAAAAAATACCGGCGGCAATCGCCATTTTCGCCAACAAAATTGCTGCGCGACATCCCGTTTCCCTTAGCTGCTTTCATCCAGGAACACGCTGATCAATTGCCCGGTGTTGCCATTCTGACCGAAATGAAGCGGGATTATCCGTCGAAAGCAAAAGCAGCGCACGTTCTGGGCTACATTCGCGAAATCAATCCGCAGCAACTGCGGCAGTATGAAGGAAATGTGTACCAGCGCGGCGACTTAATCGGCTACGCCGGACTGGAAAAAAGCTATGAAGCATTCCTGCGGGGCAAAAAGGGTGTGGAGTACCTGACTGTCGACGCTCTGGGACAGGTGGTTTCGCACTTTAACGAGCAGAAAAATGACATTCCCTCGCGACAGGGTTTTGATCTGATCCTGTCGCTGGATGCCCAACTACAGGCGGTGGCGGAATCGCTGCTGGTCAATAAGCAGGGAGCACTCGTTGCTATGGACCCCCGAACGGGTGAAATCCTTGCATTAGCCAGTGCGCCGGATTACGATCTCAGTGTTTTCGGTGGCAAGGTAGATCCCCAGGTGTATCGCTCCTTGATCCAGGATCCTCGAAATCCGCTGTTGAACCGGGCAACCAGAGGACGGTATCCGCCGGGCTCAGTATGGAAGATGTTAGTCGCGCTGGCAGGTTTGCAGGAAGGATTGATCACGCCAGCAACGCCATTTCAATGCACCGGCGGCGTTCAATTCGGCGCTCGCTTCTTCAAATGTCACGGTGCTCACGGGATGGTGCACGTGCGGGAAGCGATTCAGTTCTCCTGCAACTCCTATTTCTATCACCTGGGTCTCCAATTGGGGGCTGACCGCATTGCCCGGTATGCCAAATTGTTCGGTTTCGGTCAGCCAACTGGCATTGATATTCCGGAAGCCAGCGGATTCGTGCCGACTACCCGATGGTATGACCGGCGATACAAGCACTGGACCAAAGCGCTCTTTCTCAACCTGGGGATCGGTCAGGGGGAAATTCTGGTGACTCCTATCCAGGTTGCTGCCTACACGGCTGCCATTGCCAATCGCGGAATCTGGCGCCAACCTCATCTGGTCCGGATGCTGCGGGATCGAGAAACAGGACAGCAGCAGCCTATTGAATTTGCGGAGCGTCAGATTCCGATCGATCAGCAATGGTTCGACGCTGTCATCGACGGAATGGATGCAGTGGTCAACGCCCCCGGTGGTACGGCAACCAATGGCGCTCTGCCCGGTATTCGCGTGTGCGGTAAAACGGGAACGGCGCAAAACCCGCACGGTCGTGATCACTCGTGGTTCACCTGCTTTGCTCCCCGGAAGAATCCAGAAATCGTAGTGACGGTTATCGTGGAAAATGCTGGATTCGGCAGCACCGCCGCTGTGCCCATCGCCCGCGCTTTCCTGAAACGCTACTTCCACATTCCGGATCATCTGGTTGCTGCCGCTGATTCCGTCCGCTCCACCACCCAATAACCCGTGCCGCCCGGCGTCACAAGCCAGCCGAAGGAGCGAGGAAAGAATGCGAAATCAAGCAGAGCGATGAACGAACGCCAGGCGGCGAATCAATTACTCCGCTTTTTCCACTCGTTGTCCAGCGATCCACTGCCATTGCGGATCAAACATCTATATGGCAGCGCAAAGTCGTTGCTGAGCTTTGCCGTACTCCAGCGTTCTCCTGCTGTGCCAGCCGTGATCGTTGTCCCTGACACCGAACGCGCGCTCTGGGAACAGGATCTTACAGCGCTGGCAGAGATCTATCAAAGACCCTTTCTGGTCTTTGCTCCTGAGGCTTCTTCCCTGGGATATGCGCTGGAAGATGCTGACCCGGTGAGTCTTGGATTGATGCCAGCCTTGAGCGCTCTTTTGCAGCGCACCGATCCTGCCCCTATTATCCTGACTCCCGTGCAATCGCTCCAGTATCCCCTTCCACCGCCTGCTGCACTGGAATCTCAATTGCTGCGGGTGCGAGTCGGTGATACACTGGCGTTTGAAGAATTCATCGGCATCTTAGCCCTGCAAGGATACAATCGTAAAGAGTTCGTGGAGTTTCCCGGTGAATTCGCCGTTCGCGGCGGCATTGTCGATGTCTTTCCACCGGATGCACCTTTTCCCCTCCGCTTCGAGTTCTTCGGCGATGAAATCGACAGCATCCGGCAATTTGATCCCCGAAGCCAGCGCAGCATTAAACCACTCCAGGAGTTTGTTTTTCTCTCTGCTCTCCACTTCGACGATGAGACTTCCCATTCGCTGGCGTCCTATCTGCCACCGGAAACGCTCCTCGTCGTCGATTCACCACCGTTGCTTTTCAGCGAAAGCACGGAAGAAAGTCGGCACGGACTGGAGCAACTTCTCGATCGTTTCTCCAACCAGATCACGCTCAATGCGCCGGATGGATCTGCGGTGCTCCATTGCGCAGCACCACCGGCGATCCGATCGTCGCTGCAAACATTGTGGAAACATCTTGAGCAATTTTCGCAGCAGCAATACACCATCGTATTTACTGCCGAAACGCCAGCCGCTCTCCGTCGGCTGCGCGACCTGCTGGAAGAATACGCCGAGACGGAAGCCGATGGCGCTTTCCTGTCCGAGCGTTTCCCATCTCTGCAATGGCTCCCTATGCCATTAGCTGCGGGGTTTGTCGCCGAAGAACTCCGATTAGCAGTCTTCACGGAACAGGAAATTTTCCATCGAATCAAAACGCAACGGCGGCAGCAGCGTGGCGGCATTACCCTGCACGATCTGGAAACGATGAAAAAAGGCGATTACGTTGTGCACGTCGACAAAGGGGTTGCAATTTTCGACGGACTCACCACCATCGAAATGGGTGGGCAATCGCAGGACTGCGTCCGACTGATCTTCGCCGACAACGATGTGGTCTACCTCAACGTCAACTATTTGCACAAACTGCAAAAATTTTCTGCGCAAGATGGAGCGCCACCGAAATTGACCCGTCTGGGCACGCGGGAATGGGAGCGGAAAAAATCAAAGGCAAAAAAGAAGCTCCGGGATATTGCGCACGAACTGATTGAACTCTATGCCCGGCGCAAAGCGGCTGAAGGCTTTGCCTTCCCACCGGACACCATCTGGCAAAAGGAGATGGAAGCCGCTTTCCCCTTTGAAGACACGCCCGATCAGGCAAAGGCTACCAGGGAAGTGAAAGCCGATATGGAGCAGCCGCATCCGATGGATCGGCTGGTCTGTGGGGATGTGGGTTTTGGCAAGACCGAGATAGCGATCCGCGCCGCTTTCAAAGCAGTAGAAGCGGGTAAACAGGTTGCGGTGCTGGTTCCAACCACCATCTTAGCACTCCAGCACTATGAAACATTTCAGGATCGGCTGGGAGCATATCCCGTGGAAATTGCACTGCTATCCCGAATGCGTTCGCCAGCGGAACAGCGGGAGATTGTGCGCCGACTCAAAGATGGCACTATCGACATCGTTATCGGCACTCATCGGCTGCTGAGTAAGGACATTCAGTTTCGAGATCTGGGACTGCTGATCATCGACGAAGAACACCGTTTCGGCGTCGCTGCCAAGGAGAAACTCCGCAAATTGAAGGTATCCGTCGACACCCTGACCCTCACTGCCACTCCCATTCCCCGCACTTTGCATATGGCACTCATTGGCGCTAAGGACATCAGCATCATTGCCACTCCTCCGCGAAACCGACTGCCGATAGTGACTCAGGTTATCCAGTGGGATCCTTTCCTGATCCGGGAAGCGATCGATCGCGAGCTGGCACGCGGTGGACAAATTTTTTTCGTCAACAACCGCATCGGGAACTTGCCGGATCTTGCGGAGGAACTCCGTGCCATTGCTCCCGATCTCCGCATTGCTATCGTGCACGGGAAAATGCCGCCCAGAGACATCGAGCGGATTATGCACCGCTTTATCGAAAAGAAAATCGATCTTTTGCTGGCAACGAAGATCATTGAAGCGGGAATCGACATTCCGAACGCCAACACAATGTTCATCAACCAGGCAGACAAATTCGGCTTAGCAGAACTCTACCAGCTTCGGGGACGGGTTGGGCGATCCTCTGTGCAGGCATACTGCTACCTGATCACGCCCCCGTTTCACCAGATCACCCGCCAGGCAGCGCGGCGACTTCAGGCGCTGGAAGAATTCACCAATCTGGGCAGCGGTCTCAACTTAGCCCTGCGAGACTTAGAAATCCGCGGTGCCGGAAATATCTTCGGTGCTGAACAAAGCGGATACATCGAGGAAATCGGCTTTGAGATGTACCAGAAAATTTTAGAAGAAGCCATTCAGGACATCAAGTATCGGCAGATGGTGGGCGACCGCACTGTCGAAGCGCAGGAAATCTTCGATCTTCTGCGCAACCGCAACGATCTCACGATCGAATCCTTTCACGATCTCCGCTTTCCCCCTTCGTATATGCCGCTGGAGTCTGAGCGGTTCCGGTACTACAAACTGCTGTACCGGGCAACGTCCGAGGAGCAACTCCAGCAGCTTCGCAGTGAAATTGAAGACCAGTACGGCACGCTTCCACCTTCAGCAGCTTTACTCTTCGACCATCTCCGCATCCGGATCGCTGCGCTGCCGCTGGGCTTCACAACCCTCCGTTTAGAACCAGAACGCGCCATTGCGGAACTTCCGGGCGATCCCGACCATCCATTCGCGCTCTTCCTTCTGGATCCGCTGCTCCAGGTGCTTCCACACTTTCCAACCCTCCGGCTGCGGCAGCGAGGCAACACCACCGAGCTGCTCATCCCCTATACCACCATCGACGAACTTTTCACCACTCTCCAGCAACTCCAGAGCAGCATCGCCCAGCAATTTCCGGCATCCGCTCCGCCACTTTCCAGCGAAGAACCCGAAGCTGCCCTGCGGGCATAGACACCTGCGCAAGGATCAGAATGCAACGCAGCCCCCTCAGTAGATACCTATCCAACAAGCTTCTCCTACTTCACCACCCACACCGGCACCACCTGCTCATATCGACCGCTCCGCAAACGCACAAAATGTAATCCGCTGCTCAGCCCATCCGTTCCCAGCCGTACTTCTCTCCACCCCGATTCCTGCTGCCCTCTTGCTATCACTGTTTCCCTCCGCCCATAGCTGTCGTACAGCACCACCTCCACCGCTCCACTGAGCCCAATCCCGTACCGTATCACCACCTCCTCCCCTTCCTGCTTCGCCTCCAATCCGTACTCCTTCTCCAGCCGGATCTCCCGTACGTCCCGCAGACAGTACTCCTCCAGGCGCACCGTGTCCATTCCCGTTCCCGCTTCCACACACACCGCCCGATCCCCAACATCTACATCCCTCACCTTTACCTCGACCGCTTCCCTGTCCGTTCCGCCATACACCCCATACCACAGCCGCACCACTTCGCCATCGCCAAATCCTCCCGATCGCTGCCCCGCAAGCCGCACCGTCCCCATCCCTTCATCTATCACCTGCCACTCGCCTTCCATCGCCTCCA
>WFXC01000030.1 GCA_015490805.1 Candidatus Kapaibacterium sp.
GCCAACGAACACCCTGCACGTCAAGGCTGCCAGCAACCCACTGCGACTGGAAGGGTTGCAACCATTGAGTAATGCCGGAACGATCTTAGCCGTCGATGCCAACGGCGTTGTCTATACCACCAGTGCCAGTTCCTTTACGGCATCGAACGCCTGGTCGCTGACCGGCAATGCTGGAACCAACCCGGCAAGCAACTTCCTTGGGACCACCGACAACCAACCGCTGGTTATCAAGACCAACAATGCGGAACGGATGCGAGTGTTAGCCTCTGGCTACGTGGGTGTTGGGACCACCTCTCCAACCGCCCGGCTGATGGCAGTCGAAGATGCACCCGGACAGGCAGTGATGCGAATCCAGAATCTGGATGCCGCTGGCCTTTCCGGTATTGAATTCCTGAGTCACACCTCTGCTGTAATGGGATACGTTGGGCTGGAACCCGGCGGCGGTGCTTTGCGCATCTGGAGTCAGTCGAATATGATCCGGTTCTATACCAACGGCGTAGAACGGGTGCGAATCACGACCACCGGAAACGTTGGGATCGGGTCCTTAGACCCGCAATATCGGCTGCACATTGAAGGCGACGGAATGATGTACGCCTCTGGAGAATTCGGGAAAGGCGCAACGATGCCAGAAGGAGCAAAGACGGCGTTCATCTGGAATCCGCGCAAAGCGGCATTGCGAGCAGGATCGGTGACAGCAGATCAGTGGAACGATGCTCAGGTCGGCGCTTACACTGTCGCTTTTGGTAAAAACACCGTTGCCAGTGGTGCATTTTCCGTTGCCGTTGGAGAAAACACTGTTGCAGAGGGAACGGCTGCGTGGGTCGGCGGTCGGAATTTGCACTTGCTACCGGATGCAACGGGCACCTTCGCCTGGGGCAATACCGAACGTCCCACATCCGTTGCAGCCAGCCACGCTTTCCTGATCGGTCCTGGAGACACGCCCTACCGTGTCGGGATCAACACCGCAACACCGACGTACGCGCTGGAATTGCCCAACGACTCGCGAGCGAATGTGGGACAGGCACGAGCAAATGCGTGGCTGACATACGCAGATCCACGGATGTGGAGCACAACTGAACCCATAAGCGTAACCGGTGAGCTGTTGTCGCAACTCCAACCGCTACGATACCGTGATGTTGCAGGGAAGAGCGGGTTCAGCTTTGATCCTCAGCAACTGGCAGCGATTCTGCCGGAAGCGGTGGCGGTTCCCACAGATAGCTCGCAGCAGTGGAGCATTAACTATGCAGCCCTCATCCCTGTGCTGGTCGCAATGCTTCAGGAGCAGCAGCAGCAAATCCAGCAATTGCGGCAACAGAATCTGGCACTGCAACAGCAGGTAGCCGAAACGCAGCAACTCCGGAAGCGGCTGGCAAAGATGGAGCAGCAACTGTCAACGCTGGAACAGTTGCAACAGCAGGTTCGGTATTTGATCCAGCTCCAGCGTGAAGCACGTCCTGTTCCAACAGCAAGCAACGGCGGGAAATAACGCTTCTGGAAGTGCACACTCTTAGGCGCGCTTGGGAGCGCATACTTCAGTGTGCATTCTTTGCCGGCGAAATCAGCGCTCCCGATAGGATGCTCCTGGAGCGCACGCTCCAAGGTACATTGCAATTGAAACAATTCCCCCAACGGTCGTTAATGTTCCTCTGGGGGTATTAGAGGTTCAAGGAGCCGAATGAGGGTGGGGAGATCTTCCTGTACAATTTGCCATATCCGCACTAAGTCGAGCTGGAAATAATCGTGGGCAATACGGTGGCGCAATGTGACAATCTCTCTCCACGGAATTTCGGGATGAGCAGCTTTCATTTCGTTCGACACTTTTCGTGCTAGCCTTGCCGATATTCTCCAATGCCTTAGCGATAGCATGCTGGTGGAAAGAGCTCTGTTGAAATGTCTTCCATGTGAGCCCCTCGCTAAAATCTCTGGCTTCGCGGGCAGCAATTAGCATATCGAGAAGGTATGCTTCATCGCGCCACATAGACCTGCTCCAGATGAGTGAGAATATGATTGCGGCGGATATAGTTTTTGCTTTGCTCTACCATCCGGCGTTCCACTAGGTCTACCGTTCGTCCAAAAATAGTTTCCAGTTCACGCACCATCTGGAGCCAGTCCCGAAAGGACCAGGAGATCCCAGGTTGAAAAGTGACCAGAACATCCACGTCACTATCAGGACGGAAGTCTTCTCGCAGCGAAGAGCCGAAAAGAGCAAGTTCCTGAATGTGCCATCGCTTGCAGAATTTTTCAAGAGCGTCGCGGGAATACTGGATTTTCAATGGCATTTTTTCCCTCCAGCGTTTCAACTACCTGCACATCGGTGTCCCATTGGCCGAAGGTACATTGGAGAGATCCACGGAGGTTACTATTGGCAAAAACATCTTGTCTTGTGAAGCGGCGTTGACCTCCCGCTTGTGGTTCATAATACGGTAGATGCCGAAGTCCAGATCGGCGGTGTCAAACTGGAACAATTCCCGGAGCAGGTGCTGGAATTTTTTGCGAGCGTCCATATCCATTACTCAGAAAGTTGTTGCGATGCTAAGGAATTGCAAATTTACGCTGTTGCGCTAAGGTGCCCGGCACTCCGCTATCTGTGCTCGCTGGAGCGACTGAAGAGAGCCGGCAGAGAGCGCCGGGACGCTGCCCTGTGTGTTATCACTGTTATGCCGACGCTGGGGCTGCTTCCAGCTCCCGTAACAGCGCTGCTCGCTCGATTTCCAGTTGTCGGATGCGCCGCTCCAGTGCGTCCAGTTCTTCGGGCATAGAGTCGATTTCGATGCGGAGCTTGCTGGCAGCTTCGTCGATCAGATCGATTGCTTTGTCGGGCAGATACCGGTCGCTGATGTAACGGTCGGATAGCTCCGCAGCAGCAACCAGCGCAGCATCCGTGATGCGCACACCGTGGTGGACTTCGTACCGCTCTTTCAGTCCCCGCAGAATGGAAATGGTCTCCTCAACCGACGGCTCTTCAACCAGAATTTTCTGGAATCGTCGCTCCAGCGCCGGGTCTTTTTCAATGTACTTGCGGTACTCATCCAGGGTAGTAGCACCGATACATCGGAGCTCCCCACGGGCTAATGGCGGTTTCAGAATGTTGGCAGCGTCCATACTGCCCTGCGCACTACCCGCTCCAACCAGGGTGTGGATTTCGTCGATGAACAAAATAATTTCCCCGTTGGATTCGACCACTTCTTCAATCACCGCTTTAAGCCGCTCTTCAAACTGTCCCCGGAAGGAAGTGCCAGCGACTAAGGCGGCTAAGTCGAGTTGTACAATGGTTTTGGTCTTCAGGTTTTCCGGCACATCGCCATTGACGATTCGCTGGGCGATCCCTTCTACAATTGCTGTTTTCCCGACGCCGGGATCACCAACTAATGCTGGATTGTTTTTCGTTCGCCGTGAAAGTACCTGTAAAACGCGTCGGATTTCTTCTTCCCGTCCGATGACCGGATCCAGTTTGCCCTGCCGGGCTTCATCGTTCAACACTCTACCGTATTTCTTCAGCGCCTGATACTTCTCTTCTGCCGCCTGGTCCGTAACCCGGCGCGATCCCCGGAATTCCTGGAGCACCCGCAGAATTGTTTCCTTCGTTGCACCTTGTGCTGTCAGAATCCGCCCAGCTTCTGTTTTGGATTCTGCAAGGGCAATGAGCAGGTGTTCAGTGCTGACAAACTCGTCCTGCATTGACTGCGCTTCCTGTAGCGCTGCTTCCAGTACCGATACCAGCGTTTTGGACAGATATTGATTCCCCAGCGCCGCTCCACTTACCTTGGGCAGTCGTTCCAGTTCACGTTCCAGTTCTGATTCGATGTAGTCAACGTTCGCTCCCAGCTTGAGCAGCATTGGGCGCACAATGCCGGAGCTATCTTGCAGCAGTGCATAAAGGAGGTGCTCCGGTTCGATCGCTTGATGGCTGTGGGATGCCGCAATTTCCTGCGCTTTCTGCATAGCATCCTGGGCTTTCAGCGTGAGCTTTTGAAAATTCATCGCATTTCTCCCTGATTTGTTTCGACTTGCTCATCGTGGATCGATGACGGATTTGGTTCGGCAAGATTGACGTGCGTCAGAGGAAAAAGAAGCGGCAGCATTTTTTCAGCGATTCGGTCCCAGCTCAATTCCCGTTCAATCCGTTGCCGCCCTGCGCGCCCAAGGCGCTGCGCAAGTGCGGGATCGGCAAACAGTCGGCAGATAGCATCGGCAATGGCTGGTACATTGTCAGGGTCCACGCACAGTCCCGTGACGCCATCGATGACGGCATCCGTTACACCGCCGGAGCATCCGGCAATGACCGGTTTACCGCACGCATTGGCTTCCAGATAGGTAATGCCAAATCCTTCAACGTCGCCGGTTTCGGCAATCGTTCGAGCCACCATAATGTAGACGTCGCACAGGTTGTAGAAAGCGGGAAGGTCTGCTTCCGGTACGTACCCCTCAAAAACGACATACGGTTCGAGCCCTTTCTGCTCTACTATAGCTCGCAGCTTTGCAACGTATGCTGGATCACCGGGACCGCAGATGAAGTACCGCATATGGGGAAAGTGCTGGATCACAGATGGAAGCGCTTCCAGTACGCGATCGTGCCCTTTCCGCTCAATGATCCGGGAAAGCGTCAGTAGAATTTTTTCTTCGCCTGTCAACTGGTAGCGTTCTCGAAGCGGCTGGGAATCAATGTCAGGACGGAAGCGATCAGGATCGACACCGTTAGGAAAAACGTACATTTTATGTTTGAGCAGGGGGTCAAAGCGGAGCACCGATTGTGCCGTGAACTGGCTGACGGCGATCAGCAGATTGCTTTTGTAGAGCGTGTGCAATAGCAGTGCCCGCTTCCACCGCGGCATTCGACGCGTGATTTCCATTCCGTGCAAAACCGTAAGCAACCGGATGCGTTCCGCTGCGATGATCGAACCCAGCCCGCGTGCGACGTTCCACGTTGTGGCAATGATGGTGTCGATACCAAAGACCTTAGCAAGCAGTTCCCGGACCGCACGGCGGTAGTACAGCGATCGGAATTGTGCCCAGCGTTTGCCGTACACAAAGTGAAGGTGTATGTTGGGATGAGGAGCCGTTGGGGTGAAATCTTTACGGTGTCGGGTAAGCACGTGGACTTCTACCCCCATTTTCGCAATGCCTGCCGCAATGCCCCGCGCCCATTGTGCAATGCCACCTGGATATGGTGGAAAGTCTTCGGATAGGATTAGCAGCTTATGCTTCATTCTGTGCTGCCCATAACGCTTCGATGGCACGAAAGAGGCTGGACGTAGCAATTGTTGCAATTGTTGCACCATTGGTAATGAGACGCCGATAGGGAACGCGATATGGAGCAAAGCGTTCGGCAAATCGGTGTTGGTTTAAGTACAAAACAACCACCGGTGTGCGCATAGCCGAAGCGGCGTGTACCAGCGCGGTGTCCGGAGAGATCAACAGAGCGGTAGCCTGAAGCAGCGCCGCCGCTTCAAAAATAGACGCTGGCGATGGCGGCAACAGCACCGAAGGATAGTGTCTGGCTAAGGCTGGTACGATGGATTGCTGCGCGCCAACGGCGAAGAGAATGACAGGATGAGGTGCGACGTGTTCAATGATTGCCCGCACCTGTGCTTCCGTCAGGCAACGGTCGGGATGTCCCGCACTGAGGTTGATCCCGATGGGACGATCGTTGCGATGCTGCGCAATCCATTGCCAGATTGCCGGTCGAACCGATTGCAATGGTATCACGGGGCGCAGCGATTCATCGGATGTCGTGACGCCAACTCGCTGCAGAAGGGATCGGTACTTTTCGATGATCGGCATTTCGTACGGTGTTACAACCGGGAGATGGAGGTAGCGGGCATAGTCCGGATGAGCAAAGCCAATGCGGTATTGATGGGGAATGAACTCCAATGCCAGTGCAAACGTCGCGGAAAAGTGGTCTTTGGTACTGATCAGCCAGTCGAAAGGCGGAAGTTCGGAGGTACGCAACTGCGTCAGTTGCTCATAGAAGCGGTATTGCACCCACGAATATTCCTGGCAAAATTGGTGGAAAAACTGTTTCGATGCATCCGAGAACGTGAATACGGTCAGCTCAGCCTGAGGAAATCCCTGATGCAAACCACGCACCAGTGACGTTAGCAGGATGGCATCGCCCCATCGCTCCCAGCTCAGTATGCCAATGCGAGCTGGCGGATATGGCATCGGACGTTGGGAGGCAGGAGAGACCAGTCGCGCTACCAGCCGTTTTTTGATCCATCGATGGAGATCCCGCACCAGGCTCATCACCGTTGTCGCTCGGCAAGCTTTTGTGCAAAGTATGCTTCCAGTTCATCGATCATTCGGTCGATGGTAAAATAGGAACGGACACGCTCATATCCCGCTTGTCCGTAGCGAGATCGCAAATCGGGATTGTCCAGTAGTCGCTGGAGCGCTGTTGCCAGTGCTTTCGGGTCTTTCGGTGGAACCAACAAGCCGGTTCGCTCGTGTTCTACCAGTTCCGGAATCCCGTTGACTGCTGTTGCGACCACCGGTTTTGCTGCTGCCATTGCTTCCAGAATCACGTTGGGCATTCCTTCGTACAGGGACGCTAAGGCAACAATATCACTGCCACGAAGCAGGGGCGCCACAGGATCGCGATAGCCAATAAGGAAGACCGTGCTGTTGAGATGGTAGCGGTCAATCAGCCGTTCTAATTGTGTCCGAAGACGCCCGCTACCTGCGATCAGCACAACAAAATCGTCCCGCTGTTGTCGCAGCAGTGCCGCCGCTTCGATGAGGAATGGAAATCCTTTTTGTTCCGATAGGCGACCAGCACTCACAATAACCTGTTTGCCGGGATATTCCTGTCCGAAATCATAGGGGGCAACGGTGGTGAGATCTGCAACGCCGTTGTAAATGACTTTGACGAAGTCCGAATCGAACCACCCATAGGAATCGTACACCGCTTTGATAGATGCTGTATTGGTCAGGATGCCATCTGCTAACCGGGTAAGAGTGACCTTGTGTTTCCATTTGGGACCGCAGAGCAGGACACCGTGCCGGGCGATGACAACCGGCGTTTTGACCAATCGGGCAGCCAGTCCAGCAACTCGAACATCTTTGTTGAGATTGCACACCAGAATGTCAATCCGCTCGTGCTTGAGGAATCGAGCAATTTTCCACGTCGCCAGCGGACTGATGTCCGATCGAATGGTCAGGGGAACCGTTGTAAGTCCGGCACGCTGCGCCTGCTGCAGGAAGCGTCCATTTTTCTTCCCCCCAACGAAGACAGTGTGTCCCCGCTGTGCTAAACCGCTGGCGGCAGTAATCATCCATCGTTCGCCGCCGCCGAATTTCTTTGTGCCAATAGAATTGAGAAAGAGAATGCGCATCCGTTTCCTGGTTCCCTGCCAAAAGCGGCAAAGGCGACGAATGTTCCACTGCTTTATGGTCGCCAGCCTGACAAACAGGCGACCGTCAGGGTTGAACCTTGAAGATAGAAGGCGCAGCGTGCCAATGGGAATCTGGAGGAAACGTCGATAACAGCTTTTCGGTAAGACGAGAACAAGAATGGAGGGCGAGGGCAATGAAATGTGCCATCCTGACTGGTGGTGGTGATTCGCCGGGAATGAATGCTTTTATCCGCGCAGTGGTGCGGACGCTTCTCAACACTCGACCAGAAACCTCGGTGTGGGGTGTCATTGATGGGTGGCGGGGGCTGGCGTTTAATCACTATCGCCGGCTCGGTAAACGTGACGTTGCTGGCATCCTGACCACAGGAGGAACGATCCTGGGGACTTTGCGATTTCCGGAGTTGAAAGAAGATCCAGAGGTCCAGCGAACCGTTGCCCGGAACTTGCACGACGAGGCTTTTGACTATCTTTTTGTGTGTGGTGGTAATGGCAGTTTGCAGGCGGCAAATGTGATCAATCAGATTTTGCGGAAAGAGCAGTGGCGGACGCGTATTCTCTTTGCCCCCGGTTCGATCGATAACGATGTCTGCAACATCTATGGCACTTCCGTTGGCTTTTACAGTGCGATCGACAAAAGCCTCCAGATGCTGGAGTGGATTCGGGATACTGCCAGCAGTCATCGCCGGCTATACCTGATCCGATCGATGGGACGAGACTCTGCTTTTTTAGCACTGTTTTCAGGTATTGCTGCTGGAGCAGAATACGTCATTCGCCCGAATGAGGAGGTGGATTTCGAAAAATTAGCAACGATCGCCTCGCAGCGAGATCGCGACACCCGCATCATCGTCAGCGAGGCATATCCAAAATCGCTGGAGGAAATACAGGCGATTTTTGAAGAGATTTTTCAGCGGCGTGGGATCCAGCGGGAAGTGCGAACAGTGGATATGAGCTACTTCCAGCGGGGTGGGAAGGCAGCCGTGACGGACATTCTGCGTGCCAGTTGGCTGGGATATCGAATGGCAAAGGATGCGCTCGGTGGCGCAGACAGCGGCTTCTACACCGCTTTTTATACCGGGCATATTCAACCACCGCTGCCGCTGGAAGTAGCAGCCGATCTGTCGCAGACCAACCACCCTGACATTCCGGAGGAAATCATTAACTTTGCACTGGCGTTGCGGTAGTATCAAGGGAAGGGCAGCGATGTGGTTGTTGACCAATATCAGCGAGCTGGTAACCATTGCTGGCGCTGATGGCGGCGCAAAGCGGGGAGCGGCGATGAATCAATTGCGTGTGCTTCGCAATAGTGCGATGGTGTTTGATACCCACATCCGGTGGATCGGATCAACAGAGGAAGCGCTGGAAGGGCTGCGTCAGGATCTGTGGGATGACGTTGAGGTTGTCGATTGTGAGCAGCGTGCCGTTATTCCGGGATTTGTGGATTCCCATACCCACATTGTGTTCGCTGGCAATCGTACCGATGAATTTGTCCGCCGCCTCCGTGGCGTGTCGTATCTGGAAATTGCGGCTGAAGGAGGGGGCATCTTGCGGACGATGGAGGCAGTACGGCAGGCATCGGTTGAGGAATTGGTAGCGCATTCGCTTCCGCGAGTGTGGAATGCAATCCGGTGGGGCACAACGGCGCTGGAGATTAAAAGTGGTTATGGCTTGAGTGTGGAAGCGGAGTTGAAACAACTGCGAGCAATTCGGGCATTGCAGCAGCAGGTACCGGTAGAGATTTTTGCGACCTTTCTGGGCGCCCACGATTTCCCGCCCGAATATCGTTCGGATCGGCAGCGGTATATCGAGTTGATTTGTGAAGAAATGATCCCGCAAGTAGCGGAGGAAGGGCTGGCACAGTTCTGCGACGTTTTTGTTGACGAAGGCTACTACACCCCTGCAGAGGCAGAACGCATACTGGAAGTGGCGCAACAGTACGGATTGAAGATCAAGCTGCACGCTGATGAATTTGCGAACACCGGAGCGGCAGAGCTGGCAGCGCGGTTTTCGGCGGTGTCTGCCGATCATTTGCTCCAGATTTCCGATCGAGGGATCAAAGCGTTGAAGCAGGCGGGAACGGTGGCAACCGTTCTGCCTGGCACCTCCTATTTCCTCCGGATGCCGTATGCGCCAGCCCGGAAACTTATCGATGAAGGATTGCCAGTAGCACTGGCAACGGACTGCAATCCCGGATCTTCGTTCACGGAAAATATGCAGTTGATGCTCTCAATGGCGTGTACGCAAATGCGAATGACAGTAGAAGAAGCGCTAACGGCTGCGACACTGAATGGTGCCGCGGCGGTGGATGCTGCCGACCGGATGGGCAGTCTGGAAGTGGGGAAAGAAGCGAACTTCTTAGTGCTGGATGTGCCCCAGGCGGCAGAAATGATTTATCACTTTGGTGTCAATCACGTCCAGCAAGTGTGGATACGGGGACAAAGGGTCGTGCACAATGGATGCTGAGCAATCGCTGGTCTGCTTGCGAATTACGAACCTGCGACTCCACGCATATCACGGGGCAATTTCAGAAGAGCGAGTGCTGGGTGGCAAATATGCCATTGATCTGGAAGTGTGGTACGATGCCAGTCGGGCGATCGAAACCGATGCGCTGGCTGATGCAGTGAATTACGAAGCCATTGTTGAATTGCTGACCCGGTCGCTCAATCATCACAAGTTCTATCTGATTGAAAAAGTGGCGGATTACCTGCTGGAACAGGTGCTCCAGCAATTTCCCCAGATTCAACAGGCAACCATCCGGGTTCGGAAACTGAGTCCGCCGATCCAGCATATGGTGGATTTCATAGAAGTAGAGCTTCACCGTCGTCGATGATCCCCGTTTTGATAGGCGTGGGCAGCAATCTTGGCAACCGATTCTATTTTCTCCGCCGAGCCACTGCTGCTCTGGTTCAGGAAAAGATCTTGTTTGACATTCGCAACTCGGCGGTGTACGAAACCGAGCCAGTGGGTTTTCGCTCTCAGCCACTGTTTCTCAATCTGGTGCTTTTTGGTTATACCACTCTTTCGGTCTTGAGCCTGTTCCAGCAGTTGCAGCGATTGGAGCGCCAGATCGAACGGCAGCGCCATCAGCACGGCAGAGAGCGAGAAATCGATTTGGATTTGCTTTTGTATGGCGAGCACCAATATGCATCTGCGCAGCTACAGGTGCCACATCCCCGGATGCACCATCGTCGCTTTGTCCTCCAGCCTGCAGCCGACGTTGCGCCAGCAATGATCCATCCTTCTTTGGGGGTCTCAATACGGGAATTGCTTCGCCGCTGTCCTGATACGGCTATGGTAAGGCGGTGGCTGAGCGCTACCGCATTTTTAACACTGGTGTCGTAAAGCAGAGGGCGAAGCGCCCGAAGGCGCCGCCCTGAAGATGGGTTGTCTATACAAGCTGCGCGATGTCTGAAACCTGCGCATACTCGGCTCTCTTCCGGGCTTCAAATGCCCGAAGCTCGTCTTCAAAGAAGAACTTCTCCGCAAATGCGGGTTTGAGGTCATCCAGCCAGAGCGCTGTTTCGTCGTATTGCGCAAAAAATGGTCGGTAGGTCCATTCCGGATTTCTGCCCTGGAGCATCCGCAGGACCAGCACCTTTTGCCCATTGATCGATTGAGGACCCAGGATTTCCACTTTGCCGGGGTGCGTGGACATACTGGGACCTCGGACGGTACGGGCAATGCCGCTGACGCGGCTGCACGCCTGGCGGTAGATTTCCCACGCTTCCACCAGCGGAATACCAAAGTAGTGCTGAGCGCCGGTGTCCCGCACGACGAACATATAGTACGGAATGCAGCCCAGTTCGACCTGTCGCTGCCACATTCGCGCCCACACATCCGGGTCAGCATTGATATATCGCAGCACCGGTGATTGAGTTCGGATTTCTGCTCCAGTGGATCGAATAGCCTCGATTGCGGCAACAGCCGCTTCGGTTTCCAGTTCCCGATAATGGTTGAAGTGTGCCATCACTGCTAAGTGTTTACCGGCGCTGATAACGCGGCGGAAAGCTGCTAATAATTGCTCGCTTTCTTCTCCTTCGGCGAAGAATTTGTAAGGCCAATAAGCCAGTGACTTTGTTCCCAACCGGATGGTGCGGATATGCGGAAGATCAGCGTCGATCAGGGCGTCCAGATAGCCTGCCAGCAGCGAACTTTTCATAATCAACGGATCTCCGCCGGTAAACAGGACATCCGTGACTTCGGGGTGATCCTGTAAGTAGCCAATGAGCTTTTCTACTTCTCGCATTGCAAATTTGAGGTCGTTCATTCCCACAAATTGGGGCCAACGGAAGCAAAAAGAGCAGTAAGCGTGACAGGTCTGTCCCTGGCTGGGGAAGAAGAGCACGGTTTCTCGATATTTGTGTTGAATCCCTTTGAGGCGTTCCCCTTTCCAGACAGGAACGTTGTAATCCAGTTGCCCGGCAGGATGCGGATTTAACTTCATTCGGATTTCGTAGACCGCCTGTCGCAACCCAGCACTATCTTTGGCTTCCAGCAGTGCCGCAATGCGGTCGAAATCTTCCGGCAGTAACATATCCCGATGAGGAAACGTCAGGCGGAAAATGGGGTCGTCGGGAATGTCATCCCAGTTGATGAGCTCGTTGATTACATAGGAATTGGTCTTGAAAGGGAAGACCTGGGCGACAACCGTGATTTCAAATTGCTGCTGCGGACTCAGGTACTGCTGGACCTGCGGGATAGTCCGAAATGTGTGCACATTGTATGCTTTGTACGGATAGGGTAAGGATGATACACTGCCATTACTTCGGTGTCCATTTTGCGTCATTCTGCCTTCTTCCTTTTGTTCAACATTCCTTCCTGCGGTTTTCAATGGGGAGGTAAAACACCCCTATTCCAGAGCAGCTCCTGCCCTGAAGGGTTGGGTTTTTAAAGCCCTTTAAGCGTTTGTGCCCCTTTGCCTGCGCAGAGCGCGCTGTTCCTTTTATACGAAAAAGGGACGCTTTTCGTTTGTCTTGCTTTTTTGGCAGAAAATGGTGCTGCAGGGAGTTGTCAGGAGCGTGATGAGGAAAAAACGGAAGATCTGCTGGTGGACTGCTATCGCGTTGTTCCTGGGATACACGATACCATTGCTGGCACAAACGTTTCGTCCGGCACGTAGTGAAGAAGCGTTACTTCATCAACTGGCAGCCCGGTATCCTGAAATTATGCGGATCGATACGATCGGGGTAACACATTCAGGCATTCCAATCCTTGCCGTGAAATTGTCGGCAATGCCTGCTGATACGCTCCCAGCCGTGCTCTTTGTTGGTGGTATCGCGCCGACCGATATAACCAGTCCGGCAGTGTGCGTGGGATTGCTGCAACGGTTTTTGGCGCGCTGGGATTCGGTCCAAGCGCTGTTGCAGGGACGAGCGGTGTATTTTATCCCCCGCCTTTCGCCGGAACCGCTGGAAGGATTTTTTGAGCGTCCGCAGCGGGCGTACGTGGGGAATGTGCATCCTGAAGATGAAGATCGGGATGGGCAGGTAGATGAGGATGATGTGGAGGATCTGGATGGCGATGGGGTCATCCGGTGGATGCGCATCTATGACGTCCCGGAGGCTGAGTGGACCTACCATCCGGATGACTCAGCGCTGGCGCAGAAAGTCGATCGAGCTCGGGGAGAAGTAGGTGCATTTCAATTTCTGCCCGAAGGTCGGGATAATGACGGCGATTTGCAGATCAATGAGGATCAGCGTGGAGGAGTCAACATAGATCGCAACTTCACGCATCGCTATCAACCGTATCGTGCACATCACGGTCGCCATCCTTTTTCAGAACCAGAAACTCGTGCCATAGGGTTTTTCCTCTTCCAGCACCCGGAGATTCTGGTTGTTTTTGGCTGGACTCCATATGACAACATCCACTTTCCGTGGCGTTTGCGGTATCCAGAGAACCCAACAAAGCCGAATCGATTTCGGAAAGATTCCCTTGCGTATCGCCGATTGGTGCAACGACTGGATTCTCTCTGCCCATTTGTTGGCGAAGAAACAGTGCCACCGGGAAGCTTCGGAGAGTGGGTGTTCTATGATGCTGGGCGGTTGAGCCTCTGTGCTCCAGCGTGGGCGTATCCAGCGGTTGACACAATGACGCTACCGGGAGAGATTGAGCCGGTCGAAATTCGAGCATTGCGGTGGGCGCAACAGCAGCAGGATACCGTTCTGTTCCGCCCGTGGCGGTCGATAACACATCCAGATTTTCCAGATCAGCGCGTGGAAGTCGGTGGCTTTGCTCCCTTTGCACTCTGGAATCCACCGCCGGACACTCTCCCACTGCTTCCACAGCGGTGGATGCCGGTTGCACTGGAACTGCTTCGTCAATTGCCCCGCCTGCGCCTTTCTGCTCAGGTGAAGCAGGAACAGGCGGGTGTGTACCGGGTGGATTTGGTTGTGCGCAACATTGGTGAATTGCCAACCCACACGGTAGTTGGTAGAGCAGTGCGCGCGCTCCGACCGTTGCACGTGCGGGTTCATCTGGCGAAAGGGCAGCATTTGCTCAACCGCCCGAAACACTTTGTGTTGCCGCAACCATTACAACCAGGAGAGCAGCAGCGGCTGTCGTTGTGGATCGTTGGCCGCGGAACGACAAAGATAACGGTTGGTTCTTCATCAGCAGGCAGGCAAACAGTGTCAGTGAGGCTGCAATGAACTGGCAGAAGCTCTGGTGGCTGGTTGTGGTTATCCTTATCAGCTTTCCCGGCAGAGAGAGCAGGGCACAGACCCAAAGTGTGGCGATGGTCCCGTCGGCGCTGAAAGCCTTAGGGGCACCGAACAATCCGAAAATTGAGGTGGCGTGGAATCGGTATTACGACTGGGCAGGGGTTACAGCGTTAGTTCATCGCTTTGCTGAAACCTTTCCCCATTTATGCCGATTAGAGCAGATTGGCACATCCTACGGAGGACGCCCACTATGGGCTTTGACCATTACCAATTTCCAGAAAGGGAAACCGGAAGACAAGCCGGCGATGTACATTGATGCTTCCATCCACGCCAATGAAATTCAGGCAGTGGAGGTTGCGTTGTATACGGCGTGGTTTCTCCTGGAAAGCTATGGCAACAATCCATTTATCACGGAGTTGCTGGACACCCGCACTTTCTACATTGTTCCGGGACAGAGTCCTGATAGCCGCGATCGGTTTATGCACAGTGCGAACAATCCCCATAGTCCCCGCTCTGGACAGGTGCCGCGCGATGATGATGGCGACGGGCTGATCAATGAGGATCCACCGGATGATCTCAACGGGGATGGGCACATTACGCAGATGCGAGTTCGAGCGCCAGGAGGGCGGTGGAAAGTGGATCCGGAAGATCCCCGGCGAATGGTCCGGGCACGCCCTGACGAAGAGGGGGAGTATTATCTGTTCTGGACCGAAGGGTACGATAATGATGGCGATGGGCAGATCAACGAAGATGGGGATGGGTATTACGATCCGAATCGGAACTGGGGATGGATGTGGCGCCCACATTATGTGCAGTACGGTGCCGATTGGTTCCCGTTTTCGCTCCCCGAAACGAAAGCGGTTTCCGATTTTATCAAGTCTCATCCTAACATCCTTGGAGGACAATCCTATCACAATGCCGGGGGGATGATTTTGCGGGGACCGGGGGCGAAAGAGGATCGGATCGAATCAGAAGATTTGAAACTTTTCGATCTGATGGGGAAGTTCGGGGAACAGATTCTGCCCGGCTATCGATACCTGGTGACATACAAGGATCTGTACACTGTCTATGGGGGAGAAACGGACTGGATGTACGGTGCAGAAGGGATTCTCCCGTTTGTCAATGAGCTGTGGACGCCATACAATATGTTCCGGAAGCAGTATCCCAAAGACAACTGGTTTGGGGCGGGCGAAGATCAGTATAAATTTGATCGGTATCTGCTCCTGGGCGAAGCCTTCGTTGATTGGCAACCCGTCGCTCACCCTCAGTATGGAATGGTAGAAGTGGGGGGATTCAAGAAAACCTATACACGGATGCCCCCCTCCTTCTTGCTGGAAGAAGAATGCCATCGTAATATGATTTTTACGCTCTGGCACGCCTACCATTTGCCGCTAATTACGCTGGATTCTGTTCAGGTTATTCCCTTAGGGCAACAGCGCTACCGCGTCACGCTGATCATTCACAACCACCGGGCGTTTCCCACCCGTTTGCAGGTTGATGTCAAAAACGGGATTACCCGACCGGACATCGTTACACTGCAGGGACTGCCAGTTCTGGCGGGGGGAGTACATCGGACGGTGTTTTCGCCAACTTTTGAGGCGCAGCGGGCGCATCCTGAGCGTCTTAAAATTGAACGCATCCCTGGTTTCGGCGCTGTTCGGGTGAGCTGGATAGTTCGGGGTACAGGTCCGATACAGATAACCTTTGATTCGGTTAAAGGGGGAAAATACCAGAAAAGGGTAGTAGTCCGATGAATCGTTTGCGGTCGTTGCTTCATCGTCTGGATGGGCGGGGATATGGGGGATATAAGGAACTTTTGCATCAGGAGTTTCACTTTCCGGGATTTCATTTGCGCTTTCTTCGCGTGCAACCCGATCCATTTGCTCCGCCCAGTGTTGTGCAGATTCGGATGGATCAACAGGTGGCAAAGTATCCGACCGCGCTGATGGAGTTGCCGGTGCAGCGGACAGCGCTGCGGGACTTCCTCCAGCGGCGCTTCTGGCAGGCACTCCGTCCGTATCCGGAGCTCTCCATCGATCCTCCGGGCAATGAGATTCTGGACCGTACCGGGTGCCTGATCAGCAGTGATGAGGTTGTTGTGCGGCTGACCGTTCAATTGCCCGCATCGGGACGCCGCATCCGGGGGTATCAGGCAGCCACGTTGCTGTGTGAACAGTTGCCTGCTGTCGTGATGGAAGTGTTGCCGTATGATCGTCAGCCGCTGGACCGTTTGCAGAAGCATCTGGAAGTTGCCATTGATGCGGAGACAATCCGCTCCCGCCTGGCAGAAATGGGGTTGGTGGCATTCATTGCGAATGGAAGCATTTTGCCGCGGGAAAGTGGGATTTCCGAAAACCCAATGCCCTCCCCCCCGGCAGTGCCGTTTCAGTCCCCCCCGGAACTGGAATGTGAGTTTGAAGTGCCGCACCACGGTCGCATCCGGGGAATGGGGATCCCGGAGGGAGTAACCCTCATCGTTGGAGGGGGATTCCACGGTAAGTCTACCCTGCTTCGAGCGCTGGAACGGGGGGTCTATCTCCATATCCCTGGCGATGGGCGGGAGTTTGTGGTAACCAATCCTACGGCGGTGAAAATTCGGGCTGAAGATGGACGGTGTGTTCATAATGTGGATATCTCGCCGTTTATTGCCCATTTACCGATGAAAATTGACACCGCTCACTTTTCGACCGAAAACGCCAGCGGTTCCACTTCGCAGGCAGCCAATATCATCGAGGCGCTGGAGGCGGGAGCAGAGGTGTTGCTGATCGACGAAGATACGTCGGCAACCAATTTTATGATCCGGGATGCCCGGATGCAGGCATTGATTGCGAAAGATAGGGAACCAATTACCCCCTTTATCGATCGCGTCCGGCAGCTCTATGAAGAGCACGGGGTGTCGACCATTCTGGTGATGGGGGGGAGCGGCGATTATTTCGATGTTGCTGATACTGTCATTGCGATGGTTGAATACCGACCCTTGAATGTGACGGAGCAGGCAAGAGCGGTTGCACAGCAATACCCGACGCATCGAAAAGTCGAGGCTGAAACGCCCTTTCCTTTTCCTCCACCGCGGGTGCCAAATCCCTCCCGATTGCAATTGCGTCGTGGTAAGCGAGAAATTGCAATTAAAGCAAAGGGGATGGAAACAATTGTTGCCGGGAAAGCAGCCATCGATTTGCGGTTTGTTGAGCAATTAGTGGAAGATGGACAGCTCAATGCTTTAGCCGCAGCCTTAGAGCTGGCACTGCGGAAGCAATGGATTGATGGTCGGCATACGCTCAATGAAATTTTGCATCTCCTGCGCGATTTTCTGGAGCATCGGGGAGTGGAAGGATTGGCAACGGCGCCGCATAACTTTGCTACTTTCCGGATGCAGGAATTTGCTGCTGTGCTGAACCGATGGCGAGCACTACAGATGCGTTCTTCATAGCATTGCGAGGAATTGGCAGGGGGCGTATTTCAAGGAGTTGAAACGTTGGAGTGGCGGTGAGGCTGGCAAGGTAGACTGAACATTATGAGCTGGGAGTGGTTCTTTTTCATAGGTTTTGGGTTGTTGACCGTTCGATTCTGTTTCTTCTGGTTTGGGCACCGGAGAGCACGGCAGTTTGAGCGCCAATTTAGCAGTAAGAACGGTGGTGCATATCAGCCACTGGTGTCGGTCGTTGTTCCTGCCCGGAACGAGGAGCAGCACATCGCAGAATGTGTGCACTCAATTTTTCGGAATGATTATCCGCATTTTGAGGTCATTGTAGTTGATGATCAGTCCGAGGATCGGACGGCTGAGATTCTGTACCAGTTGCAGCAACAATATGGACAGCGGTTACGGGTGGTCAGTACGCAGTCTGTCGATAGCCCACTGGTAGGGAAAGCGCGAGCACTGGCAACAGGGGTTCGATACGCTACCGGGGAAATCTTGTTGTTTACCGATGCCGATTGCATTGTCCCGGCGACGTGGATAGCAGCGATGGTACAGCCGTTCCAATCACCAGCGGTGGGATGCGTCGCTTCCTTTTCCTCAATGGTTGCCCATCGATGGTTCGACCAATTGCAGCAGGTGGAGTGGTTGTATAACCACACCCTGGCTCGTGCTGGACTGGGATGGAATGTGCCGCTGGGATGCTTTGGTAACAACCTGGCTATCCGCCATTCAGCATATCAGCAGACCGGCGGATTGGAGCAGATTCCGTACTCAATGCTCACCGAAGATTTAGCGCTGCTCTTAGCCGTTCGCCAGCAGGGGTATCGGTGCGTGTATATGCTTTCACCGCAGACCTACGTGCTGACGTATCCTTTACGAACCTTCCGGGAATACTTGCGACAACATCATCGCTGGGTGCACGGGGGAACGGCACTGGGATGGAAAGCTGTTGCCTTTATGACAGTAACTGTTGCCTACTGGCTGGGCTTGATCGCTGCGCTGCTGGGGTCTCCCCCGGCAGCAGTTCTGCTGCTGGGAGCCCGCTGTGTCTACGATGTGGTGCTGCTATTGCCGACCGTACGTACACTACGCCAGTGGGAAATTCTGCGACCACGCCTGATCTCGATCCTGCTGTTTTTCCAGTTGCTGGAAGTTTCACTTCCGCTGTTTCTCATTCCCCGCCACGTCTACTGGAAAGATCGACGCCTGAAGCGATAGAGCCTGTCCTATGCCGGGAGCACTGGCTTTCGTCGGCAAGGGAATTCCCTCTCTCTCCGGGAGAGGGTAAGGGCGATGCACACTGAAGGGTGCGCTTCCGGTGAACTGGGAGCGCCGACTTTAGTCGGCAGAGGATCAACGATGCACGATGAAGTGTGCGCTTGCGGCGCAATACGGAGGGACGAAGCGATGCCTCGCCTATGGGCGACCAGCCGGGTCGCCCCTACAAGCGTAAAAATCCCTCTCCCTCCGGGAGAGGGTTAGGAGTGAGGGCACATTGCTTCTGTGCTATGCCGGATTCGAGAATCGATCTCGAACCGCATTGATGATGTCTTTCAATTGGCGGTGGAGCGTGGTCGTTGGAATGTGAAAGCGCTGCGTTAACTCTTTCAACGTCCATCCTTCGAGCCAGAGGCGAAAGAGTTGGTAGCTCCGGGTGCCAAAACGCTGCTGGACAAAGTCCTGCACTCGTTCCCAATCGAGCCGGCTGGCACAAATATCCTCTGGCGTGGTGAGTGATATCAGCAGGTGAGGATGCTCAGGCAAAAAGCGGTGGTAGTACCGATCCTGGCGCAGCAGGAAGTTTCGAGCGGCTGTGTAAGCATATCGCCAGAGTCGCCGGGGCGAAGAGCGAACGTTTTCCGGTGCTTCTGCATACAGGGCGAGAAATGCCTGCTGTACCGCATCCTGATGATCAACTTCCGGAAATCGGGCAAAATGGTGGTGCAGGTATGCGGTAAGCGTCGTTCGGATCACCCGCTCGGTAAGTTCAAACTGTAACAGGTCTAACTGACAGCACGGCGTATCGTTGAGCTCTGTGGCGATTGATTGAAGGAGCAGGTCGATGTTGAAGAAAGCATCCTCGAGGTTGGAACATTGGTGTCGGGCAAGAGCCGTTTCAAGGGCAGTCATAATGGCGCTGTTTTTGTGCTCCGGGAAGGCGGCGGCAACCAGAGGGTGGAGCCACCGTTCCAGTTGGGTGGTTGTTAATGCCATTCCACATCTCCTTTGACACCGATTGGAAAATCAAAATTACGCAATGTCGGCAAAATCGGGTTCCCGTGACTGCGTTTCGATACCTGCAACAGTAAAAGCAGCGGAACGCCATTATGCAAAAGCACACCGATCAGCCTTATAGCCCCATCGAGACACCAGTGCTGAGCAGGCTTGTGGCAATGTGAGTCCTACGGTTATAACCTTTCCCGCTTGCAACCAGAATCATCAGCCACCGCCTGAACCTGCGTTTGCATCTTCGTTATAGCCCTTCTTCAAACCGGCACGGCTGGATGCTTACCGCTGTATTTGAATGCCACGTCCCTTCGACGGTCCCCACGGATTGGACAGGAACACCAGGTAATGCCCTGCCGCTAATTGCGAGGGTAACGGCACTTCAATCTGGAAGGAGCCGGAAGGTATTTCGCCTCGCCACAACTCGGCGATGCGTTTGCCCGTTCCATCCAGCAGGATCAAAGCAGCGTCTGATATTCGTTCAGGAGAGGTAACAGAGACAAGGAGCGCGTCGGTGCCGGATTGCTGTACTTCGAGCTGGAGTCTGGTTGGAGTTGCCGAAGATTCGGGTGTTACCTGCTTTTTCGCTAATAGTGCAGCCATTTTTTCTGGATTGTGGAGAACGTTTTCTGTTTCCGAATACCGGGCGAAGTAATCTTCTTTGATTTTGTCACTTAAAAGGATTGCGGTATGGGGTGGGAGAGTACCGGAAGCAGCCAGACCGGAGTCCAGATAGGCGCGCAACTGTTCGTAGTAGGCTGCATAGAGGGAATCCCAATCATCGCCGCGAATGCGCCAGTGCTGCCATCCAGTTGTGATCGATACACTGTCAAAGTCTCGCAGGGTCGAAAGTGAGCACCACGACCATACCCGGAAGAGCTTCAGACCGAGCGGCGTGGGTCCATAGCGATAGGGAACAATTCGGATGAAAGCTTCGGTTCCAGCGTACTCGGAAGGCAGCGATCGAAAATGGCGAGTCTGGAGGATTTCGCTTCCAAACGGGCGAACATACCAGGAGTCGGGATTGGGCAACATTCCAATGCTGTCCAGCACTGCCAGGCGCTGTCCATCGGAAGCGCGACACAGTTCAGTCACAAAGATCACCGTGTCCAGCACCCATCCCGGCGGAGTGATCCAGAAGTGATCATCCCAGCGGCGCACGAGCGCATCCCATTGCGATTGCGGCATAATCTCTTTCTCAGTGCTGAAGACCCGCAGCAGTGAACGGAAGAAGAACAATTGGGCATTTTCGGGAATGGTAAAGGTCTTTGTCCGAGCAAAGGCAGCCAGAAATTCATCTTTTCCCGGTTCGGTTTCTCCTGACAGTCCTTCGTCTGGAACTGGCTGATAGATGATGGGAATAAACCGTTCTGTGCCATCGGCAAACAGGAGGCGAAACTCTCCGATCATACATCCAACAGTAGCAGTATCGAACTGATCTTCAATGCTGAAATACATCAGCTTCTCTTCATCACTGAGTTTAATGTGAAAAATCGGGCGCGGGTAGAACTGATCAATCCATCGCTGGGCGAAGAGCGAAAGACTGGTGCACAGAAACAGTGTGATCAGGCGAGTTGCTTTCATCATATAGATTCCCGTGTTTTATTCAACTCTCCAATGATCTGCAATGCTCCAACTGCTTTGTATAGGTCATTTAACAGGCAAAATTTTCCACTGTCGTCTGCTGGCGAACAAAGGAGCTGGCTGGGATGGGCAGGGTGCTGAACCGATGGCAGGAATTGGCAAGCGCTCGGCTATCTACTGCTGTTTTCGTAAGTTTGTATGTTTGTTACGCAGAGAAAAGGGGCGATGATGGATTTACAATTGTTGCGACGGCTGCTGAAACTGTTCGACAACAGTTCCGCAGCAGAACTGGAGCTGGAAACGGAATCGTTTAAGCTGCGGCTATCCAAGCACTCTTCAGGGGGAGGCAATGGGAATACGGTTTCTGCGCCCGTTGCCATTCCCTATCCTGCTGTTCCCCCAACACCGCCGGTGCCGCAGCAAGCGCCAGCAGCGACGCCAACAGCGGCATCAGCAGAGCCAGCAGAGCAACCACCGGAGGTGTCTGAACCGGCAGTGAAGGAGGAAGAGGAAAATCTCCACGTGATTACGTCACCCATTGTCGGCACGTTCTATCGGGCACCAGCTCCGGATGCTGAACCGTTCGTCAAAGTAGGCGATCACGTCAATCCGGGCGATACGCTCTGCATCGTTGAGGCGATGAAATTGATGAATGAAATTGAAAGCGACATTGCTGGAACGGTCGTGAAAATCTTAGTGGAAAATGCCCAGCCGGTTGAATATGGGCAGCCACTCTTCTTCATCAAGCCAGATTAACAATTGCAGGGGGAACCAGCGGTGATCCGGAAAGTGCTCATTGCAAATCGGGGTGAAATTGCGGTACGGATCATTCGAGCCTGTCACGAACTGGGAATTGAAGCGGTAGCGGTTTATTCCAAAGCTGATCAGGACTCATTACACGTGCGGTTAGCCGATCAGGCGATTTGCATCGGAGAAGCCAGCAGTCAACAGAGTTATCTGCACATTCCATCGATCATTGCCGCAGCGGAAATTTCCGGTGCTGATGCAATTCATCCGGGCTATGGGTTTTTAGCAGAAAATCCAGACTTTGCGCAGATTTGTGAGGATACCGGCATCATTTTCATTGGACCGTCTGCTGAAGCCATTGCGCTGATGGGGAACAAATCAGCCGCAAAGGAGACAATGAAAAAAGCAGGGGTTCCTGTGGTGCCGGGCAGCGATGGGAGTGTGCATTCGCTCAAGGAAGCGAAGGAAATTGCCGATGCGATTGGCTATCCAGTGATGCTCAAAGCGGCGGCTGGCGGTGGTGGCAAGGGAATGCGTCTGGTGCATACGCCGGAAGAGCTGGAGCGAGCGTGGATTACCGCTCGTAATGAGGCAGAAGCAGCATTCGGTAATCCGGAAGTCTACATCGAAAAGTTTATCACAAAACCCCGGCACATTGAGTTCCAGGTGATTGCTGATACCCACGGAACGACCATTCATCTCAACGAACGGGAATGCTCCATCCAGCGGCGGCATCAGAAATTGATTGAAGAGGCACCGTCACCTATTATGACCCCGGAGCTTCGGGAGGAGATGGGAGAAGCAGCTATTCGGGCAGCCGAAGCGGTCGATTACGTCAATGCTGGCACTGTGGAGTTTCTGGTGGATGAGGATCGAAATTTTTACTTTATGGAAATGAACACCCGCATTCAGGTGGAGCATCCGGTGACGGAGCAATCATTGGGTGTGGATCTGGTCAAGGAGCAAATTCGGATTGCAGATGGGCAGCACCTTTCCATTCAGCCGTCAGCACCATTGTACCATTCCATCGAATGTCGCATCAATGCGGAAGATCCGTACCACTATTTCCGTCCCTCTCCGGGGCGCATTGAGCGATTGCATTTACCCGGCGGACCCGGCATTCGCATTGATTCGCACATTTATCAGGGTTATGCCATTCCGCCACACTACGATTCGATGATTGCAAAGTTTATCAGCTATGGCACCAGCCGCGAAGAAGCGATGAGCCGGATGTATCGGGCGCTCCAGGAAGCCATCATTGAGGGGATTCACACAACGATTCCCTTTCATATCCGAATGCTCGAGAATCCTGATTTCATCGCGGGGAATTTCGATACCCGCTACCTGGATACGCACGATTGGAATACAATGGAAGTTGTGTCAACTGAGGAGAAACGGTGATGAACATTCCTGAAGATCTGCGGTATACGAAAGAGCACGAGTGGATACGAGTAGAAGGGAATGTGGGAGTTGTGGGCATTACCGATTATGCCCAGAGTGAGCTGGGGGATATTGTATACGTGGACATTGATCCGGCGCTGGAATCGGTTAAGCAGGGTGAAGCGTTTGGAACCATCGAAGCGGTGAAAACCGTGGCAGATTTGTATGCGCCTGTCAGTGGAAAAGTGCTGGAGATCCACGAAGACATCAACGATGAGCCGGAAAAGATCAACCAGGATCCGTACGGTGAAGGATGGTTGATCAAGATTGAGATCAGTGATCCGGGTGAACTGGAGAATCTCCTGACGGCTGAGCAGTATGCTGAGCTGATCAGCGAGACGTAAGCAGCAACCGCCGTTGATGTGGTATCAGCTTTTTGTATGGCTGCATATTCTGGCAGCAGCCATCTGGATTGGTGGTATGTTGTTCATTTCGTATGCCGTACTGCCATTGATCCGACATCCTTCGATTTTCCCCATTCGGGCTGTGCTCCTCACAGAGTTGGGGCTACGCATCCGCCTGGTGGGATGGATCACGCTGGGAGCGCTCTTACTGACAGGAACAGGGATACTCCTTTTGCGGGGTTATACGTGGTCGGATTTGATCAGTGCTGCTTTCTGGCAGTCGGAGGTTGGCACCATTCTGGGGTGGAAGCTGGGGTTATTTGGATTGACCGTGATCGTGACACTTGCGCACGATCTGTACTTCGGGCCTAAATCCGCCCGACTGGCGGAGCAGTTGCCGGAAGATCATCCACAGCGGCAACGTATTCGGCGGATTTCTTCGTGGTTAGGGAGAATGATTGTGCTGTTGGCACTGGGAATCTCGTTTCTGGGGGTGCTGCTTTCGCGCGGGTGGTAGGTGTTGCTGCTGGAAAGCGCACGCTTTGCAGTTGTCCGTTCCCATTGCAGGAATGTTGCCGGTGGTTGGTCCGCTTTGAAGGCGTAGATGTCCGGATAATGCAGAAGCTGCTCCAATTTCTACGGTAGCAAGGAGGTGCTGAACAAAGGATGAGGGAAGATGGGATGGCATAGCGTTCTTTGCTGCACAGCGCAAAGAGAAGGAAGTCGAGGAATCGGCATTGATGGCTCTGCCTTGAACGTCGTTTGAACTTTGCAATGAAGGCATTTGCTGAAAGGTAGATGGAAGCAACGCAACCATTGACAGTGCGGACAGTGTTCCGGTTCTGGTATCCGTTAGCATTGACCTGGCTGATGATGGCGATTGAGGGCCCCTTTGTTTCTGCTGTCATTGCCAGAATGCCAGAGCCGAAGTATCAGTTAGCAGCTTATGGTGTGGCGTTTGCTTTGGCATTGATCGTGGAAGCACCGGTGATTATGTTGATGAGTGGCGTTGTTGCATTGCTCAAAAATCGGGGTGCTTTTCGTCGATTGTGGATCTTTTCCCGAAACCTGAGCCTTGGTGTGACCTTCGCGATGGCTGTCTTGTTGATACCTCCCGTTTTTGATATTCTGGCAGCGGAGATTCTGGCATTACCGGAGCAGGTAGCAGAGCCAACGCATATTGCCCTGCTTCTGTTGTTGCCCTGGCCCCTTGTCATCGGCATCCGCCGGTTTTATCAGGGAGTATTGATCCGTCACGGACAAACCCGCAAAGTGGCGTACGGCACAGGCTTTCGCCTGCTGGCAGTTGGCGCGGCGGCAACACTGCTGTCATTTACTGAGTTGCTCGATGGTGCTGCTACTGGTGCATTGACGTTGTCCATTGGCGTGACCGTTGAGCTGCTGGTTATCTACTGGATGACCCGCCCATTGCTGCGAACGTATCGCCCCTATCCACCAGCAGATAGCCTGAGTTACCGTGAGATCCTGCGGTTTTACGTTCCTTTAGCCCTGACATCGGTGATTACCCTGGCAACCTCTCCAATGCTGACCTTTTTTATGGGACGTGCGCGGTTGCCGATTGAATCCTTAGCAGTCTACCCCGTGGTGGGAGCGCTGGTTTTTATTTTCCGCAGCGTTGGGATCTCATTTCAGGAGGTGGTGGTTGCGTTGCTGGATCCAGCGTTTCAGCGGTATCGTCTTCTGGCACGCTTTGCCTGGGGCATTGCGCTTGCGGCGGTGGCTGGTGTAGCGTTAGTTGGATGGACACCGGTCGGATCGCTGTGGTACCATACCATTAGTGGGCTCAGTCTGGAATTGACTCGCTATGCGATTGTGGCAACCCAGATTTTATGTGTTATCCCCGGACTGACCGCCTGGCTGGCATTTGAGCGTGGCGTGCTGATGACGGCTGGAACAACGGTGGCGGTGTCGAAAGCCACCGTCCTGGAAATTGCATTTATTGGTGTCACGATGTGGATTGCCATTGCTGCCTTTGACATGATTGGCATTTTCGCTGCTGCAATGGCATTGGTCGTGGGGCGATTGGCAGCAAATTTGTATTTGTACGGGAAAATCCGACGCCTCCAGGCACCTGCACCTGCTTCCTGGTAACTCCCGGAATTTTCCGGATGGAGTGGAACGGAACGATCTGCGTTGGGAAGAGCGGCGTTGCTGTTGTCGTATTCCCAGTAAATGAGCCTGAACATCATCCTATCCGGCGCATTGGGATGGCAGGGATCGGCAAAAAGTAGAGAGTTGCTTCACAAAAGGTTGCATCAAAACGTTTATACGGAATTCGCTAAGTTTCTGGCGAAGGAATTGTTCAATGAAATGCTCAGCGGTCAAAAAACGCGATGTGTGGTATTGTGGCAGTGGCAGGTGGTGGTGATCGGGCAACGGTTGAGCGGATGGTATCCGCAATTGCTCACCGCGGACCTGATGCAACCGGAGTGCAGTGGTTCGACACCCACCGGGTCGGATTGGGACATCAGCGGCTGGCAATCTTAGATCTATCACCCGCTGGCAACCAGCCAATGGCAGATCCAACACAGCGGTATTGGATTGTGTACAACGGTGAGATCTACAACTTTCGCGAGTTGCGGCATCAACTGGAACAAAAAGGGTACCAGTTCCGATCGCAGACCGACACGGAAGTATTACTCTGCGGCTGGATGGAACAGGGTGCCGATTTCTTGCAGCATTGTAATGGGATGTTTGCTTTTGCTCTCTACGACGCTGAAACAAATGCGCTTTTTATTGGGCGCGATCGGCTGGGCATAAAGCCATTGTATTATGCCGTGTACAATGGGGTGTTTATGGTTGCTTCGGAAATCAAGGCACTGTTCCGCTCAGGACTTATTCCCGTTGAAGCTGATGAACGAGCGCTCTGCAACCCTACCCGGTTTCAGGTGACGCCGCTCACGGGATTTCGCTTTGTCCGCAAACTACCGGCGGGGTGGTGGGGAAAGTGGGACGGAGAGCAGTTGCAGCTACACTGTTACTGGGATCTCCAGCCTGTGGAGGAACTGGCTGATGAGCAGGAAAGCATTGAGCATTTGGATACCTTGCTTCAAGATGCTGTGCGATTGCAAATGATCGCCGATGTCCCTGTTGGGGTTTTTCTTAGCGGAGGATTGGACTCTTCTCTGGTCGCTGCATTGATGCGGCATCACACCAGTAGGGACATACACGCGTTTACCATTGCTTTTGCTCCGGAGGATCAACGCTTTGAGCAGTTAGTGGAAGATCACCGCTTTGCTCGTTCCGTCGCTCAACAGTTCGATTTTCAATACCACGAATTTGTTCTGCAACCAGACATTGTCTCATTGCTGCCGAAAATGATCTGGCATTTGGATGAGCCCATCGGGGATCCTGCTGCTATTAACACGTACTTGATTGCAAAGGCGGCTCGAGAGCATCAGATCATTGTGCTGCTCAATGGCGTAGGGGGGGATGAAGTGTTCGGTGGATACCGCAAGTATCTGGGATGTCTTAAAGCGGAGGTGTATCAAACCGTTGTCCCGAAATTTGCCCGATCACTGCTGGAGTGGGCGATACAATTTGTCCCTGTTGCCTCGGGACGCCGGGGATTCCGCTTGCTTCGCTGGCTCAAGCGCTTTCTGAGCTTTGCTTCTCTTCCTCCTCTGGAGCGATATCTGTCATCCGATCTTTCGTTTTCTCCAGCACAATTTGAGCAATTGTTCCAGTGCGGTTCCTACTATGACACGCATTTTTATCAGGCACAACAGCGGCGGTTTCACAGTGCGGCAGTGTCATACCTGACGAAGATGTGCTGGAATGACACGAAGGTATTCCTGAGCGAACATAATCTCACGTATACTGACAAAGCGACGATGGCAGCCAGCGTTGAGGCACGTCCTCCGTTGATCGATCATCGAATTGTCGAGTTTGCATTTACCCTACCCCCGAAGTTTCGCATTCGAGGGAATGTGCAAAAATATCTGCTCAAGAAGGTCGCCGAGCGGTATCTGCCCCGTGAGATTGTTTATCGGCCCAAGGCTCCCTTTGCATCACCTTTGCGATCGTGGATCCGGGGACCGCTGGCACCAATGATTGACGATATTTTATCGGAATCAGCCCTCCAGCGCCGGGGCATTTTTCACCCGAAAGCAGTGCGTCGGCTTATCGTTGAAGATCGGCAGGGCAAAGAGGACTATGCACTGGCAATCTGGACCTTGTTGACCGTTGAATTGTGGTTTCGCACCTTCATAGATCAGCCCGCTGAGTACTGGGCGCGAGATATCCAGAGTTTCACAACTTCCGTGTAGAAAATGCGACAGGTCATTCAGTATCAAAAGACCGGGGACATAAGCGTCGTTGATCTTCCTCCTCCTCTGCTGCGCCCCGGATACGTGCTGGTGCAGAATGTGGCATCGGTGATTAGTGCTGGTACAGAGCGCACATCGATTCAGACGGCTCAAGCTTCATTGATTGGCAAAGCGCGAACCCGGCCGGATTTGGTTCGGCAGGTGCTGGCAAATGTGAAACGGGAAGGAGTATGGGCAACGGTTCAAAAAGTGCAGAATCGCCTGGATAACTACAAAGAGCTGGGGTATAGCTGTGCAGGAAAAGTCATAGCCTCGGATACAGCAGCATTCCTGCCGGGGGATGCTGTAGCCTGTGCTGGTACTGGTTACGCTGTTCACGCAGAGATTGTCGCTGTTCCCAAAAACCTGGTATGCAAAATCCCACAGGGCGTCAGCTTTGAAGAAGCAGCATTTACAACGCTGGGAGCGATTGCCCTGCAGGGGGTTCGGCAGGCAGATGTGCGAGTTGGCGAGAATGTTGCTGTGATTGGATTGGGACTGCTGGGATTGTTGACGGTGCAGTTGCTCAAGGCGGCGGGTTGCCGGGTTGTGGGTGTGGATATTACTGATCACCACTTTGCTTTAGCTCAATCCCTGGGATGTGATGCCTGTTACCTTAGTGGCGATGATGCAGGGGAACGGATTCGTTCCTTTACCCGCGGCATTGGGACCGATGCGGTGATCATTACTGCTTCCACAAAGTCCAACCAGCCGCTGGAATTAGCGCTGGAGGTTGCAAGAAAAAAATCTGTCATCGTGATCGTTGGCGTCGTTGGGATGAATGTGCCACGGTCGCCCTTTTACGAAAAAGAATTGCACCTGACCATTGCGTGTTCGTATGGTCCCGGCCGATACGATCCCTTATACGAAGAATTTGGGATCGACTATCCGATTGGCTATGTGCGGTGGACTGAACAACGAAATATGCAGGCATTTCTGGATCTTGTTGCGCAAAAAAAACTTGCCATTGCTCCCCTCATTACCCATCGGTTTGATATCCAGGACGCTTTGCAGGCGTACGACCTGGTGACTGGAAAGCGCAAAGAGCCATACATCGGCATCTTGCTACAGTATCCTGAACGATCGGACCATCCCCGCCGGTACGTTCCTGCAAAGGTCAAAGCGGGCACGGTCAAAACGCCTATTGCCATCGGTTTTATTGGCGCTGGGAACTTTGCACAATCATATTTGCTGCCGCCGTTGAAGTCTGCTGGTGTCCGGTTACGGGGAGTTGCAACTTCCCGTCCTGTCAATGCAAAAGCGGTCAGTGAGAAATTTGGATTTGAGTATGCGGCAACTGATCCGCAGGAAATCCTTGCTGATCCTGAAGTTGATGCGGTGTTTATTGCCTCTCGCCACGATTCCCACGCACAGTATGTGATCGAGGCTTTAAAGAACAAAAAGCACGTTTTTGTTGAAAAGCCGTTAGCAATCAACCCGGAGCAATTGCAGGAAATCGCTCAGTTGTACGATCGCGTGTCAGCAGAGGGAATAGTGCTAATGGTGGGTTTCAATCGACGCTTTTCACAGGCTTTTCGTCGCATTAAACAATTTCTGGCAGATGTGGCAGATCCACTCACGATGCTCTATCGAGTACAGGCGGGAGCACTTTCTCCAGATCATTGGCTGTTGCAGCCGGATCAGGGAGGACGAATTATCGGTGAAGCCTGTCACTTTATCGATACAATGGCATTTGTGGCTGGAGCTTCTGTCCGGACGGTGATGGCGATGACCACTGCTGCTGATCGAGCGGACATTCCGTCAGATGAAGATACGATCGTCTCACTGCATTTTAACAACGGCTCTGTGGGAACGTTGCTGTATGTAGCAACCGGTAGTCCGGCGACTCCGAAAGAATTTGCAGAGATTTTTGGTGGACAAAAATCTGCGGTGATGCAGAACTTTGCTCGACTGCAATTACTGGATCGGAAACGGCGGACGATCAAACTGGATGGATCGAAAGGACATAAGGAAGAGGTACAGCACTTTTTGAACGTTCTTCTGGGCAAAGAGCAACCCCGGTTTTCATTTGAATCTTTCTGGAATACAACGCAGGTTACCTTCGCCATTCACCAGTCGTTGCAAACAGGACAGCCTGTCGCTATTGATGCACCAGGGGCATAGAAGTATGTCGGAATCGCGGCAGCAACCATCCACGCACAGGGCGGTGCAGCAGGAGTATCGGGACTTTATGGAAATGGAGACGCTTGTCCAGAAAGCGTTTGACCGGCTACACCAGTACGTCGAAAAGGAACAGTATCGTGGCTACGAATTTGATGATTTCCTTGCTTCTCCCTTCTGTCGCTTGCTCAGTTTTGGCAATTTGTTCCTCAAGCGCGTGTGGATTCAGGTTGGAGAACGGTTACCGATTAACATTCGCCCACTCATTGGGATACCGAAGTTGGAGAGTACCAAAGCACGGGGATTCTTTGCAAAGGGAGCTTTGTGGCAATACCAGCGAAGAGGCGATCCGCAGTGGCTGGCAGTCGCTGAGCGTCACCTGGAATGGCTGATGCAGCATCCGTCAACTGGTTATCCCGGTATTTCGTGGGGGAATCACTTTGATTTTGCCAGTCGAGGAGGTTTTTTTCCAAAAGGGTTGCCTACCATTGTCTGGACAGCTCATATTGCCGAAAGTTTTGATCTGGCATATCAACTGACGGGTAAAGCGCGGTATCGGGAGGTGGTCATTCAAGCAGCGCAGTTTATCGTTGAAGGGTTAGAACGACATTCCGATGAAAATGGTATCTGCTTTGCCTATGCACCGGGAATTTTAAATCTCATCCACAATTCCAACCTTCTGGGTGCTGCTACCTTACTTCGAGCGTGGCGGTATACGGGGGATCCAGCGCAGCACCGATTGGCGCAGCAGGCGTATCAATGGACAATTGCTCATATGCATCCCGATGGAAGCTGGTACTATGGCGCAGAACCAAAGTATCGGTGGATCGACAACTTTCACACTGCTTATGATATCGACTGTCTGATGACAGCAGTACAGATTGTTGGAGAAGAGTTTTTCCCATTTTCCATCGTTGAAAAGGCTTATACGTTCTGGGTGAAGCATTTTTTTGAGGAGGACGGTACGCCGTGGTATTATCACAATCGGAAATATCCCCTGGACATTCAATGTGCAGCGCAGGCTATGGAAACCTTTGCAAAGTTATGGAATGTGTTCCCCGATGCCCTGAAACGTGGAGCTGCTGTTGCGCGGTGGACCATTCGGAATATGCAGAAGTCCAATGGAGCTTTTCGGTATCGCCGCTTGCGGTTCTGGCGCAATGATTTAGAGCCGATCCATTGGGGAGAAGCGACAATGTATGCCGCACTTTCAGCGCTGCTCCTTGCATTACAACGGGCTCACAGTAGCAAGGGAGAGATGATCTAATGCGGGTGATGGTTCTCAGCTCTTATCCCTATGTGGATTCTCATCCACACAAAATTCTTTTCTTGAAACTTCTCCTGGAGCGGTTGGAGGCTCCTCAGATAGCTCTGTGCTATGTGCAGTCCTCATTGCGGCATCACATTCAGCGGGCTCGACAACAGTTCCAGATCGCCGATGCTCTGAAGCTTTTCAAAATCTTTCGTCAACAATCTGCTCAGCAGCCAGAGCTGGAGACGGAGCTGAGGGATGTGCCGCGTGGCAAAGTGATGACCATCGCGCGTCGGTGGGGGATAGCGGTGCATTTGTTTTCGAAGATGGAACAATTGCGTCACTTTGCCGAAGACTTTGATCCGGATATCATCCATAATTTCTCCGGAGCATTTATTCCACGCTCTTTGTTGAAAATCGCGCCAGCAGGAGTTGTGAGTGGTCACTATGGTGAGCTTCCGGCTCTGCGGGGTGGGGATACTATCCGCTGGACGATCTTTCTGGATTACCCGATGATCCTCACGGTTATGCGACTGGCTCCAGAGCTGGATATGGGAGATATTTTACTCAAACGGCGAGTTCCAGTGTATCGGGGAGACACGATTGCATTGCTTCGGTTTCGATGTCAGATTACCAACGCGCTTGCGCAGATCGAAACATTCGATCGCTGGCAGGCAGGAACGTTGATTCCAGTGCCGCAGCGCAAGGAAGACGGCTCAACTTTTTACCGAATGGGGCGGTATTTGCGTTCCTTAGTGGATCAGCGGTTGCAGATGGGACAGTATTCACATCTTGAGGTGCGATGATGAGTCGATGGCTCCAGTGGTGCGAGAACATTTTGTGGCATATGGTGGATTTTGAAACGGGATTGTTCTCTTACTCAACGCGTATTGAGAATGGTCGCTATCAAAATGACTTTATCCATCCACTTCGGATTCGGTATACAGTGAACACCTACGCCGGATTGTTACACGCGCGGCCATACCTCCAGAAAGATTGGGATGTGCCAGGTTTATTTGAAAAATTCCTGAAGACATATCCAGTGGAAAATCCCGGTGATCAGGGATTGCTCCTGCTGGTTCTCACAAACTATGATCCAGACCGGGCACTGGAATGGTTTAATAAAATCCAGCCAACGGTTACCAATCCTGTAGTGCTGGCTCAACGCCCTGTTCAGGAATTGTGCTGGTTGTTGTGGGGAATAACTGCTTTAGCACACCGAACACAATATGAACTGGCTGCAGAGCAGGCGCACGCTTTGTGGAAGCTGATCCACAAAGACTTTTTCTGTCGGGATTCTTTGTTTCCCTATCATCAGCATCAATGGTACCGGAAACGCTTTGTGTCGTTTGGTGCACTGACGTACTTCCTTCGTGCCAGTTTTTCGTATGCGACGGTTTTTCAGGATCGCTACGTGCAGGTCATTGCGGAGGAGCTCACAAAGCGGTTGATCCGGCAGCAGGGACACCGAGGAGAATGGGGGTGGTTTTATGATGTGTACCGGGGATGTCTGGTTGAGTGGTATCCTGTTTATAGCGTGCATCAGGACTCAATGGCGATGCTATTTCTGTTCCCCGCCCTGGATGCTGGTGTTGCCGAAGCTGAGTTAGCAATTGAACGGAGTTTCCGCTGGTTGCTGGGTGAGAATGATTTAAACACCCCAATGCTTCGGAGCAACCCGCCTTTGATTTATCGGTCGATTCACCGTGCTGAGCCAATGGAAGCAGGGCTGCGTTTGCTACGCGCTTGGAAGAGCACACTGCTTCGCCGATCGCCGCGGTTTGCTTCAGCCCAACGGTTACAAATCAACACCGAATGCCGATCCTATCACATAGGGTGGATCCTGTACGTGTGGAGCAATCGTTTGCAACAATTACCGTCCAGTGTGGAGAAATTCGTGAGCAATGAGGTGCAGGTGCAGGAAAAAAATTTATGACGGAGACAACGCAGCATACAAAGCTCTTTGAACAGGTGCGCACCCAGCGAATTTACCTGTGGGGAATCCCGATCGATCCCCTGAGTATGGAGGAGACAGTTACACTCATTGATGCAGCCATACAGGCACGCTATCAGGTTACGCACGCTGCTGTGAATGTTGCGAAGTTCGTTGCAATGCAGGAAAATCCAGAATTACGACGAGCTGTCTGTGAAAGTACCATTGTCAACGCTGATGGTTATCCTCTGGTATGGCTCGCCCGGCTAATGGGATATTCAGTCCCGGAACGCGTGACTGGCATTGATCTGATGGAAGAATTGGTGAAATTGGCAGCGAGGAGGCAGTACAGAATATTTTTCTTTGGAGCGGAAGAGTGGGTAGTCCGCAAGGTGGTGGATATTTATGCCAGCCGATTTTCACCGGAGATTATCGCTGGATGGCATAATGGCTACTACGCATCTCAAGAGGAACCAGTGATTGCGCAACAAATAGCCAGCGCTCATCCAGATATGTTGTTTGTAGCAATGAGTTCACCCAAGAAGGAACTCTTTTTGTGGAAATATCGCAATGTTCTGGGATCAATTCCCTTTGTAATGGGGGTTGGCGGCAGTTTTGACGTCGTTGCAGGAAAAGTCAAACGCGCACCCCGGTGGATGCAACGATCAGGATTAGAGTGGTTCTACCGGCTCTTGCAAGAGCCGCGCCGGATGTGGAAGCGGTATGCGTACACCAATACAAAGTTTTTGCTGTTTTTAGTGCGGGCTTTGTGGCAACAGCCAAGAGGTGGAAAGAACAGTCACCCAAGATCCTAATGCCGGGCAATGCCGCCGTCGACATTGATCGTTTGCCCTGTGATCATTCCTGATGCTGGCAGTGCTAAGAATGCGACGATGTTGGCAACATCTTCTGGTTCGTCGGGGCGGCGGACACATTGGGCGGGCAGAATATGCTCCAGCAAGGATTTGCTGATGCGTTCATTGTCGGAATTGGGCATTTGCGTTGCTGTCAGTCCGACGGTAATGGCGTTTACTGTGATGCCGTATTTGCCAACCTCCGCTGCCAGGGAGCGGACAAAACCGATCATTCCCATTTTGCAGGTGACATAGTGTACCAGGTAGGGAGTTCCCAGCCACACCGTGTTGGAGGAGAGCACAATGATTCGTCCAAAGCCATTTTCTTTCATCGGCGGCAGCACTGCTTTGGTGGTGAGAAAGAGCGAGTTCAACGTAACATCCAGCATTCGTTGCCATTGATCGAAACTCAGCAGTTCAAAGGGTTCTTCCTCGTAAATTCCCACGTTGTGGACCAGGATGTCCAGGCGTCCATAGTGCTCCATAATGGTGTCGACAACTTTCTGTACCTGAGACTCTTGCGTCAGGTCTGCTTGCAGTGCCAGTGCTGTTCCGCCGGTTGCTTCGACAGAGCGGACAGTATCTGAAGCGTCAGCAATATCCGCGATGACAATACGAGCGCCTTCCTGCGCTAAACGTTCGCACATTGCCCGCCCATTGCCAACCGCTGCTCCTGTAACCAGCGCGACGCGGTCTCGTAATCCGTGTTCAAACTCTCCGATGCGCATTGCTTATGTCGAAAAGGAAGATGATCCTGAGGATGATTGCTGGCGTCGGGTTCGGATAGTGCGCCAGATAAGGAAGCCTACGAAAGCAGCTCCACCAAGGACAAGGAAAAGCCGTGCCCAGGAGAAAGTGCCCGGATACACTTCGACCGAACCATCTGGATTTTCAACAATGTAGGGACGGGAATAATAAAACGCTGGATGAAAGGGCAGAGACCAGTACCACGGTGCAGAGCCCATCAGATATCCCAGCATAAATTGGTCCGACATTCCTCCATAGTAATTGAGCTGAACTGGCTGCTTCCCTTTGGAGGAAGGCAGGGATACACGTTCAACCCTGCGAGGAACGCCGTACCGCTTGCGATAGATTTTTCCTGATTCCAGTCGCTTTCCTCCGAAGCTGCTGGCGATCCTCCTCTGTCGGGGTACAGAAGTAGCTTTTGCGCGTTGTCCACCAAAGCTACTGCGCGGTTTTTGCACCTTCCGCTGCTGCGTCGGCTGTTGCAATCCTTTGGTTGCTGGACGCTTCGGTATAGCAGGAGAAATTTTCTTGGGTTTGGACCAGGTTCGCATCGGAGTGCTCCGCCGACCACCAAAGCTTCGGCGGAAGCCTTTTCGCGCTTCTGCAATGTCCAGAATCAGGATGGAGATAAAACCCAATAAGAGGCACCACAGAATCCATTTCTGGAGTCTCATCCGAAAATTTTCTCCGTTGTTAATGAGCCGTCTTCCTCTCGGAACGTGATTTCTGCGATGAAAATATCGGAACTGTCAGAATCATTCCGTAAAAGTTTCGGCCACGAAGATGGTCGCCCACTTTCTCGAATGTGAATCAGCAAATCCACAATGCCCGTTAATGGCTCGCCATTCCAGAAAACCACCGTTGATTCAATGTCGCCATCAGTTTCAATTTCCAGCAGATTCAGGGATTGCGCTTCCTCCCCAGTAAATGGGGGCGGCAGGATCGGCAGATTTTCCAGGTAGTCAACCAGCAATTCTTTGGAATATTCCTTGCCATCAGTTCCTTTGTACACGATTACTGAGTCAAAGTCTCCATTTTCAGTGAGGTGAATCATCAATTCTCTGATCCCGCCGACGCACTGACCATTGATGTAAACGGCTGTCCGTTCGATAAAGCCGTTACTTTCAATTGCAACCGTTCGCATTGGTTCTACGTTACGGTTGTGCGACCTGCGGTGTCCGAACGGTATCAGTTCCCGCTTGCTGTTTCTGCTCTTGTAACACCATTTCCCGGTATTTCGGTGCAATGCGCAATTGCCAGAATTGCAATGCCTGTGGATTTTCTGGACCCAGTTGCAATCCCTTGTAAGCGGCGCGTGCTGCTTCTAAGCTGTCGCCTAACATCAGCAGTGTCTGGCTTTTGAAGAGCCACATTTGCGCATCGTCTGGTTTGATCTCCAGATATTTGTTGTTGTACTCCAGCGCTTCCTTATACCGCCCTTCCCGGAAGGCAGCATCGGTGAGCACGGCATAAGCGTTGAAGTTGTACGGATGCATTTCTAAGATCCCTTTTGCCAGCTTTGCCTGAATTTTCTGGAAACCCGCTCGCTGTTGTGCATCCTGCACTTTCTGCATCTGGAGAGCAATCGCACGCGCCAGATCGCTGATTGGCTGGAAAATCAGATACTTGCCAATCCCATCCCACACGCTGCCAAAGCGTTCGTGCGAGAAGAGCAGGTCTACCAGTTTATCGGCTGGTGGTTTTCCCTGGGTCAGGGCAGTGTAGATGTACCGGTCATTTTGCGCCATAATGTAGTATCCGAACGCCAACCAGATAAAGTACAGTCCTGCTAATCGGCGTAGTACTGGATAGGCGCGTTTCCACCACGAAAGATGGATGCGAATGACTGTCATCATCCGGGATTCTCCATAGATGATCGCGGCAATACCCCCAACCCAGAGTGCCCCGTAGATGCGGGGAGTCAGGAAGTCTGTTTGCGTCGAAAAAATCCAGGCGAAGATGCCGCCGATAGCAGCGATCATAATTCCTTTATGAGAATTGCGAAAAGCATAGAACAAAAGGGCAATGGGAACACTGACCCAGAAGAGTAATCCCACAATGCCGGTTTCAACAAATGCCTGCACCCAGTCATTATGGATTTCCGCACCCAGGAGATGCAGCAATCCCCAATAATACGGCACGTAGATAGGAAACTGACCAATTCCCGCGCCTGTCAGCCACATTGGCATTTTGAACGGATGCTCGTACTCTCCACGAAGTGATTTCTCAAAAAGCATTCTGCGAGAAGCGTTCCAGAAATCGAATCGGTCACTCCGTCCACCGCGGAGAATTGCTTCAATTGTGGAAACGGCGCTGACGACATCCACTTTGGGCGTGGTGCGCAACTTTTGTACGCTTACGTCTCGCTCCAGAAGGATTTGATTTGGAGGGATGACACTCAAAGCTGCTGTGAGACTCAAGGTTAATACGGCAACAATGTGCCAGTTCCGCCGCCACTGCTGAGCAGAATACAGGTATACGACTAACATCACAAAGGCGATAATGCCATAGCCGATAATAACACTGATTAACTTTCCAGTTGCGTAGATGATATAGATCATCAAGAACACTGCGGCGCTCCCCAATCCTCCGATCAATACCTGCCTCCACGTCCACTGTTTTTGTTTGATAACCTTTTGATACATCACCACCAGAAACATCACACCCAGCGCCATAAAGATTCCGACCCAGCCGGAACGGGCACGGGAGTAGATGAGGAAAACAAAAGTCGTTACGAATGACAGGGTAGCAAAGAGCATATGGCCAGGTGATTTGATGTGTTGGGAGAACATAAACCACAGCAAAAACGGCAGGGTCACAACCAGATAGGTGGAGACATAAGCACGATACGAGAGCGTAGAGGATGGCAAGCCAGCAGACATAATCCAGCTAAAACTGAGCAAACCTTCGCCAACCCACCATTGCAGCATTCCAATGATGCTGACAACCAGCGCGACGCCAGCAAAGACATTCCAGAAAACAGTCGATTTCCAGAACCTTATCCGCCGTCCAATCAAATAACCGGCAACAGGATACATCAAATACACTAACCGCTCGAAGCCCAGGCGGGGTACTACGGACCACGCCATCGCCAGCGTCCCGATCAGCAAGTAGCCGAGCCAGAAAAGTTCGTGCCACTTAAACTCCAGCGTGTTAGATACTGGTGTCAGTCGTTTGCTGAAAATCAGGGTTGCAGCTATGACTGTTGAAATCCAGATTGCTTTGATGTAGAAATCCACAGTGTGGATACCGTTGATGATGAACAACGGATTAATTGCCAGCAGGATCCATGTCCACGGGTAGCTTCCTCTAGCACTATATGCAACAAATGCTAAGAAAGCAGAGATCAGGACAAAGAGTACTTTACTGGTCGGAGGCGCGAAAAGAAACGGTATTTCATCGATAGCGGCTTTGGGAATTTCAATCCACGTGATAATGAGCAGGGGAGGAAGAGCAAACAGAAGAGTGAACCAGTGATTTTGAAGCAAACGATCTGCCCAGTTGAGTTGCGATGATTTTCGCCGTACGCTCCCGTCGCCTGATGCCTTTGCTTGCGGTTGCTTTTTGCTTGATGTCTTCGCCGTTTTTGTCTTTCCCATCGATCAACACTCCCAGACTTCCTTATACCAGGATTTTTTCTTCCTCGCTTTCTACCTGCGGTTCTTCATCGTAGCTGATGCGAATACGTCGCGTGTTGATGTCTTCCGGACTGAATTCGAAGTGAATGGAATAATGGTGCTTCGGCAAAGTGCCATTTGCTTTTTCTGCCCATTCAATCAGTTTGATGGCTGTTCCCTCTTCGGCGCACTCAGCCAGTCCAATTTCTTCCAGCTCTTTCGGCGACTTAATGCGGTACAGATCGATATGGTACAATGTCACGTGGTGGTGTGCGGCATCTTCACCTTCGTACCGGTTGATGATGGTAAATGTTGGACTACTGACGATCTGGGAAACGTGAAAGTATGCGCAGATTCCTTTGACAAATTCCGTCTTCCCTGCTCCCAGGTCCCCATATAAGGCAACAACATCGCCAGGTTTTAATCGGGCTGCAAATTGCTTGCCTAATTCAATCGTTTCCTCTTCGCTTCGGGTCGTATACGTTCCCAACTCCATAGCTGCGCTGATTTGTTGAACAAGAGCAAACATTTGTCGTTATTGTTCACGATTTCATCCGACAAACTTACGAAAGTTTCAGGTTTTAGGCTTCAGGATAGCAACCGGTAAGATCATTTCTTCCATTGAGATTCCGCCGTGCTGGAAGCTGTCGCGATAGTAGTTCAGGTAGTGGTGGTAATCAGTCGGGTACACAAAGTAGTAATCTTCTTTGGCAATGACGTAGTTGGTCGTTACGGAATGCTTCGGCAACAGGAGTTTTTCTGGCTGATCTACAATCATTGCGTATCGTGGATCAGTGTTTACATTCCGTCCAAATTTAAATCGCAAATTAGTGGAAGTTTCCCGATCCCCAAAGACTTTTGCGCCTCGCATGCATCGAATGGCGCCGTGATCGGAGGTGATAACGATCCGGATGGAGTCAATGGTTGCTAACTTTCGCAGCATACCAAATAAACTGGAATGCTGAAACCACGACCGCGTCAGGGTGCGATATGCCGCCTCATTGGGCGCGATTTCTTTCAAAATGGGGGAATCGGACCGGGAGTGGGCTATCATATCAACCGCGTTAATCACGATTGCTGTCAGCTTGGACTGTGTGTATTGCAGAATTTCGTGTTCCACTTTCCGACCAAAATCAGAATCGTAAATTTTGACGTAGCGGGGTTTGTTCGGCAGCGAGATGCGATTGCGCTCGAAGAATTTCAACAAAAGATCCCGTTCATACTGATTCTGACTGTGCTCATCTGATCGATCCTCGACCCAGTATTGCGGATAGTACCGCTGGATCTGACGGGGAAACAGTCCGCTAAATAGCGCATTGCGCGCATAAGGGGTTGCTGTCGGTAGAATTGCGCTGTAGTAAGACTTCTCAATGGTAAAATATGGGCGGAGCAACTCTTCCATCAGGAGCCATTGATCTAAGCGCATGCAGTCAATAACAAAAAATATCACGGTGTCGGCTTGCTCCAGTTGCGGTACGACAAAGTGCTTGAGAATTTGTGGGGAGAGCAGAGGAGTTTCATCGCCCCGCTCACGGGCATGAAGCCATTCTTCATAGTGCGTCTCAACATAGCGAGCAAATGTTGCGTTGCATTCTCGCCACTGCGTCTGGAGCGTTTCTCCCAGTCCTAAATCGGGATATCGATCTAACTCCATACTCCAGGTTACCAGGCGAGTGTAAATGTCAACCCATTCGCTCCACGGAAGGTCTTCGCTGAGGCGCATCGTGATTTCGTTGAAGCCCCGCAGGTATTCCTGAGTAAAGCGTTCCCGCGATATCTTATCTGACTCCAAAAATTTTTTGCACGCAGCCAGAATTTGGGCAGGATTGACGGGTTTCGTTAAGTAGTCATCGATTTTCCTCCCTAATGCCTCTTCCATCAGGGACTCTGCTTCGTTCTTGGTGACCATTACCACCGGGATGGAGGGATCAATTTGCTTCATCTGCTCTAAGGTCTCCAGCCCGCTGAGTCCCAGCATCATCTCGTCCAGGAAAACCAGTCGATAGGAATTCCGCTTAAAAAGCTCCAGCGCATCTTCTCCATTTGTCGCAGTGTCAACGGTGTAGCCGCGATACTCCAGCAGTGTAATGTACGGCTTTAAAAGATCGATCTCATCATCAACCCAGAGAATTGCTGAGGAATGTGCCATAATTCCGTCCTTCGTCCCCGTGAAACTTACACCTGCGTCATCGTGTAGCACTCAAGCCCACGGTTTCCTCCTCGTCGTACCCAATTTCCATCGAGCCTAACACGTATTACGACGTATGGTATTTTGCTATTCCATAGTGCCTCGCGGTGTGATCGCCGTTGTCTGGGTATGGATGTTCTGGATTGCTGCGCAGCCGCTCGGTGCGCAGTCTCGATCGGAGCTGCCTCCTTCCTACCTGGATGGCTTTGTCGGTATTGTGTTTCCTATTCAGAATGAATCGTTTTTCCAGCAGTATAAGAACCTGGGCAGTGCTACTCGATCCTTTGCTCCTGCGGTTATTATTGGAGGTACAACGATGATAGAGGTTGGTCCAGGATGGTGGGTCGGGATCAGCGTCAGTTATCACGAAGTACGGCTGCGAGAATTCTATCAGCAGGTAGTTGTGCAGAACGATAGTTTAACGCTGTTCCGAACTTTCTGGGAAGATTTAGCCTTTAAAGTGACGCAGGCAGCAGGACGGTTGGAATGGTCTTCTCATCTGCAACAATTTCGCACCCATCTGGGAGCACAGTTGGGGATTGCTTCGGTTCAAAGTTTCTGGTACGAAGGAGTCAGCTCGCCCTTTGCACAATTGCGATATCCGGGAGGGATTCGGCTTTCAGATGAAGCACTCATCCCGACTTTGAAAATTTTTGCTCAGGTTGTGCTTGGGTTCGACCGTATGTTTTCTTCCCGTTCGTGGCTCCATGCGCTTTTGATCGAGGCTGCGTATAGTTACCTTCCGTTGGAATCTCCTGTTTTCCGCAATTTTCCACCGCAGTCGCCGTTGGCATCTGAGCGTTCTGTCCGGCTTAATTTAGGAGGGCTGAGTCTCTCCATCGGAGTGCGCCTGCGTTTTTGAGAAACACTCTTGCTGTGGACGATTCGTTTGTTTTGCCTGTTTTGAGGCTGAAAGCGCGCAGCGAACGGGGTATTTGTAAAAAGATGTGAAAGGGACGCTGATGGAACTTCGTATTTCTGCACGGCACTTTGAACTCTCCGATGATCTGAAGCAGAAAATTGAGCAGACGGTTCAGAAATTTTCCCGTTTTTACCCGAAGATTATCTGGGTCGAAGCGATCCTGGAGCAAGAAGCGACGAAAGATCATCGCAAGAAAGTGGAATTTGTCGTTCATACCAATGACCATCATACCTTTGCGGCTTCCGAAGAAACTGACAATTTCTACACCAGTCTTCATAAAGCCGCGGATAAGGTCATCCGGCAACTTAAAAAGTTGAAGACCCGGAGGGAACGGCACAGTTAATTGCCGATGAATCCTTTTGCCCATATACGAGCATATCGTCGGGAATCGATTACGGTATCGGCATTATGTGAATTGGCGCCGATACCAATTACGCATCACAATCATCCTGTTGGAGAAGAAAACCAGATTGTGGATCCCCAGCCGCTGCGCCCACAGTTTCCACTGGCGGGATTCTTTGACTTTTTTTCGGCAAGTAGTTTGCTGCTTTTCGGCAGAACCGAATTTGCGTTTTTACGCTCCCTGCCAGATTCCGAAGCGCAGCAGGCAGTTGACCGGCTGTTTTCTTACCATCCGCCGGCAGTTTTAATCACTCACGATCAACCGGTGTCTCCTTTGCTAGAACAGCAGGCAGCACAATATCAGGTTGCACTCCTTACAACCGCTCTGGAGACGGCAACAGCATATGCTCTTTTGACAGACTTCTTTGCTGCTTACTTTGCTCCCTATGCCTCCGTCCACGGCTCTTTTGTGGATGTTTATGGCATTGGAATTCTCTTTATCGGGCGAAGTGGCATTGGTAAAAGTGAGATTGCGCTGGATCTGGTGGAGCGCGGTCATCGCCTGGTAGCAGATGATTTAGTCATTCTGTCCCGTCCAAAAAAAGACATTATCATCGGACGGGGAACAGAGATTAGCCGCCATTTTATGGAAATTCGCGGATTGGGCATTGTGGACGTTCGACAGATGTTTGGGGTGAGAGCGGTGCGCTATCAAAAACGGCTGGAAATCGTGGTGCAGTTGGAGGAATGGTCGGCAGATCGGGACTATGAACGAACTGGCTTAACACTGTCGCCTATTTCGCTTTTCGATACTGCTGTACATCACGTTGTGCTCCCGATCTATCCAGGCAAGAACATCACGGTGATTGCGGAAACCATAGCGCTCAATTATGTGCTGAAAATGTACGGCTACAACGCTGCTCAGGTGTTTGCCGATCGACAGAAAGCAGCCGTTGCACAGCAGGTGCAAGAACTGACCAGCGATGAACGCCGGTTTTTGACACCGTATTTTTACAACGACACCGAATAAAGAAGTTGAACGGAAAGAGGAGTACGCGTTGCAATGAAAGCCTTGCGTTTCTGGATAATGCCGGTGATTCTGATGGGAATAGTACTGGGTGGTATCTGGTCGTGTTCCGGAGATCGATCGGAGCCGACTGCTGATTATACCAATATCCCCCCAGAGCCTGTGCCGGGAGGCTGGGTCCTGATTCACCAGCTCTCGGATCCTGAAGGACTCAATCCATATACGACCAATGATGCTGCCAGTTCGGATATCAATGTGAAGATTTTTGAGCCAATGCTCAGTCTGGATTGGGAAACGGCAGAATTGATCCCGTGGATCGCAAAGCGTCGGGCAGAGGTTTCACCCGATCATCTGACGTATAAATTTGTTCTTCGAGATGACGTGTATTTTTCAGATGGCGTCCGCTTAACTTCCAGAGATGTTGAGTTCAGCTTCAAAGCGCTCAAAAATCCGCTGGTCATTGACGCTGCTCCGTTGCGGAATTATTACAACAACGTTGTGGATGTGCAGGCACCAGATGATACCACGGTGATCATTCGCCTGTCGCAGCCATATTTTTTGGCAGAATATTTTTTAGGCGGGTTGCAGATTATTCCAAAGCATATTTTCGATCCTGAGAATTTGACGGATCAATACACCATTGCAGAGACAAACGATCTGGATAATGCACCGAACAATGAGGCAATGAAAAAATTTGCCGAATGGTTTAACTCGGCGGAGGTCAAACGAGAGCCGAAGTATATGATCGGCACAGGACCCTATGTGGTCGAGGAGTGGCGCACGAACGAGTTCATCCGGTTGAAAAAGAATTCAAATTACTGGAAAAAAGATGAGCCAGTTTACCCTGATCGGGTTGTGTTCCGCACCATTAACGATCGCACTGCCGCCGTGGTAGCGCTTAAAAATCAGGACATCGACATTATGACCTATGTCCCGCCGAACCTGTTCGAAGATATTGATACAAACCGATTGCCGCATCTTCGTAAGACCAGCTACATCGTTCCAACCTACTACTACATTGGCTGGAATCTTTCTCGGCCCTTCTTTGCCGATAAGCGGGTGCGGCAGGCGATGTCGCATCTGATCGACAAACAATCAATGATCAAAAATCTGATGCGTGGCTTTGCAGTTCCAACGGAGAGCCCTATTTTCTTTAAGCGTCCGGAGTATGATTCCACTTTGACGCCGTATGAGTACAATCCAGAAAAGGCGAAACAGTTGCTGGAAGCAGCAGGATGGGTGGATAGTGATGGGGATGGAATACGAGATAAGATCGTCAATGGGAAAAAAGTGAATTTTGAATTCACCATTTTGGTGAATAGCGGCAATGAGATTCGGGAAAATATCGCGCTATTGTTTTCCGACGAGCTGAAAAAGGTTGGCATTCGGGCGAAAGTGCAGAAACTGGAATGGTCTGTGTTCCTGGAGAATGTCCGGAACCGGAATTTTGACGCTGTGATCCTGGGCTGGGTTTCTGATCCAACGCCTCCTGATCCGTATCAGATCTGGCATTCTTCACAAATTGGCAAGGGAGGATCCAATTACATCGGGTTTGCCAATCCCCGAGTCGATGAGCTACTGGAAAAGAATCGGGTGGAATTTGATCCAGAAAAGCGGAAGCAGTATATGCGGGAATTTCAGCGCATTTTACACGAGGAACAACCCTACACTTTTTTGTGGTTCATTAAGTATCCGGCAGCCTATAATAAGCGGCTGCAAAATGTGAAGTTCTACGTTGTACGCCCTGGTTATAACCTCAACGAATGGTGGATTCCCCCGCAGTTGCGGCGTTTTGAGTAACAGTGAAGCGATTACAGACGGTGGACGAGCGCAGGGCAGTATCGCGAGGGCAGATTTTTGCCTGGACCCTCTTTGACTTTGCCAATACTGGCTTTTCGGTGATGATTGTCACCTTGGGGTATGCTCTGTACTTTCGGCAGGTGGTAGCAGGGAGTGATCGATATTGGGGCATTGCGGTGAGTCTGTCAATGCTGATTTGTGCCCTGTTAGCACCTCCTTTGGGGGCGATTGCCGATGCAACTCGAGGACGGAAGCGCTTTCTGCTGGGGTTTACCCTGCTTTCGGTGCTGGCAACAGCAGCACTGTACTGGGTGGAGGCAGGAATGATCTTCTGGGGCATTACACTGTTTGTCATTGCCAACGTTGGTTTTGAAAGTGGCATCGTCTTCTACGATGCGCTGCTGCCTTCCCTGGCACCGCCGACAGCGACAGGGCGGGTCTCAGGGTACGGATATGCGATGGGATATTTCGGGTCACTGGCGATTTTAGCCCTCTGCTTTCCACTGATTCAGGGCGGTGTTATTCCTGAAAATCTGGACAAATTTCGGCTGGCATTTCCCATCACCGCTGCCTTCTTCTTTGTCTTCGCACTTCCGCTGTTCCTCTTTGTTCGAGAGCCACTGTCCACGGTACAACCATCAAATTCTCTCAAACAGGTCGTTCGATCTGGCTTTCAGCGGGCGTGGCGTACGCTTCGAACATTGCCCCGATTCCCTAATTTGAGCCGATTTCTGCTGGCTTTCTTTTTTTATAACGATGCGATCCTGACCGTGATCTCCTTTTCGGCAATTTTTGCTCAGACCACCTTAGGGTTCTCCACAAAGGAAGTCGTGGTGTTTTTTCTGGTTGTGCAGACAGCAGCGATTCTGGGATCGGTGCTCTTTGGAATCCTGACTGATAAGTATGGTCCAAAGCGAACTATTTTGTTGAGTTTACTGCTCTGGTTTGTTGTAGTTGCAGTTGTATTTACCGTGGTCAGTAAATGGGGCTTCTGGGCAGCAGGATTGTTGGCAGGAGGAGCCATTGGCGGCACGCAATCTGCCAGCCGTTCCCTGATGGTGCTGTTGACACCAAAAGAGCGGGCAGCCGAATTCTTTGGCTTCTTTGATGGTTTTTTCGGTAAAGCATCTGCCATATTGGGACCTGTTGTTTTTGGCGTGCTTTCCGATGTACTGAATCAGCGACTGGCAATTTTATCGCTGGCAGTCTTTTTTCTGGCTGGTGCTCTCTTATTGGCTGGCGTTCGGGAAACGGTCGAGGCGACTGCTCCTTAATTCCGACGGAGTTGTTGTTGCCGCTGCCGTTCTGCTGCGAGGTTGCGTTGCAGGCTCTGCAAATGCGCACGAAGGAGCTGCAGTCGCTGGCTTTCAGATTGAAGCTCCAGAAAATGCTGACGATTGGCGGAATCCTGGAGCCACAGGGCTGCCAGGCGGTACGATAATGGTATTGCGTGAGACTGAGCAGGTATATCGGTAGCGTGCAGTGCCTCAAGGAGTTGACGGTGGAGCTGGATAACGATCTGCATCAGCCGGTGGTGCGGCACTTCTTCACGATCCGGCAAAGGTTCTACGGTTACCTCCATTGGGGGTGCGGTTTTACGCTCTCGCAGTCGCGTCATATAATACCGTTGCTCACCAGCGATCCGGATAGTCACATAGGTATCGTTCCCTGCCAGTATTTCAACGGATGCCAGAACACCAACGGGATGAAGCCGCCCTTGATCAAACCATTGCACGCCAACGATCTGCTCGGTTTCCCCCCACAGGGGTAAGTGCCGGGCGACGGAGTGACGCAGACGAAGTTCCATAGCGGTTGCAGGGAACAACACGAATGGGACCGGAAGCAAGGGATATTTTGCCATCATTCATTTTCTGGTTTGTTCTTCCCTTGAGCTGCAAAGCAGGCAACGAAAAGATCAACTTTGTTATTTGAAGGATCGTCACCTTTGGTAAGGTTTCAAAAAGTGGTCAGAACAATGCAAGTTGGAGTGGTTATTGCTGCTGCTGGAAAAGGGGAGCGAATGGGGCAGCCGATTCCAAAGCAGTTTTTGCCCTTAGGGGGAATGCCCGTTTTGCTGCATACGATCCGGGCATTCGAACATATGCCGGCTCTGGTCAGTTTGCTGGTTGCTGTCCATCCTCGATACCTGCAGGATACGGAACGCTGGTGCCGGGCACTTCGGATTCACCATCTTACCGCTTTAGTTCCTGGTGGATCCACGCGGCAGGCGTCGGTGTGGAACGCACTGCAGCACCCCAGCATCGCACACGTTGACGTCGTACTGGTGCACGATGCTGTGCGCCCGTTTGTCTCGCAATCTTTGCTCAATCGGCTGCTGACGGCGGTGCAGCACGCACCGGCAGTTGTTCCTGCTCTACCGCTCAAAGACACAATCAAACAGGTTGAATCACAGCAGGTGCGCTGTACGCTCAACCGCTCGGAATTAGTGGCGGTGCAAACACCGCAGGCTTTTCATCGCACCGTTTTGGTCGATGCTCATCGGGCGGCACAGCAGCAAGGGTGGGTTGGAACTGATGATGCTGCCCTGGTGGAGCAAATGGGTGTACCGGTTGCCATCGTTCCCGGCGAGGAACACAATCTCAAAATTACGACACCCTTTGATCTGCATATTGCGCAGCTTCTGCTGGATCATCGGCAATCGCTCTTTTAATACCCTCGGAGGTCTGCTGAGCAAGCGGTTCTCGCCAGGTTCTCCACTGCTGGACGGTGCAATTTCTTTTGGGAAAATTCGCTAAATTATATCTGAAGTAAAACAAAGTCGAAGAGGCGAATGTCGCTGAAATTTCCGGTGTTAGGCCAGGAATCGACCGAGACTTTGCCGACAATCAGTACAGACGTCGATTTAGATTTGCGGGGGAAGGTGATTCTTTTCAATGATGACTGGCATACATTCGATGAAGTGATCGAACAGATCATTAAGGCAACGGGATATTCGTACGCTCGAGCAGAAGCGATCACCTGGGAGGTGCATACGAAGGGGAAAGCCAAGGTGTATGAAGGTACCTTGGAAGATTGTATTCGGGTTAGCGCGATTCTGGAGGAGATTCATCTGAAGACGCAGATTGTGTGTTGATCTCTTCTGAAACAGCTTCCTCGGACGTTGCAGGGGCAGAGGAAGCGGAAGTGTCCGTTGCTGGAGGTTCGTCCGAGAACTGGATGATAAATTTCTTACCACACGAGCATTGGATTTCTACAGATTCGATGGTCTGATCCTCCCGGCGATGCACAATGATGGTATCCTGATGCGTAGCGTCCGCAGCCTCTTCTTCATCTTCGTAGGTGATCTCCAGCACTTTCCCGCTATCGAGTACAACTTCAGCAGGGATGAGCGAACGATGTACGACCGAGTGTTCTTTTCCACTGATCTGGGGGGCGATGAGGAAATCCTGAAATGCTGCTTTGTCCCGTTGTTTTTGCGCTTCTGGCAAAAATGCTTCCGGGTCGTCGGGATCGAAGGGTAAAGGGGATTGTTGGCGCTGTTCCTCGCTCATGAGACAGACTCTTGCCGTGGCATGTACATATCTTCGGTAATGTTGAGTTGTTCCAGCCGATAGCGGAAGCGGGCACGGGTGATGCCCAGCATTTCAGCCGCTTTCATTTTGTTCCCTTTCGTCAGCCGTAAGGTCTGAATAAAGAGGTCTCGGAGAACATTGTAGTAGTTTGCCCCTTGAGGGGAAATGATCAGCCGATGTTCGCCCGGTGCTAACTCGTAACTTTTCGGTAGCTCTGTCGCTTGATGATCGGTTCCACTGGAGGGCTCATAGCTTGGAAGGAAGCGTAACGCTTCTTGATCGATCACGGTGTCGGTCGTGAGGAGCATAACACGCTCGATGACGTTACGCAACTCCCGTACGTTTCCTTTCCATTCGTACTGCCGGAGAATTTGCACTGCTTCTGGCGTAAAGCCTTTGACTTTTTTCCCCATCTTCTCATTGAACTCCTGCACGAAGGCGGACGCCAGCAGCAGAATGTCTTCTTTGCGTTCCCGCAGTGGCGGGATCTCGATGCGGGCGACATTGATGCGATAGTAGAGATCTTCCCGGAACTTTCCTGCTGCTACTAATTCCTCCAGATTCTGATTGGTCGCTGCGATCACACGTACATCAGTTGAAACCTCTTTTTCGCCACCAAGGCGGTAGAAGCGTTTTTCCTGGAGAATTCGCAGCAGTTTGACCTGGAGGTCCAGCGGAAGTTCACCGATTTCATCCAGGAAAATAGTGCCTCGGTGTGCCAGTTCAAATTTTCCCTTTTTCAGTTTTTCCACCGCACCGGTGAAGGCACCACGTTCGTAGCCGAAGAGTTCACTTTCCGCCAGGTCTCGAGGAATAGCACCGCAGTTGACGGCGATGAATGGTCCGGAAGCCCGGCGTGAATGTTTGTGAATGAATCTGGCAACCAGTTCTTTCCCGGTTCCCGTTTCTCCGGTAATCAGGACCGTTGTATCATCAGTTTGTGCATAAATTCGTGCCAGACGGATGACTTCCTGGATAGCAGGAGATTCGCCCAGAATCTCAGCAGCAGGGCTTTCTGGTAACTGTGCCTGGAGCAACTCCACGCGCCGACGCAGCTCATAGTTCTGTAGTACCTTTCGGATGGTGATTTCCAGTTGTTCCAGATCCGGAGGTTTGACAATAAAGTCTTCCGCTCCCAGCTTGATCGCCCGAACGGCTAATTTGATATCCGAAAAAGCCGTGATCATAATGACCGGAATGTTTGCTTCGCGCTCCCGAAGCTGCGCCAAGATGTCTAAGCCGTTAATGTTGCCAAGAAAAATATCCAGCAGAATGAGGTCCGGGCGAATGGTGTCCAGTTGTTCCAGCGCTTCCGCAGGATCGGTGAAGGTGAGAACAGTGTCAAAACTCTCCGACAGGACAGAATGTAACGAAGAATTTACCAGTGGATCATCATCGATGATCAAAAGGGTATAAGGTTGCTTTTCGGGTTGATCCCTTCTTACGTGCTGCATGCCTTGCCAGAAATCTTTTATTCTTGCTTTGCTTGTCCCGGAACAGGTAACTTAACGTAAAAAGTTGTTCCCTTATTGAGCTGGCTGTCTACTTCAATGGTGCCGCCGTGTTCTAAGATGATACGCTGGGTGATGGAAAGCCCAAGTCCTGTGCCAGTCGGTTTGCGGGTAAAAAAGGGCATAAAGATTTTGGAAAGGTCTTCAGGAGCAATGCCCTTGCCGGTATCAGAAATTTGAATTTCGACCATTTGCTGGTGTAAACTGCTGCCCCGCAACTCGCTGATCTTTCGAGCGCGCAAAGTAATAGTTCCTTTGCTGGTGATCGCTTCGACGGCATTGCTCAGGAGATTCAGCAGGACCTGCTCCAGTTGTTGCGCATCAACCAATAATGGAGGGAGGTCAGGCTCAATTTCGACGTCCAGCGAGATCAACTTTGTCCGATGGAGGCTTGGGCGGAGAAGGGCAACAGCATCGCGGATGATGGGTTCGATAGGTTGAAGCTGCATATTGGGAGGAACCGCGCGAGAAAAGCTCAGGGTATTCTGTACAATGGCGTCGATGCGTTGCACCCCTTCCAGAATTGCCTGAATCTGGCGATGCTCCGGAGTGTTTCTGGGAAAGCGTCGCAGTAAGGATTGCAGATGGAGCGACATTGCGGCTAATGGGTTGCGGATTTCGTGTGCAACGCCGCCAGCCAGTTTTCCCAGAAGGGCTAACTTGTCTGTCTGGATCATCTTTTCGGTCAATTCCCGCTGCTCGCTAATATCCCGGGCGGCAACGATCAGTATCTCCTGATCGCCAATAAACTCGCTACACAGCGCAACTTCTAAAATCAATGTGCGGCGCCGGCGAGGTTGTTCGACGATTGCTTCATCCAGGACCACAGGAGCGTTGGTCTGCCGCAGTAGCTTGTAGCTGCGACGGATGAAAGGGAATGTACTTCCGATGAGCTCATCGTCCTGAGCGTCTAACAATCGATGTGCCTGTTCGTTGGCTTCCAGAATGGTCCACGTGTGTGGTTGGAGGATAAGCAAAGCATCAGGCGCTTTGTGGAAGAGCGTGCGATACCACTCTACCTGCTGGAGCAGTTGTTGCGTTGTAGTCTCAGTGGTCGGCATCGTTGCCCTTAGGGTTTTTTTCGCCGAACCTGGTCTATCGGAATTTCAGCAGGAGGTGACAATGGCAGCGGTTGTGACTTTGGACCCCGTCGTGGCAGGTGGAAATCTCTGGATGGATCCGTTAGCTTTTTCCTGGTGTCTGCTGCCAGCTTCGGAAGTTTGGGACGTGTACTGTCAGAGGGGGCATAGTGGTGATCGATATAAGCAGCGACGGCGGGGTAGACTTCCCGGGCATATTCAGAGTTCGGGTACTGCTGGATCAGTCGATAGTAGTACCAGAAAGCAGAATCCAGTTGCTGTCGATAGCGTTCGAAGTACCATCCGAGTAAATAGAGCGCCTGGGGAGTGTACGGTGATTGTGGAAACTGCTGGAGAAGTCGACGCAGTTGGGCAAAAGCGAAATCGTATTCGCGTGCGTGCAGCAGGTGATAAGCAGATTCATACAGCTCGCGGGCAGCATCGATCAATGCCTCCGGGGTGTATCCCAGCTGGAGCTTTGCAGCATTCGCATATTCGGTCTTTGGAAATTCTCGAGCGATTTGTTCGAATAGGGAGTCCGCTTGTGAAAATCGATTCAGCGACTGCAAGAACACCCCCAGTGCATACAGTGCTTTTGCACGAAGTGTGTGCCGCCGTGGGGCAACGTCGGCGGTCAGTTGGTAGTAGAAAATGGCTGAGTCTGTGAGTCCCAGTTTTTGATGAGTTCTTGCCAGGGCGAAAAGAGAACGGGCAACGGTTGCCTTGAGCGAGTCTTGCGCATCGGGCTTCTGGACCTTCGAGAGGAGGGGACGGACAAACTGGAGTTTTTTCTGCCACGTTGTGAGCAGAGAGAAGTAGGTAGAAGCCTGAAAGAACAGAGGACTTTTTCGAAGCGCTGCTTTCCCGAAGTACTCTCGTGCAGCGCGGAGATCGCCAGCTTCAAAGAGGTCCATTGCCCGGTCGTAAAAATAAACTGCGATGGGAACTCGCTGAGGATATTGGGCATCGGCTTCCTGCTCCAGTTGCTGAAGGCTGTCCGCTGGAATCCCACGGAGTCGTGCTAACTGGAGCTCTTGAGCGAGGATGTAGTCTTCCCAGCGCGCATAGTCATCTTCATCCCGCAGCGTCCTGAGCAGGTCAGCAGCCCGGCGAAACTGGTGCAGATGAGCCAGCGTAGTGGCTGTATATAATTGTGCCTCGAAAGTCACCAGATCCGTTGGGTCATACTGGAAAATGTGGCGAAATTCCCGCAGGGCATAATCGAACTTGCCCATCCGATACAGCAGAGCAGCTAATTCAAGTTGCCATCGGGCTTTCAACTCCGGGTCCTCAGCCTGAGCAATCGCCCGACGGTAGGGACGCAGCCCTTCCTCAATTTTGCCTTCGTACAGTGCTAAGGAAGCCTGGAGGCGAAAAACCTGCGATAAAATGTCGTAGCGATCTTGAGCCCAGGCGATGTCCACCGTTCGATCCAGGTATTTCCGGGCGCTCTGGAACTTGCGTTGCAGAAGATAGGTTTTGGCAAGCAGCAGATGTACATCCGGGGAGTATGGAGATCGGGGAAAATTTTCAATGAATTCCAGACACTTGACTTCACAATTGATCCATTCGCCTTTGTAGAAATATGCTTTTGCCATCAGGTAAAGCGTGCCGTCGATATAGTCCGATTGCGGATGTTTCGCTAAGATCTTGGAGCCCTTGAGAATAATGGAGTCCAGTTTGGGACGCGTTGAGGCTAAAAAATGGGCAGGAATTATTTCATCCAGCATAAAAGGCGGGATCGAAAACTGTCGCCGTTTCGACTCCGGATGCAACAGTTCTGGTGCCAGGGTAGAGCGTTCAACAAAAAAGACCCGCGGCTGCTGTTCCGTTGCCTCCTGTTCTCGAAGATAGCCAAACTCATCCTCAACTTCGATCATCAGGCGGTTCATATTGTAGTAAGTGTTGAAGTAGGTCGTAAAATTATCCCACGTTCGACAGCCACTGAGCATCGCTCCGACTGCAAGGAGAACTGCAATGATGCTGGCGATTGTTTTCATCACTCCTTCCGACCTCTGAAACGTGCCCAATGGTACGAATGGATGTCACCTTTATTGAGCCAATATTCCCGGCTGCCATAGCGTTTCTGAGCGTTCCGTAGGATTAAGCAGGGTGACAAAATCGGATGGATGTGCTTTTTATTGGCGGATGTGCCCGCAGCGGGACGACTTTGCTGGCGGGAATGTTAGCAAATCATCCGCAGTATTGTGCACCACAGGAACTGCTTTTTAAACAGGAGTTGTGGTATATGGCCGATGCTGAAGGAATGCTTTTACCCTCCCGTGCGATCCCTGCCCTGCGCCGCCATCTCCATTTCCGTATAATGATGGAAGCAATTCCGGATGCACGGTGGCAGCAGTTGCCAGAGCGAATGCACTGGAAAGCACTGCTGGAATGGCTGGTGCAACAGTATGCGCGGGCAGCCTACGGCAAAGATGCGTGTACCGTGTGGATTGATCATTCCGTTTCCAATCTGGAGCAGATCCATTTTCTGACGCAGCACTTCCCGCAGGCGCGCTTTGTTCACATCGTTCGGGATGGTCGGGCGGTTGCCGCATCTTTTAAGCGGATCAACTGGTGGGGACCGACCACGGTCCCCGTGGCTGCTGGTTGGTGGAAAGAGGCTATTTTCAAAGGAATTTTCGCTGAAGTTGCTTTTCCGGATCGAGTGCTGCGAGTGCGCTATGAAGATCTTCTGGAGCATCCTGAGGAGGAACTTAGGCGGATCTGTCAGTGGGCACACTTGGAATACCATCCTGCGATGCTGGAGGGCAAAGGGGTTGCGATTCATCCCATTTTCTGGGATCAGCATCGTTACGTTGGCGCTGGAATCCGGCAAGATCGGAAAGATCGATGGAAAAAAGAGCTGAGTGCGCGAGAAATCGAAATCTTTGAAGCTTTAACGGCTGAGTTGCTCCAGTTTTTTCGCTACCCGCTGGTGTACGACAAGCCGATCGCTCCTTCTCGCCGGGAATGGCTGTACTATCAGGGAGTGGAACGATGGGGGAGTGTAATGCAAAAAATTCGTCGTCGCCTTCGGATACGCCGCTACCTTCGATAGCCCAGCGAATGGGTTTACCCATATTCTGGGCAAAATAAGCTATCTTTGCACTTTTGCAAACGCAATCAAATCAGGAGATCAGGGTAATGAACACAAAGGTAGTCCACCGGATTTTTGCATTTCTTTCTTTTGCTATTGCATTGGTGGTGTACTTGCTGACCGTTCAACCAACGGTGCCTTTTTGGGACTGTGGAGAATTTATTGCGGCAGCAGTCCATCAGCAGGTACCGCACCCACCGGGAGCACCATTGTTCCTGATGATCGGTAAAGTTTTCCACACCCTTATTCCCTTTGGTGATCAGGCCTGGCGGGTGAACCTGGTCTCTGTTGTTTCCAGTGCACTGGTCGTTTTGTTTACATACCTGATCACTGTCCGCCTGCTCCGGTTGATTTATCGGAAATCGCCGGAGACGCCTGGGCAGGCACTGGCAGTCTACGGTTCTGCTTTTATCGGAGCGATGGCGCTGACATTCAGCGATACATTCTGGTTTAATGCGGTGGAGGCAGAAGTCTACGCAATGTCCACACTGTTCGTGGCGCTGATTGTTTATCTGATGCTGCGGTGGTATATGGCGCCTGATCGGCCCGGCAACGAGTGGTATTTGCTGCTCATTGCCTATCTGATTGGGTTGTCCACGGGAGTTCACCTGTTGAGTATTCTGACGATCTTTTCGCTGGTGATGCTGGTTTATTTCCGCTACTATCCGTTTACCTGGAAAACATTTTTTGGGGCGGGACTCCTGGCAGTTCTGGTCTTCTGGATTGTCTATCCGGGGGTTGTGAAGTGGTTTCCAACGATGTTGGCAGGGGATTTACCTTTTCGAACGCCTGCCCGTGAACATGTAGTTGAGGACAGTCCTATGGTACGCCTCTTAGCTATTGCGATCCTTGTCGGTGTTGCTGTACTTTTTTGGCGTGTTGGATATAAGCAGAAAAAGCCGCTGGTAGCAATTGCGGCAGGCTCTTTCTTGCTGATTATTCTGGGATATACCACCTATGTGCAAGTGTTGTTGCGAGCCAATGCTCACCCACCAATGAACGAAAACGCTCCAACAACACTGGACAAACTGGTATCCTATCTGAATCGTGAACAGTACGGCGAAGCTCCCCTCTGGCCCCGACGGTATCAGACCGATGATTACATTGCCCGCAATTACGAAAAGTACGGCAAATGGTATCCACCGGAATATGTGCCAGTTCGCCGAAAAGACGGTTCTCGCATTAGCATACCAAAGTTTACGCGTATCAATGCAGGAGGAGAGCTCAACTACTTGTGGTCTTACCAGATACAGCATATGTATTTCCGCTACTTTGCCTGGAACTTTGTAGGCAGAATGAGCGATATTCAGGATGCACCAGCCGCCTTTTTCCCTTCCGAACAGCTCAAGGATCAATGGTTGTACCAGACGCCGTACAAGTTTTTGTTCCCCATCCAGTTCTTTGCCTTGCCCCTGCTTTTTGGATTGATCGGGCTTGTGGTCCATTGGTCGAAAGATCGGCGCACCGCCTTTGTGTTTTTTATCCTCTTCCTGGTTCTCGGCGTCGTTGCTGCTATTGCCCAGAATCAGCAGGAACCACAGCCGCGGGAGCGGGATTACTTCTACGCCGGATCGTTTATGGTGTGGGCAATCTGGATTGGCATTGGAGTAATGGGTGTCATTGAATGGATCAGCGCCCGGCAAAAGTCGCTCAGTGCGTGGCTGGAGTCCCGGCAGATGCCTTCTCTGTCCACGGCAGTGGTTGCCGCGATCCTGATTGTTGCGCTGCTGGCAGTGCCCGTGAATATGGCGATTGGTGGATGGGAAATCCACGATCGGTCGGACAACTATATGCCATTTGACTATGCCTATAACATTTTGCAGAGCGTTGAGCCAGATGCGATTGTTTTTACCAATGGCGACAATGATACGTTCCCCGTCTGGTATATGCAGGACGTGGAAGGCGTCCGGCGGGACGTGCGCATTGTCAATCTCAGTCTGGGCAATACGCTGTGGTATATCTACCAGCTTAAGAATGAGTCGCCGTGGGGCGCAAAAAAGATCCCGCTGAGTTTTCCGGATGAAAAGCTGCTGGCTGATGAATACAGCCCTGAAGCGCTCTCGTATGAGTTCGGACCGGCAAAGACCGTTGAGATACCGGTGAAGCCGGAGATCCTGGCACAGTTTACGGATGATACAACCATCATCAATCGGGGGGCGGTGGAGATTACTTTCACCGGTAGGCCAATGTCGAAGCGAGATGGCGAGCAAATGTACTTATTCCGGGTGCAGGATTTGTTGGTGATAGATATTTTGAAGCAGACGAAATTCGAGCGACCGGTGTACTATTCTTCATCTGTTGGACCGGATGCCTACTGTGGTCTGGAAGATTACTTCCGTGCGGAAGGGTTAGCCTATCGAATTTGCCCGGTTCCAGTGTCCCGGGGAATACGTTCCAACTATGCCGTCAATGAAGCGGTGATGGATCAGACCCTGTTGAATGTGCTCCCGGATGAGGAGTTTTATCGTGAGTTCCACTACGGGATGAAGTTGCGGAATTTAACCGATTCTGGTGCTTATTACGACGAACCGAACCGGCGTCCTATCAGCAGTTACCGCGCTGCCTATCTCAATTACGCCTATGCATTGTTCCGGGATTTGAACAAACCGGATAAGGGGGCAGCAGTACTCGACACAATGAACAAGTACATTTCGCCAGAGCTGTTCCCGATGCCGTATCCGATGAACCTGCAGGTTGCAGAATTGTATGATCGGGCGGGGAAGAAAGAGCAGGCACGGCGGTTTGCTCTTCAGACTATTCAGCAGTGTAAGCTGTTGATAGAAAAGCCGTACTTACGGGATCAGGATTACTACGCCCGAAGCTATGATCCTTACATCACTGCTGCCAGAGCCTATGAGTTGATTAAAGATTACGATGGGGCGATTGCAATGCTGGAACAGTATGTGGCAGCAACCGGAGATAAGACCACACAGGCGCGAATCGACCAGTTGCGAATTCAGAAGTATGAGGTACAGGGCGACTATAAGCAGGCGTTGCAGGTTGCAGAAGAAATTCTGACAAAGTACCAGCAGAGTGATGATCGATTGATGCGGGCACTGGTGCCAGCACTGGAGCGGAAGATAACTGATTTACGCCATAAACTTCGGGGTGATACAGCAGCGGCTTTCCTGGATACAGAGGATGCAGGGGATCAACAGATTCTTCTGCCCTGATGTAAGATGATAAGGCGTGGAATCAAAGCAGCGAACATCCATTCAGCAACCAGCAGCTAACATACCGCTTGTGTCGCTAATTATCCCCGCATACAATGAAGAGGGACGAATTGGCAACACTTTGCGTACCGTTCTCCAGTATCTGGAGCAGCAGCCGTACGAATGGGAAGTGCTGGTTGTTGATGATGGATCAACGGACCAAACGGCGGCAGTGGTGGCACAATTCCCAGCAGTAAAGCTTTTGCAGTTACCGGAGAATCGAGGAAAAGGAGCCGCCGTGAAGGAGGGAATGTTGCACGCCCGAGGCGCAATTCGGGTTTTTTCCGACGCAGATCTTTCGACCCCGATCACGGAATTGCCAAAGTTGCTGGAGTGCATCCGGTCCGGATGCGATGTCTGCATTGGCAGTCGGGCACTTCGACCAGAGCTGGTACGGCGGCATCAACCGTGGTACCGGGAAACGATGGGCAAAATTTTTAATGTTATTGTCCAGTTGCTGGTGATGCGAGGCATTAAAGATACACAGTGCGGATTCAAGGCATTTCGGGCGGAGGTCGTTGAAACAGTGTTCCCGCAGCTCCGGACAATGGGCTTTGCTTTTGATGTTGAAGTGCTGTTGCTGGCTCGCCGGGCGGGATATTCCATTTGCGAAATTCCGGTACTATGGTACAACGATGAGCGGTCCAGAGTGCATCCAATTCGAGACGCCACGAAAATGCTCATTGAGCTGCTGAGGATTCGGTTCCGCCATTGGCGCCGTTCCCGGAGCTGACATTCTGATGGCAACACCGCTCTGGAGACGGAATCTCTGGATCCTGCTGATAGCGCAGTCTGTGGTGATGATCGGGATCAGTGCAGCATTTCCGTTGTTACCGCTCTACGTGCGAGAACTGGGAGTCACTGAATTACGGCAGGCGCAGCGGTGGTCCGGGATCATTCAGGCAGCCCCATTTCTGGTAGCTGTTTTTGCCATTCCATTATGGGGCACCTTGGCGGATCGCTATGGGAGGAAGTTGATGGTGCTTCGGGCGGTGCTGGGGCTGGCAATTGTGACGGGATTGATGGCGATCGTGCAGTCCGTTGAACAGTTGCTGGTAGTACGGTTGCTTCAGGGCGCGCTGACCGGTTTTATCGCCTCTGTGTTAGCTCTCATTACAGCAACGGTGCCGCCGCAGTATGCGGGGTATGCTATCAGTATGCACCAGGGATCTATTGCTGCCGGTGCGATGGTTGGTCCACTGATCGGCGGTGCACTGGCGGATTTAGTGAGCATTCGCAGTGTGTTCCTCCTGGTTGCCTGTCTGGCGCTCGTCAGTACCGGTATTGTACTGATAGGCGTCCGTGAACCACCGATGCGGTTGGCAACGACTGCTGGCGTGACGGCTTTGCGGCAGAATCTTCGATATGCGCTGCGGAAGCGCCGAATTCTCCAGCTCCTGGTGATGACTGTACTTGCGCAGGCTGGGATCGTGTTTACCGTCCCTATTTTCCCGTACTATCTGGAGCATCTGGGCGCAACGCCCCACTGGCTGGCAACCATTACGGGCGTAATGCTGGGGACCACAGGGTTTTTTCTGGCGGCAATGGCGCCTTTCTGGGGCAGGCGGATCGATCGCTCCGGTCCGCATCGTGTGCTCCGGATCACCATACCCGCCGGAGCGCTGGCAGTCGCTGCACAGGGTATAGTGCCATCGTATTGGTGGATTCTTCCATTCCGGGTGTGGATCGGCATATTTCTGGCGGGAGTGATCCCCGCACTGTATGCAGCGCTCAACCGGTGTGTCCCTCAAGAACGCAAAGCGGGCATAATGGGCATTGGCTCCAGCGCTACGCTTCTGGGCAATCTCATAGGACCGCTTGCCAGTGGCTGGATTGCCGCTACCTGGAGTATGGAAGCGTGTTTCTTCGTTGCCGCTTTCCTGCTGTTCTGCGTCCTTGCACTCCCCATTGCTTTCCCGCTTGCGGCGTCTGAAGAGAAGGCAGTGCCCGCGGAGGAATGTTGAGATCGCTGAAGACAGCCAACGGTAACCTTCCCACTTTGCCGGTGCAGAACGCTGACATTCGCCGGCAGGAAATGCATTCTAAGGGATGCGTTCCCGGCGAACCGGGAGCGCCGACTTTAGTCGGCAAAGAGATGCACCCTAAAGGGTGCATTCCCAGTAGATGCACACTAAAGTGTGCGCTCCCCAGTAACAGGGAGCACCTCACTGGGAGCGCCGACTTCAGTCGGCAAAGAAAGTGCACCCTAAGGGGGTGCGTTCCCGGTAAATACACACTGAAGTGAGCGTTTCCAGCACAGTACGTAGGGGCGAAGCGCTGCTTCGCCCGATGGGCGACCCAGTGGGTCGCCCCCACGGGATCAGGAATTCCCTCTTCCTCCGGAAGAAGGTAAGGGTGAGGGCA
>WFXC01000031.1 GCA_015490805.1 Candidatus Kapaibacterium sp.
AAATGCAGCATGCCCCAAATGCAGCATGCCCCAAATGCAGCATGCCCCAAATGCAGCATGCCCCAAATGCAGCATGCCCCAAATGCAGCATGCCCCAAATGCAGCATGCCCCGTTCCGGCACGTCCGTGTTACGTATCCTCGCATCATCAGCGCTCCGGTTTCAGCACGCATCAAATATACAAATTTCTCCGGAAACAACCAAACAATGAGCAGAGGTGAGAAGGAACTTTCAGATGGTGTGGCAGGGTGGAGGCTGCAGCGGATATCCACCCGGAACGCACGTTTCCGTGTGTCCGGGAGCGCACGCTTCAGCGTGCATTTCTTGCCGACGAAAGTCGGCGCTCCCAGCATCTCCCCTCTCCCCTTGGGAGAGGGGACGGGGGTGAGGGCACTACCGAAAGTCGTCGCCCCTTCAGTACTGGGAGCGCACACTTTAGTGTGCATTTCTTGCCGACGAAAGTCGGCGCTCCCGGCAATTGCCAACGAAAGCCGGCGCTCCCAGTTCGGCGCAAACCGGCTGGTCGCCCATCCCGTAGGGGCAATCCGGCGGGTTGCCATCACCCGCACCCGTAGGGGCGACCTGTTGGTCGTCCCTACACATTTACGCCAGTGCCTCCTTTTATCTTTTGCCGACGAAAGTTGCCGCTCCCAGTTAGGGCACATGCAGTTTGCTGGGAGCACACGCTGTAGTGTACATTTACTGGGAGCGCACACTTTAGTGTGCATTTCATTGCCGACTGAAGTCGGCGCTCCCAGCAATTATCGGCGAAAGCCGGCGCTCCCGGTAGGTGCTGACTGTTGCGGGTATTTCCTGTGTTCCAATGCGGGATGCTGCCGAACGAATCGGGGATGTCCACACCGCATTTCCGTGTGAACGCACGGTTTCTCGGAGAGGAATCACGTGGGCACCGGTTTTCAACTGGCAAACTTTTTGTCTCTATCGATGCCAAAATCGGGTGGCACCAGGCAATCTTTTGACAGCACAGATTAACTTCCTTTTAACGCCTCGGCACCGGAGACAATTTCCAGTAGCTCTTTGGTAATCGTCGCCTGTCGGGTCTTGTTATAGGTCAACTGCAACGCCCGGATGAGCTCGTGAGCATTGTTCGTTGCATTATCCATTGCAACCATTCGGGCTGCCTGCTCTGCAGCATTGGATTCCAGTAGCGCCCGCCAGATCTGCATATTTAAGTGCTTGGGTAACAGCGCATCCAGCACCTGATCCTGCGAGGGTTCAAAAATATACTCCCGATGCTCCGATACCGCTTCCGGGAGAGTCGTCGGTTCTATCGGCAATAATTTGTACACAACGACCTGCTGGCGCATCACCGAAATGAACTGATTGTAGATCAAATACACTTCGTCGAACTCTTCATTGATAAAGCCATTGGTCACCTGCTTGCCGATCGTTTGTGCATAGATGTAATCCAGTTTCTGGAAAATGCCAGGATAGGTGTCCAGCAGTGGGAAGTGGCGCTTGGTGAAGTACTCTGCTGCTCGCTTGCCCACCGCGATGACCTGAACCGATACGCCCTGCTGCTGACCGGATCGCTCTTCCAGAAATCCCAGGAATTTGCGGAAAACATTGGTGTTAAAACTTCCACACAATCCCCGATCGGCGGAGATGACAACGACCAGAATGTTCCGAACCGTTTCTCGCTTCAACAGCAGCGGATGAATAAGCTCTTCCGCCGACGTTGCTACCAGCAGGGAAAGAATCTCTTCCAGCTTCTGGGCATAAGGACGGGCAGAAAGGATTGCAGCCTGGGCTCGCCGCAACTTGGCAGCCGCTACTAATTTCATCGCCGTTGTAATTTTGGCGATGTTCTTTACCCCTTGAATTTTTCGCCGTAGATCTCGCAACGATGCCATTCTTTATCTCCTGTTCATTTTGTTTCTGCCTCACCAATACCGTTGTCGGCTCATCAGGTAATTTCGGACGTAATCTTCCACTCCCACTTCCAGTGTTTGAAAAGCAACCATTGCGGGAGTCTGTTGCAACCGACGAAGGTCTGCCTGCGTGAAATACTGGTACTGCTCACGCCACTCTTCGGGCATATCTACATACTCAATCCTGGGTTCGACGCCCAGAACCGTGGCAACCGAGCGCACAACGTCGTTCCACGAACGCGCAACACCCGTTCCCACATTGTACAATCCCGAAATCTCCGGATGCTTTAACATCCGCCACAGGACTTCCACCACATCTTTAACATAGACAAAATCCCGCTTCTGCTCTCCATCCGCATACGCTGGATGGTACGATTTAAACAGCCGAACAACCCCCGTCGTTCGCAACTGCTGAAAGGCTTTGAACACCATACTTGCCATCGCCCCCTTGTGGTATTCGTTGGGTCCATAAACGTTAAAAAAAATCAGCCCAACCGTCGACGATTGAAAGTAGTGGTGCTGGTAAACCCAGAAATCGAACAAATACTTGGAAAAAGCATAAGCGTTCAACGGTTCACGATTGCTCCAATCCTCCTCCGCAAATCCCTGCTCCCCCCTGCCATACGTTGCAGCACTGCTGGCATAAATAAAGCGAACGTTCATCCTGTGGGCATACTCCAGTAAAGCGCAGCTATACGAGAAATTATTCTCCACCAGAAACTGCACATCCTGTTCCGTGGTATCCGTTCGCGCCCCCAGATGGACAATGACTTCTATGCTGTTGCCATATTCCCCCTGCTGCAACTTTGTCAAAAAGGTGGCGGGATCGATCAGATCACGGAATTGCTTATGCACCAAATTCCGCCATTTCGGACTTTTCCCCAGCCGATCAACCACCAGAACATCACGAATGCCTGCATCGTTGAGCCGGCGGAGGAAACAACTGCCAATGAACCCCGCGCCACCGGTTAAAACGATCATTCCACATTCAAAGAAGCTTTGAACGACTCGGTAAACTCTTTCAACACCTCGTGCAGCTTCTCTCGCAATTCGTCTGTCAGGTCTTTTTGCTCGATGATTTCCCGAAGTAAATCTTTATGCGAAGCATCCAGAAACTCATACAGTTCTTTTTCGTACTGCTGGATGCTTTCCACTGGCAAATCATCCAGATAGCCATTGGTTCCGGCAAAAATGATCACAATTTGCTTCTCCACTGGCAACGGCGAATACTGCGGTTGTTTCAAAATCTCGGTCAGGCGAGCCCCGCGCCGCAACTGCTGCTGCGTTGCCTCATCCAGATCAGAACCAAACTTTGCAAAGGCTTCCAGTTCCCGATACATTGCCAGCTCTAACTTCAGTGTTCCGGCGATTTTCTTCATCGCTTTGATCTGAGCAGCGCCACCGACCCGCGATACAGAAATCCCCACGTTGAGCGCGGGACGGATATTCGCATTGAAAAGCGAGGTTTCCAGATAAATCTGCCCATCGGTAATGGAAATAACGTTCGTCGGAATATATGCCGAGACGTCTCCCGCCTGCGTTTCGATGATCGGTAGTGCTGTTAAAGATCCACCGCCAAAGTTTTCATTTAGCCGGGCAGCCCGCTCCAGGAGTCGGCTATGGAGATAGAAAATGTCGCCGGGATAGGCTTCCCGTCCCGGTGGACGGCGGAGCAACAGCGAAAGCTCTCGATACGCCTGCGCCTGCTTGGTCAGGTCATCATAGACAATCAACGCATCCATTCCGTTATCCCGGAAGTATTCTCCCATCGACGCACCTGCCATTGGGGCGATGTACTGAAGCGTGGCAGGATCCGATGCCGTTGCTACAACCACGATGGTATAGTCCAGCGCACCGTGTTCTTCTAATGCTGCCACGACACTGGCAACTGTCGATGCTTTCTGCCCCACTGCAACGTAAATGCAATAAACCGGCTGAATCCCCAGACGCGCTGCTTCTTCGGTATGGGTGAAGCGCTGATTGATAATTGTATCCACTGCCAGCGCCGTTTTTCCCGTCTGGCGGTCTCCAATGATCAACTCCCGTTGCCCCCGTCCGATCGGGATCAGCGCGTCAATCGCTTTCAATCCCGTTTGCAACGGCACATTGACCGGACGGCGGGTAATGACACCCGGTGCCTTCCGCTCAATGGGCAAATACTGATCCGTTTCAATGGGTCCTTTTCCATCTAAGGGAACACCCAGCGGATTGATCACTCGACCCAACAATTGTTTTCCAACCGGCACCGACGTAATCCGCCCCGTTCGCCGCACCTCATCTCCTTCCTTAATACCCGAATCTTCCCCAAACAACACTACCCCTACATTATCCTCCTCCAGATTGAGTGCCATCCCAACCGTTCCATTGGCAAACTCTACCAGTTCCGATGCCATCACATTCCGTAACCCATAGACGCGGGCAACGTTGTCTCCGACCTGCAAGACCGTTCCAACATCGTACACTTCGACCGAACGGTCAAATTCCTCTAACTGCTTCCGCAAGATCGCGGAAATTTCGTCAGGTCGAATCTCTGCTGTGATCATTCTCTCTATCCTTTGTTGAACTGCTTACGTCTTCACTGCTCCATTGCGGAGCTGCTCCTGCAACTGCTGCCGCAGCCGCCGTAATTGATAACGAATGGAAGCATCCAGAACCCGATCTTCAAAACGCGCGATAAATCCTCCCAATAGCTCTGGATCAACTTCAAAGGTCGGGATCAACTGTTTCCCTACAAGTTGTTCCAATCGCTGCACCAGCTCCTGTTGTTCCGTCGCTTCCAGTGCAATAGCAGTCTGAATGAGAACTCGCTCCTTGCCTTCTGCCATCTCTTCCAGCCGCTGGACCGCCAGCAAAATTTCTGGCAGCAACGCATCCCGATGTTTTTGATTCAACAGCAATAAAAAGTGGTAAAACAGCGGCGAAACTCTGGGCTGGAAAACATCTTCCAGAATCTTTTTCTTCTCTGCCTTTGAAACGGTTGGATTTTGCAAAAAAGCTTTCAACTCTGGTATCTCGTCCAGCAATGTAGCGACCAGCGCCAAATCTTTACGGATGGCTGACAGTTCCTCCCGTTCCTTTGCCAGTTCGATCAAAGCTTTTGCATACCGATATGCCAGACGTGTTGGTCGTTCCATTCCTTCCCTATCAATTCGCTTTCGGAATCTCTTCGACCACTGCTTGCGTTACCTTCTTGCGAATTTCCGGGGTCATCACATCCCGCAGAATCTTTTCTGTCGTTGTGACCACCAGATCGGCTGCCTGCTGGCGCAACTCCTGCAATGCGGCTTTCTTTTCCTGCTCAATCTGGCGCACAGCCTCTTCTACTTTCTTCTGCTTGAGTTTCTCCGCCTCCGCCATCGCTGATTCAATCATCGCCTGCGCCTGTGCTTCTCCTTTGCGAATGATTTCCATCATTTGCTGTCGTGCCTCTGCCAGCTTCTTTTTGTTTTCCTCCAGCAATTTCTGCGCTTCCTGATGCGCCCGCTCAGCTCGCAGAATCATTTCGTTAATGGTCTGCTCCCGCTGCTGAAGCGCATTGATCATCGGTTTCCAGCCGAATTTGCTCAGCAGATAGAAAAAGATTGCAAAGTTCACCAGTGTCCAGAACATCAAGCCGGGTGAAATATCCAGAATGCCACCCATTACCCTCTATCCGTTATGAAACTTGCCTGTCAAAAGACGCGGCAGAATCCCCCTGACCGGGACTCTGCCGCACAGCAGCATTTTCCTATTTGAACGCCAGGATAATGCTAATCACCAATGCTAAGAGCGCGATCCCTTCGATCAATGCTGCCCCGATGATCATCGTTGTCCGAAGGTCACCGGCTGCTTCCGGTTGCCGGCTACTGGCTTCCAGTGTTGCCGCCGTTAACCGTCCAATACCAACCCCTGCACCAAAGACTGCCAGCCCGGCACCGATACCAGCAGACAACCACGCTAATGCAACGCTTTCCATTCTCAATTCCCCTTTTGTTCTTACACACAGTTCAACAAAAAACTAAATTAATGTTCGTGCTCACCACCCAGATTGAGTCCTATGAACAGAGCGGTTAAAATCGTAAAGATGTACGCTTGAATGAAAGCAACTAACAACTCCAGAAAATAAATAAAAACTGAAAAGCCTACCACGAAGGGGGAAACCAGAACTGTCTCGAAGAATAAAATGATACCAATCAGCGAATAGAGGACCAGATGTCCGGCGGTCATATTGGCAAACAAACGAATCGCCAATGCCACAGCTCTGGTAATGTTCCCCAGAATCTCGATAGGTACCATAATAGGCGCTAAGAACACCGGTGCCCCTGCCAGAAAATGGTGTGCCCAGTGCTTAAACCCTCGTTTCACAATAGCAACTCCATTGTACAGGATAAACGACAGCAATGCCATTCCTCCTGTGACGGACAGCGAGCTGGTCGCCGTATGTCCTCCGGGAAGCAATCCGAAGAGATTTAACAACAGAATGAAGCAGAAAAGGGAAACCAGATAAGGTAGCAGTGAATCGGCAACCTTTTTATCTGGAATTGTTGCGTAAGCGATTTTATCTCGGATATACACTAACAACGCTTCCAGCGCATTCTGCCATCCTTTAGGTGGTTTTAACGGATCCTTCAGATATCGCTTTGCTGCTTTGCGGACGATGACGAACGCCACGATGATCGCAAGCCATTGAAAAGCAACAAAGTTCGTAATAGAAAGGTCCAGTGTTGGTGGAGCCCCTGTATCTTTCCGAACCGGATGCCCTTCGTGAAGCGTATAAATCCCCGATTCTTCCAACTGATGCTCATTCCAGTAAAAATGCCAGCCATCAACATCATAGAAAATAAAGGGCAGATCGGCAATGTGGTAATTAAAAAGCACCAGACCGTGATGATCCCCCAGCTCTTTGGTCAGCTTTTGAAAAACGCTTTCCTCTCTCTGATCTAAAGCCGAGATTTGCTCCACAGCCGTTGCCTGCTCTGTTGCCTTGTGTGTTGTCTGCTCCGTTATCTCCGGCATAAGATTCCAGCCATTGTCATACCACTTGCTCCAACGCTCGCCGCATCGCCAGACGATACAATTTGCGCTGTCGCCGTTCCGCAGCTTTTTGATAAATACGGTGCACCAGCACAATTTCGATCAGCACCAGCGCTCCGTAGCTAATAAAAAAGGCAATTACAAAAGGAAATGCCCGAATGTTAGTCCACAATAGTAACGCCGCAATGATGACCAGTACAATGCCCATACGAATGAGCATACTGCCCAGCACAATGGTCACAAATGTTGCAATCTGCTTCCGAAAAGCAACGTAAGCCGTTACCATTGCTGCTCCAACATTGAGCACCGATAGCATAATCCCCGCCAATACACTCAGCAGATCCTGATCCATCTATGACTGCGATTTTTTGTTCTCGTCTTTCAATTGAAGCACTTCCCGAAAAAAATAAATCATCGCTACGACGACGCCCACAATAGCACAGAGAACAACCAACACAGGAGCAGTATCAAACGTTTGATCCAGCCACCACCCTAACACCCCAAATGCTGCAACTGTCACCGCTAACTGAATTCCTAAATTCAGTAATCGCCCCAGCCGCACCCACTGCTCTGGATCCAAAAACAACCGCAAAAGAGCCACTCCGTCATTTTGCTAAAGAATTACAAATTTACGGCTTTTCCAGAAATTAGCCAAAGGACTAAGGGCGGAGAAGCAATTTACGGAAATGAAGATCCAGTTTTCTGGAAACGGGGCAAAGAGCCAGGACAGAAGTAGATCACTCAACAATGACAATTTCCACACGGCGATTCAAGCGTCGCCCTGCTTCGGTCCGGTTATCCGCAATCGGGAAACGGGCTCCCTGACCGGAAGCAAAAATTCGGGCGGGATTGATCCCCCGCTGGATGAGGTACTGGCGCACAGCATCTGCTCGCTGCTCTGAAACTCTTTGCGTTTCAAGAGCTGTTCCAAAGTTATCCGTATGTCCAACAATTCGTATTTGTGCTCGGGGATGAGTACGCAGGTACCGAACCGCCTGATCCAGCCATAACCGCATCTCTGGAGTTAATTGCACCGCCAGCGGAGAGGGATAATGGAAGCGTTTTACTTCGTTCGGCTTGATCTCTACTCTGGGCTGTGCCACCTTGGGCGCTTCTGCTACTGCCGTAGTATCTGGAGCTGAAGGCGGTCCCCCCGCTGTCGGTGGCGCTATAATAGGCTCCTGCAACACTGCAATCGCCCCAATTCGCCGGGGAATCCAGGCAGGAAAACGAGGAGTAATCTCCTTTTCGATGGTCGCCAGCGACAATGTCAAGCCTCGAGTCGGTCTACGATAGGGATGGATCTCCTTCCGAAATTGTAGGACGGACAGTTGCAATCCCAACTGTAACCAGACACTCGGTACATACCAGGCATTGCCATCCTGCGTGTTGAAGGGTGTTCCAAATCGAAACTCCACGCGAGGAACTGCATAAACCCGAAAACGGGGAACAAAATCCACCAGAAACTTTTGATAACCAACGCCCAGCCTCAAATCGACCTGAAACCGCTGCGGACGAAAATCTACTGGAACCTCCTGCACAATAAGCGCTGTTGTATCATAGATAGGCAGCAGGGTTGCCGCATATTCCCAGTGATACTGCAATCCAATTCCCCCTGTAAGCGGCAATTGAGGAATAAGGTAATAACACGCCTCAACAGCAATATCTCCCCCCTGTCCTTGTACGTGCAACTCATAGTATCGCGTTTTTTCCTGGCGCTCCGAAGGTAAGCGGACGTCATACCGTTGATATCCCAGCATCACCTGTATGCCCCAACGACGCGAAGGAGCTCGCCATTGTCCCCCTATCCATCCGCCGTAGCGAGCGCCAACCCCTGAAGCAAAATCCAGCTTCTGTGCACTCAACGTGGAAATCTGCCGGGGAAAGGCAATCTTTCCAACGTGGTAATCCAGCGCGCCTCCAAAATGAAACTGCAACGCCCACGGGGTCTCCCAGTAATAGTAGAACACAGTATCAGCACTTTGCTGGACCTGGTAATATTCCGCCACGGTTCTGGATGTTCCCTCTCTCCGTTGCGCCGCCTGCCCCCATCCCGTCAGTGTTACCGCCACAAAACCCAATAGAATACTCAAAACTCTCATCAGGCTATCGAATGATCTGGAGCTTTATCACAGCCATTGAACGTTCAACGTTATCATCCATTGGCTTCGCAATCAGGACTATATCATAAAGCCCTTGCGAAGCTGTTGGCGGAAACACGATTTCGTATGTATATCGCCCCCGCTCTTTTTCAACATCGGCAAATAACTCCATAAACTTGCGTCCATTTAAATCGTTGATGAATCCTGTTAGACGAACTCGGTCCTCCAAAACATATTCTAAGGTCGTCTTTTTCGCCGTAGGATTCGGATTTGCCTGTGCGAAAGAAATAACAGAATGTGGAACAAGAACAGCAGCCGTATCCAGCGGAATAACGCTTAGGTTATAGCTCTCCCAGAGCAAGAAATACACATACTCTTCACCCCGATACTCAACGGTATCCACATAGCGATAGACCCGGGGCTGAAAAGAATACCCCTGCCCTTGCAAGGCTGGATTCGTACGCCACTGTGCAATAGTATCAACCAGCACCAGATCTCCATATCCACGTGCACCAAATGGTCGTATTCCTCGAACCAAGTAAAATCCCAGACTGGCAGCTTCCGATTCGGTATGCCACTGTAAACGGATCCTTCTATCTCCCAGATACACAGCTTTAAACTCAGCAAAAATAAACTGGGGCAATTTTCGGGTATCAATTTCATATCGCGTCCGCATCTCAACATTGTCCTGGGTCTGGAACCACGGCAGGGTATCTCTATTGATTTTATATGCATTCGCCTGATAGCGTTCCAGCGGAGTCATCCACTGAAAATCGGGAGCAATAGGCAGCGAGGCAGAAATGATACGAAAACGACCAATTGTCAAGCTTTGACCATAAGAAACTGGGACGCATTCACCATACATATCTGGACCCAGTACCATAATACTGAACCGACGTCCGTCCACATTCACCGCCGTGATCATATATCGATCTAAGGGCAACTCCGAACTTCCTTCTATATACTCCAGTGTGATCGGGAAAGCAGGGCTTAGCTGTGGAATTCGGAACTGGAAAGTACCATTTGCCCATCGATCCCATCGATCGGATACTCTTTCCACTTCCAGTCGAAACTCGATCGTCTGAGGATTGATTGCTGCAATGTCTGTAATGCGCGCTATTGCATCCCACGATTGCGCACGACTCAGTGCCGCGTTTGCCAGCACAAGAAGAACAATTTGACAATATGTAGACGGGTGCACTTTCACGTGAACACTCCTACGGTACGAGACTCCGACGCCCCCGATTATTCCAGTTCAGATTGACGTCCTTCGTTGTCACAATGCCGTCCAGGTTCGAATCCGCCTCGATATATCCTTCCTGATTCCGCTGTTCCCACGAAGACTGAGGGCTGCCATCATAATCTGCACGATCTACTTTGCCATCACCATTTACATCACCTCCTATCAGAGCATACACATAGCCTCCTGCTCCTACATCAACCACCTTTGCAGCATTTGATCCACCATATAAGAACTGTGCCCGGGTAAGATCCACAATACTGGCAACTCCCGGCTGGATCTGCACTTTCTGTTTCGTCATCACCGCAAGATGATTCCGATGATGTACAACAATATAATAGTTGCCTGCTTCCAGGCGCATCGGGGTTTTCCCATCGAGCTCTACGATGGTACCATCATATCGCAAAAATCCGGTGCGAAAAATTCGTTTGCCTCCACTCTGTAAAGTCCGAAGTTCCACCACGATCCAGTCCACCACAGAATCGGGAATTTCATCTACCCGAATAAACGGGCGCTGCGGATCCAGATTATACGGATAGATGTTGGGTGGAGTTCTGGGCAACATCCCCAATTGGTGCAACCACAGTCGCATTTGCCCTCCACGTTGATAAGGACCTTCCAGAAATACCCGCATATTCACAACAATTCGCTCCACTTCTCCTCGCGGTCCCAGTGCGAAGTATCCCAATGCGGTAACATTGCGTGCTTTTCCGTACGCCCAGGGAGTATCCACTCGTGCTGTATCACTTTTTCCAATCACTTTCCATTGTTCTCCATCCCACCACTGCAACACAATATTCTGCACCGGCAATCCCTGGGTCTCATCATAAGGAGCTACGCGCCACCCGTATCCAAAGGTCAAAGCAAATCCCGTATCCAGCTCATCTCCCGCTTCGTCATAGGCGTGCACCTCAAACGCTCGCTCCACCATCTGAGGATTTTGATCCGGGAACGGCGGTGTTTGAGGTTTCACCCGAACGCTCATTCGCCGCACAGCTCCACGATCCTCTTCCGCAGGAAATACAACGTAAGTATACCAGTTGTTAAATCGATTCAATCTCCCCGTCTTCAGATTGGTTCGGTACAAAGTGCCTTCAATTTCCGCATTTCGATTGGCAAACACAGGGTCGAACAGCGGAGTATACGTCAACGTAAAACGCAACTGCGGATCCGGCTCCATAATCAGAGAATTTTCAAGCCATAACGTATCATTGACCGTAAAAGATCGATCGGCGGTCACAGGACCGGTCGTCCTGATTCGCAATTGCTGCAGCACCGTATCACTGTGCGGAATTTCCGGACCAGTGGTAAGAGCGCCATTGCCGTAGTATTCAATGGAAACTTTCCCTGCAAAAATCGGCGTGTGAGCCAATTGCGCATCTGGTGTCCGCCGAATCCACGCTCCATCGGCTAACACAAAATTACTATCGGCTGTATTCTGGAAAATGCCTCGCTTGAGATCCAGAATGGTCGTAATACGAAAACCTCCTCCATTCACAACTTCTGCTCCCTGAGGATTATTGAGCTCCAGTTCTCGAAAAATGCCTTTGCCATCTACCTGTTGCCACCGATCCCCGAGCAGGATAACCCGTCCAAACAGTCGAGCAGGATTGATCCAGCCGTTATGCCGAACACGACCTAAGGTAATAATAGGGTAACTCGGTTTGAGTTCTAACTGGGTTTGCGACCGTGTTACAAAAGTGTCCAGAGCTACCAACGCCCGGTGGTAGCTGGTATCGATAATCTTACGGCTAATGCCGGCAAAATACACTGAAGCGTAGGTAATCGATGGGATAATCTGGATAAACCCATCTCGATCCCGAACAAACTCAACCCTCCCTAACAATGAATCTTGCTGCACAAAGGCATTGCCTTCAACAACTAAAATCCCTTCCTCATTGTCAATACCCTCCTTTTTGCCGCTGCCCTGCCCACTGGATTGCAACACCCCCTTGACTTTGATAATTCCCTGATTACAAATTACCCCCTTATTCACCAATCCCTGCACTTGCGCAGCAGTAATCGTCCATCCGAGCACTGCGAGAATTCCCACCCATTGTATAACCCGAGACCACTGCTGCATTTCTCCCCTTTTCCCCCATCATTACGTCTCGTTCCTAAAAAACTGGGGGATATCTCCCCCGGTTGGCTGTGATAAGTTTCAACCTCTTTTTTAGTATCCAATTTCAATAACACCACCGTTCGAGATCAACCCGTTATTCGTAATGGTCGTCGTCCGAACCGTCGTTCCCTCAAATACCACCAGTCCATTTGCCGTACTGGTATTACCAGCAAAGGTAGTGAAATCAGCACTACTGGTATTATAGCAGGCACTCACCGTGTTGTTGTTGATGATAATATTGGTACCGCTTGAAAAAGCGTAGTACGTTGGCTTTGGTCCGTTTGTCCACGGATCTTCGGGCGGACCAAAGACCAGCGCCGAATTAGGACTGCTTCCAATCGTCACCTGCGAAGCCAGCTGGGTCGGATAGGTTTCATCATTAGTGTAATTATCAACCGCAGGACGCGTAAATCCGACGTGCACCGTATATCCATCAATAACTACCAAATCTGTTGGTTTCGGCTCTGCTCCTTCATCCCAGGTATCAGGATTTGACCAGCGTCCATTTTGGACAGCATAAATAATCGCCGGTCCGGTGCGCAATAGCACGTCATTGCCACTGATAAAGTACGCATCTGGAGTCCCATCTACTACTGTAGCAGTGGTTGGCTTAATGCCTCCGAGAGAAACATAACTCAAGGTCGCGGTTGTCCCCGTTCGATCATACGCTTGTCCAGTTGACATTTTCTCAAGATTCGATGGTGAAGCTTCATAGAAGCGCACAGTACTTTCATCTGCACCCACAGGTAACTCGCTATCTAAATAGGCAACTTCCAAGGTTGCCACCCAGTCTGTTCCTGTGTTCAGGTAATTCCAGGTCACTTTCCGATTGACGTCCTTCGTCGCATCGTACTGATTCGGGTTTGTCCCCGGCTGCACGTTGAAGCCGAAAATGTCATCATTATCAAAAGTTCCATTGGTAAATGTCAGGCGCGTGTGAGCGTTGTTAAACACATAGGGCGTTCCCGTCACGAATGTTCCGTACGTCGTATTAGCTTTCCGCTGCATCGCCCCAATAACTTCTTCCAGCCCACCAACAAAGTTCGCAGCTTTGGAAACATCCAGCATCGTCAGTGTATTTGCCCCCATATTGATATTCCCACTATTGAGCGTAAGCTCGCCACACAGATAAACATCTCCACCAGCAGTTTTGTTCGCATTGGTTGCGATTAAATTCCCGTAAGGATTGGTCTCAACCGTAGGCACAATGACCTGTCCATCCACGTTGTTGGAATAGATCACCGTTGATCCACAGGCGAAATTCAAATTGGTCGCAGCACCATACGCATTGGTAAAGGTACCAGCAATCTCCAGAATGGTTCCGTCAGCAAATGACACCTGGGCATTAGCCGAATTCCCCAGCGCTAAGGTTGCTCCTGCGGGAATCAGCACTTTGCCAGCACCAGCATCGGACTGAACCGTTCCATTCGTCACCGTCACTCCGCCGCTATACGTTGCCTGTCCGGAGCCAGTCTTGAGCACAGCATTGACATCGTCCAATCCGATGGGTGCATTGGATTGGGCGGTCGTTCCCAGATCCAGTTCTCCTAAGATATACAACATCCCGCCACTGTGGGTCAACGCTCCATCCAGAATCACCTGATCGCCAGCAGCAATTTGCTTGGTGGCGTTATCCAGCAAATCCAGGTTGTTGTACCGATTGGTTCCTGCCGAAGCTCCGTTTTCCGCAAAAATGGTCTGGACACCTAAAGAACCGTCGCCGTCATAGTGAAAGGTTCCATTGTAAGTTCGATTTCCAGAACTCCCTTCTACAAGATACGTACCAAATACAAAAACACCGTCTTCAACATTCTTCCCTGAATTGCCTCGGAGCGTCAAATGCGTATAGTAAGCACCCTGCACCTTCTGCGTTGGCGTTGTAGAAGTAGTCGCCGCATAGCGGACAGTTCCCGGCACCCGGTGTGCCGCATCGCTTCCTAATGCCTGTGTCCCAGTAAAGTAACTACCGGTCGTAGTGTTGGTAAACTCGAAAACACCATCGTTCTTGACGCCATACCGATACCCCCCGGTATTATCCGTGGCGTTATTTTCAAAGTTACTATTAGACGAGACAAACCGGATAATCCCCGTGGCGTTGTTACAGACGTGCCCGTTGTTGATCAAATCCTGAGCAGAAAGAGTGAGTGCGCTGGCAAATCCCACTGTCAAGAAGACCCAGATCACAAATTTGTGTCGCATCATCCAGCTCCAATTTTGTATGACATGTTCTTTCATCGATAATCATCCTTTTACTTGTGAAACTTGCTGCCTACTCAACTTTATTACAAAAATAACATCCAGAACCACGCGACGCAATACGTAAAATTACGTAATTTTCCACCGATCTTCAGAAGTCTGCCGGCATACTACAAATCCCGTGCCAGAAATTCGGGTAAAAAATGGGCTGCTCAATCCCCCTATTGCTCGCTTCGACAGCTGAAAACAGCCCTTGGCCACTTTGGATACCCATCAAAACGCTTCCTTCGCAGACATGATCCCTTCAGAACTCAAACCGGGCAACTCTGGAGACATCCTTAACAGCGCGCAAGCGGTCCAGCAACAACTGGAAATGCTCCAGATTGCGCACATAAACGGTCACAACTCCCTCAAAATGCGTTCCGTACGAATCAATATTCACGCTCCGGATATTTGTATGATCTACTGAGAGGATAGCGGCAGTCACATCATTCAAAACACCGGGTCGATCCCGTCCGGCGATGTAGATGCCAACTACAAAACTTCCGGTGGGATTCTGTGCCCACTGGACTTCAACGATCCGCTGTGGCATCTGCTCCTGCATAACCTTCACATTTTTGCATTCCTTACGATGGACCTTTATACCCCGTCCCACCGTCACAATCCCCACAATCTCATCGCCGGGAATTGGGTTGCAACAGCGGGCGAACGCATACAACATCGGCGTTTTTTCTTCTCCTACCACATAAATGCCATCCACCGACTGCCGTGCCACTTCTACCAACTGCTCTGTTGCCTGTGCCCGCTGTTCCTCTTCCTTCCGTTTCTTCTTGGTCCGAACGGATAGCACCATCTCCAACGCCACGTCGTCCGGCAGTGTGCCGGAGCCGATTGCATAAAAGAACTCCCGGCGGTTGTGGTACTTCAACTGGTGAACCAGATGTTCCAGTGTATCATCATTCAAATGGACTTTTGCCTTCCGTAACCGCTTTCGCCACAGCTCCTCTCCCCGACGTTCAATTTTCCGCTTTTCCTCATTCAGGTATTTGCGAATCTGACTTTTCGCCTTATGAGTCACTACAAACTGGAGCCAATCCTCATTCGGATGCTGATTTTTCGACGTCAAAATTTCCACCTGATCCCCACTTTTGAGCTTCGTATCCAGCGGAACGATCTTGCCATTGACCTTTGCGCCAATGCAGTGATGTCCAACGGAGGTATGAATCTGATAGGCAAAATCGACAGGTGTTGCCCCCCTGGGTAAAATTTTCAAATCGCCGCGAGGCGTAAACACATAGATTTCATCCTGGTAGAGATTCAACTTGAAACTTTCGATCAACTGCTGCGCAACCTCCTCCATCGGCTGCTCGATCAAATCGCGAATCCACTGGATCCACTCCTCCAATTCCTGATCTGCAATGTATCGCTTCGCTAACTGCTCTTTGTAGCGAAAATGGGCAGCAATTCCTTTCTCAGCGACTTCGTGCATCTTGCGTGTCCGAATCTGGACCTCCACTTTCTGGCCCCCCGGACCAATGACAGTCGTGTGAATCGACTGATATCCATTTTTCTTTGGGACTGAAATGTAATCCTTGAACCGCTCCGGAACCGGGGTGTAAATCTCAGAAACGATCCCGTAAACCAGAAAGCAGTCGCTGGGATTTTCAGACTCCAGAATAATCCGCACGGCAAAAAGATCGTAGATTTCATCCAGGGTCTTCCCCCGGGTGATCATCTTGTTATAAATCGAATACAGATGCTTCACTCTACCATAAATCTCAAACTGGAATCCTTCCTTCCGCAATCGCTCCTCAATCGGCTTGATAAACTGTTGAATATAGCGTTCCCGCTCTTGACGCTTCATATTCAGCGCTTCTTTCAATTCATCGTACGCTTCCCGGTTCAGCGCCTTAAAAGCCAGATCTTCCAGCTCCCACTTGATATTCGCCAATCCAAACCGATGAGCTAACGGTGCATAGATTTCCAGTGTCTCTTTTGCTAGCCGAAATTGCTTTTCTCGCGGCAAATGCTCTAAGGTTCGCATATTATGCAGCCGATCGGCTAACTTAATGATGATCACGCGCAAATCGCTTGCCATTGACAGCAGCAACTTCCGATAGCTGGCGGTCACATTAATCTGTCGACTTTCAAATGTGCCGCTAATCTTCGTCACCCCATCCACCAGATGGGCAACTTCCTCCCCAAATTCTGCTTCCAGATCCCGCAACGTATACTCTGTATCCTCTACAACATCGTGCAGCAATGCTGCCGCTATCATCGCCGAATCCAGAGGAAATTCTCGAAGTAGAATCTCTGCGACCGCAATTGGATGAGTGTAGTAAGGATCTCCGGAAGCCCGCAATGTTTGGCTGTGAGCGTCAATGCAGAAAAAGAACGCCTTCTTGATCAGTTCTTCGTCCAATTGCTGGAGTTGCTCCGCATACTGTTCCCGGAACGCTTCCCATAGGGCAAGTTGCTGCTGCTGGTCCACCTCCACTCGCATTTCCTCTGCTCTTTTTGCCACACGCAATTGGATAAGAAGGAAAGCGTTCTCTGGTTATTGTAGATCCAGAGGCAAGAAACGCAACAGGTCGAACGATAAAAAATCAGCAGCGATGGAGCGCAAACACATAGCAATTGTTTTTACCGGTGGTACTATCTCTATGCAACACCTTCCGGAACAGGGCGGCGTTGTTCCAACTCTTTCACCACAGGAAATCCTCAAACGGGCGCCGCAACTGGAAGAGCTCGCACGCATTTCCCCCTTTCTCTTCGGCAACTACCCCGGTCCCCATATGACGCCAGAGAAAATGTTCGAGTTGTGCCAACTGGTGCAATCCATTCTGGATCGCCCGGACATTGATGGCATCGTGATCACGCACGGTACCGATACCCTGGAGGAAACAGCGTTCTTCTTAGATCTTACGCTGAACACTACCAAACCGGTGGTCTTTGTTGGCTCAATCCGCAACGCCAGCGAACCGGACTGGGATGGTCCCCGCAACCTCCGTGATGGCATTCTGATCGCCTCTCACCCGCAAGCGCAGGGACTTGGCGTATTAGTCTGTCTGGCTGAAGAGATCCACGCTGCTTCGGAAGTCTCCAAGCTGGACACTTCTCACCTGCACACTTTTGCCAGCCCGAATTTTGGACCTGTCGGGCGTATTGTCCACGATCAGGTGTTCATCTACCGACAGCCAGTTCATCGGGACGTTTTCTCCATCGACCACCTTCCGAAATTTGTCCCCCTGCTGAAATGTTATGCAGGTGCAGAACCGGAGCTGTATGACTGTGTTTACCACCAGCACCCGGAAGGGTTAGTGGTTGAAGCACTGGGAGTCGGCAATGTCCCTCCGGCGGTGTACCCGAAAATTCTCCAATTTCTGGAAGCCGGGATCCCGGTAGTCCTGACGTCGCGCTGTCCCGTCGGACGGGTTGAGCATATCTATGCATACGAAGGGGCGGGAAAGCAACTGCATCAAGCGGGAGTCATTTTTGCTGATTATCTTAATGGGCAAAAAGCACGGATTAAGTTAATCGTGGCTTTAGGCGCTCATTGCACTCCCGACTGCCTCCGCCAAACTTTTGAATGGGCATAAGGCTATGGGCGTACGGACAGCACAAATCGCAATTTTTATCCTCCTGCTGCTCTCTGCTACACTCGACAGCGTCCTGATCTGGTCGCAGAGCCTTTACACTGCTGCCGACCTCACCGCTCCTCTTACGGGCAGTATTGCTGCGGTTACAGCACTCGGTATTCTTGCCTTCCTCATCCGGTGGGAACGCTTTGCCATCTACATTGCCTCCTTTCTCATCGGCTTTAGCTGGGGATTATGTGGTACGATGGCATTCCTTCATCTCTCGTTCAACCTGCCGGCATCCGTACTCCCATTGCTTGCCCTGATTCCACCAACTGCGCTGGCAATGGTGCTTTTGTCCTCACCCCCGCCCTACTATTTGCACAACCACGCTCGTCAACACAGCAGCGGGAACAAAAAAGCGACATAGATGCGACGAACCCAGGCGATTATCTCTTTCGATGCGCTCCGACATAACGTGCAGCAAATTCGCCAGCGATTGGCGCCGGGCGTACAAATCCTGGCAATGGTGAAAGCCAACGCTTATGGTCACGGGCTGATCCCCTGCACACGGTTTTTCCGCTCCCTCCACATTGAGAGTGTCGGCGTTGCTTACCTGGAAGAAGCGCTGGAACTGCGCGAAGCGGGCGATACCCAGAGAATTGTCGTATTCACTCCCCCATTTCCTGATCAGGCACCTGCATTTGCCGAATATCAGGTTGATTGCATCATCTCATCGGAAACCATCTTCCACGCTTTCGGCAAATACACACTCCAGACTGGCAAGTCCATCGATGCACACCTTTACATCGACACCGGAATGCATCGTGAAGGAGTTACTCCGGAAGAAGCGGAGCGAATCGTTGCCCAGCTTCATTGCTACCCTCACCTTCGCATTGTTGGGCTCTGCACGCATTTTGCAACGGCGGAAGAGCGCGACAAAAGCTTCACATATCATCAACTCCGTCGCTTTACGCAACTTTTGCACCAGTTTCAAGCGGCTGGCGTTCATTTTCCCTATGTCCACGCAGCAAATTCTGCGGCAATTGCGGACATTCCCGAATCACACTTTACAATGGTTCGCGCTGGCATCGCGCTCTATGGATACAACCCGTCGCCGTTTCTGCATCATCCGCTGCACTTGCAGCCAGCACTCCGACTGCAAACCTGTATCTCCGAAGTTCGATATTTACCGGCGAACGAAGGGGTCAGCTACGGACTCACCTACCGCTCTCCTCATCCCACCACCATTGCCACGCTGCCGATTGGTTATGGCGATGGCTGGAGCCGCGCTTTGAGCAACAAGGCCGTTTGCCTGATCCGCGGTGCTCGCTTCCCACTGGTAGGCGCGATCTGTATGGATGAAACGCTGGTCGATCTCTACGGACACCGCTTCCCTATCGGGGAGCCTGTGACTCTTATCGGACAATCTGGTACTGCCCGAATCACCGCCGAAGATCTGGCACAGTGGGCTGGCACCATCCCGTATGAGATCTTAGCCGGTCTGAACACCCGAATTCCCCGTATTTACGTTGACAGTTTCACAAACGACGAAGTAGCGTCTCTGGAACAATCAGTGGTATCGAAATGAAGCGAGTAGCAGTGATTCTTGCCGGTGGCATCGGTGTCAAACTGTGGCCCCTCAGCCGGTACGATCGTCCAAAGCAATTTGGACATATTCTGGGGGAAGGCGTTCTTTTGCAAAATACCGTTTCCCGACTGCTCCCTCTGTTCGCAGCAGAGGACATCTTTGTCCTGACTACCAGCCAGTACCGCGATATAACCCTTGAATTAGTTCCCATGCTTCCACCCACCAATATTCTGACCGAGCCATTTGGTCGCAACACAGCAGCGTGTGTTGCCCTCACCCTGACGCTCTTCGAGGCGCAATTCCCAGATGAGGACTACGCTATCGCCTTTCTCCCGGCGGACCACCTGATTCCGAATGTTCGGGAATTCCAGGAGCAGTTGCAGCTGGGATTCGAGGCTGCTGAACAACTCAATGCCATCACCACCTTAGGCATTCCTCCCACCCGTCCTGAAACGGCATACGGTTATATCCAAGTGGAAGCGAACCAACAAACGGTCCCTCGAGAGCTCCATTCCCAGGGCATTTACAAAGTAGCAACCTTTGCCGAGAAACCGGACATTGACACAGCACGCCGCTTTCTCAACGCTGGCGATTTTCTGTGGAACACGGGTATCTACATTGCCCCTGCCACGGTATTCCAGAAAAACCTTCAGCAGTATCTCCCGGACTTTGTTTTCCTGTTCCGACTTCTGAAAAAACATCTGAACAAAGCGGATTATCTGGAAACCTTAGAGACCATTTATCGCCAGCTTCCCTCAATCTCCATTGACTATGGCATAATGGAAAAAACGACCGATGCATACGTTGTAGAGTGTAGCTTCAACTGGAGTGATTTAGGAAGTTGGGATGAAGTCTATCGTCTTTCCCTCAAGGATGCTGACGACAACGTCTTGATCGGCAACGTTCTGGCACTGAACGCCAGGGGCTGCTACGTCCGCAGCAATGATAAACTCTTTGCGCTGGTCGATGTCGAAGATCTCATCATCGTTGACTCTGGAAATGCGGCTGTAATTTGCCGACGTGGAAGTTCGGAACGCATCAAAGAGATCGTCAATGCGCTGCGCCGAAAGAAAATGACCCCTTTTCTGTAGTATGGTGCACGATTGCCCGGCAATTCTCGTCATACGCTTTTCCAGCAGCGCCCGTAGCTCAACTGGATAGAGCATCTGACTACGGATCAGAGGGTTGGGGGTTCGAGTCCTCCCGGGCGCGCAAGGGAAAATGCCGTCAGAGTAAAAATAGTTTGACCAAAATTTGACCAGTCCTTATAATCGCTGCTTAATTAAGGTTGCAACCTCCCCGATCAATTCCAACACATCTA
>WFXC01000032.1 GCA_015490805.1 Candidatus Kapaibacterium sp.
CATGTGTTAGGCACGCCGCCAGCGTTCGTCCTGAGCCAGGATCAAACTCTCCATCGCAAAAAAACGCTCGCTTTCTTGCCTTTCTGCTTCCTGCCTCTCCCCCAGTTGCCCCCTCCGACAACTGCACCCCGAAATGGAAAAGATCATTACCGCCTTAACCCCTTTGCCAGGTTAAGGCATCCGCAAATATACACACTTTTCAACACGCAACCAAAGATCCATCAATCTGTGCGCAAAAGCGGGAGTGTTAACGAACACCGTATCACCTGTATTGTGTACTTTGCAAAAGCAACCGACCATCACCCGCTTTTACGCAAAGCAGGCGTGTTAACGATTAACCCTGAACGGTTATTGTCCCTGCGATTTCTGCGGACGGGCATCTGCCGCTGGTAACCCCTCTCGCCGTACAGACTGTAGCCCCACCGGTGATCCAGAAAGAATGAACTGCGCTGTCTGTCCCTGCAATGCCCCAACCTGCTGCGCAATACGATTGAAGATTGCCAACATATGTTCCACTGATTGCGTGTTATGCTGCGTTGCTTCCGATGCTTGTTCAATTCGTTGACTCATACTCTCAGCGGTTGCACTTAAATCCTCCACCGCTAAGGATATCTGCTGCACCAGCGAAGAGAGCTTCTCCGAACTCTTCACAATCGATTCCAGTGCGTCATTCGCCCGCCGGGCCAACTGCATCCCTGATTCTGTCCGCTCCGATGCTTCTACCGATGCCTCTACCGCCGCTTGCGTTGCTGCTTGCACCTCATTGATCATTGCTTCGATGGACTTTGTCGCTTCCTGCGTCCGTTCTGCCAATCGTCGAACTTCGTCAGCGACAACAGCAAAACCCCGTCCAACTTCGCCCGCTCGCGCTGCTTCAATAGCAGCATTCAGCGATAGCAAGCTGGTCTGGTCTGCGATTTCTCGAATGATGGAAATAATTTTACCAATTTCCTGTGCCGACCGACTAAGCTCTTCCATTACCTTCTGAGTCTTAGAGGCAATGTGCTGCGCCTGCTCCATTTCCGAAAATGTCGCTGCCACGGCTTCCCGCCCTGCTTTGGCACTGTTCAGCGACTCATGACTTTCCTGAGCAGTCTGATCCGCCACCTGTCGCATCGTAGCAAACGTCGTTGTCATCTCGTTCGCGCTGGTCGCTATCTCCACAATGTCGGCGGTGGTTTGCTGCAACGACTCCATTGTCGTTTGTGCTTCTTGCTCCAGCAACTGTACCTGCTCCGCCATCGTTCCAGATCGCTCCCGAATGGACTGGACAACCTGTGCCAAGGTGTCCAGGGTCGTGTTCAACATACGTATTAACTGTCCAATGGGATCATCTTTCTGAGCCTCTAAGCGCTGTGTCAGGTCATTCCGCTGCACTGCCTGAAGGAGTTGATTGATCCGCTCTACCTGCTGCTCCAGATATCGTTGCTGAATGAGCACTTCTTCTCGCGCCTGGTGGGCGGCTGCTTCCGCTTTTTCTATCGACCGTCGCTTTTCCTCTTCAATCTCACCCAGTAACTTCTGCAAATGCTCGATCATCGAATTGAGCGAATTTCCCAGCTCCTCTAACTGATCACCGGTTGCAACCTGACTGCGCACTTGGAGATTCCCATCAGCAACTTGTCGCGTGACCTCGACCAACTGATCAATCGGGCGAACGACCATTCGCCGCAGCTGGTAGATCAACAGTCCGAGCACCAGCACAATGCTCCCGATTGCGATTGGGACACCATCGAGCATTGCTGCCTTCGCCATCTGATTCGCCAGTTCGTGGTGATAGACCAAGACTATCGTCCCAATCTTTTCCCCCTGATCCCCCAGCACTTCAAATTGGGCAGTATCCTGCGGCAATTGGCTCAGATCACCGAACAACTGGTAAGCCTGCTTCGCAGAATCAGGCAACGGTTCCGTAAACATCGAGGATCCTGACGCATCATACACCTGAAGCTCCACGATATTGGGATCCTGCGACAAAATGGTGCGACGCAACTGTTCCAGCGCTGAGTAGTTGTACGTTAAAATGGGCAGGCGCCCCAATTCCGCCACTATACGCCCCGTTTCCCGAACGAATCGAACTACGGCGTCGCTTGAAGACTGCGACACCGTGCGGGAGACCTGGACCAGGATAATCGCTATGCCTATCACCACCAGCAGGCTAATATACACCGCTATCCGCGTCAAACTTTTCCGACGCTCCTTCATTGCTTATCCCCTGTTTTGTTTATCACGTTTGCTCAAAAAGGCGTCCCCGCCGGAAGCTTTGTTCTCTACCGTGGTACCGACTTCCACGACTTCAGCAACTGATATTTGCCGTTCTGCACGATCGTTGGATATACCTTGTCAGAGGCTTGATGGTCATTGGGTGAAAAGCCCAACTTATATCCCAGACCAATGTCAAAACTGCGCATGGACTCCAAGGTTTTCACTAATCTTTCTCGCGTCAGTTCCTTGCCACACTGCTGCAACGCTTCGCAGAAAATCTTCGCGGCAATGTACCCTTCCAGAGACACAAAGTCCGGCTTGTACCCTTTGCGTTTCATATCCTTCAAGTACTCTCGAACCAATGCCACTCGCTGATCCGTTGGCGGCGGTACTACCTGCGTAACAACTTCTCCTTCGCCTTTAGGTCCCAACAACGCTGCTAATTTATCCGGACCAACAAACGACACATTCAGAAAAATCGGATCATACCCCTGTTGCTTACACTGCTTAATGAACTCCGCACAGGCAGCATACGCTCCACCCATAATGACTGCCTCCGGCTTTTTCGCCAGAAAGGCTTTCACTGCTGCCGAAACATTCGTTGTATTCCGTTTATATGTTCCTTCCACCACTGGTTTCAAGCCATACTTCTTCATTGCCGTTAGCGCGCCGGCTTTGATGGTACCACCATAAGCGTCGGCTTGATAGAAAATCCCGATACTCTTGATTCCCAGCTCTTTGACCAGTCCCCGAACCATTTCTGCGGTTTCCTGGAAATAGGAGGCCCGGTAATTAAAAATATACTTGCTCACCGGCTGCCGAAGGGATTTTGCCCCTGTAAAAGGAAAGAGAAAAGGTACTTTCGCTTTCTCAACAATTGGCTTTGCTGCGTTGGAAGTTGGCGTGCCAACATAACCAATCAGGGCAAACACCTTATCCTTATTGATCAGTTTACGCGTGTTCTGGACGCAGGGAACAGGCTCATAGCGATCATCGTACACGATGAGCTTAATTTTCCGCCCGTGAATGCCGCCTTCGCGATTGATCCGGTCAAAATATGCTTCCATTCCCTTACGCATGCTTTGTCCTAAGAATGCCGCCGGTCCGCTTTGCGCGCTGCTGGTTCCTACTAAGACCTGGGTGTCGGTCACCCCTTGCGCCTTGGAGGAAACTGCTGCTAATAACAACGCTCCAACGATAACAACGGAAGAGAGGAACAGTCGTCGCATAGCGCCCTCTTTTTTGTTCAACTTTCCCGCAATCCTAAATTACGAAATTTCAGCGATTTGTCCTCCAAAAAACAGACTGAGCAGTCACGACAAGCTCAATGGCACGCCCTGCTTAGTGGTAGTTCTTAACAGGGACAACCTCGTCCAATGCTAGGTACCCCCAGAGCAAGTACCTACTGGAGATAATCTTCCTTCTTCTCTATCGAGCAAGCGCTCCCTCCTGATCCACTATTAGCTCAGCACTCAGTTTTCGATTTCCCAAACCCCCTGGGGGTTGGACACCCACCTGATCCACTATTAGCTCAGCACTCAGTTTGCCGGTTGCGACACAAGATCTACCAACGTTTCAGCGATTTTTTCCAGCGGCAGGACATAGTCAGCAATCCCGGCTTCGACCACAGCCCGCGGCATACCATATACGACACACGTTCTTTCATCCTGGGCAATAACGATTCCACCCTGTCGATGGAGTTCAATAAAAGCTTCTTTCCCATCACTCCCCATTCCAGTCATCATCACCCCAATGATCGCACCACCGAACACTTTTAGAGCCGAAAAGGTTGTAACATTAACCGACGGCTTAAAAATTTCTCTTTTTTCAGACTCTACGTGATCTACAACGGCTACGGTAGCAGTATGACCTCGATTTGGGCGCAAAAGCATTTGCCGCCCGCCGGGCGCAATGTAGACGGTAGCAGGGCGTAACTCATCTCCCTCGGCTGCTTCCTTGACCGTCACCTGTGATAAGGTATTCAAACGATCTGCTAAGGATTTAGTAAACTGCGGTGGCATATGTTGCACGACCACAACTGGCAGGGGGAAATCTCCAGGGAGCATTGGAATAACCTGTTGCAATGAAAGTGGACCACCGGTGGAAATCCCAATGATCACCACTTTGGGATGGTGCTTTCGACGCCCCCGGGAAGGCTTAGGCTTAACTGGAATCGCTTTGTAATCGCCTATCCTTGCAGGGCGACGAAAGGGCCGAACTCGCTGGAAACGCTCCTTGTGGGTTCCCACAACGTGAATTTTCTCCACCAGCGTCTTCCGAAACTCATCCACTGTTCCCGAACCGATCAAAGACGCAGGCTTGGGAATGAAGTCTGCCGCTCCTTTTTCCAGTGCCTCAATTGTTGCCTCTGCTCCCTCTTGCGTCAGGGAGCTCACCATAATAACGGCTGCTTTTGAGACTTGCAAAATTTCCGACAGCGCTTCCAGCCCGCTTTTTCGCGGCATCTCGACATCCAGCGTCACAACGTCCGGCTGCAACTGTGCCGCTTTTTGAATTGCGTCTTCTCCATCACGCGCAACACCAACAACCTCAATCCGGGGATCTTTTTCCAGCGTTTGTCGGATAAAGGCTCGCACAAAGGCAGAATCGTCTACAATTAAAACCCGAATTTTTTCCATTGATCTACGATGCTGTCGCTACATTACTCCCACGTAGTAACCGTGCCCGCTGAGCATTGCGGATCAGCTCGATAACATCAATAATCAAAATCACCCGTCCATCACCCAGAATCGTCGAGCCGGCGATGCCCGGAATTTGTTTGAGGAAGTCTCCTAAGGATTTGATCACAATTTCTTTCTGTCCCAATAGCTCATCGACGACCAAACCAATCCGATGCTCGGCAAATCCAACAACGCACACGTAGCGATCTTCCAAGTCTTCTCGGATCGTCGGTGTGTTCAGCATTTGATCCATTCGAACCAGTTGGATAATATCATCCCGAATGCAGATGACTTCCTGCTGATTAACCGTGTAAATTTCGTAGTCATTCGTGCTCACGACCTCGATCACGGAACTCAGAGGGATGGTATACACCTCACCCTGCACCTCTACCAGCAATCCCTGGATAATAGCTAAGGTCAGCGGCAGTTTAATGGTAAACGTTGTTCCCTCACCCGGTTTTGAGTCGACCTCGATAATCCCTTTCAGCTTTTCAATATTGGTACGAACTACGTCCATTCCCACACCACGACCGGAAACACTGGTCACTTTGTCAGCCGTACTAAAGCCTGGCAGAAAGATCAGGTTGTAGATCTCTTTATCACCCAACTGCGCAGCAACTTCGGGCGAAATCAGTCCTTTTTCCAGCGCCTTCTGCTTGATCTTTTCGGCGTTCAATCCTCGTCCATCATCCCGGATCCGAATAACAATGTGATTTTCCTGATGCTCTGCTTCCAGCCAAATCGTTCCGTAGCGCGGTTTCCCCGCCTGAATGCGTTCTTCCGGAGACTCAATCCCGTGATCACAAGAGTTACGGATCATATGGACCAGCGGATCCACCAGCTCCTCAATGATGCTTCGGTCTAATTCCGTCTCCTCTCCCTTCAGCACTACCTTGATTTCCTTCCCAAATTCCCGCGCCAGATCTCGCACAATCCGCGGCGCCCGCTGGAACAACTTCGCAATGGGCACCATCCGGGTCTTCATAATTGCCGACTGGAGTTCGGTCGTGATAAAATTGATCTGCGCCATTGTTTCCTGCAGCTTCTTGATGAGCTCGTGTCCCCGGAATTCCTGAACCAGTGACTCCGTGATCTGCGTCAGCCGATTTCGTCCCAACACCAGCTCTCCCGAAAGGTCCATCAGCGCTTCCAGGCGACGGACATCAACCCGAATGGTGTTATCTGCCATCCCCCGGAGGCTGGCACTCAGTTTCTTCGTTGACACTGCTGGCTGCGATGGCGCCGCCTTTGGTTTCGCTGGCGGTGTGGTTTTGACCGTTTCTTTACTGGCAGCTTCCGCTTGCCCACTTGCTGAAGCTGCTTCCTCAGGAGTTGGTGAAGACTCCTTTGATTCGCTTACCTCCGAGGGATCTTGTTCCTTTTTCGCGAATTCTTCATTAATTTCCTCGAATGCTTTGTCCAGCAATGCATATTCTTCGGGAGTAAAATCATCGGTAGCCCGCTTACCAAACTGGGGATCAGAGAGTACCTTGTCCAGCACCCGCTCCTGGTCCCCAGACACCGCAGCCGTTTCTGCCGACGATTCAGACTGCGCTGGGGCTTCCGCCTGCTGCTGCCGCAAGCGCCGAAGTGTTTCTACAAGTCCTTGATAATCAATCCCTCCATCATTTCCTTGCGTCGCCACTTGTTCTACCATTTCTGTTAGCACCTGGTGAACATCCAGCAAAGCGTCGATGATTTCAGGGGTCACTTCCAATTCCCCTTTACGCAATTTATTGAGCAGATCTTCCGCTTCGTGGGTCAAACTGGAAATATTCTCAAACCCCATAAAACCAGCAGTTCCCTTGATCGTATGAAATCCCCGGAAAATGGCATTGAGGGTATCACCATCCGGGTTGGTTTCCAGACTCATAATTTCCTGATCCAGCGTCTCGAGAATTTCTCGGGTCTCGACCAGGAAACTCTCCAACAGTTCTTTCATCTCATCCATTGCTGGCGCCCTTTTCTATTCGACTCAAATGTTCGTCTTTACGATCAACTAATCGAACAAAGCGTTAATGTCATCCTGCGCTATCGGCTTTTTTGCATCATCTTCTTGAGATGAAGATTCTGATCCTGGTTGTTCACCTGTTGGCGGTGCTTCTGATGTCTGACCTTCTGTGGATTGCACGGATGCTTCTTGTACCTGATCGGATTCAGTTCCAGATGAAGCTTCTTCTTCCGATTCAGCAGCAGTAGTTTCAGACAGTCCACCACTCTCAAACTGCTCCATCAGCTCTTCAACCATTTGCTGCCGATGCTCTCCTCCTTCCTCCAACCCCACAATAGCTTCTTCATCGAATGCAATCTCCCGGTGCAGTTTTGTAACTTTTGCCTTCTCAGTTGGCTGTTTGTCAGGCTTCTGCCGAATTTCCACCTCCAAATCATCCAGCAGTCTATCAAAACCCCGTGTATAGAAGCGCTCTACGATGCTTCGCAACTGCTGTTGCGTTTCTTCGATCAAGTGATTGACTGCCGCCAATTGCTGTGCTGTGATATCCTGTACCTGCAGTGTCATCATAATCTGAGTTGCATCATTACTGATGCTTTCCATTAAGTTCGCTGCTTCCTCCGTTGCTTTCTGCACTTGGGTATGTATATCCATCCGCTGCAATACCGCTTTGATTTCCCGCAGTTCGTCTGCTGCTGGATTCCCCTCATCGATTAACCGCTGGACTCGGTAAATAACCTGCTTCCGACTGGCTTCTTGCCGATCGATGAGTGCCTGAATTTCCCGTGCATTTGCCTGAATGACCGAAGCCTTGTATGTTATGCCTTCCAGCGTATTCAAAATCTCCGTTGTCGCCATTTCTGTAGCTTTCGTTACCTGCTCCAATTGCTTCGAGGCGTTGGGAATATTCCGCAAATTTTCTTCAATAGAACGGCTGATCTTTGCTAACTGCGGCGTGAGCTCCTGAATAAAGATGAAAATCTCTTCTAAAAACGGAATAACTCGCTGTCCTAGAACAAAAAGAGCTCGCAGCTCCTCTGTCTTTTTGAGCAACGATACAATATCCAACTCCTTCATGGCTACTCCCTCCTATGCTTGTGCCTGAAGTTTTGCTAATATCTTTTCAATTTTCTCCTTTAAAATGTTGGGAGTAAAAGGCTTAACGATGTAGTTATTCACCCTAGCTTGAAGCGCCTGTAGAATGTCTTCTTTAAGTCCCCGAGTGGTCACCATTAGGATTGGCAGATTGGAAAACTTTGGATGACTCCGTATTGCTTTGGTCAGCTCCAATCCTGTCATATTCGGCATATTCCAGTCCGTAATAACAAAATCGATGTTCCCCTCACTTTCCAGCTTCTGTAACGCCTCCTGTCCATCAGACGCCTCAACAATATCATCATAGCCAAAGCTACGCAAAGCGTTGATGACGATGCGACGCATCGTGGGCGAGTCGTCAACAACTAAAAATCTCATCGCTGTGTACTCCAATCTTTATGACACTTCCATCTTTCAAAAGTAATTGAAAGTTTTGTGCGGTCAATTATTTTGTTTCGATAACGGTTTCATTCCTCGGGTTTGTAATACACCACTGTTCTGGGCAACTGCCGCATCCGAAATTTCGTGTTCATTCCAATCAGCGATTCTGAATACCCAATAAACAAAAAACCTCCAGGATTTAAAGCTCGATAAAAATTATTGACGATCTGCTCCTTAACTTCCGGAGAAAAATAAATGAGCACATTGGCACAAAAAATCACATCGATATTATGCATTCGCCGCATTTGTTGCTCATCCTTAAGATTCATTTGAAAGAATTTCACCATCTGGCGAATTTCATCCTTGATCACGTACGTACCGTTCGGTGTCCGAGTAAAATACTTCTCCAGATACTCCTTCGGCAAACTTCGGATGGCATACGGACGATACTCACCTCGTTTAGCCTTCTCTAACACTGATGGGCTAATATCATTTGCCAAAATTTCAAACCGTACTCGAGGGAAACGGCGAAGAAAATGCTCTCGCACAATCATCGCGATAGTGTAAGGTTCTTCGCCGGTAGAACATCCCGCACTCCAGAGCCGCACCGTGCCCTGCAACTTTTTACGCTGGAGAATTTCGGGCAAAATCACCGTCCGAAGCGCATTAAATTGGGCTTCATTCCGAAAGAAGTACGTCTCATTGATGGTAATCGCATCAAACAGCTTGTTAATCTCCGTGCGGGCATTGAGACTGCTGCGTTGCAGATACTGGTAATACTCTTCGAACGACTGCAATCCCAACTCCTGAATGCGCGACCGCAAGCGATTTTCCAGTAAGTACTTTTTGTTATCGCTGAACACGATGCCTGTCAACTCGTGGATAAAATCCCGTAGCCTTTGATATGTTTGTTGTGTCAATTCCACTGTTGATACAGCACTTAATTTATTCCGTTTCGCTCTCACTTTCCAAATCCAAAAGCTTGGGCAGATCCAGCAGGATAATCAATCGTTCCTCCAGCTTCGCCAAGCCTTCAACATATTTCGTATTCACATTTTCCATCAATGCCGGCGGTGGAACAATAATATCCCTGGCGATGCGCTGCACTTCTGAGACCGCATCTACTACAAATCCCACCAGCACATTGTTGACCTGTACCACGATCACCTTGGTTTCATCGGTAATTTCATCATTGCGCATCACCCCAAGACGTTGCGTAACGTCCACCACCGGAACAACCTTTCCCCGCATATTAAAAATTCCCAGCACATATGCTGGGGCATTCGGTACACGGGTAATCACGGGCATTCGGATGATTTCTCGAATGTACAAAATGTCAATACCGAACTCTTCTTTCCCCAGTCGAAACGCCGTAATCTGAAGGGTATCGCCATTGACATTCTGCTGCTGAAGAACTTCCGTCGTTGTCGATCCCATTGAAACTCTCAAAATTGTTCAACAGAAATTGTAATTTACAAAACTCCATTCAAATAATGCCATTGGCAATCGTCCATAGAAGCTCTGTAAGCAAGTGTGAGTGTATCAAATGGATAACCATAGCAGCAATGCTCAACGCCGGAAATGAATTCTCATTGCACTGGAATTTATCACCATTGCAGAATTTCATCCTGCTAATGCTTCTACGCCAGCCACATTCTGCAACAGAGAAGTGCTTGAAGCATCGTGCTTCCCTAATTTCCTTCTCTGCAATTGTTGACCCCAGCAATGAGTCTTCAGTAACATTCAACGTTATTGCAGCACCACACCAGGCTGGTCTGGATAATTGGCACCTCTTCTAATAAACAATAGCAAGGCGATGAAAGCACCGTTATCTCTTGACCGACGATACGGATGGTTAGTACACCTGCCCTGCCTGCCAGCTCCAGATGGGATCGGAGACTTTGCTGCTGCTACTCAGCTTATTGACGTCCTGCAAGCAGCGGGCGCTACATTGTGGCAATTGCTGCCGCTCCATCCTCCCGGTTACGGCAACAGCCCTTATGCAGCGTTCTCTGCTTTTGCCCTCGATCCCTTGTTAATCAGCATTCAATGGCTACAAGCCAGTGAACTGCTTCCCTCTGCCCTGCCTGCCTCGCCGCTTTTGCCAAAAAACCGCATTGATGTTACTGCCGTCGCCCAGTGGAAGTATCCTCTCTTTCGCGAGGCGTACGAGCGATGGCGCTACCGCGGGGAGCGCACCGCCTTCGAGCGCTTCTATGAGCAGGAACGATTCTGGCTGGAAGATTTTACCTTATTCTGGCTGCTGAAACAATTGCACGATCAGCAACCGTGGGATCAGTGGGAGCCTGAAGCACGTAATCGTGAGGAATCGTTCCTCCGCAAACTGAAAAGAGCCTACGCACAGCAACTGGAATTTTTCGCCTTTCTCCAGTGGATCGCGGCTCAGCAACTGGATCGTGTGCGACACCGTGCCCGCCAGGCTGGAGTTCTGCTGATTGGCGATTTGCCGCTCTTTGTTGCTTACGACTCTGCCGACGTCTGGGTGTATCCGCATCTGTTCAAGCTGGATCGTCACAAGCGACCGACTGTCGTTGCCGGCGTTCCGCCCGATTATTTCTCACCGACCGGTCAACGCTGGGGCAATCCCCATTATCGCTGGCAATATCATCGCCGGGAACGATTTCAATGGTGGACTCGCCGACTCCGTCGGTTGTTGCAGTGGTTTGACTACGTTCGGATTGATCATTTCCGTGGACTGGCGGCTGTATGGGAAATTCCTGCATCCGCTCCCGATGCCCGCACTGGTCGATGGGTTCGTACGCCGGGTGCCAGCCTGTTCCGCCATTGGCTTCGAACTTTTAAAACCCTGCCGCTCCTGGCTGAAGATTTGGGAACGATTACCCCGGATGTCATCAAACTTCGCGAGCGTTTTGGCATTCCCGGAATGAAGGTGCTCCAATTCGGATTGGAAAGTACCGATCCCGCTCATCCATTTTTACCGCAAAATTTCGATTCTCCCTTGGTGGTTTTTTACACCGGCACGCATGATAACGACACAGCCGTGGGATGGTTACAAAAAATAAATCCCTCCACCCGCCAGTTCGTTCGGGCGCTTGCCCAGCGGGATGATCTTTTGTCCCTTGCTGAGTGGATGATCGATCAGGTACTCTTTTCCACCGCTCGCTTCGCCATCATCCCGCTTCAGGATATTCTCCATCTGGCCAGTGATGCACGGCTGAACACACCAGGGCGTGCTGAGGGAAACTGGGTCTTCCGCTTCGCTGCTTTGCCCTCCCCGGATCGTTTATCTCAACTCAAGCATAAAAGCTTTCTGGCAAATCGCCTGCCGACAGTTACTTCCCACCAAACAAGGCTTGGACGCACACGACCTTTGTGACGTGGTGATCGCCTGCCGACAGTTACTTTCCACCAAACAGGCGAAAAACCAGATTCAGCAGGATCGTCAAAAGCAGACTCAGCAGGATCATCGTGGTGATGGGAACGTAAATCGTCACATTATCCTTTCGCCACACAATATCGCCGGGCAGTCGTCCCAGGTGAAAAACTTTTCCCAGAAAAATCATCAGCAATCCCACCAGCAGCAAAAAAGCACCAATGCCAACAAGCCATTTCCCCACTTCCTGCATTGGCATCCTCCTGCTCATCCAACCGGAACAGTCTAACGATCGATCCACCGCGGGATTTTCCTGGCTCTCAGCCCAAAATACGGTTCCTGTTCAAGCGTTACTGTGTGGATAACTGAAGCTGTGCAAAAAGGAGATGCAGGGACGATGGCACTAACACGAGAGCGGATTATTCCGATTGCGATGGAAGACGAAATGCGGGATTCGTACCTGGATTACTCAATGTCGGTCATTGTTTCCCGCGCATTACCAGACATCCGGGATGGGCTTAAGCCGGTGCAGCGGCGAATCCTGTATGGGATGCGAGAATTAGGATTGTTCCCCGGAAAGCCGTATAAAAAATCAGCTCGGATTGTGGGAGAAGTGTTGGGGAAATACCATCCCCACGGCGACTCGGCGGTCTACGACGCGATGGTCCGGATGGCGCAGGAATGGTCAATGCGCTATCCGCTCATCGAAGGGCAGGGAAACTTCGGCTCTATCGATGGTGATTCTCCGGCGGCTATGCGATACACCGAAGCCCGGCTGGCACCTATTGGCGTAGAAACAATGCGTGATCTGGAAAAAAACACCGTCGATTTCAAACTCAACTTCGATGACTCACTGCAAGAGCCTACGGTCCTGCCAACGGTCGTACCGCTGTTGTTAGCAAATGGTGCCAGTGGCATTGCGGTTGGGATGGCAACAAATATTCCGCCGCACAACCTCACGGAAGTCATCGATGCTCTGCTTGCAATGATCCGCAACCCTGAGATTACGACTGAAGAGCTGATGCAACATCTCATTGCCCCGGACTTTCCCACTGGCGCCATTATTTACGGCTATGAGGGGGTGCGGGAAATGTATGAAACAGGCAAAGGAAAAATCGTTCTCCGTGCCCGCGCCTCAATTGAAACGAGCAAAGGCGGGCGGCAGAGCATTGTCATCACGGAAATTCCCTATATGGTCAACAAAGCACATCTGATTGAAAAAATCGCTGACTTAGTGCGATCCAAAAAACTGGACGACATCACCGACATTCGGGATGAATCGGACCGGATGGGACTCCGCATCGTCTTAGAATTGAAGCGCGACGCTACACCGCTGGTTGTACTGAACAATCTGTACAAGCACACACAATTGCAGGTTACTTTCGGGGCAATCTTATTAGCACTGGTCAACGGTCGTCCCAAACTGCTCACGCTACGGGATATGCTCAAGCTCTTTCTGGAATTCCGCAACGAAGTTCTCATCCGTCGCACCCAATACGACTTAGATGCAGCGCAACGGCGCGCTCACATTCTGGAAGGATTCATTATCGCGCTGGACAACATCGACGAAGTCATCCAGCTCATCAAAAAGTCTCCTGATACCCCAACGGCAAGCAAGCGATTGCAAAAACGATTCGATTTAAGCGAGGAGCAGGCTAAAGCAATTCTGGATATGCGACTCCAGCGGCTAACGGGGCTGGAACGATCGAAGGTGCAGAAGGAATACAAAGAGCTACTCCGAACGATCGAGCGGTTACGCAGCATTCTCAACAGCAAAGATCTGCAAATGCAGGAAATTGCTCGTGAGCTGGAAGAAATTCGTGACAAGTATGGCGACGAACGGCGCACTGCCATTATTTATGAAGCCAAAGAGTTCACTATCGAAGATATGATTGCCAACGAAGACGTTATTGTCACCATCACCCACAATGGCTATATTAAGCGAACGCCTGTTGTGAATTACCGTCGTCAGGGTCGCGGCGGTCGTGGCAGCACCGGGGCACAATTGAAAGATGGCGACTATGTGGAACACTTATTCCGCGCGGCGACCCATCATTACCTGCTTTTCTTCACCAGCAAAGGACGGTGTTATCGCGTTCGCGTTTTCGACATTCCCGAAGGAAGTCGGAACGCCCGTGGTCGATCCGTTGCCAACCTGTTAGCGCTGAGTGCGGATGAAAAGATCACGGCGTATCTGCCGGTTCAGGAATTCTCTGATAATCGCTACATCCTGATGGCAACGGAACAGGGATATGTCAAAAAAACCGCCCTTTCTGAATTCGCTAAAGTACGTTCCAATGGGATCATTGCCATCGCCCTTCGTGAGGGCGACCGTCTGATTGCTGCTCGCATTACCGATGGCACGCAATACGTTCTGCTGGGCTCTTCTGCTGGCTACCTCTGCCGATTCCGTGAAACGGAAATCCGCCCGATGGGCAGAAATACAATGGGTGTTGTAGGAATGAAACTGGGCAAAGGAGATCGGGTCATTTCGCTGATAACGCTCAAATATCCCGAAACGCACATTCTGACCGTTGCCGAGAAAGGCTACGGGAAACGAACGCCAGCGGCAGAGTACCGCCTGACCCACCGTGGCGCCAAAGGGGTCATTGCAATGAACGTCACAGAAAAAACGGGAAAGGTCGTGGCAATGCTGGATGTTACAGACACAGATGATATCGCCATTGTCACAGTGAGAGGCATTCTTATCCGGCAACCCGTAAAAAGCATTCGTGTCACCGGACGCAACGCACAGGGTGTCCGGCTCATTCGCCTGGAGCCGGGCGATATGATCGCTGATGTTGCAAAAATCCCGCACGAGAAAACGGCAGAACAAGCAACGGAACCGTCGAGCAACGGTGAGCTCGTGGAAGCATAACGACCGTTACCTGTGAATGCGTCATTGGCAGCCATCCTTCCCTTTCCTTCTGCTGATCGCTGCCGTATGCTGTTTAACACCACTGTACAGCAACGGATGGGAGCAACATAGCGGGGAAGAGGTGCCTCATTCTCCATCCATTGCTTCCACTTGCTCACAATCATCAACACCACTCTTCTATCTCACCTGCATTGCTATAACGCCTTCTCTTTCATCTCTTACCAGTACCACCCCATCCGCTGCGGTCGCTGCCACAACCCGGAATCTGGATCTTTCCCTGATCCGATCAGCTCACAGTGGATGGAACGGCGCCTTGCCAGATGCGCAGATCGCCGCAGCACAATTCTTAGAAGTGCAGAATCTCTTCTCACTCCCTGCGATCATCGGCAATTTTTTTCCTTTTCTCTCACTGCTGGTTTCCGACGAAGGGAATCCGGGTTTTCTCTGGTTCCCTGGATTTTTCATCCCTCCGGGCGGCGGTATCCTGCTCAATGGACGCCCTGCGATCGACCCATACACCTCAAGTTACAACCTGAGCTGGCTCTCCCCGGAGTCTATCGAGCAGGTTGAGATTTTTCTCGGATCGAAAGCCGTTGTTTTGAGCCCCTTTTCGCAGGGCATTGCCCTGAATCTTCGAAGCACACCGTTGAACACTCGCTATCCCTACACTCGCATCTGGTTTGCTCAAAGTGCCAATTTTTTTACTGCCTCCGATGCCACGTTCAGTATCAATCTTCTGCCGACGCTCAATGTTTTTGCAGGGTATCGCCGGATCAGCCGGGAGAATCAAGCACCCAATAGCTTTGTCGATCTGTGGAATGTTCGATGGGGACTGGCGTGGCAGCCAAGCTCCACGCATACGCTAACTGTCACCGACTTTTTTACCAATGATTTTGAAGGAAGCAATGGAGGGTTGCGATCGCCAGATTTCGACCAACTGCCCACTCTGCAGATTGCGGAAGTTCTGCTCCCAGCAACGCAGCAGCGCATTTATCGACACGATCTCACGCTCAACTGGCAATGGCTCCTTGCACCGCGTTTTTCGCTTCGAACAACTGCTGGCTATAGCCCCGCAGAGTGGAACCTAAGACATTTCCCACGGCAGGACTCCGTAGCGCGCCGACAGGACCATTCGAAGCTGCTTTCGCTGCAAAGCACACTTCTATGGCGAGGGGATCGATGGAACGGTGCTATTACGGGATCAGTACAGCAGCAGGCAGCGGGGATTGATCAGCAATGGACAGCTTCTGCAGGGTTATGGTCGACTGTTCACTTTGCTGGTGGCTCGCTCAGTGCCGGTGCACGGATATTTGCACAATCGTCTGCTGTTTACTGGAACGGCGGTGTTCGACTTATGCTACCATTATCGAAGCAATGGACGATATGGGTTGATGGCAGCAGTGCGTACGATCCACACCTGCCAGATTCTGTCGCTACCCGCCGTTTTCTTGGCATTGCCTGTATTCAATATCGCCATTCTGCTGTGCAGTGGGACCAATTTGTGCTCTACCATCAGCCGAGCGCTATACCACAGGGACAGCTCCTGATGGATTCTACCGGCACCGTAACGGGCATTCGGTCCACATATCAATCTGTTCCCGATGCTATCGGCATCGCTGGATCCATCCGGGGGCACTTAGCAGCGTGGCAATGGAACCTACAGTATGGCTATTCCCGTCCGCTCCGCACATCCAGTGATGGTGCTGTTCCCCTTGCCTTTGCTCAACTGCACCTTTCCTACCACTTTGAAGCCTTCAAACACACTGTTTACATTGCTGCGTTCCTCCAGTGGCGCAATCGTCCTTTCCCGTATCGGTGGCTGCCAGTTCGATGGCAATGGATCCCCGAAACTGCTCCATCCTCTCCCCTATGGAATGGACTCTCCCTGACAGCTACCGTCCGATTCTCCACCGCGGTTGTAACCATCGGGATCAATAACCTGCTGAACCAAGCGTTCTACACGGTACCGATCTACCCGGATCGAGGTCGTTCGCTGGACATCATCGTTCGTTGGGCAATGCAAGACGATGGATGACTGTGGCGGTATCAACATCCGCTGTCACGCCGAAAGCAACGCTGCGGAAGCAAACCGGATCCGCCCGCAAACACTCTCTCCTGTTTTCTCCCCCGTTCCTCCAGTTTGCTGCTGACTTCCTCACTTTTTTGCTCAGCTACGCCCTGTACTTTTTGATCCGCATTGAATCCGGATGGTTTGCAAACCGGTTACAGCCAGGCTGGGATGAGGCAATCCTGGCAGGATTGGCCCTCAGCGTTTTCTGGCACCTGTTCTTCTGGATCGCTGGTCTCTACCGAAACTGGTATGTTCGTTCCCCTTTTGAAGAAATCGCCAGCATTTTTAAAACGACCTTTGTCGGTTGCATGCTTCTTTTCGTTACGATCTTTCTGGATGACCTGAGTCGATCATCTGCTACATCAGCCGCTCTTAATTCTCGCTTCGTGCTGCTGATCTACTGGGCAATGCTGGTGATCTTTGTCTCTCTCGGTCGTATTGGATCGCGGATTCTTCAGCGGAAACTCCGAACCCGGGGTATCGTTGTCTATCCGACGGTGCTGATCGGAACGCCGAAAGAAGTTGCCAGTTTCTCTCAATCCTTAGAAAGAGCACCGGCGCTGGGCTATCGACCCATTGGCGCCATTGTGACTGAATATCCAGCACAACCTGAGCAATTTCCCCTGCCGATCTTGGGAACGGTCAGCGAAGTCCGAACGTTACTCCAGCAGGAGCGTCCCAGCGTCGCGATCATTACGATGGAACACGGGCATTCGGAATCTCTGCTGGAAATGGTACACACTGCCCAGGAATTCGGGATTGCGGTCAAAATTGTACCCAACCTGTACGAAGTATTTTCAGGGCAGGTACGCACGATGCAGATCTACGGCACTCCGCTCATTGAGATTTCTTCGCACCTGATGAAACCGTGGGAAATGGCGGCAAAACGGCTGCTGGATATTACGGTCAGCGCTGCTATCTTAGTCGGCGGACTGCCACTGTGGCTGCTGATTGCCCTGCTGATTAAGCTGGATTCACCCGGACCCATTTTTTACGTCCAGGAACGGGTCGGCAAAGGGGGCAAGATCTTCCGGATGTACAAATTCCGCTCAATGGTGGTCAATGCGGAATCTCAGGGTCCTCAATGGGCGCAGGCGAATGATCCTCGCGTCACGCGCATTGGCCGCTGGTTGCGTAAAACGCATCTGGATGAAATTCCCCAGTTCTGGAATATTCTGAAAGGCGATATGAGCCTGGTGGGTCCCCGACCGGAACGCCCGCATTTTGTGGAGAAATACAGCAAACTCATTCCGTATTACAAACGCCGGCTGGTCGTTCGTCAGGGATTGACCGGATGGAATCAAATCAAGCGAACAGACTACGAACAAGAGACGCTGGAAATTATTCGGGAACGACTGCGTCACGACTTTTTCTACATCGAAAATATGTCGTTCAAACTGGATTTAGAAATTCTCATTCGGACGGTGTTCATTATGCTGCGGGGGAAAGGAACTGCATGAAACGGGAAGGATTGATTGTCATTCCAACCTACAACGAACGGGAAAACATTCAGCAGTTGATCCCGCAATTGCTGGAGATTCATCCGGGATTGGACATTCTGGTAGTTGACGACAATTCACCGGACCAGACGGCTGCGGTGGTGAAACAGTTCCAGCGCCAAACCCAACGGGTGAAGCTGCTGGAACGCCCGGCAAAAATGGGGCTGGGGACTGCGTATACAGAAGGATTTCGATTTGCCTTAGCCCACGACTATCCGCTGGTGTTCGAAATGGACGCCGATTTTTCCCATAACCCGGAAGACATTCCCCGGTTTCTGGAAGCTATCGAGGATGCTGATCTGGTGATTGGCTCTCGATACAAAACTGGTGTTAATGTTGTGAACTGGCCCATCTCCCGGCTACTGCTCAGTTATTTTGCCAATATGTACACTCGCATCATCACCCGAATGCCGATTTACGATGCGACCAGCGGATTCAAATGCTTCCGCACCGAGATTCTCCGGCTCATCGATCTGGATAGTATCCATTCAAACGGCTACGCTTTCCAGATCGAGATGAACTACAAGGTATGGAAAGCGGGAGGCAGGATCAAAGAAATTCCCATCATTTTCATCGACCGCCGAAGCGGCGAATCGAAAATGAGCAAAGACATCGTGTGGGAAGCAGCGTGGATCGTCTGGAAACTCCGCCTGTTCTATCGCCCTCCGAAAACACGGCAGCAGGTGGAAGCCCTTCAACCGGCAGTTGCGCCGGAACCACCGCAGTAATCCTGTGACCCGGCAACCGGTGATGCCCCCAGGGATGTCGCCAGCATAGCGACATCAACACCAGAGGGCGAAAAGTGCTTGTATTCCTGTGCATACTGAAAGCACACATTCTTAGGTGTGCACTAATTGGGAGCGCACACTTTAGTGCGCAGTTTTTGCCGCACATTTTTTGCCGGCTAAAGCCGGTGCTCCCAGTAGGACATCATCCCCAAGCACTGGGATCACACGCTTGAGCGTGTATCCTTTGCCGACTGAAGTCGGCGCTCCCAGTGGGGCACTGCTAATGATGACCAACGAAAGTCGATACCCACCAGAATTGGAAGCGTATGCTGCCACGCGCAGATTGTCCTTATTTTTGTCTATAGCTCATCCTGGTCGTCAGCAGGGTACTGGCTCCATAGCAGAAAATTCGTAATTTCGTAGCACTGCTTAGGGCATATTCACAAGGGAAAGGAAGCGGGATGCGACGCAGCGTATGCCTCTTTGCACTGGGATGGTTTCTTACGCTCTCCTGGATGGCTGCCCAGGAAACGTTGTTGCAATCAGGTCCGATGGTAGGCTATGCGGACTATCGGGAAGTGGCGCTCTGGGTTCAAACAACGCAGGAAGCGGCGGTGTACTTTGAGTATTGGGAAGTCGGGAAACCGGAGCAGCGCTATCGGACAGCCACTGTCCGAACCAAAGCAGCAGATGGCTTTACAGCCCGAGTCATTGCCGACCAACTGGAACCAGGACGTAAGTACGAATATGCACTTTTCATCAACGGGCAGGAGGTTCCACGTCCGTATCCGCTCCGTTTCCAGACCCTGCCGCTGTGGCAATGGCGGACGGATCCCCCGAACTTCCGCATTGCCGTCGGAAGTTGCCTCTACATCAACGAACCAGCTTACGATCGCCCCGGTCGTCCTTACGGAGGTGATTACGAAATCCTAAAAGCAATCCACGAAAAGCAGCCAGACGCGATGTTATGGCTGGGGGACAATGTCTACCTGCGGGAAGTGGACTGGAACACCCGCTCAGGAATGATCAAGCGGTATACGCACACCCGTTCTACTCCTGAAATGCAGCCGTTGCTGGGGTCAGTTCATCACTACGCTATTTGGGATGATCACGACTATGGTCCGAACAACAGCGATCGTAGTTTCTGGAATCGGAAAGCGGCACTGGAAGTATTCAAGCTTTTCTGGTGCAATCCCATTTACGGAGCTGATGGAACGGACGATATTTCCGGACGCTTTGAATGGGGGGATGTCGAATTTTTCTTGCTAGATAATCGGATGCATCGTTCCCCCAACAATCGGATCACGGGCAGGCGAGAAATCCTGGGTGAACAGCAACTGGAATGGCTGATCGATGCGCTCACATACAGCAAAGCAACCTTTAAAATCATTGCGATCGGCGGACAGGTGCTCAATCCGGTAGCCCGGTGGGAAAATTACGCCACCTATGCTGCAGAGCGAGAAAAATTGCTGCGCCGAATCGAGCAAGAAGGAATTACCGGGGTTATCTTTCTCACCGGCGACCGTCACCATACGGAGATCACCAAGCTGGAGCGCCCCGGCACCTACCCGCTGTATGACATTACGATCTCGCCGCTTACTTCCCGTGCTTACAATGCAGAAAAAGAGCCAAACTATCTGCGAGTTCCCGGCACAATGGTAGGCGAGCGGAACTTTGCAATCCTGGAGTTTTCCGGACCACGGAACGACCGGAAACTCACCTGTCGGGTGTTCGACAAAAATGGCAAAGAGCTGTGGTCGTACGAAATTAAAGCATCGGAGCTCAAATAAACACTGGAAATGACGAACCGTTCAGAGCAACAGGTCCAGGTGATCCGTGGCGTCGAATGCCGCATTCGCCGCATTCCTGCAGCCCGGCGGCTGACGCTAACAATCCACTATGACGGCACGGTTTTGGTAACTGTTCCCAAAAGGGTAACCAAAAACAAAGTACTGTCGTTTGTCTGGAGCAATTTTTCTTTCATCGAAGATCAATTAGCATTGCTGGAGGAATATCGCCGACCGTTGTACGAATCGCCACCAAAAGTGCTGTATCAGGGACGGTGGTATCGGGTCCGATTGGTCAAAGGCGATGAGTGGAAATTGCGATTCTTTGCAACCCACTTTGTCTTCTGGCATCCGCGAATTGCTGACCTTGCGGTGCATTTGCAACAACACTGGATCGACTGGAGTCGGCGGAAAGCAAAGCGCATTCTCCCGGAACTGATTCGCAGCCTTGCGCAGGAAGTTGGCGTCCAGGTTGAGCGCATCAGTATCCGCAATCAACGCTCACGATGGGGCAGTTGTACGGCTGCTCGCCGTTCCATTTCTCTAAACTGGCGAGCAATTCTTTTTCCCTCCAATGTTCTGGAATACCTGATTTACCACGAACTGGCACATTTACGCTATCCACACCACGGCAAACGCTACTGGCAGTTAGTCGAATCGTGGATGCCAGAATACCGGGAATGTGAACGCTGGATCTCAGTCAACGGCCCAGCGATTATGGCACTAACAACGGTCTCCAAACGCCGGCATCCCATCCAATTTGAACTTTTTGCGCAGCAATCAACGAACAGGGATCATTCATAAAAACAGGAGCTCTCCAATGGCTGATGCACTGTATTACCGGGACTATCTGCAACTGGACAAAATTCTCAATGCGCAACACCTGATCAGTGCTGATTACGGAGAACCAGCCCACGACGAGCTGTTGTTTATCATCACCCATCAAGCCTACGAGTTGTGGTTCAAGCAGGTACTGGCAGAGGTGGATTCTGTCCGGCAACTGTTGACGCAGCGCCCGGTGCCGGAAAAAGACGTTGCGACGATCGTCTTCCGACTGGGGCGGGTCAACCGGATTTTAGACCTGCTGGTATCCCAGTTCGGCATTCTGGAAACCATGACCGCGCTGGACTTTATGCGGTTCCGCCAGTTTCTGTTTCCAGCCAGCGGCTTTCAGTCGCTGCAATTTCGAGTGCTTCAGGCAAAAATGGGACTTCAGGATGCCCTGCGCCATACCATCAAACGCGAATTTTTCTACGCTGCTTTAGATGAACGCGACCGTGCAATCATCGACCAGGTGCTGCAGGAACCCTCCCTGTTCCGTCTGGTAGAACGCTGGCTGGAAGCAATGCCGTTTATGGAAGCGGAGAACTACACGTTCTGGGAAGAATACCGCAAGGTGATCGAATCAATCTACGCACGTGACCGGGAATTGATTCTTCAGGAGCCAACGCTGACGGAGGAGGAAAAACAGGAGCGTTTGCGGCAAGTTGAGCTGAACCGGCAAAGTTTTGAAGCACTTTTTGACGAAGCACTGTATGCAGAGCTGCAAAAACAGGGCGTTTTCAGCTTCTCGTTACGTGCCTTCCGAGCCGCTCTGTTCATTGCCCTGTATCGAGACTACCCCTTAATGCAACTGCCCTATCGCCTGCTGGATGGCTTAGCCGAATTCGATGAGTTAATGGGGCTATGGCGCTATCGCCACGCCCGAATGGCAGCTCGAATGATCGGCAGCCGGATTGGTACTGGTGGCTCTTCCGGCGTGGAATATCTGATGAATGCTGCCGTGCGGCACAAGGTATTCGAGGACATTACCAATCTCAGCTCTTTCCTGATCCCACCGCAGCAACTGCCGCCGCTGCCAGAGGATATCGCCAGGCAACTGCACTTTGTGTACGAAGTGAATGAAACGCAGCGCAATTAAACAGCACTTCCGGCACTTTTCTCCCCTTCTCACCCTGAGCACTGCCCTTCTGGATTTCCTCGCTCCGCAGCAGTGTGTGCACTGCGGGCATCGGCTGCCTTCCTCCCACCAGGAAGACCGGGAGCATAGCACCGGAACGCAGCGATCTATCCCGCTCCTCTGCACGCAATGCCAGAATGGAGTACCATTCGTGGAACGATCCGTGATCCGGGAACTGCGGCAGCGGTATCCTGCACCGTGCGCTATTGCCAATCTGTGGGTGCTATACCGATATACCGAACCCATCGCAGCCGTGATTCACGCCATCAAGTACCAGTTCCGACGGCGCGCTGCCCGGCGGCTGGGCAATATGCTGGGCACGATGCTCCAATCACAGCACCATCCCCCTATGGATGCCATTGTACCAGTTCCGCTCCACCCTGCGCGGCAGCGGGAACGGGGCTACAATCAATCGGAGCTCTTAGCAATGGGGGTTGCCGACATCCTTCAGATTCCTGTTCGTACCCGGTGGATCCGGCGTTCTCGGTGGACGGCATCCCAAACGCAGCTTTCCGATGCAGAACGCCTTGCCAATGTCCAGCACGCTTTCACCGCCGGGAAACAAGCTGAAGCAGTGCGCGGCAAAAACGTCCTCCTGATCGACGATGTTGTTACCACCGGCGCCACGCTCTGCGCCTCTGCTGCCGCTCTGCAGCACCTTGGGGCGCACAAAATCTTCGCTGCTGCCGTCGCCATTGCGCCACGGTAACCATCCACGCCTTTGCATCTCTATTCCCAATCACCCATCGATCCTGCGGAAAACAGCCGGCGTTGCACTCAACTTCCGGGTATTATTCCGCGTTGTCCTACAAGTCAGCAGGATCAACTCCTTACCATCGGTGCCCCTTTCTGTGACCATCTTCTCTGGATCCTGCCGCGCTTCCTGTCGACATTCCAGCGCAAGCGGTTTCCATATGCTGAGCGTCAGCAAACAGATCCAGACACCAGCAGATCGAACGTTCGCCAACAGCAATGTTTGTGGTGCAATCTTTCTGCGGGCTTTGCGACTGTACAATGAACTAAGGGACTGCTGACGGATGGCATACGTATTGTACAATGCACCGAGCTCGCAATTTCCCCTTCAGTGGGAATTACCCCAATGCCTGCAAGCAGCAATCCAGCAGGATCAACTCTCCTCCATTCTGATCATTGTTCCCACGCACCGGCTTGCCCGCCGACTGCAACGGCAACTGATTCAGCAGTACTACGAGGTCCATCGTCGAGCGCTGGATACGTCCGTATTTCTCACCCTGGATCAGCTTGCCGCAACCATTTTAAGCCGTCTTGTGCACCGTCCCGCTTTACGCCTGGTCTCCGATGCCTATCTGATGGTGCTGCTGCAAAAAGCCATCGAAACAGCGCAGCCGCAGTACTACACAGCAGCATCCGTTGCCCGTTCCCCTGCAATCCTGGAACGCCTTTTCCGCATCATCCAGGGACTCAAAGAAGACGGCATCACGCCTTACCACTTAAAACAGCAGCTCGAAGACCCTCAACGGTACAAAATCATCAGCCGCCATCGGTTCAGCGATATTGCCCGCATCTACGAGCGCTACGAAGAACTCCTGGGTGATACGCTGTTAGATCCACCGGGACAACTGCTCCGGGCGATAGAATTTCTCCGGGGCGATCGTGATCCCACATCCCTCAAGCCTGTGCTGATCCCCGATACAACCAGAGAAGCCCAGCAGCGGCGCTACCGCCAGGCTTTTCCTTCCACGGAGCTCATCCTCCTTAGCGGTTTCAGTGATTTCAAGCCTCCGGAACAGGAACTACTGCAACTGTTACAGGCTGTGCCGTTCCACGTTCGCATCGTGCTGGACTTTTCACCGAAAAACGGTCCGTTGTTCGGCAAATTCCAGTCGGTTGTTGAGAGCCTGCGCGCCAGCGGCTATCAGGCTTTTACGGATGACGCCGAACCTGCGGAGGAAAGTCCGCCAGAAACGTGGGAGCGTCCGCTCTACCTCCGGCGCTGGCTGTTCAATACGGAAGAAGCGCTTGCTCATCCCGGCTTTTCTCGAATGTTCCGCATCTACCGGGTCGAAGATCGAGTTGAGGAAGTTCGATTCTTAGCCCGACTCATCCAGTGGGTTCATCACAAAGAGCACGTGCCATACGAGCGGATGTGCATTGTTTCCCGAATTCCTGAGCATTATGCCGATCTCTTTCGAGAAATCTTCCCGCACTACCGCATTCCCATCAATGTAACGGCTCGATTCTTTCTCCACCACTCACCGGTTGTCACCGCTATTTTCGCCGTTCTGGAGTTGCTGCTCTATGGCTTTCGCCGCGAGGACCTTCACCGGGCATTGAACACGCCATACCTGCGATTTGCAACGACGGAGAAATTGCCGCACACTGATCCCAACCTGCTGTACACTGTTGCGCTCAAACACCGCATTCGAGGCGGGTACTATCAGGAAGGACTTGCTGGCTGGCAGCAACGGTTGCAGCAGCGGTTACAGCAACTGCGCCAGTATTTGCATCGCCTGGAAACAAAGCCGTATGCCGATCCGGATACCATCCGGCAACTGCAACAGGACATTACGCAATTGCAGCGGGCTCAATCCATCTTGCAAACTCTCCACCAATTTCCAGTGCAGTCCATTCCAGCGCAAAAAATTACTGCCCGCGAGTTTGTCGATTTTGTCCGCAACGCCATCCTCCACCACTTCGGCATTGCCGAGAGCATCCTGCGCTTTTACCGCCACGTCCGCTCGATTCCGGTCGACTCCCTTGCCGAACGGATTGTCCTGTTAGAAGAGGCGGAAAAAGATGCGCGTGCCTATACCCGCTTTCTGGAAATTCTGGAAGAGATGCTGTTCATCGAATCCGAACTTTTCAATCTTCCCCGCCGCTCCTTTGAAGAATTCGTGCTCCAGCTTCGCACCGCTGTGGAACACGCCCGATATCAGGTGCGGGAAAAAATAGGCTACGGCGTTACCATCACAGGCTTGGAAGAAATTCGTGGCATTCCGTTCGATTATGTCTTTCTCTGCGGCGCTATCGAAAAAGAACTGCCGATCAGCTACGTTCCCGAAGCATTTCTGGGACAGTCGCTACCAGAATCAGAGGAGCACCACCTCCAGCAGGAACGAATGCTGTTTTACCAGGTGCTGACCAATAATCCGGAAACGCTCCGATCGGGAACGTTCCGGCTGGTCATCACCTATCCGGGCTTCCAGGAAAGCCAGGAATTAGTTCGTTCCTCCTTCGTGGACGCGCTGCTCAAGATCACGACGCTCCAGCGCGACGGCTGCATCTGGGATATGCCGGAGCTGCGGAAGCAACTACTCCACCCTGAACAACGTTCCGCCGCTTACCAGCGACTTGAGCAACTCCAATTTCTTCAGGCGTGCTACACACCTGCCGAAACGATAGTTCAAGCAGCGCTGGCACAGGCTCGCAGGGATGAATCCGCTGTGGCGACGATCCTCTCGCATCTTCCGGAAGCAGAACGTCAGCGAGCGCAGAGGGTAGTCACATTCGTCAGGGAATACGAAACTTTTCAGCGGAAACGGCAGCACGTTCAGCTTCCCCCTGCTGTGTTGGAGCAGTTTCCTCTGCTCAAACCCGATGAACCAGTCTCTGTCTCAATGCTGGAGCAATTCCAGCGATGTCCCTATCAGTTTTTTGCCGAACGCGTGCTCCAGCTCCGTCCCATCGAGAAGCCCGACTTCGGCCTTTCGCCGCTGGAGCGCGGCACGCTGCTCCACACCATCGTCTACCGATTCTTTTCCGAACTCCAGCAATCCTCCGGGGACCAACCCATCGTGCTGGATTCTGCCCAGCAGGAAGCATACCAGCAGCTTTTGACTCATATCGCCAATGAAGAACTGGATCGCCTGGCTTTCGACCATCCATTTTTCCAACTGGACCGGCAAACGCTGCTGGGAACAGCAGACCAGCCCGGTGCTCTGCACCGCTGGCTGGAAGCAGAATTACGGCTGGTCAGCCGTCATCATTATCCTTTCCGCCCCGCCATTTTTGAACTCGCTTTTGGAACCAGCACCGAAACGCAAGCTCTGCCACCGGTACCGCTAAGCGACGCGCTGCTCCTGCGTGGCAAAATCGATCGCATTGACCTGCGAGTTTCTGAAAGTGGTACTCTCGAGTTTGTCATCGCTGATTACAAGACGACAGACCGGGGTGTGCCCAAACAGGTTGAGCTGCGTCGTGGAACCGCTCTGCAAATGCCACTGTATCTGTATGCTGCGCAACAGCTTCTGGCGCAGCAATACCATACCGGGGCAATGCCCATCTCCGCCGTGTACATCGTATTGCTTCCTTCCCAAAAAGAGCCAGCAATTCATCGCTTCCTTTTCCCCGGCAGTGGTATTCCGCTGGATACGTCAAAGAAGAAAGGATTGATCAAGCTGGAAACCACGGTGCACACTGCCATTGCCACTGCCAGACGGGTCGTGCAGCAAATCCGCGCAGGACATTTCCCCGTCAAACCGGAAACCGCCCGCGTCTGCCAGTTTTGTCCTTATGCCAGCGTGTGCAGGATCACCCAGTTCCGATTTTCGGACAATGGCAAATATGTTGAATCAACGTTGGAGAAATAAAATGCTCCTTCGGCTGGTGCTTTTGGTTGCGATGCTCGCCACGCCCGGCTTTGCACAATCCTGGACCGTCCGCAATGCCTCGCTTCTGATCTTTCGCGATGGCGCAATGGTTACGGAACATCGCAAAATCCATCCTGATCGGGAACGCCGGGGATGGATTGTCCTTCCACCCAATGCAGATCGATCCTCCGTTCAGGTGTGGCAGCGCAATCGTCCCATTCGCTTTCTCTTCCATCCGGTCCAATCGCCTGAGGAAAATTTCTGGAAACAGCTATCCGGCAGGAAAGTCACGCTGCTCGATCCTGAGGAAACGGTTCGTTACACAGGAACGCTGCTTGCCGATCCCCGCCAATTGCCGCTGCTTCGATTTCCCGACGGCACGTTGCTGTACATCCCCAATTTCAAAAAGTACCACCTGCTCACCGATTCACTGTCGCTCCCGCCCGCAACGGGTGATTCGGTCGAGTGCTTTTTTGATACCCGCCAGACAGCAGTTCCTCTGGAACTCCGATATTTCTTCCCGGAGCTCCGAGCCCGCCTTGTTTACACTGCCCGGCTCAATGCCGATAACTCCCATCTGGATCTGGCATTGATGGCAGAGCTTTCCAATCGCAGCGAAAACGTTTCCTTCCAGAACATCCAAGCTGGACTGTTGATCGGGGAAACCTTAACGCAACGTACTCCTCCGCGGGCGCTCTCTGCTTTCTCAAAAGCGGCGTTAGCACCGGGGGAATCGCAAGCGGAATACCAGCCGGAATCCACCTTCGAATACTACCGATTTACATTCCCGACCCCGCTGGATCTTCCCGCAAAAGCAACGCTGAGCTATCCGCTCCACTATGCCGCTCGAATACCGCTCACGGTACAGTATCAGGTAACGGCATCCTATCACGACACGCATCGTCAGCTTCGACCGACGATTTCGATCCGCTTTGTCAACGATACCGCCTATGCGCTTGGAACTCCTTTACCAGCCGGCGAAGCGAAGATCCTCTTTCAAGATAACGGCGGGATCATTCCGCTGAGCACAACTCGCTTTCCCCCGGCGGCGGTCGGTGACACCATTACGCTGGTCATCGGGAAAGCCTTTGATCTCCAGGGAAAACTCTGGCTTCAATCTCGCACGGCATTGAGCAAACAACTGGAAGAACGCACCTTTGCTGGCACGTTCCAGAATGCGAAAAATCGAGATGTTACAATCACGCTGCGATTTGAAGTTCCCGACTACGGCGAGGTGTCCCTGCTTTCTTCCTCCATCGATACGGTGGTGCGCCGCGGCAATGCGTTCATTTTCCGCATTCCCATTCCTGCCAGCGGGAAGCAAAACATTCAATTCCGCATCCGGTATCAGAAGCCCCGGTAAAAGGGGTGGTGAGGCTGTGGAGCACCGGAACGAGTGTGCCAACGAAAGTCGGTGCTTCCCGGTAAAAGCGGCAACAGGGATGCGGAGCATCCTCTGGCAGTAGCGCCACTGGTCACCAAAACTTGCGTTTTCTACGGCACCTGCGTTACCACAAAGGTATTGTTGCGAATCAGGGATCGATCGGAAGCATTGACCACACCGTCCAGCGTTGCATCTTCCGTCACATAGCCGGTGGAAAAGAGCGCATTCCGCGCCTGTACTCGATCCCGCGCATTGATGATCCCATCCAGCGCAATATCCCCACCATACGCGGCTGCATCTCCGGAAGGAAGAACCGCTGCCGGAGCAGCAAAGGAGGAAAAGAGATTGGCGGTAGTCGTCATCACAAATGGAGCGCTGTTTCCAATCTGGAGTGACACCGGGACATTGCTCATCAACGGAATGTGGTTGCGATGGTGTATGCTGAGATAATAACTTCCGGCTGGCACGAGAGTGCTGGGCACCAGCGCCTGCGGAAAGCCGGATTCATCCAGAACGGTGCCATCTGACCGCAGCAGTGCTGCAGTTGTAGCAACAATCAGGGAAGCATCGGTGGCAGAGCGGAAGCGGATAAGAATCCAATCAACAACATTCGTTGCCGCCGTACTTCGCTGTTCTGTTCCGGTGTAGAAATAAGGAGCCGCTGTAAAGGGCTGGTTCAGCGGCAGGGAAGGTTCCAGCAACGTCTGCATCGTTCCAGATGTTGCCGCTCCCTGAAGCATTACTCGCAGGTTGACTGCTGTCTGCGTGGAACTGTAAATGCTCAAGGATGCGGGCAACTCATCAGCGATGGTGGGATCGGTAGTAGCGAAAATGCGGATCGATGCGCCGGTTGTCGGTGCGTCGGGAACTGTCCAATCATAGCTGCCAGTGTTCGACACTGCTGTCGCCAGAGGCTGCCACGCCTGATGGCTCCATCGCCGCCACTGCAGCGTGACCGATGGAATGCTCCCACTCCACGTCCAGGTGATTGATGTCACTGCTCCACTCCAGAGCACTGTCCCTGCCGTGGGAGTGAGCAGCGTCAGGGTCGGCGCAACGGGTGTCGCCTGGACTGGCGAGGAACGGTCAGAGGAAAAACTCCCCACCAGCGTCCGCACAGCGTACTCATACGTTGTCCCGTTCGTCACCGAGTGATCGGCAAACACCGTCTGGGTCGTTGTGGCAATTTGTGAAAAAGCACCGGTCGTCAGCCGGCGGTCGATCGCATATCCTGTGATGCCACTGGACGTCGATGCCTGCCACGACAGAGTAACAACGGCATTTCCTGCTGTTGCGACAACGGAAGAAGGCGGGAAGATGGGAACAATGGTAAAGAATCCATCGCTTTGATCGCTCACGGCTGGATTTCCCGCATCGGAAACCCGGATCAACGCCATTGTGGTCGGTTCGTCTGGTATCGTCCAGGGTATGCTTCCTGCCGTTGCCGCAGTAGTTGCGATGGTTGTCCAACTGCTCCCACCCGTGGTGGAATACGCAACCGTTACGGTTGTCACATTCACTGACTGCCACGTTACCGAATAGCTCAATCCCACCTGCCATTGCTCACCTCCATTAGGCTGATGGACCGTGATGGAAGCAGCCGTCCCCGGTGATACGATTGTAAACGGAGCGTTGCTGCGATCCTGAACTACCGGCATATCGGCAAAAGCGATGCGGATCAGTGCGGTGGTCGTTGCAACGGCAGGGACCGTCCAGAGCAACGAACCGGTGTTGCTGGTCGCCGACGCGATGGTACTCCACGATTGTCCACCATTGGAAGAAAACTCAATCCGAACCGGGCTACTGGTGCAACTGGTACTCCACTGGATCACCTGCTGCGTGCCTGCTGTCAGCGTTTCGTATCCATTGGGATAGATCACCTTCGGCGGCAGTACATATCGAAAGCGCATCATTGGTCGGTAGTTCGATGTAGAACCACTGCTGAGCTGGCAGATATCCGTTGTTCCCACTGCAACCACCGTTGCATTGAAACGCACGTTGCTCATATAGGTCTGCGTGTTCTCTGTACCCGTGAAAGAGTTTTCAAAACAGGTCTGGACAATCAAATTGGAATCCGGGGACAAAGCAAAGGGCTGCGAAAAAGAATATTCATTCCAGCCAGTGTGTGGGGTGGTGACGCTGAGCGAGGTAACTGTCGTAAAATTCGATGGCGCTGCGAAAGCAGTGCTCACCGCAGTATCCGACGTGTGTGCCAACCCGATCGACCAGTTGGAATTCGGGCTCGAACGGACGGTGCCAACATTAAAGGCTATCGCTGTCAGGAATACTGTGCCGGGGACTGGTATCTCGTATCGGCGGAGCAGCATCTGGTGTTTCGATCCGTTGACGCTATAAAATCCGTAAGGTGCAGGGAAACCCTGTACGTAATTCACGGTCCTTGGCTCACCAACGATGAATTCTGAAGTCGTAGCATTGACCACCTCAAACGCGCCGGTCAGCGAATCATTCTCGACATTGGCATCATCCGGATGGAGTATACGGGCAAAGCACATATACTGGTGGGTGTTATTCAGATGGGCTGTGGGCAATGTCAGCGTATAGCTGATATTCGGAGGCAGGGAAATCAACAATGTGTCCTGATGTCGATAGACGGTGTCCCACGTGATCCGATCAACGATGGTATAGCGATACGGGATAGAAAAAACGGTGGAATCGCCTGCATTGCGAATGGTGAACTCAGGAGCAAAACAGCCGCTGATCTCGCTCCAGGGTGCAGGAAATACCAGATCCGTTACCTCCAGATCCACAGGAACGGTAATACCGAACAATACACTTGTGGTTGAAACCGTGGGATTATCCAGCGCCGAAATCCGAATCCGTGCCCGTTGTGTTGAATACGCTGGCACTGTCCATCCAAGGTTGACCGTCCCACTGCCAGTACCCACGCGATACTTGATGAGCTGCCACGTTTTCCCATCATCCGGCGTCCACTCCACGGTTACATACGAAATGCCCGAAGAGACTGAAAAGCTGATGACCACATAGTTTCCCGCTGTGTAGGTCGTGGAAGATGTTGGCGAAAGCAGTGTGATCGTGCCATTCAGCGGCGAGCTAGCAACGGCAAAGGGAAGCGTCAACTCGTTATTGCTCGTCACCGGATCTGCCGATGCATTGGTTACAGTGGCGGTCACCTGATAGATACCCGTAGCAGTGGTACTGAAATCCGCAAAACTGAGCGTTGCGGTTGACAGCCCCGCTAAGGAGGCAAGGACCGCGGTAGAACTGTAGACCGTTGTCCCACTACTTGTCGCGATACGGACCGATACCGTCAGTGACGTTTCCGTTGTATTCCCCCCATTTTGCACGACCACCTGTGGCGTAATGGTCGCTGTGGTCCCATAGACACCGCCGGGCACTGGTTGAAGTACCGCTATCAATCGGAGATCGTGATCTTGCGGTTTCGATGCTGCTGCCAGACACGGGGTCTGCTCAGTTGTCCGGCGAATATAAGCTGCGACGACTGGATGGAAATAGAGGCTTCGGGAAGAACAGTAACTCATAATCGTCCCCGCCCGAGCTACAGTCGTACTGAAACATCCCCCTGGTGGAACAGCACAAGAATCGATCGGGGGATCCCAGGTACAATCCTGAGTATGCAGCGAACCGAAATTATGCCCTAATTCGTGTGCCATTACAAAAGCATCCCACGTGTACGTAGAGGATGGATAATTGTAGGTCGCAAAGATCCCCGAAACTCCATAGCCATAACTGTTGTTGCACAACACGTGAATGTAAGCGCGTCCACCAATATTAGCGCGCACAAGCAAGTGTGTCAAGGTGCGGCGAACGTGGGTCATATTCGAATTCCAATAGGAGCGAAGTTGTGTCAGCAGCGTTGCAGTGTTGTTTCCGGTGTACGGTCCGGTCGTTGTCCATATTCGCAAGAAATTGATCCGGAGTTGACACCGCACATCCCGCTGGTAGATAGCCGAAACAGCAGCAACCAGAGCAAAGGCATATCGAACAGCGCGCCCCACATTCTGCCCCAGAAAATCATAGTACCGCTTGTCACACTCAATGGCTAAATCTGCCCGGTACATCGTCGGCGACCATTGTTGCTGCTGGCGTTGCCGCTTTCGGAACCGCGGGATCTGCTCCGGCACTACCGGTTCCGCCTGGCAAAAAAGTTCTCGCTCCAGCGCCGTATCCACTACCAGCCGGTACGTCTGATCTGATGTCCGCTGAAACGAAAACAACTGGCGAACTGGTTGCTCCAGCGAGAGAAACCCAAAAATTTCATCCTCAAACACCAGCAAATGGACAAAACTCCCCGGAATCTCTGCAATATCTCCCAGAAAGGCACGATGCCACGGTGGAGTGAGCAGTGTAAACACCGTATCACTCGCGCGCAAAATTACTGCGGTTGGACTCAATAAAGCAAAAGAACGGAGTTGCAACGTGAGCTCACTTCCGTTCCACCAAAAAGGTACGCAAATTGCTGTATCGGTCGCTTTCAATAACTTTTTTGCCTCCCCACGTTGCAGAACATACCGATGATCTTCTACTGGCTGGAAAAGGTAATAACTGCTGGGACACTGCTGCTTCGAGTCTTCTGCCTGTGCCCACATTGACAAAGGAAGACTACACGCCAAAAGTGCAACGAGGAACAATGATGCCCACATTTCTGCTCCCTTGAATTGTTATATCCCATTTTCAAAAAATCTCCGTCGGAACAAACTGTTACAGTTGATGATGATATTGCTCCCCCGTTTTCCAGCGACCGGATCACAATCCACCACTTCCACCCATCTTAAGGTAAGACTCCTGTGTTTTCTTTTCTGCAACGACACTTAAACCCCAATATTGCGGTCGATTTTCCGAATTCCCCCAACGCATTGTTCCCATCTGCTACAACTCCGGCGATCGAAGCTCGTTAACTTGAGTTTTTTAGCCAGTGCAAGAATGACACAAGCAGCGCGATGCAATTCCTGAAAAGAACAGTCACGTGTGGTGAATTGCGAGAAAAGGATGCTGGACGAACAGTGGTGCTCAATGGATGGATCGCCCGAAACCGCGACTTAGGCGGGGTGATTTTCATCGACCTGCGAGACCGCTATGGTATTACCCAGGTCGTCGTTGAGCCAGAGCACCGTCCCGATCTGGCAGAATTTGTGCGCTCTCTGACCGTCGAAAGTGTGATCGCTGTTCGCGGTACCGTCCGACTCCGATCAAATCCCAATCCAAAACTTCCAACGGGACTGATCGAAGTGGTAGCGGACGAGGTACAACTGCTGAACCCATCGAAAGTTCCACCATTTGAAATCAGCGATACCGTCGAGCTTGGCGAAGAAATCCGTTTGCGATACCGCTACTTAGATCTCCGCCGCCCGAAGATGCAACGCAATCTCCTGATCCGCCACCGAGCGTACCAGGTTGCACACCGCTATTTCGATGCGCACAACTTTGTGGAAATCGAAACCCCGATGCTGACCCGATCCACGCCGGAAGGAGCACGGGACTATCTGGTACCCAGTCGGATTCACAAAGGCAAATTTTATGCGCTGCCCCAGTCGCCGCAACTGTTCAAGCAACTGCTGATGGTTGCCGGCTACGACCGGTATATGCAAATCGTCAAGTGCTTCCGCGATGAAGATTTACGCGCCGATCGCCAGCCGGAATTTACCCAACTGGATCTGGAAATGTCCTTTGTCACCCGCGAGGATGTAATGCACATCAGCGAGGGATTCATCCGCCAGTTGTGGAAAGAAATCCACGATTTGGATATTCCAGTTCCTTTTCCGGTTCTCCGATATCGTGAAGCACTGGAACGATACGGAACGGACAAGCCGGATCTTCGGTATGACCTGCCAATCGTAACGATCACCGATATGATGCAGAACGTTGAATTTCGGGTATTTGCCCAGATAGCGCAATCTGGTGGCGTCATTGCGGGATTGGTTGCCCCCGGCTGCGGCTCGTATTCCCGAAAGCAACTGGATGAATTAACTGAGCTGGTCAAACGCTATAGGGCGAAAGGACTGGCGTGGTTTAAGGTACAGGAAACAACGCTGCAATCGCCCATTGCAAAATTCTTTTCTGAAGCACAACTCCAGCAACTGCGAGAGCAATTCCAGGCTTCACCCGGTGATCTCATTCTGATCGTTGCTGACCAGTATCCCACTGCATACGAAGCGCTGGGCGCTCTGCGACAGGAAATTGCCCGACGCACCGGGATATTAGAACAGGTTGCAGGACAGTTCCAGTTTCTCTGGGTTGTCAATTTCCCACTGCTGGAGTGGGATACGGAAGAACAACGGTACGTTGCGCTGCACCATCCATTTACGGCACCGCATCCTGAAGACCTGCCCCTGCTGGATTCCGATCCCCTGAAAGTTCGGTCCTTAGCATACGATCTGGTGCTCAACGGTTACGAGATCGCTGGCGGTAGCATTCGTATCCACCAGCAGGAACTGCAACAAAAAATCTTTCGATTGCTTGGAATTTCGGAGCAGGAAGCCGAAGAAAAGTTTGGATTTTTGCTGGAAGCCTTCCAGTACGGAGCGCCCCCCCACGGTGGCATCGCCTTTGGCTTCGACCGATTGGTGATGCTGCTCACCGGCGCCTCCAGCATTCGGGATGTGATTGCGTTTCCCAAAACTACCAGCGCGCTCTCGCTGATGGACCACGCACCAGCACCAGTGTCGCCGCAGCAACTGGAAGAGCTGCACATCCAGGTCCGGAGCAAAAATGGATCATCAGATTAAACGTTGTTTCGTGCGACAACGAACGGAAGAAAACTGATGCTGCCGCTGGATCTTACGCTGGATGACGTCGAAGTGATTCTGGTCGCTGATAAAGTATTGATCAAACCCCGTTCTGCGGAGGAACGCACGAAAGCCGGTTTATTCCTGCCGCCGGGAGTGCAGGAGAAAGAGAAAATCTATGCCGGATACGTCATCAAAGTGGGTCCGGGATATCCCATTCCAGCAGTGATGGACTATGACGAGCCGTGGAAAAAAGCCGACGAAAAAATCCAGTACGTCCCACTCCAGGCACGCGAAGGCGATCTGGCTGTCTATATCCAGCGCGACACGTACCCGGTAGAAATCGCTGGCACGGCATACGTGATCGTCCCCCATTCTTCAATCCTCCTGCTGATCCGGGATGAACACCTGCTGGAATAGCAGCATCTCACTGGACCGCCTGCGGGCGAAGCAATGCTGCACGTCCCACCGGGAGCGCACACTTCAGTGTGCATTCTCCTGCTGACTGAAGTCGGCGCTCTTACCGGGAGCGCACGCTTTCAGCGTGCATTTTTGTCGACGAAAGTCGGCGCTCCCGGTCATTGCCGACGAATGTCAGCGTTCCCAGTTCGCTGGGAGCGCACGCTTCAGTGTGCATATTTTGCCGGCTAAAGCCGGCGCTCCCAGTTTTGCCGGTGAAAGTCGCGCTTCCAAGTCACTGGGAGCGCACACTTCAGTGTGCACTCTCATGCTGACGAAAGCCGGCGCTCCCGGTTCGTTCATCGTGGATGCCAGCGAAAGCCAGCACCCCCGAAACTATCATTTTTGCAGCCGCATTCGTCAACAGAGAAACGGTTGAACAGGCAAAGCACAAATAATGCTCGAACTGCCATTTCCGTTGATCTTAGCTTCTCAATCGCCGCGGCGAGCAGCCCTGCTACGCCAGATCGGGCTTTCCTTCACCGTTCGCCCCGCGCATTTAGAAGAAGAGCAACTGCCATTGCCACAGGACCAATACGATGTGTATGTTCTGGAGCTTTCGCACCGGAAAGCTGAAGCGGTGGCTGCACAGATTGATGATCCTGCTCTCATTTTAGCTGCTGATACCATCGTCGTGCTCAATGGGCGCATTCTGAACAAACCCGTCGACGAACAGCACGCCTATCGGATGCTCCGGCAACTCAGTGGGCGAACGCATACGGTGTACACCGGCTACACCCTGCTGCCGGTCCAGCTCCCCTTACCCGTAATTCGCAACTTTCGGGCAACTGAAGTCACCTTCCGCTCACTGGACGATGAAGAGATCCGGGCATACATTCGCACAGGTTCGCCGATGGACAAAGCAGGTGCGTATGGCATTCAGGATGACTTTGGCGCTGTCTTTGTCGACTCGATCCACGGCTGTTATTATACCGTCGTTGGATTACCGCTTTCCGCCGTGTATCAGGATCTGAAACGACTTATTCACCAGTTCCACGCTGCTTCCTATGCGTCGGCGTCGCAATCATACCGGAATTGATCGACCAACAACGGCACTGGTGCTCCTGCTGCCGTGGCTGTTGAGCTTTGCCATCTTCTGGCTCTACCCCTTACTCTACGCCCTGTATCTGAGCTTTACCCACTATGCGACCCTGACCGGTGAAACTCGCTGGGTGGGCTTACAGAACTATCAGGCACTGCTGGATGATCCTCTGTTCTGGAAAGCGATGCGCAACACCGTCTTCTTTACTGTCGGCACCGTGCCAGTCACCACAGTATTTGCAGTGATCGTCGCGCTGGGCTTGAACCGGCTGCATCGACTTCGCCGCTGGGTACAATCGGCATACTTTGTGCCCTCGATTACCTCGCTGGTAGTGCTGGCTCTGATCTTCAGCAACCTCTATGCGTACGATGGTTTACTGAATCGCCTGCTGGCGGCACTCCATCTGCCCTATCCCGAAGAAGGATGGCTCCAGCATCTTTCTCTGGCATTACCATCGATTATGGCGATGGATGTATGGGCTGCTATTGGGTACTACGCCCTGATCGTACTGGCGGCACTTCAGACCATCCCCACAACGCTATACGAAGCGGCAACGCTGTCAGGCGCCACTGCCTGGCAGCAATTCCGCTACATCACCTTCCCGGCGCTGCGCCCCATTCTGACCTTTATCGTCATTTTGAACACCATCAAATCGCTCCAGGTGTTCGTGGAAATTTACGTAATGACCCGTGGCGGTCCTCTGGGCGCCACCACCACCGGCGTGTACCTGGTTTACCAGTACGCCTTTGAGCATTCTGATACAATGGGCATCGCTGCCGCCATCGCCTATATCCTCTTTGCAGTGATTGCTCTGTTTGCCCTGGTGCAATGGAAATGGTTCGATCGTACGGAGAAAGCTGGATGAAGAAGATCGCTTTACAAAAAGACACAACGGCGACGACCTATCGCATTCACTACGAGCAGGAGCTCAATGCGGCACAATTAGAAGCGGTGCTGCACACCGACGGACCGGCGCTGATCATTGCGGGAGCTGGAACCGGGAAAACCCGCACACTGGTATACCGGGTTGCCCGACTGGTGGAAAACCGAATCCCGCCGGAAAACATTCTGCTGCTCACGTTCACCCGCAAAGCGGCGCGAGAAATGCTGCGGCGAGCAGCCGTCCTGCTGGACGGACGCTGCCAGCGAGTAATGGGCGGCACTTTCCACTCCTTTGCCTATCTGATCCTCCGCCGCTTTGCCGAATTCATCGGCTTTTCTCCGAACTTCTCCGTCCTGGACCAGACCGATGCTGCTGATACGATCCAGTTAGTACGCACAGAGGTGCTGGGCAAACAGAAGCAGCGATTTCCCAACAAAGAGACACTCCGCTCTCTATTCAGCGCCGTTGTCAATCTCCAGCGCCCGCTGTCAGACCTGGTCGAAGAACGATATCCGCAATTTCTCGGCGTGATGGATCGCATCGAGGAGGTTGCGCAGCGCTATCGGACCTACAAGCAGCAGCACCAACTGATGGACTATGATGATCTTCTGCTTTATCTGCTCCAGCTTCTTCAGGACTATCCCGACATTCGCCGGCAACTGGGCAACGAATTCCGATACGTGATGGTCGACGAATACCAGGACACCAACTACCTGCAACACCAGATTGTCATCGAACTGGTTGCTGAACACCGCAACATCGTTGCAGTCGGCGACGATGCCCAGAGCATCTACGGCTTCCGCGGTGCCCGGATCGAAAATATGCAGGATCTCCCGGCAGTTTTTCCCGAATGCCGGATCATCAAACTGGAAGAAAACTACCGCAGCACCCAGCCGATTCTGAATTTCGCCAACGTGATTCTCCAGAACTCCGTAGAATTGTTTCCCAAGCACCTGTACACCCGCAAGCAGGGTGGCGACAAACCCGCTATTGTCAAAACAGAAACCGAGCAGCAGCAATCGCAATACATTGTGCAGCAGATCCTGGAATTTGTTGAAGAAGGCATTCCGCTCAGCGAGATAGCCGTTCTGTTCCGCGCCGCCTATCACTCAATGGATCTGGAAATCGAGTTACAGAAAGCGCGAATTCCATTTCAAAAATTCGGGGGATTGAAATTTTCCGAAGCCGCCCATATTAAGGATGTCCTTGCCCACCTGCGGCTGATGCTGAACCCCACGGATGCCGTAAGCTGGCATCGCGTTCTGCTGCTGCTCAAAGGTGTTGGTCCACGCACTGCTCAGCGAGTGGTCGAAGCGGTTGTAAGCGGGAAATTGCAAATAGGACGTTCAAACGACTTTTCCTCATTTGGCAAAGCCGCATCCTCCATCGAATCCCTGTTCCGGTTGCTGGGCAAGAGCGCAACGGAACTATCCACTCCGGCAGATCAACTGTTTGCCGTCCTGGAGTACTACCGCCCCATTTTGTGGGACAGATACGACGATGCGCAGCGTCGCTGGAATGATTTGGAAACGCTGCTCTCCATCGCCGATCGGTACGAACATCTGGAAGGATTTCTCACCGACATTGCGCTGGAACCGATCGAAGGATCGCTGGAAGCCGTGCAACCAGTATCGCCGGAGGAAGAGATTCTCACTCTTTCCACCGTCCACTCAGCCAAAGGGCTGGAATGGAAAGTGGTGTTTCTCATCTGGATGGTCGATGGGCGATTCCCGCCTCCGCAGGCGCAGGAGAACATCGAGCGGATGGAAGAAGAGCGCCGACTCTTCTACGTCGCCTGCACCCGTGCAAAAGAGCATCTCATTCTCACCTATCCAGAGCAGATGTACTCCCGCGAACACGGGCGAGTTCTCACCCTTCCCTCGCCATTTCTCCAGGAACTCCCTCCCGACATTGCCGAGCACTACATCGTCGTAGAATCCGAAGAGTGATCCAGCAGCGATCCTGGTGTCACCAGTGAAGTGGTAGGGGGCAGCGCTGGTGTGCCCTCAGTCGATCCATCGAATCACTCCACAAAGACGCGCGTCCGCCGATGCGATGCAGTTCGGCAATGCGTGGTGGTAAAGGCAGACCGATGTGTCTGCCCTACATCCGATGCAGGTCGCCTCTGTCCCGGAACCATCGGCTTTCGCCGGCAACAACTGGGAGCGCCGACTTAGCCGGCAAAGAATTCCCTCTCCTTCTGGGAGAGGGTTAGGGTGAGGGGAAAATTTGCACACTGAAGTGTGCGCTCCCAAGTAACCGGGAGCACCTTACTGGGAGCGCCGGCTTTAGCCGGCAAAGAAAGTGCACCCTAAGGGGGTGCGTTCCCGGTAAATGCCGGCTGAAGCATATCCTCCCGACCCCTTCTCCAATCCACATTTTCAGTTTTGCCTGTGTCCGAAATTTTTTGTATATTTGCCTCACACTGTGAGTTCGTTTCACAACTTCAGGAATGACAAAATGACAAAAGCGAAAACATTTTCTGCAAATCGTGTGTGTGTGTGTGTGTGTGCATTCCTGTTTCTGATGACCCTCCCGCTGGCAGCGCAACTGGATGTGTGGCGCCTGGATTTTCAGTCTTCTGGTCCTGGAACTGGTGACACAGTTCGAGATTTTGACCTCCGGACACCTGCCGTTGTTGCCGATGTGATTGTGGGATTGAACCTGTTCCCTGCCTCTGGTCCCTCTGAAATCCACGTGTATGAAGTTGACGGCTCTGCTTCCGTATTGCAGTTTGTGCGACTTCGGGATGTGAATCAAACGAATCTGGAAGGGCGGAGCGTGGTGCGTAGCCTCGATGGACGGGGATACTGCATAGCTGGGGTGCAATACGTGATGCTGGATACAATGCTGATCGTAGCACGGGTGGACACCGGCGGACGGGTGCAATGGGCAAAGCGGCTGGAGTTGCAGGATGCGCAGGGGCAGCCGTATGAGATTGTGGTGCCGACGAAGATTGATCGGTGGCGGGATCACTATGTGATTGGAGGATATGCGAGGCGAGCCGATGAGCAGGATGCCTTTGTGCTGGGGATTGATGATCGAGGGACAGTGCAATGGGTGATGATCTATCGGGATATTGTGACGCCGGATCACGACAAATCGCCGTTGTGGAAC
>WFXC01000033.1 GCA_015490805.1 Candidatus Kapaibacterium sp.
ATGCAGCATGCCCCAAATGCAGCATGCCCCAAATGCAGCATGCCCCAAATGCAGCATGCCCCGTTCCGGCACGTCCGTGTTGCGTATCCTCGCATCATCAGCGCTCCGGTTTCAGCACGCATCAAATATACCAATTTCTCCGGGAACAACCAAACAATGAGCAGAGGTGAGAAGGAACTTTCAGATGGTATGGCGAGGGTGCACACCTCCGTGTGTCTGGGAGCGCACACTTTAGTGTGCATTTCTTGCCGACTAAAGTCGGCGCTCCCAGTGGGTTGCGACTGGGGAGCGCACGCTTCCGCGTGCAGTCTCCCTCACCCTGACCCACTCCCTGCGGGAGAGGGCATTTCTGCATCTGTAGGAGCAATCCGGCTGGTCCCCATCACTCGCACCCGTAGGGGCGCCCTGTTGGTCGTCCCTACACATTTACGCCAGTGCCTCCTTTTATCTTTTGCCGACGAAAGTCGGCGCTCCCGGTCCGCTGGGAGCGCACACTTCAGTGTGCATCCTTCACCCTTTGCCGACTAAAGTCGGCGCTCCCAGTCGGCGCAATCCTGCTGGTCGCCCCTACACATTTATGCCAGTACCTCCTTTTATCTTTTGCCGGCTAAAGCCGGCGCTCCCAGTGGGGTTTGCCGGGAGCGCACACTTTAGTGTGCCGTTTTCATTCCTTGCTTGACGAAAGCGGCGTTTCCAGTCCGCCAGGAGAATGTACGCTGATGGCATCGGAGGGATTATTAAGGGTGGCTGTAACCTGCCGCTTTTCTACCGGAAGTGGACGTCGAGGTGGGTAGAAAATAAAAAAGCCCGGCAGGCGACTGCCCACCGGACTCCCCGACGTCCGTTTCACAATTCCAGGAGCCTTAGAAATCGTAGTCCATTCCGCCGCCGGGATGCGGAGCTTTCTCTTTCTCTTCCTCTGGCAACTCTGTAATAGCAGCTTCCGTCGTGATCAGCAACGACGCTACCGAAGCAGCATTTTCCAGTGCTACCCGCACCACCTTGGTCGGATCGATGATGCCTAATTCGTACAGATCGCCGAATTCCTCGCGGGCAGCGTCAAAACCGAAAGCGCCCTCGCCTTCCTTGACTCGCTGTACGATCACGGAAGCGTCCAATCCAGCGTTTTGCACAATTTGCCGAATGGGAGCTTCCAGCGCACGGCGCACAATGTCAATACCCGTGTTCTGATCTTCATTGGCACCGGTCAAGTCCTGCAACTTCGGCAAGACCCGCAGATAGGCAACGCCACCACCGGGAACGATTCCTTCTTCAACCGCTGCCCGGGTTGCGTGCAAAGCATCTTCAACGCGGGCTTTCTTTTCCTTCATCTCCACTTCCGTTGCGGCCCCAACGCGCAGCACTGCCACGCCACCGCTCAATTTCGCCAGCCGCTCTTGCAGCTTTTCCCGGTCATAATCGCTGGTGGTCTTTTCAATCTGTGCCTTGATTTCGTTAATCCGCCGCTTAATGTCTTCCGGCTTCCCGGCACCTTCGACGATGGTCGTCGTATCCTTGTCAATGACCACCTTCTTCGCCTGCCCCAGCATCGACAGCGTGGCATTTTCCAGCTTGAACCCTTTTTCTTCGCTGATCACCGTTCCGCCGGTCAGGATCGCAATGTCTTCCAGCATCGCCTTACGACGATCGCCAAAGCCGGGTGCCTTCACGGCTGCAACCCGCAGCGTTCCTCGCAGCTTATTCACCACCAGCGTTGCGAGGGCTTCCCCTTCGACATCTTCAGCAACGACCAGCAACGAACGTCCAGACTGAGCCACCTTTTCCAGGATCGGCAACAAATCTTTGATTGCCGAAATCTTCTTGTCGTGCAGCAGAATGAAGGGATCTTCCAGCACCACTTCCATTGTGTCCGGATTGGTCACAAAGTATGGCGACAGATAGCCGCGATCAAATTGCATCCCTTCCACAACTTCCACGGTCGTCTCCGTGCCCTTCGCTTCTTCCACCGTGATCACTCCATCCTTGCCGACTTTTTCCATCGCCTCGGCGATGAGCTCACCAATGGTGGTGTCGTTGTTAGCGGAAATGCTGGCAACCTGCGCAATTTCTTTCCGTCCCTGCACTTCCTTGCTCAACTCCTTGAGTGTTTCACGTGCTTTGTCCACCGCCAGATCAATACCACGCTTCAGATCCATCGGATTCGCGCCAGCAGTCACATTCTTCAACCCTTCGCGGATAATTGCCTGCGCCAGAACCGTTGCTGTGGTCGTTCCATCACCCGCAACATCGCTGGTCTTGGATGCTACTTCTTTCACCAGTTGCGCCCCTACATTTTCCAGCGCATCTTCCAGTTCAATCTCCTTGGCAACCGTCACCCCATCCTTGGTCACCAATGGCGCACCAAATTTCCGCTCAATTACCACATTCCGCCCCTTTGGACCCAGGGTCACTTTGACCGCATTTGCTAACTTGTCCACCCCCGCTTTCAAAGCCGTCCGTGCCTGCAAATCAAAGGCAATGTCTTTGGCTGGCATGGTTGTTCTCCTCTTTTTTGTTTAACATTCTTTTTTTGTTCTCAATCAGTTTGGGTTGGGAAATCAAAAACTTAAGATCCTTGCCCATTTTGAACGATGGCAAAAATGTCGCTCTCACGCATAATGAGATATTCTTCACCGTCGATGGTCACTTCCGTACCCGAATATTTCCCGTAAATCACCTTGTCCCCAACTTTGACCTGCAAGGGAATGACTTTTCCATCTTCGGTTAGTTTGCCTGTCCCGACGGCAATGACTTCACCTTGCTGAGGACGCTCCTTCGCCGTGTCCGGAAGAATAATACCACCCTTGGTCACTTCTTCCGGCTCCGATGGCTTCACAATGACCCGGTCGTGCAATGGCTGGAGTTTCATCGATCACCCCTTTCTTTGGTTCAACTTCTCCTACTCACTTTCCATCTCACTGAATTGTTAGCACTCACTGCTGGTGAGTGCTAACAGGAGGCTATTAACGATCAGGCCTTGCAGCATATTGTATGTGCGTTCTACTACGCGCTGGAATGGGTGGGTTTACCTACGCAAGTGTGCAAGCGAGGATCAAGAGGTACATTCTGCTACGTGCTGGAATGGGCGGTGCGGTTCGCAGCCACAACCGTATCCAGTACCTGAGCGAACCGGTGCGTTAGATGATAGCGGCTGTACCGCTGCACCGCTTCTGTCCGGATTCGGGCGATCTGTTCCGACATCCTTCCGGTTTCCCACGCGCGATACAGCATCGCAAGAGCATCGGCTAACTGGTCAATTTGATCCGGCGCAATGATCTGTCCTGCCTGCGTTTCCTCCAGAATCGCTCCAACTTCGCTGTCTGGCGGACCAATAGCAACGATCGGGCGATGAACAGCTAAATATTCGAACAACTTGCCGGGCACAATGTCGCGGGAATGGGGGGAATCGTCTACGATGAGCAAAAGTGCATCCGCAGATTGCAATCGCTGAACACTTTCACGGAACGGAACATACGGCTCTATTGCTACTGACACCGGGGCGCGCTGGAGTTTGCGGCGCACATCCTCACCAACTCGCCCCACGATGTGGAGTCGAAACCGCTTCGGATCGACTTTTCCCTGCTGCACCAACTGCTCCAGCGCTTGCAGCAGCGGCTGGGGATCTCGCCTGCCATAGAGCGATCCTGCATACCGCAACGTAAAAACGGGATTTGGTTGATACGGCACAGGATGCGAAATCTCTGGATGAAATCCGTTGGGAATCACCACGAATTTTTCCTCTGGAATTTCCGGATACTTCTGCCGAAAATCCCGAACGATGCCCTTCCAGGCACACTCGACCACGTCGGCATTTTGAAGCACCGCTTTTTCCAGCCGCCGTTCGATCCACGCTGGCAATCCCCATCGCTGCGCTGCGGACAAAAAGCCAGTCCAGGGATCTCGAAATCCGGCGACCCACGGAATACCACTCCGGCGCTTGATCGATAACCCAATAACAGCCGTTGTGTACGGCGGTGCCGAGGTATAGAGTGCCTCAATGCGATAGCGGCGTAGCAATTGCAATGCTGCTCGCCGGGCAAAGGGAAACCAGCCAATGCGGGCATCGGGAATAAACAGCGTTTCTCGAACCTTCTGAATAAGCCACGACCGCCAGTTTTGTCGCTCCGACGATTTTTGCAACACATTCACATCGACGGGGGCATTCGGGGGCAATCCCTGCAGTCGACGATACAGCCGATAGGGTTCGATGATTTTGGTCCGAACGACTGGCACATCTGCCGGGATTTCTGCGAGCAGCGTCTCATCCCGCGCCGGGAAATCCCCGTTTTCCACCGTCAACACCACTGGCTGCCAGCCGAAGTCAGGGAGATACTTCACATAGTGCAAGACCCGTTGCACCCCCGGTCCTCCAGACGGCGGAAAGTAATACGCTATGATCAACACCTGCTTCACCGTTTTTCCACTGCCTTCTCACCAAATACCAGGCAGTGCAGTGACCGTCTCCCGTTCTGCTTATTGTACCCTTTTTCCAAAATCTCACAATATCGCACTTTGTCCTGAAAGTCAGGGAAGAAAAACAACAAGCCTATCAGAAATCTTCGCGATGCCAGAACCTTCCGACGTTTCTTCTCCTCCACCGGTCAGGTAAGATGCTTAAGCTCGAAGGAATTCCGTATGCTAACTGGTACTCCGCTATGGGACCAGAGAATACCGCAGTAAATAGAGCAAATTGCCACGCTTTGCCAGAACCTCGACGCTCTGCGCATACCAGTTGTACACAATGGAAGAAAACCGGTCGTACTGATAACTGAGCACTGTCTGCCGACTTTTGAGTGAATGCACGTAAAAATTGGGTCCGTACACATACGCAAACATTTGCGATTGGGGCAGGAACAGAAACGATTGGAGCTGGGAAGATGCCCGAAGCTGTAAGGACAATCGCTCGCCATTCACCATCAAATCGCACAGTTGCCGACATTCCAGGCAATAGTATCCGCTGCCATCATAGAGCATTTGCAGTTTTGTATGCTGCCGACGCACGGGATAACGCGTGCCATCCAGCAGAAAATAGTGCTGATTCCTCCACTGGACCAGCGCACCATAGGCAGCCGCTGATGGGTGGAGTTTCACATCTTCCACCTTATCCCATCCCTGCGTTTGCTGCAACTGCCCATCTGGCGCAAGTTTGGCAATGTACGAAAGCTGGTACCGCTTGTAGAAAATGACAGCTACGTTCCGATCGCGATTGAGCTGAATGGAAAACACCGTGTCAATACTGCTGAGCAGCGGCTCCGACCCCAGGTACACTGCCCACCAATCGCCATTGCGACCAGCAAACAGCGGGAGAGAATCCTGCCACCATCGAAGATGCTGAATTTGATCAAAAGGACCAAAGGTGCGATCTCCCATCAACACCGAGAATTGATTTCCTTCGGAAACGCGACACAGAAAGCGGGTCAGAGAGCGATCCTGGACGATAGATCCTTCAAACGTCTGAGGCAGCGGCACTGTTTCCTTCTGCTTCCATTCTCCATCAGCAAATTGAAACCGGACCAGCTCCTGTTGTCCGCCAATATACCCAACGACGCTGGCAGTCAGCCCATCGTCAGCAAATTGCAGATCATACGCAATGGTATACGCCAACTCCAGCGTTTGTCCATCCAGCAGCACCGACACCGTATTTTGAAAATAGGTCACCGTTCCCCAATGCAGCCCATCGGGTGAAAAAACGGGGCGCATAATATACTCTGCTTCAGCAGACTTGTACCCATTCACATAAAGCCGCATATACCGCTCATAGGGCTGGGTCAAAATCCACCAATTCGAGGTTGAATCCAAACCGAATCGCAAAACCGTCTCCTCCCCTCCAAATACCTGGCGTTCCTCCATTCCCTGCGCATATAGCCACGGTGGGATCACAAGGAATATCAGGAGGAAACTCCCTACGCTCCCGATTACAGATCGCATTCCGATCTCATTGTATTCAGACTCGCCACTTCCAGAACCAATCTCTTGCCAGCTCGGCACCGAGCCTGACACTCCTCAGTGCACATTCACTCAAAGCCTTCTCTCTCCACCGCACCTCGATGCCGCTTTACTTCTCTCTCGTGCTAAAAAGGAATCCCTTACGCCACAGCTTCAGCCTGTCGAATCGCCTCCGTTACTTTTTCTGCTGCTTCTTTAAAGGTCTTTGCTACCGTAAACCGGAGTCCGGCATTTTCCAGAATACGCCGTCCCTCTTCAGCATTGGTTCCTTCCAGTCGCACAATCACCGGGACTGTGACTTCCACCTGCTGCAACGCCTGCACAATGCCCTGAGCAACGCGATCGCAGCGGACGATACCACCGAAAATGTTGATCAGCACCGCCTTCACGTTGGGATCACTCATCATAATGCGGAAGCCATTGGCAATCCGTTCAACATTCGCGCCTCCACCCACATCTAAAAAGTTTGCAGGCTCACCGCCGGCTAATTTAATCAGATCCATCGTTGCCATTGCCAGTCCAGCACCATTGACCATACAGCCGACATTCCCATCCAGCCGAATGTAGTTCAATCCATATTTCGCTGCCTCCACTTCCAGCGGATCTTCTTCGGCAATGTCTCGCAACTGCTGATAGTCCGAATGTCGGTACAGCGCGTTATCATCAAAATTCATCTTGGCATCTAACGCCAGCAACTGTCCATCGTGGGTGGTTACCAGCGGGTTGATCTCCAGCAGGCTACAATCCAGCTCTTCATAGGCTTTTGCCAGATTCAGCGCCAACCTCACAAACTGCTTGAGCAGATTGCCGGAAAATCCCAATCGAAAGCCCAGCCGGCGTGCCTGAAACGGAAAGAGGCCATAAGCAGGATGAATGGCTTCTTTAAAAATTTTCTCCGGATGTTCCCTTGCCACTTCTTCAATTTCCACTCCTCCCTCTGAGGATGCCATCATCACATTCTGCCCGCGTTTCCGATCCAGCGTAATACCCAGATAGTATTCTCGATCCAGAGCAACTCCCTGCTCGATCAGCAACTTATGGATCACCTTGCCCTCTTTCCCCGTCTGGACCGTCACCAGCTTGTTGCCCAGAATTACTTTCGCCAGTCGGTATGCTTTATCGGCGATATTTCCTCCAGATACGACCATCACTCCCCGCACCTGCTTTCCTTCGTATTCAACCGGCTGTCCCGTTTCCCGGTCGACCACTATTCCCTTGCCCCGCCCTCCGGCGTGCACCTGCACCTTCAGCACAATCGTGTCAATCCCATTGAGCACAAATTCCCGGTAGGTAATCGCTCCTGCCTCTTCCGCGGAAAACACGACTCGACCAAACGGCACCGGAATCTGAAAACGCGACAGCAGCTCTTTAGCCTGATACTCGTGAATCTTCATTCTCACTCCCTCTCAAATTTTTTGTAACTTTGCGTTTCGGATACTGTAAGCGAATTGCAAATTAACGAAATTATGGCGAGTTACCGGGAACGATAAGAAGTGCGATACGCAAAATTCTACATTCCGCTGCTGGTGTTGATTCTGCTCAAACTCTCTTTCCAGCCATTGTTTGAATCGCAAGAGCTGGGGTCTGCTGCCAATCCCATCAAGATTGCGCTCACGCCATCGGTCGACGCACAAAAAATCACGCTCAGTGCTGACGAACTGGTTAACTTCCTGGAACAGTACACCGGTTATCACTTCACCTATATGGTACCTGCCAGCTATATCGCCGTCGTTGAAGCACTGGGAAGTGGCAAAGCCGATGTTGCCATTATGAACACCTTCAGCTATTTGTTAGCGCACGAGAAATACGGCGCACGGGCGGTTCTGAAAGTTGTCCGCCGCTACGGAGAAACAACCTACAAAGGGCAATTCATTACGCGCGTTGATTCCGGTATCGATTCACTCCAGGACATTGCTGGCAAACGCATCGCTTACGTCGATCCTGCTTCAACCTCAGGGTACCTGCTCCCCAAAGCAATGCTGGATTCCTTAGGGATCAAACCCGCCGAAGAAGTTTTTGCAATGAAGCACGATAACGTTGTTACAATGGTGTATCAGGGACAGGTCGACGTCGGCGCTACGTATTACTCCCCGCCGGATACTGCGACTGGAGAATATCTGGACGCACGCGCGCGTGTGAAGCAGCAGTTCCCCGACGTGTTTGAAAAAATCAAGATCATCGGGTTCACTCAGGATATTCCAAACGATCCGGTCGTAGTGCGCAAAGATTTACCAGAAGAAATGGTGCGCAAAATTGTCGAAGGATTGCTGGCTTTCCAGTCAACGCCGGAAGGGCGGAAAGCACTGTACGAGATTTACAGCGTGGAAGGCTTTGCACCCGCTACCGATGCAGACTACGATGTGCTCCGGAACATTCTTCGTAAACAGGGAATATCGCTGGAGAAATTGGTGAAGAAATAACGATGGCACTGATCGAACTGCGAAAACTGAACAAAATCTACCCCAATGGAGTCCACGCACTGGTCGACGTTGATTTGACGGTACAGGAAGGCGAATTCCTTGTCGTGATCGGCCTGAGCGGTTCTGGCAAATCCACCTTACTGCGGTGTATCAACCGCCTAATTGAACCCACTTCCGGACAGATTTTATACCGTGGGCAGGACGTTACGCACATTCAGGGAAAAGAGCTTCGGCAGTACCGCAAGAAAATCGGGATGATCTTTCAGCAATTCAACCTCATCAAGCGCCGGACCGTGCTCCTCAATGTCCTGACTGGCGCTCTGGGCTCTTTACCCGTACTCCCGTCGATTCTGGAGCGATTTCCGGACAACCTGCGACAGGAGGCGATGGAAAAGCTGCGCATTGTGGGACTGGAAGACAAGTGGAACGTTCGGGTCGATGCCCTCAGCGGCGGTCAGCAGCAGCGGGTTGCCATCGCCCGTTCCCTGATGCAACACCCCGAAGTGCTCTTAGCCGATGAGCCCGTTGCCAGTCTGGACCCGGCAACTTCCCACTCTGTGATGAAATACCTGAAACAGCTCAATACCGACTATGGGATGACCATCATCTGCAACCTGCACTTCCTGAGCCTGGTCCGTACCTATGGCACACGCGTCGTAGCCCTGAAACAGGGCAAATTGATCTTCCGGGGCAAGCCGGAAGAAATCACCCAGGAATGGTTCAAAGAAATCTATGGAGAAGAAGCAGAAGAAGTGGAAATAGCATGACACGGCTGAATGGGCACTGAAACAAAATCGCAAACGACAACGGCACAGAAATTCCAGGCACTGATCCTGGACATTTTCTTCGGCATCTACTTTGTCGTTACCCTGCACCGCGTTTTTTACTACCAGGTGCTCCTCTCGCTGCGCAAGTTGCCACCGGTCACTGTGGAGATTGTGCTGCTCTATATTGGGATCGGCACTATTCTGGGATTGGCTCTCTTTTTCCTCAACGCTTCGCCGGGCAAACTCATTTTCCGACAGTTGCCGGATGTACCGTGGAAAAAAGCGGTAGCGGAACATTTTCTGTGGATTATCGGCGTGCTGACAATTGCTACCGGGTGGGTTGTGACCAGAGTCTCTATTCTCGATTTCTTTTCTCAGGAAGGTCTGGCGGGAGCAAAACGGATCTTTTCTGCCCTGCTATCCCCTGAATGGTCTATTCTGCCTCAGGCACTGCTGGCAATTGTGGAAACGATTTATCTGGCACTGATGGCAACGCTCTTTGCCCTCCCGGTTGCTTTCATCCTGAGTTTTTTCACTGCCCGCAACCTGATGCGTCAAAGTCCTATTACGCTGGGCATCTACACCGTCCTGCGGGTGTTGGTAAACTTTACCCGCTCGATCGAACCGCTGATCTGGGCAATCATTTTCACCGTATGGGTTGGTATCGGTCCCTTTGCTGGAACACTAGCGCTAATGGTTCACACCATCGCCTCTCTTACAAAGCTATACTCAGAGCAAATTGAAAATGTGGACCCTGGGCCCATCGAAGCAATTGAAGCAACCGGCGCCCACCCAATGCAGGTCATCTGGTTCGCCGTCGTACCCCAAATTGTGCTTCCTTTCCTGAGCTTTACCATCTATCGATGGGACATCAACGTTCGGATGGCAACGATCATCGGACTGGTCGGCGGTGGTGGAATCGGAACGCTCCTGATGCAATATCAGGGGCTGGCGCAATGGCACGAAGTTGGACTGCTGGTGCTTATCATCGCAATCGTCGTCTGGATTATGGACTACCTCTCTGCTCGAATTCGGGAAGCACTGGTGTAAACCGGGAAGCACGTACATAAATCGACATCTTAAAAACCGTAGCGGCTGGTTCTTATCAGGAAGTCCTGGTTGAACTGAACCCTGACTGTTCATTTCCTTCCCGGAAACGCTCATTAAACGTTTGAGACCAGAATTGGCTCTAAAGGGACACTGTTGCAGAAATTGGGGCATTCCGATGGCACGGCAAATGCATCGACGTTCTTTTCTCCGAACGCTCACATCGCTTCCCTTTGATCAGCATCCTGCGCTGCAAAAAGCGTTTACTCCCCAACCGTTGAACCTGACAACAGGATTGGAGCCGTACCAGCCCAATAGCAAACTCTCTGCGGAGGATGCTCGGCACCTTCTGCGGCGTACCTGCTTTTCACCCACGCCAGCAGAACTGGAAACGGCGACGAAAATGACGCCTGCAGAGGCAGTCGACCATTTACTTCGTCCTTTGCCATCCCCTCCAATTCCTGAGTGGTACGATACCGATCCCCTCTCTCCCAGCGAGCTCCGCCGACTCACCGAGGAAGAACGGCGTGCCTATCGCCAGCAGCAATTCCAACAAATCTTTGAGCTAATCCGGTGGTGGTACGACCTGATGATTGCCACCGATTTTTCACTGCGAGAGAAAATGGTCTTTTTCTTCCACAACCATTTCACCTCTGGATTTGTTGAAGTGAAAGTACCTCATTATATGCTCACGCAAAATATGCTCTTTCGAGAATATGCATTCGGGAACCTCAAAGAGCTTACGGAAAAAATTGTTTACGATCCGGCAATGCTGGTGTATCTGAACGGCAATGTGAACACTCTGCGCCGACCCAATGAAAACTTTGGTCGTGAATTGCTGGAACTGTTTACGATGGGCGAAGGGAACTACACCGAGTGGGATATTGTCGAAGTTTCCCGCGTTTGCACTGGATGGTTTAACACGTTCCGCAAACCCTACTACGATTTCGATCCTTTTCCGAAAAACCCGCGACTTCGCCGCCACGACTATCTGTCGAAATCCATATTTGGTGAGATCATCGATCCTCAGGTCAATGATGATATGAGCACTGCGGAAATTCGAGAGCGCGGGATGGCGGAAATTCCACAACTGATCGATCTGATTTTTCGACAGCAATTTGACGAATCACGAGGCTACGACGCCAGCCATCCCTACTATGGTAAATCCGTCGCAGCCGTTTTCTTCGCAGCAAAACTCTACCGAACCTTCGTATACGAGATCGTAGACCCCACGATCGTTGCTGCTTTAGCAGACTTGCTGGTTGAAAACAACTTCCAGCTAAAACCCGTGTTAAAAACTCTCCTGCAAAGTGCTCATTTCTTCGATCCCCAGTTGCGGGGAGCGCAGATCAAAAGTCCTCTGGATTTTACCGTCGGATTGCTCCGAATGTACCCTTTCGTGGAACTCTACAGAAACAACCAGCGCACCTGGAATTCCATCTTACGCTCTGTTACTAGCGTCAACACGATTCTGGGACTCCGGCTGTTGCAACCTCCCGATGTATCAGGGTGGCCCGGACATCGGGACTGGCTGAACACGTTTACCTATCCTTACCGCAATGCGGTCTCGGACCTTGCTATTCAAACCCTGCTGCAACAATCCCCCCTGGTGCTCTATCAATTTGCTCAGCAATTTCCCTCTTTCCAGAGCAATGTCCGCACCTTTGTCTCAGAAGCAACTTCCTATCTGCTGGCATTTCCTCCGCTTGAAAGCGAATTTGACAACCTGGTCGAAACACTCTTAGATGGAGCGCCAGAATATGAATGGAGCGACATTGCGCAAAATGCGCAAACAGTGATTCCCCGACTTCGGGCTTTCTTCCAGGCAACGATGAAACTACCGCAATTTCAATTGACGTAATCAAGTTCCACAAAAAGGATAGATTCAGATGAAACGCCGGTCATTCCTCAAAGCAATGGGTGTGACCCTTGCCAGCCTTCCCATCATCGGTAATCGCCCCTTAGCTGCGCTATCTTCTGCACCGACTTTTGACAACCTGCGGCGACTAACAGCCGGAACGGATAAAATTTTTGTGCTAGTCCAGCTTCGTGGTGGCAACGACGGGCTGAATACCTTAGTACCCAAAGAGAATCCGTTGTACTATGAACGACGCCCCACTATCGCCATTCCCAAGGAAAATACTTTACCCCTGACCGACACCTTAGGATGGCATCCCTCTTGCGAAGGACTCCGAATTCTGTTCGATGAAGGACGCTTAGCGATTGTCCAGGGGGTCACGTATCCCAATCCGAATCGATCCCATTTCCGGGGAACAGACATCTGGATTACAGCAACTGATGCAAATGTCTTTGAGAGTACCGGCTGGGTTGGACGGTATCTGGAGCTGACGCACCCCGAATATCCCGACACCTTGCCCACTGATCCGTTAGCCATTGAGATCGGCGGATTCTCCTCTCGCATTTTCCAGACTTCCAAAGGGAATGTAGCCGTTACCTTCAGCGACCCTGAAGAATTCTACCAGCTGGTCGGTGAATCTCCTACTCCTGCTTTTCCTCCAGCACCGGATACACCGGCAGGCAAAGAACTGGAATTTGTACGCACGATCGCAACCGCCTCGAACATTTACAGCAAACGGGTCAAGGAAGCAGCGGACAAAGGACACAACGCTGTCGAGTATCCGGAAGACAATGACTTAGCCCAGAGCTTGAAAATTGTTGCCCGCTTGATTGCCGGCGGATTGCAAACTCCCATTTATCTGGTGTCTATCCGGGGCAATGCTTTCGATACGCACGCCAATCAAGGCGGTGTTGAGGGCGAGCACGCTGCGCTGCTTGCCGAAGTTTCATCGGCACTGCGCCTCTTTCTGGACGATCTTCGATCGCTGGGACTGGAAGACCGGGTTGCCGGAATGACGTTCTCTGAATTTGGGCGACGCGTTCAGGAAAACGGCAGTCTGGGAACTGATCACGGCACCGCTGCGCCGCTCTTTGTCTTCGGCGGGAGTGTCAACGGTGGAATGATTTTCGGAGAAGATCCGGATCTGGAAAATCTGGACAATCGGGGCGACCTTCTGATGCAGTACGACTACCGACAGGTCTACAGCTCCGTCCTTGCACAGTGGTTCCAGGCACCGGAGACGCAAATTGAACAAATCCTGTTTCGCGACTTTACGGAACTACCACTCTTTAAGATCACTGGCGTTACAAATGAATCTTCGCCTTCTCCTACCACTGTGCCATTGCAGTTGCTCCAGATGTTTCCCGCGCCCGCTAATGGATCTGTCACCCTGCGGTACCGCGTGCAGCAACCCGGCTCTCTTGCTATTGCTGTCTATAACCTCAAAGGGCAGCATATTCTGACCCTGCTGCAACAGTTTGCAGCTACCGGGGAATATCAACGAACATTTGACACAACGCCGCTCCGCTCTGGAACCTATATCCTCCAGCTTCAACTGGATCGTTATCAAACCTATCACCGGCTGGACATTGTCCATTAACAAAGCAGTGCTTCCGTTCGCAGCATCCTGAATCTCGAAACCCGAAATCAGCGCAAGTGCTATCTTCAGGCTTTGGAAGTGCGCCTGCTGGAAACAGGGGGCACTTCCACTTCCCCTTTGCAGGGGACCTCAAGAGGCTCTAAGACACCCCGTGATTCTGGTCACCATATCGGCACTCTGGACTCTTCCCCCTCGACTTAAAGTTTCACCTTGCGGTCGCCGATACCACCAATGAACAAACTAAAAGTCCGATCGCTGGCGTCAAATAGGATACCAGCGATGTACAATGAGCAGCAGGGGCAATACAAATGAGTCATAAACCGCAATTTTCTGAAATGCGAGATCCGAACAATCCGGATCGGTATCTGGTGACCTATGCCGATCTGATCACTCTTCTCTTGGGATTGTTCGTGATTCTGTACGCCACCGCTCAGGTCGATGTTGGCAAATATCGGGAATTTGCTGCTGCATTGGGTCAATACTTTAAAGCAACACCTGATAGCACGTTGATCGGCGGCGGCGCTATCCTCCCCGCAGCAAAGCGAACTCTACCACAACCCATTTTGCCAACAGCAGAACGCCGTTCGCTGGATCAAATTTCTCAGGAGTTAGAAAAAACGTTTCAGCAGCAGATCCAGAGCAACCTGATTGAACTGGAACGCACTCCCTCACAGGTTCGTCTCCGCCTGCGGGATAAACTCCTTTTCGAGTCTGGCAAAGCCGATCTCCAGGTTACAGCCGCAGCGGTATTGGACTCCTTAGCTACCATCTTAGCAGGTCTACAAAAACAGATCATCGTTGAAGGACACACGGACAATGTACCGATTTCCACCTTTCGGTACCCCTCCAACTGGCATCTTTCGGTCGATCGCGCCCTGACGGTTGCCTACTACCTGATGCAACGGGGAGTGCCAGAGCGTTTCCTGACCGTTTGCGGCTATGCGGATCAACGACCTATTGCTTCGAACGCAACACCGGAGGGACGAGCCCGGAACCGGCGAGTCGAAATTGTCATCGAGGAACCAGAAGCCAACATTCCAACAACCGAAGGATATATTCGCAGCAGTATCACAAACAAACCCGCTTCGTAAATGCAGCAGCAAGCAATTATGGAACAGCAATCACAACCATCGGACGTTATCACACTCCAGACTGCTCAATTTGGGACGTTGCAGATTCAACCCCATCACATTTTCCACTTTCCTCAGGGGATTATTGGGTTCGAGCATCTCACACGTTTTGTCTTAATCAGCGATGAGAAAACACAGCCAATCAAATGGCTGCTTGCTGTTGATGATCCTACCGTTGGTTTTCCTGTTGTCAACGTTTTGCTAGTACGTCCCGATTATCCTCTCGTTCGGAAGCTTAATTCTCGAAAAAGTGTTATATTAACAATTCTAACGCTGGGTAAAGACAAAAACATAACGGCAAACTTGCGGGCGCCGATTATTTTAGACATTGAACAACAAGAGGGAAAGCAGATTGTCTTAACCTCTGACGAGTTTTCGTTTGAATACGTTGTGCTGCAGCAATAAAGTCTTAGCATACGAATGTTAGTCTTAACACGCAAAGTTGGCGAAGAAATCATTATCGGACATTCTATTCGAGTGTCCATTCTGAGTTGCGACCGGGGCTACGTAAAGATTGGCATTGAAGCACCCCGCACTGTACCAGTGTACCGCAAAGAGATCTACGACCGCATTATGGAATACAATAAAAAAGCGGCACAAATCGAAATACAAAAGCTACGGGAAGTGCTGCAAAGCAACTCCCTGAAAGTAAACCGGCTGCATCAACAAGGATCAAAAAAATCTTCGACGTAATGGAATCTGCAACGCAACAACAATTTCCCATCTTAGTAGTGGATGATGATATCTGGATCCAGCGGATTTTGTCCAAAGTATTGAGTCACTTTGGATTTTATCCGCTGACCGCTTCCAATGGTTTTGATGGTGTGGCTTTAGCCATTGAACATCAACCAATGGCGATTTTCCTGGATCTTATGATGCCAGAACTATCAGGGCACTTAGTGCTGAAGCTACTCAAGCGTATCAAACTAACGCGTGATATTCCGGTCCTGGTGGTGACTGCACTTTCCGACACCGAAAATCTGAGTTTGGCAATTAAAGAGGGAGCTATTGGCTTTGTGAGCAAACCCTTTACCCGGGCGACGATTTACGACAAATTGCTATCCATTTTTGGTTCTGAAACCTTAGAAGTCATCGCCAAACAAACCAAACTGCCACCGGCGCAGGAAACCACTGTTGACACAACAACATCCCAGCCTTCCTTTACCTCTTCTCCTGAATCATCAGTTTCAGCAACACCGCCGGAACAACCACCGGCATATTCACAAACTGTTGTTGAGCGGTACAAAGAAGAAGAAGCACCTCCGGAAGAAGAACAACTGGAAATTATCCGCAAGATCTTAGAGCAACATCGCGGAACGCAATAATTACCACCGTACTTTGCGTTGCGAACGATAGCGCAAGAAAATAGCAATTCCGTTCAGTCCCAACACCAAAACCAGAAGCACGATAATAGCAGCAGCAGCATTAATCACAAAGCCGTGCTGCGGGCGGGATACCCAGTTAAAGATCTGAATCGGCAGCACGGTAAATTCATCCATTGGCGACCGGGGAATAAAAGGAACATACGTTAACGCTCCAACAACGATCAGGGGTGCAGCTTCACCGATGGCACGTGCCAGGGCTAAAATAATACCCGTCAAGATATTGCCAAAAGCAGCAGGCAGCACCTGTTTCCAGATCGTCTGCCACTTCGTCGCACCCAACGCATACGCTGCTTCTCGAATCGAGGACGGAACAGCACGCAACGCTTCACGTGCTACTACAATGACCACTGGAAGTACCAGCAATGCTAAGGTCAAACTACCAGCGATCAAACTCTGTCCCATTTGTAGTGTCCGTACGAAAATTTCCAATCCCAGAATTCCATAGATGATGGAAGGAACACCTGCCAAGTTTGCAATGTTGATTTCCAGCACATTTGCCAGCCACGACTTTTTCGCATATTCTTCCAGATAGATGGCGGCACTCACTCCCAGCGGAATGGCAAAGAAAGCAGTACCCAGAAAGATCCAGAGACTTCCGACAATAGCCGGATAAATGCCTGCTTTCTCTGGAAACCTCGATGGAAAAGAAGTGAGAAAGTCCCACGAAAGTCGAGCAATGCCTAACTTGAAAATGCTCACAATGAGTGCAACAAGAAACAACAACCCAATGAACGCCGCCGCCAGCCCAAGCATTCCCACCAGCCGGTCAAGGAGATATGCCCGCCACCGCTTACTCATATTGCTGTCGAAAGCGCCGGTTGACAAAAAAGCTAATCGTGCTCAAAACCACCGTGAAAAGAAATAAAACCATCCCGGCAGCGAAAATAGTTCGATACTCCAGCGATCCGTGCGGGACATCCCCCAGGCTCACCTGCACAATGTATGTTGTCACCGTTTCAATCGGCACCAGCGGATTGAGCGTTAATCGAGGCTGTTGCCCAGCAGCAATCGCTACAATCATCGTTTCTCCAATTGCCCGTGCCAGTGCCAGCACCACTGAAGCAAGGATACCCGACGAAGCCGCAGGAATCAGCACCCGAAAGAGTGTCTGCACCCTGGTCGCTCCCATCCCATACGCTGCTTCCCGCAGTGATCGCGGAACTGCGTGGAGCGCATCTTCACTTAATGATGAAATGAAAGGAATGATCATAATTCCCATTACAATGCCGGGCGACAAAGCATTAAAACCTGCCAATCCCGGAATGATCTGTTGAAGAGCCGGAGTCACAAACACCAGCGCAAAATATCCGTAAACAACCGTTGGAATTGCCGAGAGCAGTTCCAGAATCGGCTTGACAATACTCCGCAACCGCGGCGAAGCATACTCATTCAAAAAAATCGCAGTCAACAACCCAATAGGCAGCGCAACGGCAATCGCAATGGCAGTCGTTAGAAAAGTCCCACTTAAAAGCGGCAAGATACCAAAATGCTTCTGCGCAAATAACGGGGTCCACTGGGTATCCGTCAAAAACTCCCAGATGGAAACCTCCCGAAAAAATTGTATCGTCTCTGTAATCAACACAGCAACGATGCCGATCGTGGTGGCAATGGTCAGTACTGCCGACAGCCGCAGCCCACTTTCGACAGTTCGTTCTATAAAGCGCCGCAACATCGCTACGGTTGTTCTGCTTGCTCCAACAATGCTTCAACCCGAACCCCTACCTGTGAGCCGTGTGCGCCGAAGATCGAGCCGGTGATTCGCTGCTGAAAACGCTGTTTGACCAGTTGATAGGCTTTTTCAGACAAAGGAACGTATCCCACATCAGGGGCTAAGGCTGGCATATGCTCGATATAGAAATTGACAAATTGCTCAACGGCTGACCGATCTGCCGACTGGCGATTGACGTAAATGAACAAAGGTCGAGACAGCGGTTGATAGGTCCCGTCACGAACCGTTTCTGGTGATGGCATAATAGGACCAGCACCATTTTGATCATTGCCATCGTCGATCGGTACAATCTTAACCCGATCTTTATTGTTCAATGCATAGGCTAAACCAACAAACGCCAGGGCATAACGATCGCTGGCAACTCCCTGGATAATCACATTGTCATCCTCACTGGAGGTATAGTCTCCCCGACTGGCGTGTTCTTTGCCAACAATGGCTTTGGTGAAGTAATCGTACGTTCCAGATTCCACTCCCGGTCCATACAGGTGCAACTCTTCGTGGGGCCACTCAGGGCGAATCTGATCCCAGTAGAGAATCTTTCCCTGCGCTTCCGGCGACCAGATTTTACGGAGCTCCTCGACGGTGAAGTAGTCGACCCAATCATTCTGCGGATTGACCAGCACACACATTGCATCGTAGGCTATCGGTAATTCGATGTACGCAATGCCATTAGTGCGGCACAAAGAATCCTCAATTGCCCGAATAGGGCGAGAAGCATCATTGATATCCGTCTCGCCTCTGACAAATTTCTTAAATCCTCCCCCGGTGCCCGACACACCAATAAGCACGTGGATATCCGGTGCGACCTGACGAAATTCCTCTGCCACTGCTTCCGAAAGTGGATAGACCGTACTGGATCCATCAATGCGAATCACCGCACGCTGAGATTCTGCTGACTGTTGCGACTGCTTCCCGCAGCTACTCAGCAATACCATCAGAAAAACGCCGAAGAGGAAAAATCCATACCGCATCACGATGCTCCATTTATGAACATAAACGCCTGGGAACAAAGAGGGAAGGTGCTGCGGCAACACCGCAGTATGCCCCGGAGTATCGCCATCTCCACAGTGCAGCATCATACCGCTGGCAGGCATTTTATGGATTCAAAAAGATCGCAAATATAGGGAAAACGCTCCACTTGGCAATCACCATCCTTCTCGCTCTGTTCTCCTGGATTATCATCGGTTTTCTCAGAACCCTGAGGCACCAAGTATTGCAAAGCTCCATCGTCGTGTGGACCGATCAGAACCTGTATTTCTTATTTTCCTTCACAAAGTCTCCTTTGCCTTAGCCAGCAAAGCCAATTCTCCTGACAGTTATGCGTTACCTTATTATTTTCCAGCTTTCAGCGAGGCAGAAATTGTAGAACAGCAGATACAGACTCAATGCGCTTTGAGCCGTTACCTGATAAGCTGTCCTATCCAGAAATCGAAAAAGAAATTCTCCGCTGGTGGGAAGAGCAGCAAATTTTCCAAAAATCCTTAGAACAGCGGCAGGGAGCCCCACGATTTGTTTTCTATGAAGGTCCGCCAACCGTTAATGGACAGCCGGGGATCCACCACTTAATGGCGCGCACCCTGAAAGACCTGGTGTGCCGATATAAAACGATGCGCGGCTTCTATGTCTATCGCAAAGCAGGATGGGACACCCACGGACTTCCTATCGAAATAGCAGTCGAAAAAAAATTAGGACTGACCTACAAAAAGCAGATCGAAGAGTACGGAATCGACCGATTTAACGCGGAATGTAAAAAGCTGGTAGAATATTACATCGAAACTGACCAGGGATGGCGGGCTTTGACCCAGCGAATGGGCTATTGGATTGACTTAGACAATGCTTACATCACCTGTTCCAATGAGTACATTGAATCACTGTGGTGGGCAATTAAAGAGTTCCACAAAAAGGGACTGATTTACAAAGACTTCAAAATTGTCCCTATTTCCCCAACGATCGAAACGCCGCTCAGTTCCCACGAATTAGCGCTGGGTTACAAAGAAGTTCGGGATCCCAGTGTGTTTATCAAAGTAGCGGTGACTGAGCCAGTTCAGCCAGAGCTGCACAATGCATTTCTCTTAGTGTGGACGACTACCCCGTGGACACTTATCGGCAATGCAGCAATCGCCGTCGGTCCTGACATCGACTATGTCCTGGTACGCAACCGACGAACAATTAAAGAAAAAGGAAAAGATCCCATTACGGTGGAAGAGCATCTCCTGTTAGCAGAGGCACGGCTGGAAGTCCTGGACGGTGATTATGAGATTCTTCACCGGTACAAAGGAACCGATCTGGTTGGAACGCGCTACGAACAGATTTTTCCCTACGAGAAAATCGATCTTGCGGCGCACCCCAATGCCCTTTCCGTGCTTCCAGCAGATTTCGTGTCGACAGAAGAAGGAACCGGACTGGTCCATATTGCTCCTGCTTTTGGCGCAGACGATTTTGAACTGGGCAAAAAATACAACCTTCCTCTGTTGCAGCCGGTTCTACCCAACGGGCGATTCAAGGATTATGTCACAGAGTTTGCCGGCAGACCGGTCAAAACGTTTCAATATGCCGATGGCCATATTGAAGAAGGAACGGATAAAGACCTGGTGCGAATGCTCAAGCGGATGGGCAAACTTTATAAAGCCTCCTTCGACTATCTCCATACCTACCCCCATTGCTGGCGTACTGGAAACCCCATCATTTACTATGCCCAGGACTCGTGGTTTATTAACTCCCCCGCCTACCGGGACCGGATGGTGGAACTCAATCAGCACATTCGATGGCAACCACCGGAAATTGGCTCCGGTCGTTTTGGCAACTGGCTCGCAGAAGCAAAGGAATGGGCACTATCACGCACTCGCTACTGGGGAACTCCCCTGCCGATCTGGATTAGCGAGGATGGTGAGGACATTATCGTCATTGGCTCGATTGAAGAATTGATGGAAGGATGGTACGAAGAGCCTGATGGGACGCGGGTTCCAATGAGTGCAAAGAAAGAAGAAATTGACCTCCACCGTCCATTTGTCGACCGCATTATCTTTGAACGCAACGGGAAAATTTATCGTCGGGTTCCGGAAATCATTGATGTCTGGTTTGATTCTGGTGCGATGCCTTTTGCGCAGTTCCACTATCCTTTTGAAAATCGCGACCTCTTTCGTGAAAACTTCCCCGCTGACTTTATTGCGGAAGGCGTGGACCAAACTCGTGGATGGTTCTACACACTCCATAACATTGCAACAGCACTTTTCGACCAGTCGGCTTATAAAAGCGTAATCGTCAATGAGCTGATCCTGGATAAACACGGCGTCAAGATGTCAAAGTCTCGCGGCAACGTCGTCGATCCTTTCCAGGTAATGGAAGAATTCGGTGCTGACGCTGTCCGCTGGTACTTTATGGTCAACAACCCGCCGTGGAAACCGACGCTGTTTAACAGCGAGGATATCCGCCGGACGGTACTTTCCGACTTCTTCCGTGCACTCACCAATACCTATGCTTTCTTTGCGCTCTATGCAAATATTGACGACTTTGATCCCACTACCCCTCCAATTCCTGTAGATCGGCGACCAGAGATCGACCGATGGATTCTCTCCCGTCTCCACTCACTGCTCAAAGCGTATGGCGAATTGATGGATGCGTACGAAGTTACTCGAATTGCACGAATGATCCAGCATTTTACCATCGATGATCTCTCCAACTGGTACGTACGGCGGAACCGACGTCGATTCTGGAAAGGAGACAAGGATGAGGATAAACTAGCAGCGTACCAGACCCTGCATACCCTTTTGCTCACCCTGAGTATGCTGATCGCCCCCTTTGCCCCATTTCTCGCTGAATACCTGTACCGGAAACTCCGAACGGACGACCTGCCCGAATCTGTCCACCTCTGCCTGCTCCCTTCTCCGGATTCTTCGCTAATTGATGAACTCTTAGAGCAGCAGATGCGGCGTGCTCAAATCATTGCTTCATTGGGGAGAGCGCTGCGCGAAAAAGCCAAAATCCGGGTGCGGCAACCGCTGCGCCGCATTCTGGTCGCTGTGCGTTCAGAGGAAGAAAAACGTCAGATTCAGCACGTTGAAGATCTGATCAAGGAAGAGTTGAACATCAAGCGCATTGAATACATCTCCGACGATTCCCCGGTTGTCCAGCGTGAAATCAAGCCGAACTATGCAACCTTAGGAAAACGCTTTCGGAAACTCACCAACGCCGTCGCCAACGCTATCCGCCAGTTGAGCGATGATCAGCTCAGAATCTTAGAAGATGAGGGCAAACTGGAACTTACCGTCAACGAAACCACCGTGGAAATTTACCCCGAAGATGTGCAGGTGTATTACAAAGACATTGAAGGGTGGATGGTCGCTGCTGAACAGGGAATAGTGGTCGCATTAGATACAACCATCGATGAGCAATTGCGGCAAGAAGGATTTGCGCGCGAACTGATCAATCGTATCCAGAACCTTCGCAAAACCTCAGGGTTCAACGTAACAGACCGCATTGTACTGCGGTATAATGCTCCGGAATCCATACGAAGCATTATCGAAGCGCAACGTTCAACCATTGCCCAGGAAGTCTTAGCTCACCGTATCCTCTTCGATCCCCAGATTACGGATGGAACTGAGATTACCATTGATAACCTTACACTTTCCGTAAAACTTGAACGTATTCTGCCAGAATCAGAGACAACGGAAGGGTAAAGCAAATGGCAACGAAAAAGAAGACAACAGCAGCGTCCAGCAGCAAGAGTACGAAAGCAAGCAAGAGTAAAGCAACGAAAACAACAAAGAAAAGCAAGCAAACAGCGAGTACAAAGTCCAGCACACAGAAAAAGAAGAAAACAGCTACAAAAAAACCGCAAACAAGTAGATCCCAAAAGACAACAAAGAAAAGTAGCAGCAAAAAAACAGCAACGCAGAAGAAAGTTACAAAAAGCTCTAAAAGCACAACTGCTACAAAGAAAACCCAAAAACCACTGCGATACTCTGACAAAGAGTTAGAGATGTTTCGCAAACACATTGAGAAAATTCGAGCCCAGACACTGGAAGAATTCCATATGCTGAAGGAACGATTAGAAGATATGAACAGCGACGAAATGGTTCCTGAAACTGCTGCTTATTCTGTTCATATGGCAGAAGAAGGCACGAACGCTCAGGAAAAAGAAAAGCTTTTCACCCAACTTCAACGACTCAGCGATTATCTGAAAAAATTAGACGAAGCACTGGAACGCATCAAAAATAAAACGTATGGCATTTGTCGCGTCTGCGGTATCCTTATCGCAAAGGAACGGCTGCTTGCTGTTCCCATCACAACGCTCTCAGCTTCCTATAAAATTCATAAGAAGTGTCCCCCTGATGGGGTTGATCGGATCCATCCTCCCGAAGAACTGGAAGAACCAAAGTGAAACTAAGATCCGTGGAAAGCATTTTCACATGATTTCTTCTACGAACGGGAATGGCCTTTCTGTACATCGCCGAATTCCCGACAGCTTCAGCGATTGCGACGAAAGAGTATCAACTGATTCTGGTAATCCCTCTTATGTACTCATCTGACCCCATAATCGCTTCGGGAACTCCACCAGTAACAGAAACGCTGTAACACTTTCCTGCGCATAGCATTATTACAGTTGTGCTTGACAAAAGGGAGTTTCACTAAATCAAGAGGCAAACTATGAAACGCTTTGTATCCTGGCTTTTTGTTTTCAGTGTGATTGGTATCCTAATCTCTGCTACATCCTGTGACTCTCGTGCTCCTATTTCTGTCGATTTTAATCCTCTTGATAGCATTGATCATCGTCGTGATAGTACAGGCTCTGGAGGATCCGGAGGAAATGATTCAACGATCTGTTTCGAACGCGATATCCTTCCAATCTTCCTTGCCAACTGCGCAATGAGTGGCTGCCACGACGCCCAGAGCCACGAAGACGGATATATCTTAACCAGCTACGAAACCATTACCGCTAAAGGAATCGTTCCATATGAACCCAACCGAAGCGAAATTTACAAAGTTCTTATCGGTCAAGGGGAAAACACTATTGGCGTTTCCCCGTGGCTTACACTTCGCCGCGACGACGATGAAGAAGACGACGAAGACGATGATGGATATGACGACGAGTACGACGACGATGGCGATGATGAAGGTGATGATGATTACCGAATGCCCCCTCCTCCATATCCACCACTGTCCCAAGACAAAATTGATTTGATTTATCGATGGATTGCTGAAGGAGCTCAAAATACCCAATGTGATTCCACTGGTGGAGACAGCAGTGGTGATGATTGCGATACACTGAACATGAGTTATGCTCAAGACATTCAACCGATCCTTTCTACTAACTGCGTGGGTTGCCATTCCTCCAGCGCACCGTCAGGTGGTATCGTACTGGATAACTACAACAGTGTCAAGAGTGTTGCCAGCAGTGGACGTCTCTATGGAAGCGTTGCTCATTTAGCAGGATATAAGCCTATGCCTCCTGAGGAACAATTGGACAATTGTTCGATTCTCAAAATCAAAGCCTGGATCGACCAAGGAACACCTCCAATGTCATTTCATTTTGTCCACGATCCAGAATAACGCTCTTGTGGACATCTGTGCCCTGTACCTCCGGAATTTCAAGAAAAGCGGTGGAAGTGTTTTCCACCGCTTTTTTTGTCTTAGGAAATCGTAAAGATTCACTTCCAAAAATTTACTGCATAGACATTTGCACCCTTCCCCGAACAGTCACGTAAACGTTCCGACCAGGCGCGGGAAGATCGTTCCAATCAGAAAACCGATGATACTGCTGATCGAAAACATTCGCAACGCCCAAAGCGACGTACATTTCTCGTAACATTTGCCAGCCTGCCTCCACATCCCATACCATATAACCAGGATCCGGGGTCTCCCCTGCCCACCGAGCAACTTGCCTGTTTGCTACAGCCATTTCTCCCTGTACTTCAATCCACCAGGGCTTAGGCTGATAGCGCACAACTGTTCGCAATGTCCACGGAGACATTGCAGGCAATGGCAGTCCATCGCTCCGCTGTCCTGTTTCTGCCTTGAGAATGCAACCAGTAGTGAGCCCTGACAGCACCTCAAACCAACCTGCAAGACTCAAGCCCAGGTTCCACGCTGTTCCTGCATTCCTATACTGTTTCACACCCTTGGATCCGATCGTCATTGGCGGTATATCAATTCGGGATGCAGCAACGTATTGCATAAACCAGTTTCCATAGATCATAGCGACCACTGTTCCATTTTTTCGAGCATAGGAAACGTGTGCGTTCAGATACCACCGCTGCTCTGGTTGCAATCGGGGATTCCCAAGATAATCATATCCATCTTGTGACTGGAACAGATAAAAGCCGTACAACTCGCTTTGATGCAATAGGCGTTGCTGATAGAGCAGTTGCAATGAAGTCTCTACAGCTTCGAGAATTTTACCCTCCAGAGCAATGCCTCCGCTCCAGGCATACTGGAAACGCTCTGGCGAAAAATCCCCGACCAATCCCTGCAACACTGCGATTTCATCCGCTCGTTGCAACCGGGTTTGTGCCACTGAAATTTCTACGTGGGGAATGAACGTTCCCCAGCTAGCAATGGGCACGTAGGATTGTCCCACCACACTCCAGACAGAACGCGACATCTCGGGCCACGTTGGCATCCACATCGGCGTTGCATCCGGGGCATACATTACCATTTCAGCGTGCACGTATTCTGACCGGTACTCGGTCGCAACCTTTGTCGGGATTCCGGCGATGGTTGAATGGAGGGTCAATTTACCACCAAGCACCCGGGTATGTCCCGGCATATCCATATGAACAGGCACTTGGCGCTTCCAATCATCCATATAATGATCGACCCGGCTGCCAAAGACCTGGAAAACTGCTTCCCGCAACCAGGTCTGGTGGACAGGCTTGTACTGCAAAGCGAGATTTCCCAATCGCAATCGGTCGTACCGGGTATCCATTGGCAACGCTGCAAATCCAATATCATAACCGTCATCCCCGATGAAAACGCCGGACAGTCTGAACTGAGGACTCAGTTGTGCAATACCGTGAATGCGGTAATTCCACTTGCGGAATCCTGAGGGATCGATCAATTCTCCCCCACCGGCGCGATAATTCGCCGCCCGGCGATAGGTTCCATCAACAATGAAACCCAGTGTCGGCGACTGATATTGCGACCGAACGTACGCTCGCACCTCGCGATTGACACTCCCATACGACAGTTGCCCTGTCCACATCGTCTGCTTCGGTCCCATCCGTGGAGAATCTGGAATGAAATGGACCATAGCAAATTCCCCTCCAGACTGTGCAAACTGCACAGCAACATTTTGAAGCGCCTCTGGCTCAACATACGTATTGGCTGGATCCATATGATCCGTACAGGCTGGTAACACCGGTACATCCGCAATGCGGAATTCATACCGCTTCATTCCCATTCCCTGAACCAGCGGTTCACCTGCCATTGCAGCTCGCCGCTGAATGGAAATCTGTGGCAGAAATGCCAGATATTGATCAATAGACCGAGGACTCAAACGAAGCAGGTTTTGCTCGTACTGCTCGCGGGCTGAGCGGTAGCTGCTGATTACTATGTTTTGCAATAACAGCGGTTGACTCACCAGAGACACTGACACCCAAAGCGTATCTCCAGTGACCGTCACCTGCGATTGCCACGGACGGTATCCCAGTTTCCGCACAGCAAGCAAGAGTTGCGGTCGCCGGGGCGTGTAACGAACTATTAGCTTTCCATGGCTATCCGTCACCCCAACCGCAATAGAATCAACGGAACAAATGGCGCCGGGAACCGGTCGTTGTGTCTCAACGTCCTGAACCTGCCACACAATGGAAATTTGCTGAGCCGATGTTGTAACTGATAGTACCACACTGAACACCGTTATTATCATCCCCACCTTTTGCATCATCCTTTCCCTCCGCATTTGAAACTATCTGCCTTCTCCCGAGAACTGCCCTGCCAGGTACCGAGAGGGCAGCCTTAACTTTTAAAAGGTCACAGGAAAATCGACTTTGCCAATGTGAACGCCATCCCGATAAAATGCCGTGTGAATCACCCAATCGCCGGTCATTGTAAAGTTGACCTTGCCCTGATACCGACCCTTCCGGATATGGACCGGATTCTGATTATTCGGCGATCCATGGCCCATCGAAGGCATCTCTGGCTCAATCTCAATGGATAAATCCGTAACAGGCTCAAAACGGTGCATCACCTTCCGATACACAAACAGATCGAAATCATTCAATCCTACCTCTGGATTGGATATATGTAATGCAGCGATAATTTTCGCACTGTCCAGGGCAGAAATAAAAGCTTTGACCCGTTCGGCATAATACACTTCTATCGGTAAAGTCAGGTCCAGCGTATCCTGTCCAATGGTTCCAGTGAGATGGACTGTCCAATCGCCCATTTTATCGCCGCCCGGACTGTAAGTCGCCATTACCCATACGAGGTGCACCTGATACCCCTGGAGCTGAGCATCCCAGAATAGCGTATCGATGGGGGTGGAATGCGACATTCCACCTTGCATCGCCATTTCAGGCTCAAACTGCAAATTCGAAACCTGAACATATTGCCCGTTGTGCTTGACCGTGATTAACAATTCCGCATATCCAGCACGCAATGTATCGTGAGCATAGATGGCTACCTCACCCCACGCTGTCTGCTGGCGAGCCACCACCAGCGAAAAAGATTGCCCCTGGTCATTCTGATCATCCGGTGTTGTGGGATTAGAGGTCTCGCACCCACTCTGGATCAACAACACAAAGATTGCCAGGAGGAAAATCGTATATTTCATTGTTGGTTTCTCCAGATTTTGTGGAACTTTCTCTTACCATTTTAGAATTTTTGAGAATCCTCATCGTTAAGAATTCTGCTGCTACCGGCACTTCAGGACAGAACACTGCTCCGCCCTGAAGTCCTGCATACTTACCTTCAGGCTCCCTTCTTCCAGCGCATCATTGCGCTGCCGCACTTTGTCAGTGCACTATAAAGGGCAGCACCCAAATGCTGCTGAGAGTATCAGTGGATAATTTTGCTCTGGCAGTGAGTCTTTTTAGAAATTTGGAGGATGGTCAATTCCCGGGGGGTGTCCCTCAAGGAGGGCATATATTTCGGCAAACAACATCGCTACCACTATCTGCACAAGCGGTTGGAACGCCTTCAACCTTTCCACTATAGCGATGATCTGCTCCAGATTCTGGAGGAAATGGACAACGGTTCTCGACTGCGTATCCACAGGATCTGGCGGCTGCGTAATTTTCCGCACAAAACATTTGCCGTGGCAACTGGGATCCTTAACAGTATTTACACAATAGGTCCGGGCAATCTGATCTTCCCACACCCAATAGGCAACCCATCCCAACGATGGCGCCAGTAAATACACCGCTACATTCACTAAGATAGCACTATGGAGCAAGCGGCGTCCCATTTAAAAATCCCGATGGGCAAATCGTTTCAATCCCACAAAAACAGGAATGCTGACCCACAACAACAAGGCGCCTAAAGCCAGACTGATGCCCAATGATGTTCCGAAAAATTCCCGAAATACCGCCCCTGTATACCCCATCAATGCAGACACATCCAGTTGGAGCAACAAAGCAACCCGTCCCAGATCCACAGGATTCAAAAACATTGCAGCAATGAGCGGTTGTTCCAGTGGATAATCCCGAAAAACCGTTGCTAAGTAAAGCACCACTGCATCATAGACAACGGTGAGCGCCAGCCACAGCAGCAATGCAAGGCTCATCCCCACCGTCCGCTCTTCAGCGAAAATAGCAAACATCATCCCCAGCGACAAAAAGATCAGGATCAGCGCTGTTCCGACAATAAACAACGTTCCAAAAGCGCCGGCATAGCCTGCCCAACTACCAAAGACAAGGAAGGGTAAAAGCACGCCCAGAACAAAAGACGCGACAAATGGGGCTACAATACCCAACCACATCCCTCCATACAGCTCTGATCGGTAGATCGGTTGAGTCAACATCAACTCAATAAAGGAAGTGGCATTATACACATAAAACACCCCAAACAGCACGCTAAGGAGAGGAAGGAATATCAATGTGACGTTGAGCAAACTGACCAAAACCTTTGCCTCATTCTCTCCAAAATAAAACAATACAGCGGTCAGGAAGAAGAACAACGCAAAGACGACAAATACCCACCGAGTTCGCAAAACATTGAAAAATTGATATTTGGCAATTTTCAACGTATTGCTCATCCTTCTACGCCGCTATATTGCAACACTTCAGCAATTGCTTCTTCCAGATTTTTCGTCCCGGTACGATCGATCAACACTTGTTTTGCTTCCTTGAACAATAATTTCCCATCCAGCAAGAAAATCACATCGTCGGCTAAAGCAGCAATCTCCGGTAGAATATGAGAAGTAAAAATGATTGTTTTACCCTGTTGTTTTTCTTTTTGGATTTTCTTCTTCAAAATCAAACTAGCAACTGGATCCAGCCCCACCGTCGGTTCATCCAGCACATAAATTTGCGGTTGAAATAAGAACGCCAGATAGGCATTCAGCTTCTGGCGCGTTCCCCCGGACAATTCCTTGCTCTTTTTTGTTAATTCCCGGTCCAGGTGAAATTGCTCGAACAACTCTTCATCGTAATGCGTCACATCGGAGCGAATATCTTTCATCATTCGGATGATCTCCCCAACAGTAAGATGCTCCGGGAACTGAGCAATTTGGGGCATATACCCTATTTGTTGCCGATACTCTGGATGTGCATTCACCCGATGATCGGCAAGAAGAATATCGCCTGAATCGGGATGGACCAATCCCAGTAAGCATTTCAACAATGTCGTCTTCCCCGATCCATTGGGTCCCAAAATTGCTGTAATCCGTCCCGCCTCAATTGAGACCGTGATATCTTTTAATGCGTGAAGCTGTCCATAGCGCTTCGATATGTTGAGAAACTGGATCATTCAGAACACCACTTTCTGCAACAATGGATACCGGTCCACTAATGTTTCAGGAGTTAAGACGGGGAATACTTGCTCAGCGATTTCAAGCAGATCGATCAAGAAACCGCGAAGCAAAATAAGTAATGGGGGATTTTGCTGCACCAGCAATGAAAATAGGCGGACTGGATGATATGGAACATCTCCGATACCATCCCCATCTAAGTCATATCCCTTGTACTGATCCCAGAAATTATATGCAAAACGATTAAAATTCTGCCGGCTATTGGTACTGACATCAAAGCTATTGCCGATAAACGAATTGTGGTGGATGTACAAACCTTCCGAATTTGCCATCACGATCATTGCCCACCCATTTTGCTGGAAGAGATTACTGTCAATTTCAATCCGGGAAGATCCCTCACTATGAATCCCTACAGTATTGCGAATAAATCGATTAAAGCGAATGCGACTATCGGAAATTTCTTTCAACAGCAATCCATACGACGAAGGTCCCCAATTATACGCAAAAACATTCCGTTCCATCAAGACTCGCCGGGTATACATTACAGCAACACCAGCACCGTTTCGCCGGAAGGTATTCCACCGGTACTGGCAGGAATCGGAAAACATAAAGTGTAATCCATATCGCAGGTTTTGTTCACTGAGATTGTGTTCAATAAGAGAACTTTGCACAAACTCAAAATAAATTCCATCCCGATGTCCTCGGATACGATTATTCCGAATGATCATTCCCTTGCAATACCATAGGTGAATTCCATTGCCAGAAACCGCTTCTCGCACACTATGCGCAATCAGCGTGTTGTTCTGAATGATACAGAAAGCCGACTCTGCGGCATAGATTCCGAAGAAGTTATCCAGCAAAATGCAAGAATCCACAACACAATGTTGCACCTTCTCCAGCCGAATGGCAGCATTGTCCTGCATAAAACTCACCCCAGCACGCTGTACCACGATCTTTCGGATCACCACAGAGTCGGCTTCAACGACAAACACTTCTGTTTGCCCTGCGCCATCGACCACAGGATTACCTTGCCCAACGATCGTCAATCGCTTCTTTACGTGAATAGGACCTTCAGCGTAATGACCAGCCGTAATGAGGATCGTATCTCCGGCTGCCGCCGCTGCGATAGCAGCTTTGATACTGGAATACTCTTCACCTACCACTAGCCGGGCAGCCTGTGCACTTTCTGGCGCTAACGCGATCAACAATGCTATGGAAAAAAGCCATCTCACCGTTGTTCCAACTTCCATTGTTCTGCGACCAATGCAACGACCTGGGGCCACTGGAGAATTTCCCCATCATATTGTTTTTGCAGTCGCAATGCCTGTGCTTCTGTCGATACCGCCAACAGCGACATTCCCATTGGACTTCGAATCTGCGGCGAATGGAGATAAAATGCACTTTCTGCTGGAACAAACTTATCAAGTTCCTCAAAATCCACTACCCACATTGATTGGATCTGATCTTTTGGAATTTTGTTGGTATAAACAAACGCCGCCAGACATTCAATCGCATCAAAAGGATAAATTTTCCCTTTTGTGGTAATGAGCTCAGCCCCAAACTTGGGATCACTCACCACCATTGAACAATAGGCACATTGCTCCTGTCCCAACTGGAGCGGGCGGGGCTTATGAGCACCACAGCCAGCGAAAAGCAATGCCAAAATCACCAAGCTAAAACCATATAGCCTGAGTGCCCGCATCATTGTCTCACGCCACTTTCGCTGTCGCTGCTGAACGCTGCGTTGGAAAATTCCGGGATATCCCTGCCGTTGCCGCTGCACGCTTTCGATCGATAAGCAATGCGAGCACCCCAAGGAGTATACCAGCGATGATCAGATAAGTACCCCAATATGGCAGCGACGTAGCAGTAATATTGAGCAATTGTTTGGTGCCAAGCAGTGGCGGCTGGTAACTCATTCCCGGAATCTTGATGGGGGCGTTCGGATTCAAATTATGTCCGTAATCATACTCCCATTTCCAGAAATCGTAGATACCTAAAATCGCAGCAACCAGCGTCAAACCGATCCAGGTTGCTACCAACTTTCGATTGCCAACAATTGCCGCTATGAGTCCCAGCACAACTAATGCCACAACAATCCAGGGCATAATATCAAATTCCGGAATTGCATGAGGATCAATTTTATCCATCCCGATATAGTGATTCAACGTGTTGATATTTTCCAGATCGTTCGGCTTTTCCCCCGTAATATGATTGACCCAGATATACATCCCCAATCCTTCAGGGTACTGCGGGGCATCCAGGCTGATTTTCCAGATGGGCAATATGAATACTCCAAGGTATAACAATGCTCCAACAGCAACCAGAATTCGGCTTCCTATTCCCATTTTTTGTTGTCCTGCCATCGCTCTGTCCTTTCTTTCCATCCACATTCATACTCTCAGAAACAAAGGGGGTGCCGCAGCAGGCGACACCCCAAATTTACGAGCTTACTGCCCTGACTCGCCTTCCTTATAGGTCCCATACGAAATCTTGACACTGGCATTCCGCGGCGAGACCCGGATATATCCCTGCATTTCCTGGTGTAATGCAGAGCAGAAATCGGTACAATAGAACGGATAGACACCCGGTTTCTTTGGCTCCCACACCAGAGTCTTCGTTTGCCCTGGCATTACCAATATCTCCGCATTATTTGCTCCGATGATTGCAAATCCGTGTGGGATATCCCAATCCTGTTCCAGATTAGTCACGTGGAAATACACTTTATCGCCTACTTTGACTCCCTCGATATTATCAGGAGTAAAGTGGCTGCGGATAGCGGTCATATAAATATGGACTTCGTTTCCCTGCCGCTCAACACGGGCTTCCTTCTCACTCTTTGCCGCATATGGGTGTTGATTTTCTTCCAGCTTAAAAATCTTTGCGGATCTTTTCATTAGGATTTCCGCTGGAATCGCCTGAGCATAATGAGGTTCACCCAGTGTTGGAAAGTCCAACAGCAGCTTCATCTTATCTCCACTAATGTCAATCAACTGTGCTGCGTGGCACAGCTCCGGTCCGGTAGGTAGATAGCGGTCTTTCGTAATTTTGTTTAATGCGATAACATATTTTCCCCAGGGCTTCCTACTATCACCACCAGGGATGCACAGATGACCAACTGAGTAATAAACTGGGATACGGTCCACGACTTCCCAGGTTCCCAGTTTCCACTTCACAATTTCAGAAGAAATAAACGCGGTTGTATAAGCGTATCCCTTCCCATCAAACTCAGTGTGCAGGGGTCCCAGTCCTGGATTTTCTACTTCACCCGCGATTATCGCTTCATACTTCAAAACAGGAATACCATCAACCTCTCCTTCGAACTCCTGATTCTCAATCGCCTTCAGCATCTTAGAAAAGGAGTGCACAGGAATCACGGTCGCTAACTTTCCACCGGCGACAATGTACTCGCCACTCGGATCCACGTCAACACCGTGTGGTGACTTTGGCGTGGGTAGGTAATAAATCAGTCCCGGGCAGTCCTTGGGATACAGAACCTTAACTTTGGTTCGCTTATGCGCTGTTGCTGTATGTGTCTTATCATCATACTCGTTGTTGTAGTATACAACCTCTTCCTCTACATACTTACCCTGCTTGAGGTACTCTTCTGCTTTCTTCCAATTCACTGCTGCAATAAAGTCTTTGTCTTTCCGCGAGGCGTTGATCTCCAGCAAGGAATACGCCTGCTCGGTATTATAGGACGTGAAGAAAACCCATCCGTGAGACGGTCCCTTTCCAGCATGCGCCAGGTCATAATCATATCCCGGTACTCGAATCTGGAATGCCAAATCCATATCACCCGTTTCTGGATCAACGGAAATAAAGCTGATAGTAGCCCCAAAGTGCTTTTTGTACTCAGAAATCGGAACATCACGCTGGGGAATTGGCACTGCAAAACGGGTCGATGCAACCACGTACTCTGTGTTCTGTGTTACAAACGGTGAAGCATGATTTCCTGCTGAATTCGGCAACTCAATAATTTCCACAGTTTCAAAAGTCCGGAGATCGATTCGAGCGACCCGCGGCGTATTGTTAGCATTGATGAAAAGCCACCGTCCATCTGGCACCCCATCGGTCTGAGAAAGTTCCGGGTGGTGCGAATCATCCCAGGGAACAAATCCGTGAGAAGTCATCAACATCGGTTTGGTTTCTTCGGAATAACCATACCCATTCTCCGGATATTGCGAAAATACTGGGATGATCTTGAACAACCGACCGGAAGGCAATCCATGAACAGCAACTTGTCCACTAAACCCTCCTGACATAAACGCATAAAATTCATCGTATTGGCCAGGCGGCACATAGACCCGCGAAGCGACGTCACTGGAACTCTTCGTTACTTGCTGCTGCTGTGAACAATAGCTAAGTCCACCAACCAGCGCGATGATAACGCCCAAACCCATCAGGATGCGGAAGGAACGTTTCATTGGGACACCCCATTGAACTTGTTAAACATACAATCCATTTCCCCCGGCAACGGGGCTTTTATTTTTTCTGTTGATGTACCCATCGTAAATACTCTAGAACAGCCCGTGCATCTTCAACACTAAGATTCTGGAATGTCATAACTGTAAGATACTCTGCTAACAACTTCTTGGCTACCGGATGCCGCTTGATCATCTCATCTGGATTCAGCATCATATTCATTACAAACTCCGGAGTTCGGTGCTCCAGCACATCTCGCAGTGGTGGTCCGACTCGCCGACTATCCAACTCGTGGCACGCACTGCACTTCATCTCAAAAATTTTCTTTCCTTTTTCTACTAGTTTAGGATCAATCTCTCCCAAGGTAAGCTTTTCTCTAATAGGACCAATACCGTGCTTCAATTCAAACTCGGACAATCCCTCTGAATTTGCTGCATCTGATAGGTCACTCTTTTGTGCGCCTTGCTGTACCATCTGAGATTTCGCTCCTCGCTCTCCTGCTGGCGTAGCATCGTTACTACATCCGCTCCACCAAAGCCCTCCAAGAAGCAACAGAACAATAAACACAACAAATCGACTCATCAGATATTCTCCTCTTTTGTTTGAACTGCTCCACGTTTCCATTGTTTCGCTATCTCTGCAATACTTGTTTTTTGAAACAACCTAATCAGTTGCTCGCGAATCTTCAAATACCGCTTGTGAAATGTGCATCTCTCAAACTCTTCACACTGCGGTAATCCCAGAATGCACTCTACAAACCGCTTATCACCCTCAAAAGCCTGAATAATATCGTAAAGAGAAATCTGCGTCGGCGGTTTCCGAAAACGCATACCGCCCTTAATCCCGCGAGAAGTATCTACGATCCCGCTGCGTACCAGGCGCTTCACAATTTTCGAAAGAAAATATACCGGTAATCCCAGCTCTGCCCCGATTTTACGGACTGGAAAGTATTGACTATTCTGCTTCTGACTTGCCATATATGCCAGCATCTGAATAGCATACAGCGTTGCTTTTGAGAACATTTTATCCTCTTCATTTGATTAACTTAATTGCAAATTTAAGAATTAAAACTATTAAATACAAGTTTTAAATCCGTAAATGAACAGTTTTTCATTGTTTTGTCATATCATTTTTTGATCTTTTGATCTAATTCTATATATTTGTAATTGAGTTTATCGATTCTTGTAACTCAAACGGGAGTTGGAAAAATGGCAGCAAAAATTTTGATCCTGGGTGGTGGAAGCGGTGGATTAGTTGCCGCTAACGCTTTAGCACGGACATTAAATGGATCTGGTGAAATTACTTTGATCGACCGAAATCCCTATCACGAGTTTATGCCCAGCTACCCCTGGGTTGCTTTTGGATTTAAAGAGCCTGACCAAATTCGGCGCCCCCTTAAGCTCTTAGAGAAAAAAGGTGTTCGGGTCGTCCAGGATACCATTACTGAAATTTTACCATCGCAACAGACAGTCAAAACGGAAAATGACAGCTTCGATTATGATTTTCTCATCGTCTCTCTGGGTGCAACCATTGACGAAAACGCTATAGAAAACTTTGCAACAGAAGCCTACCACCCCTGGACACTACAGGGTGCTTTGCGGCTACGAGAAGCGATCCATAACTTCAAAGGTGGAGACGTCGTTGTTGGTATCGCAGGACAATATTACCGATGTCCGCCTGCACCGTTTGAAATTGCGGGACAACTGGACTTTTTGCTGAAAGCCAAACGCCTGCGTGATCAATCAACTATTACCATCTTCCACTTAACTCCCGGTCCCTTATCCAATATGGGTCCAGCGATTAGCCGGGTTATCGCTGAAATTCTCCAGAGCAAAGGGGTTCGCTTCGAAGGGTCATTTGAATTAGATCGCATTGACAAAGACAGCAAAAAGGTCATAGCAAAAGATGGTCGTGAACTCCACTATGACCTCTTAATTATGACCCCTTTCCACAAAGTGAATCCTGTGGTAGCCAAAAGTGAACTGTCGGGACCAAAGTTCCCACTGATTGACCCCAAGACGTTTCGTTCCCAGAAATTTGATAATGTTTTCATCATTGGCGATGTCGTCAACCCATTGATCAATCTTCCTCCTGCTGGAGTCGTGGTTCACTTTCAGGCAGAATTCGTCGCTGACCAAATTACTGCTGAAATCAAAGGTGGATATGTCGGCGAAAGCTTCTCTCCAGTGGCAATGTGCATTATGGACTTTGGGGACGACGCAGTATTGCCAATGTGTGAATTCTCCAAGACCTACATTGACCTTTCTGGGCCACCCAGTTGCGGAGTACTGGGACGCGGGAAGGAAATTCGCCTAGTCAAAGCAGGATTTGAAGCGCTCTGGTTCTCATTATACCTTACTCGATAACCAAGGTTGTTTCACTAAGGAAAGGATAGCCTCATGACAACGAACAATCTCAACGAACACGACGAAGCATTACAACGCGTGATCGATGTTGCCCACGCCTTGCACAAAAACGGCGTTCTGGATTTTCTGGAGCAAATTTCCCATCTGACGCCAGAACTGCTGTCCTATCTCACAGATCCCCGCATCCTTAAAATTGGAGCAAACATCTCTTTTTTGCTCCATTTGCTGGAGCTCTTAGATCCTACGATGATCACGGTGATGTTCGACAACTTCAACAAAGCACTCTCCCAGAATCTCACGCCGGAGGTCTTTAAAAATCCTCCACGCGTCGGGCTCAGCGGACTGATCCGAATGTTAGGTGACCCGGACGTCCAGCGGGCTTTGGGCTTCATTTTTCTGCTTCTCAAATCCTTTGGCCAATCCATTCAGCAGTCTGGCAAGGAACTGACATCCTTAATGGAACAAATGGAAAAACAATTCAAGCTCTTTAAAGAACAACGCAAAGCTCTGGGATTAGAGGTATAACTGCCTGATCGAAACGCATTGGGAAGAGGTAATTCCCTTTCCGCTGTTTCTTCAAGTCTCAGAGAGGAAGGTGTGCATCCTCTACAGGAAGTAAGATCTTCTACCGTGACAACTCTTTTTACCACCTCCAACTGAACTCACCGGTGTTCTTCTGAAGCGCAACCTTTTCTTCTGGTCGCACGTTATAGTGAACAACAATAGGAGTTGAGAACTTCAAGAAAGGGTTGCGCAATGAAAAGAGTCTACAGTTTCTTCGCAGCAGTCGTGTATAGCCTCACTATCGTCTCTCTAACTGCTCAACCATTCCTCCCTCGCCAGGAACAATGGTTTTTACCTATCGGCGAATCCGTTTTCCGCTATGGTTTCGGTGGCTGGCAGAATCCAGCGGTAATTGCCATACATCCTGGTTTTGAACTCTTAGGTTCGCTAAGCTACGAATCCGGAGATTCCCGATTCCGCCAATGGGGGCTGAGTATTATTACAGCCAATACCAGCTTTACAAAAATTCAAACTCGTTACGACTCCGTCCTTATCAGTGATTACGCTGTGAGTTCGGCTGTTGGCAACCAAACACTTGCTGCAGGACTGAGCTATCGCTGGTCCAGCGGAAGCGCGACTCTTCGTTCCCCCTACAAAGCAGTGACGGCTGGATTACTTCTTCGACCGATTCCCGAACTCTCTACAGGCATTGCTTATACCCAGGCACTCAATGCCAATACAGGCAGCGGGAACATTGAAATTGCCATTCGTCCCTTTGCAGATCCAACCCTGGCACTATTCAGCAACTACACCCTGAACACCAACCAGCGATTGCGCGACGGTTATTGGCAGATTGGTTTGATCACTGAACCCCTGGATGGTTTTCGTTTCTTTGGATCCTGGAATACACATCAGCAATTCCAAGTAGGCATTCAGCTTAGCATTACCAACGGCCTCGGCATTCAGACAACCATTACCACTGACCAACAATTCCGTCATCAGGTCAGCACTGCCGGATTCCGCCTGGGTGGATACGACCGCAATCTCCGCTCCTGGCTATTTCCTCCTGCCTATGTTTACACCTTAGACATCCCCAAAACAATTGCATACCAAACACCTCAACTGTTGAGTAAGGCAACACCGTGGCGTCCATTTCTGACCCGAATTGAAAAAGCAGCAGCAGATCCAACGATTCGTGCAATTGCTTTGAATTTATCCACACTCCAATTGAACCATGCAATGGCGTGGGAATTACGGCAGGCGCTTCAGCACTTTCGGGATCGCAACAAGAAGGTCTTCGTTTACATCACCAACGCTTCTTTCCCTCATCTCCTCGTTGCAGCCGTTGCCGATGTTGTTGCAATGGATCCCTATGGCTTCATTGGGATTCCGGGATACGTGGCAGGACATACGTACTACAAAGAACTGCTTGACTCCTTAGGACTCCGCATCGAAGAGTTCCGCTTATTCAAATACAAATCAGCGCTGGAACCTCTGGCACGCTCTTCAATGTCTGAAGGCGAGAAGGAGCAACTCCGCACCCTGATTCAGGATTGGTATCGTACTACTTTAGAAACCTTAGCAAAAGACTCTCATCTTTCCCAACGCCAGGTCGATTCACTCATCGATAATGTCGCATTCTTCAACGCCCAACAAGCCTATGAAATTGGATTGGTAGATACAATTGCACGGTACGACGTGCTGGATTCTTTGGCACAGCAGCAATTTCCCGAAGCAACGAAAATATCACACTATAACAGCACACTGGTGGAATTGCAAAATCGGGATAAGCGGTGGCAGAATCCTGCAAAAATTGCCGTCATCTACGCCATTGGCATCTGTGCTATGGATGAGGGAATCAAAGCCCGGAGTTTAGTCAAAGATGTGGAAGCGGCGGTAAGCGACGAATCGGTGAAGGCCATTGTGCTGCGTGTCGATTCTCCCGGTGGCGATCCCTTAGCCTCCGACTACATTGCAACCGCTCTGAAAAAGGCAAAAGGCAAAAAACCGGTGATCATTTCGCAGGGATACGTCGCTGCCTCCGGCGGCTACTGGCTTTCAATGTATGGCGATACCATCATTTCAACCCCCTATACCATCACTGGATCCATTGGGGTAATCGGCGGATGGATGTATGATGTGGGACTGAGCAAGAAACTTCATCTCCATCTGGACTTCGTCCAGCAGGGCAAACACGGAGACTTAGGCTTCGGCTACACCTTGCCGTTGCCAATCATTGGCAACATTACGATCCCCCATCGTCCGCTTTCTGCGGATGAAAAACAGCGCGCTTTTAAAGAAATCCGCCAGTTGTACCAGCGATTTCTGGACAATGTTGCGGATGGGCGTGACACAACAGCGGATTATATCCACACCATCGCCCAGGGTCGCGTCTGGAGTGGTGTTCGAGCTCAGCAGATTGGGCTGGTGGACGTCTTAGGATCCCTTACCGATGCCATCCGGGTTGCTAAAAAGCGGGCAGGATTAAGCGACGATATCCCCGTCCAGATCGTCGAATACCCCCAACCACCTTTGTTCGATATCGCCAGCTTCGCTCCCACTCCACGGCTTACTCAGACCTCGTTGGGTTTTGCTGATTATCTGCGCTTTCGACTTCAACATCAGGGGAAACCGCTCCTTTTGCTCCCGCTGGAGTATCTCGATTCGGTTATGCTAGAACTGTTGCGATATCATCCATAATTTCGTGCAAAGCTGCTGGCTGTACTTTGATGATTCACTGGTGAACAGGAGCAATAAGTTCAGTACTGCTGAATTAGCGAACGATCCAGACAACTTTTCTTACTGCGCCGACGCGCAGTATATAGGCACCGGGCGGTATTCTTTCTACGTCTAACAGATACCGTCCTTTCGTTGCATGCACCGTATACTTAGTAGTCGGAACAACCTGTCCTTGCAAGGACCAGAGTTCGATAGGGACGCGAGGCTCAGCGTGTTCAACAACCAGCCACCGGGCTGTAGGAATCGGGTATATTCGTATTCTGGACTGTTGCTGTTCAGCGACAGTTGAGACTGCCTGAATGCGGATATCATCCAGATACCATCCCTCATCATTCCCAATGACCCCTGCTTTGAAGCGAAACCGGACAAACAGCAGGGAATCCTGAGCTGTGGGAGGTACAACGACCAGCGTTTCTTCTTTCCAATCGCTGGCATCCATCACACCGTCTTTCCAGGCAGGATAATCTTCCCGGTTCGTTCCCAGTAGCTTTTCCCACCGCTCCAGTGAATTCCACGCAATTTCAACAAATCCGGTATCGGTGTGATGAATCAATGCTGCATGCCAAAACCGAATCTGGACACCCTCTCCCGACCGAACTTGAACAGGAAACAGAATGAGCGTATCCTTTGCACGGCGCTCATACCGCTGTCCCGGCGATTCTGTCAAAGCAAGCGGAGGCGAGTGGGCAAACTCTCCACTGCGCTCCCATCCAGCGTTGAAATACTTGGGGAGATCCGCATCAAAGCTTTCATTCAGTGTGGAAACCGGGGTACCGACAAACAGCAGCATTCGGGGCGTTGGATCACTCACATTGGGCGGATCCATAGCATCCGCCACAGCCGCCGCATAGGTATAGAATCCCGGCTGGGACACAGTATCTCGAATGCGGATCGCTGAGCCTGTATCCGTCGGAGCTACAGGAATCGTTTTGAGCAACTCCCCATCGCGATACAGCCAAACGGCTGCCAAATTGGCTAATGGTGTCTGCAAATCTGCGCGCCGAGTTGGAAGACGAACTTCAAACTCTACGATCTCAGAGCCAGACACAACAAGCTGCATAGTTGGCGGTGCCGGCTGTCGGGCGCCGCCGGGATAGCCAATGGTATGCACTGATTTGCTGGTATCCTCCCCAGCAACAACCTGGAGCTCATACAAGACGGTATCAAAAGGAACTAAGCCCGTATCTAGATACTGAGGCTGTGATCCCGGAAGAACAGCAATGATCTCCGATCGACGCCTGAGTACATACTGGATCTCCTCTTCTGAGAGTGGCTGTCCAAACACGCGGGAGCGGACCGTGTCCCACGACAACAGCAAAGCTGTTGGATTTTGCGGCAACACTGTAGCAATGAGAGTATCAGGCGATGCTGGAGATCGAACGTTCACAATAGCAGTGTACACATCATTATCCAGCACACTGGCCACTGTGTGGCGCATATCGACCCAAGAAGGATATATTTTCCCATCATAAAAGGCACATCCACTATAATCTCCAGCAAAAGAATTGCCTTGAAAAGGATTACGGCGAATATCAGATCCAATATCTGCAACGCGACGATCAATCCAAGTCAATCCTCCGTCAGTCGATACGCTCACATAGGTATAGGTCAAAATATTATTTGGATCATCGCGGCTGTCCAGATACATAATTGCCAGATATCCGGTCACCGGGTCCTGACTCATCCAGGGCCAAAACTGATCATTCGTTGCATCGGAGTGCACGACGATGGGCGTTGACCAGGTTTGGCCACCATCAGTCGAGCGAGAAAAATACACGGAAGGAATCGAGTCAGCAGCCCAACACAGATACAAATACCCATTCCGTTCGCCCGGCAATGTATCGCATACCAGCACTGGATATGTTTCTGCTCGCACCTTTCCTTTCACCGTGTGTCGTACTCCTTCCGGGATCTCCCGTGCCGTACCTAATGGCTGATAGCGAATGATAATTCGTGGCTCTGAAAAGCTCCGTCCTCCATCGGTGGATTTCGCAAACCCAATGCCGTGTTCCGGGCCATAATTCCACACCACATACACTTCTCCATTTGGGCCTGTTGCTGCCAGCGGGAAGCTCTGTCCAAACGTTGTATCCTCTGAAGAATGCGGAAGTCGATGACTCACCGGTACAGGCGTAGACCAGGTTAATCCCCCATCTGTTGAGCGTGCCAATACAATCTGCGTCGAAGAATCCCGCGCAATGACCCGCTTCCACGGGATATAAGCGGTAAGCCGATACGGTGAAGTGGAACAGTTGTCAACAGTGATGTAGTATTTGTCCTCGAAGGCGGAATCCGGTGTTTGGGGACCCGTATGGAGAATCACGGGAATGTGCGCCTGCCAGGTTTGCCCGTTGTCGGTCGTAATCGCAACGAATACCCCATTTTCACCCGTCCGGGGTTGCGAGACATTAAAGCCACCATAACACAGATAGCCTCTACCGGTTGCATCAAATGCCACGGAAGGATCATTACTGGAAACCCAGTTCGGAAAAGGCTTACCCAGATTTTTGTTGATCCACGTTCGTCCCCCATCGGTCGAAATATAGACCCAAGTTGAAGAATTTCGCCGATAATCCACGGCAGATGCGATCAGGACCGAAGGATTCACAGGATTCACGGCAATGGAGGACTCGTTCTGTACCGGCACTGGATCATTTTCCGGCGACACGATGAGATTCACATTGTGAAAATACGATGGGAGAGGATTTTCCTGCAGTGGAATCTGAAAAGGGATTGTCTCTGTCACAGCCGGCTCTGGATGTGCCCAGCGTGTCCACCGCTCCTGCCAGAGCGTATCGACTTCAGCAATCGCTCCTAATGTCATCCAGCCATTGACCCAAATAGACCAAACGAAAACATATCGGCTCTTCATCCGAACCTCTCTACTTTGCAACACCTATGAGATTCAAAATTACAAAAAGTAGAACACAACAGGACTACCTTAGAACCCTTTGTTGTTCGGCTCCATCTCCAACAACGTGATCGTTTCCCCCCATTATTTCTTCATACAGAGTTCGGATTTTTTGAGCAACGGCTTCCCCAGAAAACAGGTGGAGAGCACGGCGATATCCTCTCTCAGCTATTTCGTTACGGCGCTGGGAATTCTCAATAAGAGAGCGCAACTGCTGAGCCAATGCTTCGCTATCATTTTCGGGAAAAACCAGACCAGCATCTCCAATGACAACGGGAATTTCCCCCGACGACGATCCGATAACAGCCGTACGGCACGCCATTGCTTCAATGAGCACCCGACCAAATTGCTCTTTACCTTCTTGCGTTGTTCGGGATGGCAACACCAGCACATCCAGTGCATTCATAATCTCAGGGATACGTTCAGGGGGAACGACGCCGAAAAACCGGATCCGGTGTGTCAGCCCTGCTTCTTCAACCATCTGCCGCAGCCATTGTTCATCCCGACCGCTCCCTACAAGCACTGCCTGCCACGGCAATGAACGAAGCATCGCCAGTGCCCGAATCAGCAAATCAACACCTTTCAAAGACCACAATCGCCCGACATATCCAATTGTGACAGTGGCTGGATCGCCCAGCAGCTCTGCTTTGAGTGCCCGCCGCCGCTCCGGTGAGTAAGGAAAAAATTGCTTCGTATCAATAGCGTGGTGAGGCAAATAGGTAATTGGTCCCACATACCCTAAGGCTCGAAAAATAGCTTCTCCTTCACGAGTGCCCGTACACAAATGATCAATGCGCCGGAGAGTCCACTGCGTCAGCCGTGGATACAAATATCGTTGAATCTGCCATCGGCGCCAGAGCTGGTAGTAATCGGGCAAATTCCGCCACGATACCAGCAGGATTTTTGGACGTTTCGGAAACTGTCGAACGATGCTAATGGCTTGCAGGGTCACCAGGCTTTCCGGTTCCTCGTGCAAATGTAAAATGTCTGGCTGCAAATGCCAGAGTACGGGATAAAGGCGTTTATAGAAATGCAGATTTTGTCGGCCGCTTTTTCCAAAAACCACGGGCAATGGCACCACCTGATAGCTCCCATCACCTCGATATGCCGTTATGAGGTGTCCTGCTTCCTTATACTGCTCCGGGGTAATCAGGATAAAATCAATGCCGGGAGATTGTGCCAGCGGTGCAAAAAACGTGTGATAGGTAGGAACCACGGCGGAGTGTGAAATGTAAACGATGCGCATATGAACCTTTACAGCCTTCCTTCCGCATTGTTGCTCGCCAGTGACGCCGGTTGATCCCCGGATATTTTACTGTTGTTGCCAGTATGTTCGTTTCTATATTCTACAAATGTCGCACGAAAGGATCACACCTGATGTACATTCTAATAGCCGACGACGAAATCGAGTTCTGTGACACCATTGCGACCCTTTTGCGATCGGAAGGCTGGGAGACAACGATTGCTACCTCTCCTCCCGAAGTCTTACAAACCATCACAACAGAGGGAGACCACATTCACGCTGTCTTACTGGACTTAGATTTTCGCCATCCTGAAATGAACGGGTTGGACATTCTGCAAAAGATTCGGAGATCCTATCCGACACTGCCGGTGCTCATTCTGACTGGTGCTGGGACTATCGACACTGCCGTCCAGGCAACGCGCCTGGGAGCAATGGCATTTCTTCAGAAAAGCGAGCTTACTCCGGAAAAGATCCGCAAGGAGCTGTACGAGATCGCAGAAAAAGTACGGCAGGAAAATGCGGAGATCCTCCGGCAATTAGCAGCATTCGGTGTTGTGGGGCGCTCTCAGGCAATGCAAGATGTTGCTCGGATTATCTACCTGTTCGCTCAAACGGATCTTAACATTTTGATCACCGGAGAAACGGGAACCGGTAAGGGACTGATTGCCAGAGCCATTCACGAACTCAGCCCTCGCCGTAAACATCCATTTGTACATATTGATCTGCCGAATATTCCGCGAGACCTTTTTCAGAGCGAGTTGTTTGGACACAAAAAGGGTGCTTTCACTGGGGCAGATCGGGACAAGCAGGGGCTGTTCCACAAAGCAGACAAGGGGACTATTTTTCTGGACGAAATTGGAGACTTAGATCCCGAACGACAAGCAGGGTTGTTAATTCCCATCGAGCAGAAGCGAATTCACCGTCTGGGAGACACAAACTGGATCGACATAGATGTCCGGTTCATCGCAGCAACCGACAAAGATCTGGAAGCAGCGATCCAGCGAGGAGAATTTCGCAGTCAGCTTTATTATCGTTTGAATGAAGCCCGGATTCACCTGCCACCGCTTCGGGAACGTCCGGAGGATATTCGCCCGATCGTAGAGTACTATGTGCAACAGTTCAACCGACAGAGAAACCAGGAGAAATTTTTTGAACCTGCGGCACTGGAACTTCTGGAGCAGCAACCGTGGCAGGGCAATGTTCGGGAGCTGGTTCAATTCGTCAAGCGCTGTTATGAAATCTTCGAAGGACCTGCTATTCGCCTCTCAGATGTTGCCTTGCTACTGCGCCAGCAGAGCTTACTGAGTAGTTCATCTCCCCCTACTCCGCAACCGTCGCCACAGCCGGGAACCTCCACTCCCACACCTTCTCCGCAAGTGCCATCCGAACCAGAGCCGGACAGCACGTTATCAGACACGGTACAATCGGTGATAAAGGAAAAGCTGGAAAAGTTACTGGAAAAGCACCGTGGGAACATCACAAAAACGGCGCGCGCTTTAGGGGTCAGTCGGGAAACTGTCTACCAGTATCTTCGCAAATACAACATTGATCCCAACCGATATCGAAAAGGCAATAACAAACACTCATAAAGCTATAGCAGCAGCAAAGCAAATATGCGTATTTTAAGCCGCTATGTCCTCCGGCTCCTATTGCCGCCGTTCCTTCTGGGCGCTGCGACGGTTGTCTTTTTGTTCCTGTTGCAGTTCCTAATGAAATACATCGATCAGCTGGTTGGAAAAGGACTCACTACCTGGATCATTGCACAGCTCATCGCACTGAACTTAGCCTGGATGATCGTTTTGGCTGTTCCGATGGGCGTCTTAGTAGCAACATTGATGGTCTATGGCAATCTGGGCGCTACGCACGAACTGACCGCCGTCAAAGCCGCCGGTGGCAGCCCCTGGCACTTGCTCCGCGCTCCCTTCATCATTTCGATCTTTCTGGCTTTAGCGCTCTTTTGGTTCAATGACCGAGTCCTACCAGATGCAAATCACCGCGCCAAAGTTCTGCTGTATGACATCCAGCGAAAAAAGCCAACATTTGCCCTCACCCCCGGTCAGTTCTACCAGGGCATTGAAGGCTACAGTATTTTAGCCCGCAGCATCGATTCTGTCACCAACTGGCTCTACGGAGTAACGATTTATGAAAATCGGTTTCCGGGGCAATCCGCAGTGCTTTCTGCCGACAGTGCCCTGGCACAATTTACCGGAGATTTTCGATACATTGTCTTGCAGCTTTACAATGGTGAAATCCATCAATATCACCGTTCTGCGTCTCACCGAATCCGCAAAATTGTTTTTGCCCAGCACAAAGTCTACCTCGATGCTTCGGGATTTCTCTTTTCACAGACCGACGAAGAGCGATTTGTCCGGGGCGACCGCGAACTCAGCATTGCGGCGATGGAGCAGATCGTACAAGCAGCAATGGAAGAACACCGCAAAGCGATGCAAAAGTTTCTGACAGCCATCGATCAGCATCTGGACTACCTGTTGCTGGGAATACCGCCGGCTGATACGCTGGATTCCGGTGTTCGCAAGCCAGTAGTGCAGCAAATCGATCGAGATCTCAACCAGCTCCAGTTACAAATTCTGAGTCCTGCAAGCCAGGCTCACGCTGCAGTTCTCCGAGCAAACCGCTATCGAGTCGAAATCCAGAAAAAGTATGCCATTCCTGCCGCCTGCATTGTCTTTGCCCTTATTGGTGGCTCCTTAGGAATGCTGACCCGCCGTGGCAATTTCGGTATCAGCGCTGCTATTAGTCTGGGATTCTACATCCTCTATTGGGCATTGCTCATTGGCGGAGAAAAATTAGCGGATCGGGGGATCATTCCCCCGTGGATTGGAATGTGGAGTGCGAATATACTGATCGGCATTGGCGGTATTGCCACGCTCTGGCGGGTGATGAATGAACACTGGAAATTTCGCTCAGGATAGAGATTTTTTGTCCAGCACTTCTTAAATTTGCAATCAGCATAGAGGTTTTGTCGAACAAAAATTGAGGCTCCTATGCGCTCGATTTCCATCTTTTTCCTGATCTTTGGATTTCTTAGTATCGCCCACTCTCAGCAATGGTACGAACCGGTTGTTCCTGGAGAAACACAACCATCTGTAGCCCTTGCTCCTGCACCTATATCGCCGTTACAGCTACAATACGCTATTTTCGATTCCTTAGTCAACGCCTATTCCTATTTTAGTTGGCGGCAGCAGCCCCTATGGTACGATCCTGATGCCGATTTTCTGGTGACCATCAAACGTGGTGACCTCAACGGCAACGAAATCTATTATCGCTACTCCGGCGACCGGGGAGAAAGCTGGGTACCGCCGATAGGACCAATCCAACTATCCAGCAGCGACATTCCTCGATACCCCAGTATTGCCGCAACGATTTTGTCAGACGGAGCTATCAGCGACACCATTTTTGTTTACTTCTTCCCCATTGTGCTGAACAATTCTTGGGGATCTATTCAATCTGGAATGGCAGTTGGATCTGTGTTCTCAACTCAGCAAGTGAATGGAATCACCGCTGACAATGGGCAAACTTACCCCATCGGTACCTCATCGAAATTACGCATCCTCGGTGATGGTGAAATGGCTTTGATTGTCGTTCAACTTTTCCCACCTCAGGGAGCTCCAACCAGTGAAAACAATGCTCTAGGCGCAATTCTATTTGACATCTTCAACGAAGAAGTTACCGCTTTTATCCCACCACAATGGGCGTCAACAGTCTTTCTGGATCCCGGCAACCCCAACTCTCGAACTTCCACCATTGTCAACGTTGACACAGACCCTGATGGCAATCTGTATTTCGGCGCTTTTGGTGTCTTTGCCAACGCTTCGGTTCTCAGGGCAGTGCCTGCGGTCTCCAAATCCACTGACGGTGGAGAAACCTGGAGCGACTTCGATACGTTTCCCTGGTCCGTGCTGGAAGAGTATCTACTGGAAGAGGGCGCTGAGCCCGATAGCTCGTTTATTTCTTTCGGACCAAAAGACTTTACTGTCACTGGCACAGACCAGTACACCTTCATTGTCCAGTGCTTTGAAGTGAATGCAAACAAGCGACAAAGTGGTCAGCCAGAACTCCGGCGCCTGCTGGAAATCAGCAAGGAGAATGGCGAATGGAAAGTGCGAACGGTAGCAGATATTTCTGGCTTCGTTATCGCATACGAGGACACCGATTTCAATCAAACCGGTAGTGAGGTCCAGGTCGCCCGAACCCCGGATGGATCAACGATTATGGCAAAATGGCTCGACTTTGTCGGTTACATTTCTCAGGATGACTTCGACGGAGATGGAAATGCGCCGGACACTGTGTTTACAACCGATGTTTTTGTCGCCTTCCGATCGGCAAATGCTACGACCTGGTCAGATCCGATCAATGTCACTCAGTCTTTGCTGCTGGATCGCATTACCCATATTGCGCCATTGTTACCGCCGGATCTCCAGAACATTCCTCTGCTCAACGTTATCTCCGTACCGGGACCAAACGAAACAACGCCGGAAGCGCAAGCCATTACGGCGCAGCGGCAATTACTCCGCAAGCAATGGGTCACCATCACCCATTTTGCTCTGAATCCGACATCCGTTCCTGCAACCACGCCAGCACCATCACAACTGGATCTTCACGCTACAATCCGAGCTGACCAGCGGCTGTGGATTTCCGTCCGGATGCCGCAGCCAGCCTCTGTGACGCTTGATCTCTACAGCCTGACCGGACAGCATATTGCCCGCGTCTTTGATGGAAACGTCGCCGGCTATCGTGAACTGATGTACAACGTGCAATCGCTACCGCCAGGCGCCTATCTCCTGCGACTGCAAACGAATGGACAAACAGAAGCAGCTAAAGTCGTTGTGAAGTACTGACAAATCAAAAGCAGCGAACACCGCTTTTCTTTGTGCAGGGGCATCTTAGCCTCGCACTTATTGGTAAAGCTCTCACCCGGACATTGCTCAGTACGGTCGTTTCTACTGAGGATGTCCGGGTTTTTTCGATACTCGCCTTCAGGAGAAGTGTCTTCCGTCAGGCTACTGCTGTCGCTTTTTGTGGCGATCCGGTAGAATCACTTCTTCAAACCAGCGTCGAGCATATACTGCAAATGAAAAGATCAGCAGTGCAGAACTTAAGGAGAGAAAAGCATTAACGATCACTGGTTTGGATTGCAGCACCATTAGCACCAGGGTTGCAGCAACCGAGGTAACGGCTGCTCTGCCAACTGGCAATGACTGCAACACCACTCCTTTGCGATACTTTGCATAGAGTCCACCCAGAAGAATCAATCCATCCCGGATCACAATAATTCCCAGATACCAGCCGGGCACAACGCCCTGAAAATAGAGCGTTAGCACTACAGCGGCAACAAAAATTTTGTCCACCAGCGGATCCAGAATTTTCCCCCATTCACTCTGCTGATGGAATTTCCGGGCAATCCAGCCATCCAGAAGATCCGAGACATAGGCAGCGACGCCCAGCGCAACCGCTACCTCCGGATAATGATTGAGCAACGCCCAGAGCGTCGGGAACAACAGCACGAATCGCACGAGCGTCAACATATTGGGTATGGTCAGCAGCTTTTCTGCTTTTGCCATCCTGCTTTCATCCTTTCCACTGACTCCACAACCATTGATACCCCAGCGTACACACTGCGGCGAACAAACCAACGAGCATCGGTTCAATGTCGTGCACAATAGGGACATTCTCCCCCATACTCTTCTGCAATCCGATCCACACCGATGCGGCTACCGATCCCATCAGCATCACGCGTTTTGCAACATCCGGCGAGATTGAGCGCTCTGGCACATAGCTCAGTAAGAGGGGCAACAGCAATCCCGATACCGCAATGGAAGCGCTGTAGTAGATGAGCTGTACAATAGAGGGCAAGAGTAAGGCAAAGGCGATACAAAAAGCAGCAATAACACCTAAAGCAGCGCGGGTCAGCGCCACTTCCGAGATCTGCCACCGAAGTTTCCGGAGTAATGCCGGTAGAATATCATAGCTCAGGGTCATCGCACTAATAAAGCCATAGCTGTCCAGTGTGGACATAATCGTTGCCAGCAATGCCACGATAAAGAAACCTTTCAGGGCGACTGGCAACACAGTATCTGCCAGGACAGGATAACTCAGAAGCGGATCCGAAAGGTTCGGGAAATACGCGCGGGCATACAATCCGCAGGACAACGTCATCAGATCGAACAGGAACCAGAACACCACGGCAATGCGAATCCCTTTTCTGGCAATCTCTGGGCGGCGCACCGCTGCACATCGTTGATGGAATCCGGGATCAACGAAGGTTTGCAAAGCGATAATGTACCACACCAGCAGAAACTGCCACGAGTACGGACCCGGCAAATGCGTATGGGTTTCCGGCAATAACTGCCACATTGCGGCTGGCGATCCAAAGTGATCGAAGGTAAAAATAGTGAGCAGAACGAACCCTGCATACATCAGCAGGAACTGCACGACATCCGTCCACACGCCGGCGCGAAATCCCCCGGTTACCAGATACCCCATAGAAAAAAGCGTTCCGATGACAATTGCCACCCACCGTGGTAAATCGGCAAACACAGAGATCAGGAGCCCAAAGGAAAGCGCATACGAAACAGGTAATGTTAAAACAACGATGAGTACCGCCCCAATCAACGCAGCGGTGTTCCCATAGTGGCGTCGCAACTGCTCCGGAATCGTTCGTGCTGGCTGCTGCCGGATCGGCACTGCCATCACCGAAGCATACAGCAGCGCAACGATGTAATAGGGAAGAGCAAAAGCGAACCATTCGGCAATGCCAGCATTATATACAAACTCTCCCACCCCCAAGATCGCCCCATACCACGTTGCAACTAAGGTAGCCACAAAAAGCGGGAGAGTCAAAGAGCGTCCAGCCAGCAAAAAATCCTCTACTTCATCAGCAGCCTTTCTCCGACGCCGGGCTGTCAGGATTGCGATGAATCCCAGAGCTGCAAAATAGAGAAAGATCCAGCCATAATCAACCCATTGCAGCCTCATCGGCAGCTATGGATTCGGCACCTGAACCAGAAGATTATCAATGAGGCGAGCGGAGGGCAAACGGGCAGCTACTAATAGGACTACGCGTGCACCCGGCGAGAATGCTTCCGGTTGCTCCAGCGTCTCCGCCAATGCCGCCGCTGCATAGTCAATGCGCAGCTCCGGAACGGCTGAGAGTACCTCCTGCATCCGTGCTTCAATGACTGACCGTCGTCGTTCACCCTGCAGTATCACTGACTGTCCAGCTTGCAATGCCCGGTACAATGACAATGCTTTCTGCCGCTCCTCTGCGGACAGGTAGACATTGCGAGAGCTGAGCGCCAATCCATCGGGCTCTCGCACGGTGGGCACCATTACCACTTCGATGGGAAAATTCAAGTCGCGTACTAACTGCCGAATCACCAGAAGCTGTTGATAATCTTTTTGCCCAAAATACGCTCGATCGGGCTGAACGATGTTGAACAATTTACTCACGACCGTAACAACGCCATCGAAATGCGTGGGTCGAAAAGCACCCTCAAACTTTTCGGTAATTCCACGAATGGACACCGTCGTTGCAAATCCCTCTGGATACATTTCTTCGACCGAAGGTGCAAACAGCACGTGGCTGCCTGCCTGCTCAGCTACCTGCAGATCCCGTTGCAGATCACGCGGATACCGTTCAAAATCCTCGGTTGGCGCAAACTGCGTTGGATTCACAAAATCCGAGGTCACAACGTATTCACATTCCTGCGCCGCCAGCCGAATCAAAGCGGCGTGCCCTTCGTGCAAATAGCCCATCGTCGGCACGAAGCCTATTCGCTTTCCCGCCGTTCGCTGCGCCTGCACCTGCTGCCGCAACTCCGCAATTGTCCGGGCAAGAACGATTGCCATCCACTCCGACGCTCAATTAACAATGAAAAGCCTGAATACCGGTGATGTCTTCACCCAGAATCAGCGTATGAATATCGTGTGTTCCCTCATACGTTTTGACTGTTTCCAGATTCGCCATATGCCGCATCACCGGATACTCGTTGATAATGCCGTTTGCGCCAAGGATATCGCGAGCCAGCCGGGCACATTCCAGCGCCACTGCGACATTGTTGCGCTTGGCAAAGGAAACCTGTTGATACCGGCTCTTGCCGCTATCCTTAAGTTGCGCCAGGCGGTAATTAACCAACTGCGCTTTAGTAATTTCGGTGAGCATCCACACCAGTTTGTTTTGCACCAACTGAAACGACGCGATCGGGCGATCAAATTGAATGCGCGTTTTCGCATACTCCAATGCCACCTCATAACATTCCATCGCAGCCCCCACAGCACCCCAGGCAATCCCATAGCGCGCCTGTGTCAGACAGGACAGCGGTCCTCGCAATCCTTTGACCTGCAGAATGCTATCCTCTGGCACAAAACAATCCTGAAAAATCAACTCCGAGGTTACCGACGCCCGCAGCGAATGCTTTCCCTTCATTTCCTGTGTCGTAAACCCCGGCGTTCCTTTCTCAACCAGAAATCCGTGCACCACCCCATCGAGCTTCGCCCAGACGACAGCAACATCGGCGATCGATCCGTTGGTAATCCACATTTTTGCTCCGTTCAACACGTATCCCCCATCAACCTTAGTCGCTGTTGTTTTCATCCCGCCGGGATTGGAACCGTAGTCCGGTTCTGTCAAGCCGAAACACCCAATGGCTTTGCCTGTTGCCAGCTTTGGAATCCACTTCTGCTTTTGTTCTTCAGTCCCGTAGGTCAAAATGGGATAAATCACCAGAGAATTTTGCACGGAGCAAAAGGAGCGTACGCCGGAATCTCCGCGTTCCAATTCCTGCATCGCAATGCCATACAACAAATAACTGGCACCACTTCCTCCATACTCCGGCGGCGCCGTGATTCCCAGCAATCCCAGGTCTGCCAGTTTCGGCACCAGCTCCATCGGGAACGTTCCTGCCATATAGTGATCTTCGATGATTGGCTTGACCTCCTGCTCCACAAAATCCCGCACCGTCTGGCGCAACAATAATGCGTCTTCGCTCAGCAGTTCGTCGATTTGAAAATAGTCAACACCGTGAAAAGCCATTTGATAATCCCTTTATTCCTTTCTGAACCCTTTGTGCAAACTGCAAATTTAGGCAATTTCTCCGGGACAATGACCGGGCTGCGTCTCTTAGGTTCAACCGCAGTGGCTTGATTTGCGCTTCAGCAGCGTTTAGTCCGGCTATTGTCACCAGCTTCGCATCGGGCATAGGACTGCTTTCTCTCTGGAACGAGGACTACGATAAAATGTCGGGACGGCTGTGCTGTATCGGGCCACAGGAATGCTCCCTCCAGCATTCCCTTCTACCGTCTGCTCCGTGCCCGCTGCAATCGATCCCATACCAACTGGCACACCGTCCGGTATACAGCACTGCGTTCTTCGGCACTCAATTCCAGGGCATCAAACAGGATCTGATCGAAAACCAGGCGATCCAGGAGGGGATCGGGATCCTGGCGAGCAATCGGAACCGATGACCGCGGATCAATTCCACATTCGACAAACACCGACTGCACCTTTCGAGCTCGCAGTGGAAGCGAAGAAAGCCGTGCTGGAGCATCTTCGAGCAGCACAATCCACGTATGTCGATATTCTTGCGGATCCACTTTCAGCAACCCTCCTCCCATCGAACTCCGTCCCAGTAGCTCCAGAAAGAGCCATCCAACAGGATGATTCAGCGTCCAGAAAATCGACCATTGCACAATGGGATCACTGGTGTGGATTTCGACAAAACTATTGCTCACCATCGCTTTCGCAGTATTTGCTGCGCACCAAAAGCGATCCCCATAGCCACACGGGGCGATCAATGGCGCTGCCGGACGTGGAGGCAAATACCACCATCGTTGTTTTGCCCGAAGTGTGCGGCTGTGCGGAACGACAGTCTCTGTGCCATACTGCACGTATCGCGCAACGCTGGCATCCTGCCAGTGAACAACATCTTTCGGCAGGAGCAGCAGTGCACGATCCACGGCTGCATCATTCAGTTCCAGCGTTGCCCTGCCCCGCGTCTTCATCACCGCCGGCTGCAAATACTGCTGTTCGATCTGAAATGCTGCAACCGTCCGGGGATGGACGAAGAAGAAATTATTTGCTCCTGTAGCATACCCTTCCCGGACTTCTGCCATTGTTCCCAGCGGATGGAGTTTCTTCCGTGCTTTGGTCCAGAGGTCAAAGAAAATCTTCGGCGCTTTTAAATACCAGCTTCCCCACTTCCCTGCCGTGTACCCCGAAGATTCCGACTGTCCACCGGTTGTTAACAACGCTTCAACCGTAACAGAGCGCACCCGCACCTCCTCCCATTCCGCCGCTTGCGTAATCATTTGAAAGTCCCTCCACATTCTTCCTGACATTGCCGTGGCAAAGGAATGCCGGAAAGAGAGGAACTGGATGGAGTGCTCCAGTGGCACAGCCGGCTGCGGTGCTCCGGCAATAGTAATGACCGTATTGACCTCCGCCTGCTGAAAGGATCGCTTCGTTTTACTTTCCAGCACCCAGTACAGCGGTGCTGCCCGGAGGAAAAATTCCTGAAGGTGCGTCCCATACTGCGTGTTGAGCCACGAATTTGCACAAATAAACGCTAAGACTCCCCGATCGTTCAACAGCCGCAAAGCCCGCAGATAAAAGTACGTGTAGAGATCCGACCGTCCGTTGAGCTTCCGCTGCGTTAGAGACTGCTTCTGGCGTTCACCGAAAAACGCTGGAAAATCCAGTGCTGCAACCTGCGCCAACGCTCGACGGTACTCCATCGCTGAAAGCTGACTGGCGGGATCACCAATGCGCTCCCGCCGCAGATACGGAGGATTTCCGATGACAATGTCAAAACCGCCGCGACCGAAAAAAACCTCTGCAAATGCGATACTCCACACAAACGGTTTATCGAGCTCCCTGTTCTCCAGATGCTGTACAACCCGGCGCAGTGTTTCCACTTGCAATCGCCTTTCCTCTACATCAATGCCATTTGCACAAACTGGCCGCCCCGCTGGTTCTTGCCAGTGCCGAACTACGCTCTTCACCGTTTGCACTGCTGCATCGATGACCTCTTTCTCGCTGCGGCAGCGATGCTCAAAAAATGCCCGCTTTTTCTGTTCCAGCGTTTGGCAATACTTCGCAACGGACGCTCCCCCAGCATCTTTCCAGACAGGTAGTACGTGCTTTCCCAACCGCTGCACCAGAGCATCCGCCCTTTGCACAACGAAGCGCAAATCCGGCAAAAGTGGCTCTGCCGTGGTTTGCACAGTATCCGGTAACGCTGGGAAAAGGAACAACCAGAGTCGCAACTGGCAAATCCAGACCGCCCACGGGTCAACATCTACGCCATACAGTGAGCTTCCCAGAACGTGCCTCTTCCACGCGCCAATCGTAAACTTTTTCCGATCAGTGGCAACGGCTGGATAGGTGTACAGTCGGTGCAGCAACCGTACCAGCAACTGCCCCATTCCAACCAGAAAGGTGCCAGCTCCAACCGCTGGATCGCAAATGGTGATCCGTTCCAGCAACTTTCTGACCCGCCACACCTGATCAGCGTCCAGCACCGCAGCATCCTCCTCAAAAACAAGCGTGCACAGGCGCTCGCGTGCTACGGTGCTATTTCGTTCCAGCCACTTCAGCACAGCCAGGCGGCACATTAGATCCCGCTCTTCCAGCGGCGTGTAGACAGCCGTTCGATGTTCTGCAACGTCGCGTTCGCACACCATTTCCAGAAAGCCGGGCGTAATTGCCAGGGTACGATCTTTGGCTTCATCTTCTTCCAGTTCGAATTCGTACCGGGAAAGAAAAGTCACAAAATCCACCACCGCTGCATCGGGCAACCACAGTCCCCGATCATCCAGCGACGGAAAGCGCTGAAAGAGATGAGGATGCAAATAGGGCGTTGAGTGTACAAGGGTCACCATTGCTGCTGGTAGTTTTTCGCCAGCTTCCACTATTTGCTTCGATGGAGGGCGATTGAATGTCTGAAAAAACAACGGTTCAAACCAATCTCGATACAGCCGGGCTGTCTGTCCCGTCCCCTGATATGCAGCAACGAGTGTACGCAGAAAGTTCCGATCTCCACCGAACCATCCCTTCCGCTGCACAAATCCCAGAAACAGCGTTCGGAGAGTGAACAGCAACGCAAAGCGGCGGCGGATCTCCACATCGGCGGATCCTTGCACAGACTGTGTCAAGCGATCCAGTTGCCGCTGCCATTGCTGATAAAAACGGCGGAGCATCACCTGACTGGAGAATGCCTCTACTATTCCGGCGAGGCGGGAAAAATCTGCTGACTGAAACTGTTGCTGGAAGATCCCATACGGTGCCGTGGGATTCAGTACAAATGTTGCCCGTTCAAAAATCCTTCCCCATCTTGTATGCTGAGCGGTCACCAGTGAAAGCCGAACGCTGCCAGCCGTGTCATAGAATGCCATCAACACTGCTTCAGCGTCCGATTCGCGAACAAGGCGTCTGGCAACCTCGAATTGCTCCTGCCGGCTGCGCTCGCAGTGTAAATCGGTGGTAGCAGCCGCTGCAACCAGCACTGGAGCGGTATCAGTGCAATGAATCCTCCCTACTTGCTCCACTGTTTGCACATATTCCAGATCTGTTGGAAGGGACGTCACCCGCTGCCGCTGCGTTTCCCATCCCTGGCAGAGCGCTTGAAGCACCTGCCGAAAGCGATCGACCGAAAAATCGGTCACTAAAGCCTCCAGATGACTTCCTTTCATTTGCCGCTCAATAATTTCGCCCGCTGAATTTCAACGCTGCCTATCGTCAGACTGCACCGAACCAGTCCTCTGAGAACAACGACGCCTTTCTGTGCTCGCACGCGATCCACAGCTCACCAGCAGCTGCTGACGCAACGGTACTGCTACCGTTCACATTGCACATCCTATCTGGGATCGCAACGTGTGCTGTTTCTGGTTCAATCAAACTGTCGGACGGAAAACGCCTCCCCCGTCGCCGCTCTAAGGGTATTGGTCAGCAACATTGCGATGGTCATTGGCCCAACGCCACCGGGCACTGGCGTAATCGCCGCAGCCTTCGGCGCCACACTGTCAAAATCTACATCGCCGACCAACCGGTATCCCTTTGGAGCTGATGGATCTTCGATGCGGTTAATGCCAACATCGATAACCACCACTCCTTCCCGAACGTAGTCACCGGTAATAAGCTGCGGTCTTCCGGCTGCGACGATCAGGATATCAGCGCTGCGGGTATACTGTGCCAGATCCTGAGTAGCGGTATGACAGATCGTCACGGTCGCATTTGCGTACGCAGACTTTTGATACAACAGGTTTGCGATCGGCTTGCCAACGATGTTGCTGCGTCCCAGCACGACTGCGTGTTTCCCCACCGTTGAAATGTTATACCGTCGCAAAATTTCGATAATCCCCGCCGGTGTACACGGGACAAAGCCGGGCAATCCTTCCACCAATCGCCCCATATTTTCCGGATGAAATCCATCCACATCTTTACGCGGGTCAATTGCCAGCAAGACCGCCTGCTCATCAATGTGCGCGGGCAGCGGCAACTGTACTAAAATCCCGTGGATTCGGGGATCAGCATTCCACCGGGCAATGAGCTCCAGTACTTCCTCCTGTGTTGTTTCAGCAGGACGTTTCTCAACAATGGAAAAAATGCCAACTTCCGCACACGCTTTAGCTTTCGAGCGCACATAGACCTGCGACGCAGGATTATCTCCAACCAGCAGCAGTGCCAGCCCCGGCGTAATCCCGCTGGATTTCAGCTCCGCTACCTTCTCTTTGAGCTCTGTACGAATTGTTCTGGCTAACTGCTTGCCGTCCAGAATCTCCGCCATCGCCATCACCTTTCTTTTGTTACAACCTCTGCGACCGGATCATTGTCCGGTGCTGTCACATCAAAGTCGGCAGCAACGGGACAATGATCAGAAAGTTTTTCCAGCACTTCAGGATCGTACTGTGCATAAATATCGATCATTCGAGCACTCCCCTTGCGATACCGTTTCCGGGCACTGGGTGAAACCAGGATGTGATCAATGGACCCTTTACGGCGATACTTGCAACTTTTCAAGTTGAACGTCACAAAGCGCAGCACTGTATCCTGAACAATCGGCTGCAATGTTCGATCCTTTCGGCTCTGCGGCGAGGCATTGAAATCTCCCACCACGATCAGATCCATTTCATCTCCCTGCTCGAGCACCTCGTGCGCCCACTCCACAATTTTCCGGGCTTGCTGCTGCCGAATTTTCCGACTCAGCCGTCGTTTCGCCGGTGTTCGCTCCCAGCGGGAAGAGGACTTCAGGTGAACAATCATCATCAGCCAATCGAAATTGCCGGAGCGGCAGCGCACCAGCAATCCCGGTCGATCCCGCTCAGGACGAATTGCCAGCGGAAGATATACCGCAACAAATCGCACGTCAACAGAAGCAGGGCGATAGATCACTGCCAGATTCTGCTGTCCCCGGTGTGTGCCAACAAATCCTTCGTAACCCGGCAAATACTTCAGCAAACTGTCTAAGGCTGCCTGATTCTCCACTTCCTGCAATCCCAGCACATCAAATTCCGCCTGCCGAATCACCTCAGCAATGCGCTGGTAGTCCTGACTGGTTCGATCGATCCGATCGCGCTGCCCATCGCCCAGCCACTCGATATTAAACGTGCCAATCCGCACAAAATCCCTGTGAACCGCTGCTGTATCAGCCTGTGGTATACGGCCTGGCGTCCCCGACCGCTGCCTGCCACACTGTACAAAAACAACAGCGATCAGCACCACTGCAAGCACAGATCTGTACCTCATCCGGCTCCCTCCAGATTTTTCAACCGACGCTTTGCACGGCTATAGGAAGACCGAAACTCTGGCAGTTCCAGAACCTGTTTGTACCATTGCACCGCTTCTTTCTTTTTCCCCAACCGCATATACGCATCTCCCAGCTTGAGCGCTGTTTCAACCCAGAATCCCGACGGCTCATCGTCATCGATAACCCGACTAAATTCCAGACTTTTGCGCAAATATTTGATCGCCATTTCATACTCACCCCGCAGGAGCAAAGCATAACCGATGTAGTACGTTGCCTCTCGCACCAGGTAGCTATCGCAACCATAGTGCCCAGCCATACACTCCAGCAAAACCTTCCGCCACTGCTGCTCCATTTCCTTTCGCTTGCCAAGGCGCACCAGTGCGCGCCCCAGATACTTGCGAACAAACAGATTCTCTGGATAGAGTGCCAGTAGTTCTCGAGCCAGCTTTTCTGTCCGCTCTGGAGCGTTTTCAAATTGGTAGTAGATTTGCAGCAACAGCATCTTGGCTTCTATCCGAACATATCGGGCATGCTGCGCCACATATTCCAGCTCCTGCAGTCCTCCTTCTCGACTACCGGGTGGCAAAAAGGTCATCAAAGGCTTCAGTAAAGGATATTTTTCCGGAAAAACGGCGGCAAAGTAGTGGTAAATCGCAATGCCCAGCAGAATGTCTGAGTTCCCTGGCGCCAGCTTCCACAGCTTACTGATAATGTCAAACCCTGCTTTCCCATCGATCAGGGCTTGAATCCACTGTTCTCGAATCACGTAGTATCGTCCCCGATACCCACGAGCGGCGCCGGCAAAGAACAGCCCAACGATGTCATAAGGATTTTTTTCGAGCAAACGGTCAGTAATTTCCAGCGTGCGCTCGACCTTTTCCAGAAATCGCTCGTCGTAGCGATGCACCCGCTGGTGGAGATAAATGCGCCACCAGTCCACCAGAGCATCCAGGAAATAGCCTACAGGATGATCCGGGAACTGTTCCTGAAGAACAACTGCAAGGTGAGCTGCGGAATCAAACCGCTGATGGTAGATATGCTCCAGGGTAATTTGTGCCAAGGAATCCGCCTGCCGGGTCAACAAAACCCACTGTCCCCATAATGGCGTAACAATCAGCAACCACGCCCATCCCCACTGACAAAGCCTGAAGCACCAGCGTCTATGCAACTTCATCGTCAGCGTGCCATCTCATTCATAAGGCGAAGACGCCGTTCCGTTCTGTTTCGCCTCCAGATCTCCTGTATCCTGCTGGTGCTGGCGCAAATACTGCTGGATTCGCTCTGCCATTTTTGCTTCTACCTCTTCGTGGGATGATCCCTTCACCATTATCCGTAGTTGTGGACAATACGCAGCGTATTGGGTTGGTCCCCAGCGGCGCACTAAAATTTCAAAATCTTCAGGCTTTATTGGGTGATGCTCCATTGCTCTGTATGCCCTTATTCTGCAACCTAAAAGCTGAAAGACGGACGCTGTTATCCCGTAGTGAACAACCGGTAAGGCTCGGAGATCCGTCCGCACTTCCAGAACCTGTATGATGTTGGATCGATCATCACCTGCGTCCTAATCGCGATGCGAGAGACCTCTCCTCCTGTACCTCCATCGTGTGGATCCGCTTGCACTATCAATGTACCGTCGCGCCCATTCCATCCGAATGAAAAACCACCTGATATGTTTTCTGTGCTGCCGGCAATGTTATTGCTATTCTGGCACTGCTTACTTTTCCCATTCGTCGCTTTTTCGTAATTTCGTGATAGGCGACAAGAGCTGGTGCGGAAAGAATGAATCGAATAGTATCCGATCCTTCAACACCCTCACCCAAAGAGACAGCCGTCATTGATCTCTACGTCGGGCTCACCGATCACTCCGGGATTCAGATTCTGCTGTTCACCCTTGCTGTTCTCCTTGGCGGCTGGTTCTGCTTTCACTTTCTCCTGCTTCCTGCCCTCCACTGGTTTTTTCACCAGACCTTAGAAGCAACGATTGTTTACGGCGACTCCCTCTGGAGCCGCTACACGAATTGGGAAGTCATTCTGGAGCAAGAAGGAGGAGGGGAAACGCATTACTTTTTCAACCCGCTCCTCAGCTTCCTGCCCTTCATTGTTCTGGTGGGCTTCGCTATTGCCTTTTTTGTTACAACACTCCTGCCCCCGAAAATCGGCTTTATGCGGCAGAAAATTCGTCGGGAAGTGATCAATATGCTGGATCGCATTGTGCGAGTGCTGGGTCTTCACCATCAGGACAATGCCCATACTGCCCTGGAGCAGCAACTGCTGCAAATGGATCTTCGCTCCCTCCACGCTTTTGCCGTCCACAATGGCATCCCGTTCAACGATCTGGAAGATTTGCAAAAAGCACTGCGGTGGGAACATCAACCCGTGTGGAAAAAAGTTCTTCGGATTAACGATGCCATCCGCCTGTATATGCGATCGTATTTTACGGTCGAATACGGCAACCAGATGCTGGGGTTTGTCTACATTGGAGCAGCCGTTTTGATCATTCTCATCGGGCTCCGCGGACTGAAATTTATTCCACCCACCAAACCCTCGGTCATTATTTTTGCTCTCTTCCTGGAATTTGTCCTCCTGCTGCTTTATGCGATCACTGTGATCTACACTCGCAGTGAAGACGAAGAGCGAAGCTGGGGAACGACTCCCGAACCTTCCCGAAATACTGCCCAACTGCCGGAATCCGAGGCTGAGCAGATGCGTTCGCAAGCCCGGCAATTGTTAGAAACCTTCCTGTTAAACTCATCCCGACGACAGCAATGAGTGCTCCGGTGTTCCCACAGGTCTTTGCTGGACGGACAACGCTGCTTCAGCAGCTTGCAACCTCCGTCGCTTCGCTCTCTTCGAATCCTTCTCCCCGCCTTGTTCTTCTTGCCGGCATCCCTGGCATTGGCAAATCCACCATTCTGCAACAATTTGCCAGGCAACACGCAGAAAACACGGCGATAACGATCCTCTCTGCGGCTGCCATTCCCCCGTCTATTGGTGGTATTGCCCCGTCGCAACTCCGCCCTTTTGGGCTGCTCCAATCGCTGGTCGAGGCACTGCAGACGGTGCAACAGAAAAAAGCGAAGAAAAAACTCTGGATCAACATCGGGCTGACCCTACTGACAACCCTCCCTTTTGCCGGTGACCTGGTTTATGCCATCAAAGAGATCTCACGGGATATGCGGGAGTATAAAAAAGAAGCAGAAGCAACGCCGACAGCAGAAAAACTTCAGGAGGAATACTGTGCCCTTTTTCAAAAAGTTGCATCGGAAGTTCCCCTGGTGATGCTCTTAGACAACCTGTCGTGGAGCGATGCAGAGTCCATCCAGACGCTGCAACAATTGCTCAGCACACCCTCACTTCCCCTGCTGGTTGTTGCTGCCTACCAGCCGGATCAGGGGGAGGTCAAGATGATCGAAACGTTACGGAATGCGGTACTGGCTGCTACCGTAATAGAAGTTGAGGCGATGACGGAAGCGGAGATTCAGGAATGGCTGGACAAAATTTTCCCTGATGCTTCCATCGATCCAGCGGTTGTCCCCTGGCTCCAGACCCATACCGGCGGCATTCCCATCATCATCGAAGAATACCTGCGAATGGTATGGATTGCCCATCACGGCGCGCCGCAGTCCCTGACCGTAGCCGACTTTGAACGCTATGGGGCAACGCCTTCAGTCGCAGCACACCTCCACCGCCTGCTTGCCGAGTTACCAGAAGAAGACCAGCACCTTCTCCAGCTTTGTAGCGCTGAGGGCAAAGAAGCCACTGTTTTCTTGCAATCGCAGTTGCTCCAAACAGACCTTCTCACGACCGTACGCCGTCTCAAAAGAATTCAGAGACGCACCGGCATTCTCCGCAGCCGCGGCGTAGAACGCCGCTATGGCGTCCAGACGACCGTGTTTGCCTTCACCCACCCTCTCTACCACAAATTGCTTTTTGAGAGCCTGGAATACGAAGAACGTCAGGCTATTTACTCCCACATCGAATCGATTCTCCGCTCCCGGCTGGAGCAGTGCACAACAGCGGCGGAGCGAATGGAAATTCTTCCTCATCTCTGGCAATATACTGCCAGCGGTAGTGGGGACAATGCTTCGACGCTGCTCACATCACTGGCTGAAGACATTACAGCACAGGGTGGTAGCTTCACAATGGCAAAACTCATCGAACAGGCGGACGCCAGCGGCGTTGCGTTGCCATCCCTGATGACCGCCGACACCCTTCCCGATCCTGCAGCGGTGGCGCCAGAGCAATGGTCTTTGCTGGTCCAGTCGATCGCTTCTGATCCAGCCAGACTGAAAACACTCTGCCTTCGATTGCTCCATACCCGTGATATGGAGCATCTTCAAACGCTGGTGGACACCCTGCGCAACCTGCCAGCTTTACCAGAAGATTCGACAGCATTGCTGACCCTATGCGAATTGCACACTGCCGAGCAGCTTACTCCAGATGATTTCGTGGTGGGTGAACAGCAACTCCAGAATACGGCTGATCCAGAAATCCAACTCCTGTTAGTAGCAACGCTGATTCAGCGAGGAATGGAAGATTCTCAGTTGCACGACCACATTGAGCCGCTGCTGAAATTCGCAGCAGAAAAAGCGCGCCACCTTGCCCTGCCGTATCAACTGCTGGCTCTTTTGTTGATCGCTCAATGGTACTTCGTCACCGGCAATCCTCAGTTTCAATCCTACTGGGATCAGGCGCTCCAATTGGGCCATTTTCTGCAACTTCCCAGAACACTTTTAGAAAACGCAGTGTTTCAAAACAATAGAGGAGCAGCAGTATGAGCAAACCGTTTGTATTCTTTGGAACTGCAACAGCGCTGGTTACGCCGTTTACTGCCGATGGCGCTGTCGATTTTGAGGCGCTGGATCGCCTGCTGGATTACCAGCTGGAAGGTGGAATCGATGGGTTAGTACCAACGGGATCGACGGGTGAAAGTGCAACCCTGTCAGTGAAAGAAAAACTCCGCATTTTCGAGCACGTGCTGCAGAAAGTCAACGGCAGAGTACCGGTGATTGCCGGGACAGGGTCAAACAACACACAGGCAACCATCGAACTGACAAAGGAAGCAGCTCGACTGGGCGTCAACGCAGCACTGATCGTTTGCCCTTATTACAATAAGCCGACGCAGGAAGGCATTATTGCTCACTACACAGCCATTGCGGAAGCAGTGGATCTGCCGATTATTCTCTACAACGTTCCGGGACGCACCGCTGTGAATATGACCGCTGAGACGCAGCTCCGGCTGGCAGAAGAGTGTGAGAACATCATCGGCACCAAAGAGGCTTCGGGCAATCTGGAACAAATGATGGAAATTATCCGCTCCGCTCCCAGTGGATTTGTTGTTCTCTCTGGCGATGATGCGTTAACGCTTCCGCTGATCGCCGTCGGCGGCAAAGGTGTGATTTCCGTTATCTCTAACTACGCTCCCAAAGCTTTCAGCGATATGGTGCGGTTTGCCCTGGAGGACGATTTCCACCGGGCTCGCACTATCCACTGCCATCTGCTGCCATTGATGCGGTTAAATTTCATTGAATCCAATCCAATTCCGGTCAAAGCAGCACTGGCAATGATGGGATTGATTCAGGAACAGTATCGATTGCCGCTCACCCCGATGAAGCCAGAAAATCGGCAGAAGCTCCAGCAAGCCCTCATTGCCGCAGGGTATCTACCGGCGGATACTCCGCAATCACCATCGCCTCCGCTACCGAGCGGTTGTGGGACAGACTAACCGTATAGCGGAGATGTCCCCACCGCTGCTTCATTTTGCCATAGAGCACAATATACGGTTGCTCACCGGGGCGGCGCTCGATGGACACTTCGCGCCAAATGAACTGGCGACGCCAGCCCGTCCCAATCGCTTTGCTGAATGCTTCTTTTGCCGCAAATCGGGCAGCAAAGTGTTCGTAGGGACTGCGCCACCACAGGCAATACCACTGCTCGGCCGGCGAGAAAATTCGATCTAAAAAGCGCTGTCCATACCGCTCAATGGCAGCAGCAATCCGATCGATCTCGATAACATCGATCCCAACGCCGAAAATCATTCTGCACCGCTCCTATAAATTCCGGATCGTTTTCAACAGCTCCACCAGTGCCGGCAATGCTCTGGCAGCCGGAAGGCGAAGAATCAAATGAGCATATTCTGAGATCAGGCTCGGCTCTGGATTCACCTCAACAACCAGCGCGCCGTGCGTTCGTGCCAGCATCGGAATCTGCGCCGCAGGAAATACTTCCCCCGACGTACCAATGCTGAACAGAACATCTGCCTGCCGGGCTGCTGCCTCCGCAGTTGCAAAAGCACCTTCCGGGAGCATTTCCCCAAACCACACAACCGCCGGGCGGATCAGTCCACCACAGCGAGGACATCGCGGCACCTGCTTACTGCTCAAATCAATCTCCTCAGTGTATGGCGCTTTGCACTGGAAACAATAATTTTCCTCCAGATTTCCGTGTAATTCTACCACGTTCTGCGATCCTGCCCGGTGGTGTAACCGATCGACATTCTGGGTAACAACCAGAAAATCCGCAAACAGCGCTTCCATCTCGACCAGCGCATAATGGGCGGGATTGGGCTGCACCTCGCTGAGCACTTTCCGACGATGCTGGTACCATTCCCACACCAATTCCGGGTTTGCCAAAAATCCCTCGACGCTGGCAAGCTCCTCAGGACGAAACTTTGTCCATAGTCCCTCCTTCCCACGGAACGTTGGAACGCCACTTTCTGCCGAAATGCCAGCCCCGGTAAATGCAACCGCCGATTCAGCTTCCCGGAATCGCTGCTGAACAAATGCCGGCAGATCGGCAATTGCTTCAACGTCACTTATGACAAACGCTTCCATCCGCAATCAACAGGAGATCACACTCACAGGTTCGCTGCTCCGTAAAACTTTTTTCGCGCACATATTCAAAATCCTGCGTCAAATTGTATATCCCCAGGCGTTCCAGATCCGGAATAACAAACTGCATCTGGGCTAAAATCTGCGGAAGCTGCCTGCCAACCGGCTGCTCCGGATCTATCTTCACTCGATAAATCTGCCCGCTAAAACCCTTGCACACAAATACTTCCATCACCTCGCTGTCAACGCTATCCTACAATCCTGCTAAAAGACGTGCTGTCAGGTCCTCCAGTGAAATTTTGGAAATATCACCAGCCTGGTGCTCTGGATATTCTGATGTCACATGCTTCCCGTCCTGCGATGAACGGTTGCTCTTTGCCTTTGCCAGCAAACCGCTGTTTCGGCTTTTCCTTCTGTAGCACGCACTCCTTAGCAGTTCCAGCATCATACCACACTTATCTTTGCTTTCCTCCTTTGGAACAGGGTGGAGTGCGATTTATCAGGTTCTAATATGCAGCGGTATGATATGCCGAACGATCTTCTTGGGAATGGCGCACAATTCATCAGGTTTCCGTTTTTCTCCCGGTTTCTTGTAAATTTGCAAAACGTTCAACGGCATATTCACAAATGTGGAGCAATCCTATGCGGCGATGGATCATCTGTGGCATTTTCTTATTTCTTTTCCTCCTCTCCGCCGGAGCAAAAGGAAAATTCTTTGAAGGGAAAGTAGTCTACGACATCACAACCGGCGATGAGCACTACGAACTGGCGGTGTTTACCAAAGGATCACACCTTCGTCTGGATCTCAAAGATCTGAACACAAACCAGCGTTCGACGCTGATTTTCTCTGACGATGGCATTGCCGTCGTTGACCACAAGCAAAAACTGGCAATGCATCTTCCCGCTCTGCCACCGCAATTTCAACAGTTGCTCCAGCCTTCCAATCCCAAACTGTTCTATTTCCCGGATCTACCGGCCTCTTCGCTGGAAGTTCTGGAAAAAGGCGGAAAGGTTATTCGGCGTCTTCCGAATGGAGTTCGACTCAGCATTGATCAAGCTGGTATGAAAAGTGTCAGGGGTCGACAGTGTCAGCGCTGGATTTTCCAGAATCTGGACACAAAAGAGCGGGTCGAGGTGTGCCTGGCACGGGGACTGGGATCATTCTTTTTAACACCAGATCTCACCCGGCAAATGCTCAAAGAGTTGAAAAATTCTCCGATCGCGCAACGCCTCTTCCCGCTGGAAATGGTGTACTACCGCAACAACCAGAAGGAAACCACGATCATCGTGACAGACATTGACACGACACCTCCGCCGGCATCGGTGTTTCAAATTCCCCGGAGCTACCGCATCCAGCAACCGTATGGCGATGATCATTAACTCTGCACGGTTTCATAAAAACAGCAAAGGCAATGGAAACACAACAAACGGAGCATTCCAAACCTTTCATTGGAACACAGATCGAGTGCCTCAACGGCGGGTTTGTTCGCCTGGTTGACTATATGGGCAATGATGCTGCCATTGTTCAGGCGGCACGGGTTTCATATGGTGCGGGAACAAAACAGGTGCGACAGGATCGAGCGCTGATCCGCTATCTGATGCGTCACTGGCACACTTCCCCCTTCGAAATGGTAGAATTCAAATTCCACGTGAAACTCCCCATATTCGTTGCTCGCCAGTGGATTCGCCACCGAACGGCGAATGTCAACGAGTACAGCGGACGCTACTCGATCCTCCGCGAGGAGTTTTACCTCCCCGAACCGGAGCAGGTACGGTTTCAAAGTCCGACAAATAAGCAGGGACGGGCGGACCAATCCTTGCCCGCTGAGGAAGTTGCAGCGATTCTGGATGAAATTGTCGAGCAGCAAAAAGAGCTCTACCAATCGTATCAACGCCTGCTGGAGAAAGGCGTTGCCCGCGAGCTGGCTCGCATTAATCTTCCCGTTTCGTTGTACACCGAGTGGTACTGGAAAATTGACCTGCACAACCTATTCCACTTTCTGCAATTGCGGATGGATGTCCACGCGCAATATGAAATCCGGGTTTATGCCAACGCCATTGCAGAGATTATCAAACCGATCGTTCCAATGGCGTGGGAAGCCTTTGAAGATTATCGCCTCAATGCCCGGTCTTTTTCCGCCAACGAACTGAAGCTCTTAAGCCAATGGCTGCCAGATCCGGACCAACTTTCAGAATCAGCAACAGCAGCGTTCAATCTGAGTAAACGAGAGGTGCAGGAACTCAAAGAGAAGATTGCTTTTGCAAAGTCCTTAGCGGCACAGCTCACGCAACACCAATGAGCAAAACGCTCGTTCTGGATGGCAATTCCTTGACTGTTGAGCAATGCTACACCGCTGTGACACAGCGCTGGAGCGTGAAGCTATCACCACAGGCAGAGGAACGCGTTCGTCGGAGCCGCCGCATCGTGGAACAGTGGATCGATCAGGGGGAAACGATCTACGGCGTTACAACAGGATTTGGCGATCTGGCTACCCACCGGATTTCAGCAGCGCAGGTCGAAACGCTGCAACAGAATCTCATTCTCTCGCACAGTGCCGGGGTTGGCGACTGGATCCCGCCCAGCATTAGTCGCGCCATCCTGCTGCTTCGAATCAATGCATTAGCCAAGGGTGTTTCGGGTGTTCGGTTGGAGCTCTTACAGCAACTACTCTCGCTGCTCAATACCGGCTATGTCCCCGCTATTCCCGGCAAAGGATCCGTCGGCTCCAGCGGCGATTTAGCGCCGTTAGCCCATCTGGTCAGCGCTCTGCAGGGATATGGCTGGATGTGGTCACCTGCCGATCAATTGCTGCCGGCACAGGAAGCACTGGCACAGCTTTCCTTTGTACCGCTTTCCCTCGCTGCCAAAGAAGGACTGGCGCTGATTAACGGAACGCAGATGATGAGCGCCTACGGGGTGTTTGCCGTAATGCACGGGAAACGACTCTGCCAACTGGCGGATCTTATTGGTGCACTGAGCGTGGACGCGCTCCGTGGCTCGGACACCCCCTTTGCTCCCTTTATCCACCAAATGCGCCCTCATCCGGGACAGCAACAATCCGCTACCAATCTCCGCACCCTTTTAGCCGGTAGCCAGATTCGCGAGTCTCACCGACAGGATGATCCACGAGTTCAGGATCCGTACTCGCTCCGCTGTATGCCACAGGTGCACGGAGCTGTACGCGATACTCTGGCATTCGCTGAATCCGTTCTGAACCGGGAAATCAATGCGGCAACGGACAACCCGTTAATCGATCCTGAAACGCAACAACACTTCGAAGGGGGAAATTTCCACGGCGAACCCATCGCTTTTATTCTGGACTACCTGGCAATTGCACTGGCAGAGCTGGGCAGTATCGCTGAGCGGCGCATTGCTCAGATGATGATGGGTTATGGCGGCATCCCCAGATTTCTCACTGCTGCTGGCGGCTTAAATTCCGGGCTGATGATTGCGCAATACACTGCTGCAGCACTGGTTGGAGAAAACAAAATTTTTGCTCACCCTGCCAGCATCGATTCCATTCCCACCTCCGCAAATCAAGAAGATCACAACTCTTTTGGCAGCATTGCCGCCCACAAAGTGTGGCACATCGTGCAGAACCTCTACCGGATTTTTGCCATCGAACTGCTGTGCGCAACACAAGCGCTGGAATACCATCGCCCGCTGCGCAGCAGCCCGGCTTTAGAAGTGGTGTATGAAACTGTTCGGGAAATTGTTCCCCCCTATACCTCTGATCGCTACCTTGCCGACGACATTGCGAAGCTGGAGCAACTGCTGTGGCAGGATACCCTTCTGACACGGTGCCAGTCGCATTGTACCCTGCAATAACTCCCCTGTACAGGTGTCTATAGTTTACGCTCAAAATTCACACGGGGTCAGGCTCCATACAGCGAAGGGTTACCGAACCCCGTCAGGTCCGGAAGGAAGCAGCGGTAGGTAACTTCTTCGTTGGTATGGTCAGCTTGACCCCACCTTTTTATGATGCAGTGCCAGGAATTTCAGAAAGCTGCTCGGAAAAGTTTTCAAAGATGGCGATACAACGACAAAAACCACAGGTTACGCAAAAGAATCGACAGACACCACGACAGAAATCTCAGCGTCAAAGTCGAAGTAAGAAGTCACCAGCTTCAGCTACACCACAGAAAGTCATTGCGATTAATGCCTCGCTGAGCGGGATTCGTATTGCTTTGCTGGAAAACAACCAATTAGCGGAACTGTTATGGGAACTGCCAGACACTGACCGGGTGGTAGGGAACATTTATCTGGGCAAAGTCCGCAAGGTTGTCCCCGGAATGAACGCTGCCTTTGTCAACATCGGTTACGCCCGCGATGGTTTCCTTCACTTTTCTGAAACCGGAAGCTCCCTGCAAAGCATTCTGGAATTTTTAGATGAAGAAGTGGATGAAGAAGCCGATTTGCCGATTTTTTCGACCAAGCGTTCAGGGGACATCACCATTCCCCTTCAAGCCGGGCAACTGCTGTTAGTTCAGGCAGTCCGGGAGCCCTATGGAGGCAAGGGTATCCGATTGTCTACGAACCTTTCCCTCCCCGGACGGCTGCTGGTCCTGTTGCCTTTCACCAAAGGTATTGGCGTTTCTCGAAAAATTACCGATGCTGCTGAACGCCGCCGGCTGCGAACCATTATTCGACGGATGCTCCCAAAAGGGGTAGGCTGTATCGTCCGGACTGAAGCCTTCCGGCAGCCGGACTACTTAATTGAAAAAGACCTCAAAAACTTACTGGAAACCTGGGAGCAGATTCAGGCAAAAGCCCGGAATGCAACGGAACCCCAGTTGCTGCACAAAGATGCTTCCTTTGTGCAAACCCTGGTGCGCGATCTGTTCCGTTCTGATATTCACAAACTGATCGTGGATTCCAAAAAGCTATACCGCGAGATCCGGGCATACCTCCAGGACATCGCACCCACAATGCTGGATCGGGTTCACTTTTACCGCGGGAAAAAATCCCTCTTTGAACATCTTCGTATCACTCACGAGATCGAGCAATGTTATAGCCGGGAGGTACCTCTGCCCAGCGGAGGCTCTATCGTCTTCGATCATACTGAAGCAATGCTGGTCATTGATGTAAACTCCCGAAAATCCTCGGAGGGCAAGCGTTCGCAGGAAGCTGTTGCTTTCCAGACCAATATGGAAGCAGCACAGGAAATTGCGCGCCAGCTTCGACTCCGGGATGTCGGCGGACTGATCGTGATCGACTTCATCGATATGCAGCAGGAGGCGAACCGAAAGAAGTTGTATGAAACGATGAAATCATTGCTGCAAAAAGATCGTGCCGTCACCGTCGTTTTCCCCCTCACCCAGCTCAGTTTGATGCAAATCACCCGGCAACGGATCCGCAAAAACATCACCCAGATCCTGACCCAGGAATGTCCAACGTGCAATGGTCGCGGGACTATCACTTCCGTCCACCTCACGTTGAATTATATCGAAAACTGGCTGCGGCAGTTCCGCCAGCACTCGAAAGAGTTTCGGCTCCTGCTTACGGTCCATCCATCGGTGGCAGAATATCTGCAAAGCGGAAAAATTTCCCGGCTGGTACGACTTATGCTGAAGTACTTCGTCAAGCTAAACCTGAAAGTCGATCCTTTTCTACCCGTGAACCAATTTCGGTTCTACTCCATAAAGCAACAAGCGGATATTACAGGACTGGTGTGATCGTAAGATTTCTATGACAGCAAAAACCGTCACAATTCTTGGCGCGACCGGTTCCATTGGCACCCAAACCTTAGAAGTCCTGGCATTGTATCCTGAGCAGTTTCGCTTAGGATTTATCACAACGCATCGGAATATCGACCGGCTCCACTCGATTCTTCAACAGTTTTCTCCGAAAGGTATCGTCATCTGCGATCCGGAAGCCTGTGCAGCGTTTCAACGAACAACCACGTATCAGGGAACAATTCTCTGCGGAGAAGATGCGCTTGCCGAAGTTGCTGCTGATGGCACAAACGACATTGTGGTCTCAGCCTTAGTCGGATTCGCTGGTGTCCGCCCCACCTTGGCTGCTTTAGAACAGGGGATCAATGTCGCACTGGCAAACAAGGAGGTTCTGGTCAGTGCTGGCGAACTGGTAACAACAACAGCCCGACGCTCGGCTGCTTCGCTGATCCCCATTGACAGTGAACACAGCGCCATTGCTCAGTGTCTGATGGGCGAACGCAAGGAAAGCATAGAAAAAATCATTCTCACCGCTTCTGGCGGCCCATTCCGAAATTACACGCTGAAACAACTGCACGCTGTGACGCTGGAAGAAGCGTTACGCCATCCCAACTGGAAGATGGGACCGAAGATCACCATTGACTCCGCAACGCTGATGAACAAAGGGCTGGAAATGATTGAAGCACGATGGCTCTTCGATCTTCATCCGGCGCAAATCGAGGTTCTGATCCATCCCCAGAGTATTGTGCACTCTCTGGTACAGTTTGTCGACGGTTCCATCAAAGCGCAGTTAGGACTACCGGATATGCGCCTGCCAATTCTCTATGCACTCAGCGCCCCGCAGCGGCTTCCAACTCCCTTTCCACGAACTGATCTTGCCGCTATCCACACATTAACCTTCGAACCGCCCGACGAAAATCGCTTTCCGTGTTTGCGATTAGCCCGACAGGTGCTGGAAACGGGCGGCACTGCGCCAACAATTCTCAACGCTGCCAACGAAGTTGCGGTTCAGGCATTTATCAATCGCAAAATTCGCTTCACGGATATTCCAGTAATCATTGCCGAAACGCTGGAAAAAATCACTCCAGTGGGCAAACCGTCGTTAGCCGACATTATCGCAGCAGACTCAGAAGCACGCAGTCTTGCTGAACAAATCGTGGCAACATTACCAACAAAGGTTTAAACAGATGGACTTAATCCAGACACTGGTGATTTTCCTGGTGGTCGTCACAATCATTGTCACAGTACACGAACTGGGACACTTCCTCGCTGCCCGCCTGACAGGAATGCGGGTTGACATTTTTTCCATCGGGATGGGACCCCGGCTGCTGGGCTACAACTGTCAGACCGGCTGGTCCTTTGGCACCCTTCCTGAATCGTGGGAGCCGCAGGGGTGTACCGATTACCGAATCTCTCTCTTGCCCATTGGCGGTTATGTCAAAATTGCCGGGATGGTAGATGAATCCCTGGATACGCAATTTCTCCGGTCCGATCCGCAACCGTGGGAATTTCGCGCAAAACCCCGCCTGGCGCAGGCTTTTGTGATCAGCGCTGGTGTCCTGATGAATTTCCTGCTGGCAATTCTGGTCTTTAGTGGCATTGCCCTGAGTCAGGGCAAAACCATCATTGAAACTACCCGTTTGGGAACTGTTCCGCCAAACTCTTTTGCAGCGCAGATCGGACTGCAACCTGGGGACGAAATCCTTGCCGTTGATGACGTTTCGGTGCAAAACTGGAATCATTTCTTAGAGCTTTTGACCACCGAAGCAATCGGGGAAACAAAACAATTGACAGTCCGGCGTGCAGGCAAGATCCTGACCCTGTCGCTGGATAGTCGAGAATTACTGCGCCGATTAAACGAATCCCAGTCGCCGGATCAATTGGGGTTTATCCCTGACGCTGCCCGCGTCTTTGTCGCTGGCGTCCTGCCAGGCACACCAGCAGAACAGGCTGGATTGCACCCCGGCGATACAATTCTCAAAGCGGGCGACCAGCCTATTTATTCCCTCCAACAGTTGATCGCCACTATCAAAGCTCACAAATCAACTCCCCTCCCGCTGGTCTGGAAACGGAGCGATCAGATTCTACAGAAAATTGTGACGCCAGACTCTGCGGGCAAACTGGGCATTAGCATCACGGTTGTATTCACCAACATCCGCCACGTTCAATACTCCCTGCCAGAAGCGATCGGCTACGGGATAGACCAAACTGGAAAAACAATCGTGCTGTTTTTTGAATCAATTCGCCAGATCTTTCGCGGCAAACTCTCAGTTAAAGAAACCATTGGCGGTCCAATCCGTATCGCCGAAATGGCTTCCCAACAGGCAGGGCTGGGGATAATGGCATTTCTGCAATTCGTTGCTTTTCTTTCGATTACACTGGCAATTATCAACATCCTACCGATCCCCGCTCTGGATGGGGGACATCTTCTGCTCATCGTGATTGAAGGCATTTTCCGCCGGGAACTTCCTACAAAAATCAAGATCGCAATTCAACAAATCGGTATCGCACTGTTATTGTTGCTGATGGTGTTCATTATCTACAACGACCTAACCCGGTAAAAATCAATGGCACAAAAACCGCCGACAATTCTGGTTGTGAACGATGACGGCATTTTCTCCAACGGCATTTATGCCTTAGCAAAAGCACTGTCAGCGCTGGGGACAGTCGTCGTTGTGGCTCCAGATCGTCAGCAGAGCGCTGTCGGGCACGCTCTGACGGTCAATGCTCCTCTTCGGGTTACTCCCTTCCATCGCGACGGTACTTTGTTCGGCTACGCCGTCAATGGAACGCCGGCTGATTGTGTCAAATTAGCAGTCAATAAACTGTTGCCAGCGCCACCCGATCTGGTTGCTTCCGGCATCAATCACGGAGCAAACACAGCGGCGAATATTTTGTACTCCGGGACTGTATCAGCCGCAACGGAAGGGATGCTCCTGGGGATTCCCTCAATGGCTGTGTCTGTTGACACGCTGAACGAATCCTTCGATTGTTCTGCTGCTGCTCATTACGCCCTCCACATCGCCCGAATGTTACTGTCAATGGATCTTCCCCGCGGCACTTTTCTCAACGTGAACGTTCCAGCATTACCGCTGGACGACATTCGCGGCATCCGGTTTACCCGCCAGGGGTCGGCTTATTGGCGAGATACGTACGTAGAAATGCAGGACCCCCAGGGACACACTGTGTACTGGATCAAAGGACAATACATTATCCCTGAAAACGAAGCGCCAGATGCGGACGACATTGCCCTCCGCCAGGGCTATGTATCAGTGACGCCAATCCGCTATCAGCTCACAGATGAAGCACTGCTCCACTCCCTGCGAACCCGATACGCACACGTTGACCTCACTGTTGACACACACAGGACAAATGCACAGTCGTAATGCGAATCGGGAGAAAAATTTCCTGGGCACTGGCAGACAAAGCAACTTTCCTTGTCTACGGACTCATTTTTCGGATTCTCCAGATCCGATCCCTTCCTCCTGAAGAATTTGGGCTATACGCGCTCTTTGAAGCAGCTTTTATCTTCCTTTTTGTGATCGCTGACCATCTGGCTTTAGCTCCGGCGATTAAATTTGGCAGCGATCTTCAAGAACGTCCCAGAGTGAATTTTTTGTCGATCACCGTCTACGCCACGTGTACCCTGGGGTTTGCGATGCTGTTATTTCTCCTGCGATCTCCTCTTTCAATGCTCCTGAATGAACCCCGGTTTCTCACCGTCGCAGCTTTTTTCCCACCGTATATTGCCTTAACCATTCCCCGGATGTATCTCCTGTCAATCCAGCAGCGCGACCTGTATATGCACCGCATTTTTGCCGCAAATCTTGTGTGGATGGGCACAATGGCAGGGGTCACACTGATTCTCCTCTTTTCCGACCACCTGCACGCGTTTGAAGATATGATGCTCATTGTCTATTCCGGTAGTATTGCCAGTTCCGCTCACCTGCTATGGCTGAGTCGATCCCAGTTGCAATTTTCCCGCAAAGGAAAATTAAAACTTCGGGAATTCCTGTCTTTCAGCGGATTCTTAGCCGGTGGTGGGATCTTCTCCACCCTCCTGCTGCGGCTGGATACCTACATCGTACAAATGTTTTTCTCAACAGCAACGACCGGGATCTATCAATCCGCCAAAACGCTCTTTCGCCTCTTTGAGTCTCCAACCCACGCTGTGGGTTCAGTCTTTTTTCCTGCAATCAGCAAAGTGGCGCACGCTCAGGACTATGATCAATTGCGCTCTTTGACACAACGCAGTTTGACGGCTCACTTCTGGGTGTCTCTCTTCGTCGCTATCGCAGCTATTGTAACTGCTCCCTATGTTATTGGGTTTCTCCTTCCTGCCAAATACGCGCTGGCAATTTCCTTTTTCCAGGTTCTGGCTCTTGCAGGTTGTGTTTTACCCCTGACGCTGCAAATTTTCATCTTAATTGCCATCGGCAAAACGAATGTTCTTTTTCGGTACATCATTATAGCAGTGGTAATAGGACTGTCGACGCTACTGCTTGCGGGGATTTTTCAGTGTTCAACCTGTATCCCGCTGGGCACGGTTCTTTATCACACCACCATTGCACTGCTCACGTCGCGATTTCTTCATCGCTCCCTGCGGTTTCCTCTCTTTTTCTTCCTGAACATTCGGAACATTTTTCAGCCGGCAACGACAGCAGCATCCGGCATGTCAAGAGCAAAATCATAAAGGTCGTTGCTTTTTATGCTTTTCCAGAATTCTCCCGGCATTGCACTGGCGGAAACACAATAAACAGCAGGATCTGTTCGTTGAAAGAGTGCTTTTTATCCGATCGAACGGTCGGGTAATGATCTTTTCCATTTCGGGGTGCAGTTGTCGGAGGGGGCAACTGGGGGAGAGGCAGGAAGCAGAAAGGCAAGAAAGCGAGCGTTTTTTTGCGATGGAGAGTTTGATCCTGGCTCAGGACGAACGCTGGCGGCGTGCCTAACACATG